>NZ_JBHVQB010000007.1:335011-407865 GCF_042887015.1 Paenibacillus sp. NPDC057967
CCCCGCCGTCGCTTGCTCATTAGACGCTACAGCCTTAGCCGTTGTAATCGCTTGACTCAACGCCGCTCTGGCGCTTGCCGGATACTCGCCTGGATTAGTACCTTCCGTTGTCGAAGCCAGTTCCGCCTCAGCTTCTGCAATCACTGCATTCAGCGCCGTCTTATCCGCTTCCGGCACCTTTGCTCCGCGATATGTTGTGAGAGCGGCGCTCAGATCGGCACGCGCTTGTTCTACCTGCCCCGCCGTCGCTTGCTCATTAGACGCTACAGCCTTAGCCGTTGTAATCGCTTGACTCAACGCCGCTCTGGCGCTTGCCGGATACTCGCCTGGATTTGTACCTTCCGTTGTCGAAGCTAGTTCCGCCTCGGCTTCCGCAATGACTGCATTCAGCGCCGTCTTATCCGCTTCCGGCACCTTCGCCCCGCGATATGTTGTGAGAGCGGCGCTTAGATCTATGCGCGCTTGCTCAACTTGCGCCGTCTTTGCCATCACATTCGACACCACTGTATTTGCAGCAGTGATCGCCTGATCTAACGTCGTTCTCGCACTCGCAGGATAATGACCGGGATCATTGCCTTCTTCCGTTGTGGACAGTTCACTTTGAGCTTCGCTAATTACTGCTTTTAAGGCTGTCTTATCAACTTCAATAATTTCCGAATCCCAATAATTCATAAGCGCATTCAATAGATTTTTTCGTGCCGTATCATAGACGGTATAAGGAACCCCAGGTTCGGCAGAGATTGCCTTCGCTTCTGCTATCGCATCGGCAAACGCCGTTCTCGCACTGGCTGGATACTGACCCGGATCAACACCTTCGGCAGTCGCTGCCAGTTCAGACTCCGCATCCGCAATAACAATGTCCAGCGCTTCCTTGTACTGCGTCTCCGCTGATACAAATTTCACGTTTTGCTGCGCGGGAATGACGATACCATTAATGCTGGCCGATATGACAGCCAGGCCTTCGGAAGTGCTCACTACTTTGGCAGAGAACTTCCCGTCCCCTTCATATACAAGCTGATCAACCGTTCCAATGCTGGATTGAATATCGATTTTATCTGTGCCGAACTTGGATATTCGCTTCCAATAATCAGCCAGCTGCAAGCGCACCGTTATCTCTTCATTCAAAAAAACTTCCGTTTTAGCAATGGTCCAATAAGCCTGCCTTGGATCAGTCATTGTCATTTGAGCAAACCGCGTAAGATGGGGTTCCGATCGGTTGCCTCCAAGCTGTCCATCATCGTTGATGCCTGTGCTCCATACTGTACCGTCCTTTAACAGCACGACACTATAAAACGCAGCTGTTGACATCTGCTGAATATCGGAAATAACCGTCCCATCCTCCGCCAGCCCAACTTTCTCCGGCGACTGAACGAAGGAGGCATTATCCCCGAGGCCTAATTGCCCGGCAACCTCATTTCCTAAGTAATTCATGCCGCTTCCCCAAGCCCACAGACTGCCATCCTGCTTGATAGCAAGCGTATGATTGAATCCTCCATCCACCATCGACACATCGTCAAACAGATCGCCTGAAGGAAGGATCAACTTCTCAGCACGGGTTCTGATTCTGGTATCATTCAGACCAAGCTGTGCAGCTTCGTTACTTCCCCATACCCATAACGCCCCGTCATTCCCAATGGCAAGCCCGTAGGCGTCGCCGCTTCCGATCGCCCGGATTTGTTCAAGGGGCGTACCATCCACCTTCGTTACCGGAGTAGGATACGATCGGTGAGTATAGGTGCCGTCACCCAATTGTCCTCTGCCGTTATATCCCCAGGCCAGCAGCTTTCCTTCATTGCCCTGAATCGCATAGGTCTGGCTGCCTCTGGA
Organism: Paenibacillus sp. NPDC057967; assembly: GCF_042887015.1. Lineage (NCBI taxonomy): Bacteria > Bacillati > Bacillota > Bacilli > Caryophanales > Paenibacillaceae > Paenibacillus > Paenibacillus sp. NPDC057967. Next base: position 336,839 of record NZ_JBHVQB010000007.1, read on the forward strand.
CTTGATATCCTGTATATCTGTCAAAGGAACGCCCGCTGAGGCAAGCACTTGGACAGGGTACTGGACATAATTGAGCGTCGTACCGATTCCAGCCTGCCCCACTTGATTATCTCCCCAAGCCCATACCGTGCCATCCTCAGCCAAAGCGGAAGCATTCGTAGCACCCGCCGATATTTTCACAATTTTGGGGAGTCCGGCGATTGGCTCGGCTGCATAACTCACCATAAACTCCGGATTACGGCCAAGCTCATTGCTGGCATTAAATCCCCATGAATAGACGACCCCGTTCTCATCCAATGCCAATGAGTATTGCGGCCCCGCCGAAACCGCCACGATTTTGGTCAAATTCCGGTACTGTCCGTTGTACATCTCGTAGACAGGCATAGCTACATTCAAAGACTGTATAGAGCCGTTGCCAAATTGCCCGATATTATTTCTCCCCCAAGCCCTCACAGTCCCGTCGCTCAGCAGCGCCAAAACATGCGAGTCGCCCGCTGATATCGATACCACCTTCAATGAAAAAGGCTCATTCCCCGCAGCTGCCTTGACAGACACAGGAGCCGCAAGACCCCCTATAGCAAGCAGCGCTATCAAAAGCCATTTCAACGCCAATTGCGCCTTAAAATGCCCTCTTCCCCTTATGTAAGCCGCGTTCATCTTCTCCTGCTACCTCCTTTAATCTAAGCCTTTCATATCTCGACATGAAAGGACACGATTCTATTGATTGTACGGAAATTTGCCCTCGGAACAATTTGCAAATGTTAATTCCGTCTATTTTTATAACAGGGGTTCCGCTATACTGAAAGCAAGAAAGCTTGTCTGCATATGGAGGAACTATGAAGCTGAAGAATGACGCCAGCCATATCAACCTGCTGAAAACAAAAATAACCGCTCCGCGTCTCAGAGAGGGTCTAATTGAACGCAGCCGTTTGCTGCTTCAGCTGGACCGAAGCTTGGAGAGCAAGCTCACAGTCATATGCGCCCCTGCCGGCTTCGGCAAATCCACCTTGCTCGGGCAATGGGCCCGCAGCTCGAGTTCCCGCACGGCTTGGCTCTCTCTGGATGTGTTGGATAATGACGCTGTCCGCTTCTGGAGATATGCGGCTGCGGCTCTGTCCGGCTCCCTGCCGGAAGCAACGGCCGTTCGAATCAAGTGGCTGGCTCATACGCTGCCGCATGCTTCCCTGTATACCTTCATCGATGCCCTCATGAACGAGCTTCATGAGTTGGAGCATCCCTTTGCGCTTATTTTGGATGACTATCATGTCATTACCGATCAGCATATTCACGACAGCTTGTCCTACGCCATTACGTATCTGCCTGCTCATGTTCATCTAGTGGTAGCAAGCCGGGCCGAGCTGCCTTTCTCGACAAGCAGGTGGCTGGCCCAAGGCGAGCTAACCGTCATGTCTCTTAAAATGATGCAATTCGACGAAGAAGAAGCGGAAGCTTTCTATAGCAAAACACATAACCTTCCACTGTCCAAGGAGCATATCCAGAGCCTTCATCAGCGGACAGAAGGCTGGGTAACCGGCATGCAGCTTGCAGCCGTATCGCTTGCTCAGACGGCGGAACGAGACCGCTACATTGAACAGTTCCAGGGGAGCGAACGAAGCGTCTCCGGTTACCTGTTCGCAGAGGTATTCAGCTCGCTGCCGGAAGACATTCAGAAGTTTTTGCTGCGCTCCTCCGTCCTGAAGCGCATGGACGCAGAACTGGCTGGCGCAGTGACGACAAACCCAAATAGCGGAGCCATGCTGTCTTGGTTGGAAGCCAATCATCTATTTGTTCTGCCCATTGACCTCCAAGGGGTATGGTATCGGTATCATCCTTTGTTCGCGGAGTTTCTTAGCAAGATGCATGAACGCAACGATAGAGACAGCTGGCTGGAGTCCCATAGGCGAGCCAGCATCGCCCATTCGGAGCGCGGCATGATCGACGATGCCATCGACCACGCGATTGCCGCCGGAGAATACGGGCTGATGGAACAACTGCTGGAGACGCATGTCGGGGATATTTTAAGACAAGGGGAGTTTCGGAAAGTACTCCGCTGGTTCGAAAGCAAGCCGCCCGAAGCGGTGTCTTCACCTGAATGGTCCATTCTGTACATCTTCATTCTCACCGTGACCGGCCATATTGAACGGGCCAGTCAGCTCTTGCTCTCACTGGAAGCACAGGCAGACGTTATCGAAGATAAGGAACGCTTGAAATCGATCCATAGCGGCATCTTCTTTGTCCGCTCCAACATCCTCTTTTTTGGCGGCGATTACGAGGAATGGCTTTCATTTGCGACACGGCTAAAGGATGGATTGGCACACGATAATCTCGTCTTCTACAGCTACAACTTCAACGTTACGGAGCCGCAGCTGAACCGGACGCTGATTGGCCTTAAAGGCGTCCTCTCCAAGGATGTGGAGACTATTGGTCTGCGGTTCAGTCAAGCGCTGGAGGCATTGGGCTGGAAGAGCTCATTGTTTAATTTATACGTGAAGCTCTCGATAGGAGAAGGCTACTATGAATGGAATCGGCTGCAGGAGTGCCAGGAGCTGCTTCATCAGATTGGCGCATACAAGGACATCGAAGATACGCCCGGCCTGTTCATCCCTTACCGAATTCTGCAGGCGCGAATTTACTTGGCTAAGGGACATGAGCAGCTTGCTTATGACTGGATTGCCGAAGGCATGGATGTGGCGATTGCTTATTCGGATATGCGCTGGTTCAGAGCGCTGCGCGCCTTCCTCATCCGCTTGCATCTGACCCTTCATGCAGTTGGCGGAGCCAAGCAGGAAGCCGCATTGCTGCATCTGCCCGGGAAATCGTATCCCACTTTGAACCGTGAATTCGAATATTTATCGCTGGTACGGCTGCTCATCAGACAGAAGAAAGCATCACAGGCGCTTGACCTGTTAGCAGCGCTTAAACCGCAAGCGGAGCGAGAGGGCATTGTTGCAAGCATCGTGGAAATCTCCTTGCTTGCCGCAATCGCCGAGCGCCAGCGCGGACAGCGCAAAGCCGCAATGAGCCGGCTTGGAGAAGCATTGGCTATCGCTCAAGGAATGGATTACGTCCGGAGCATTCTGGATGAAGGCCAGCCGGCTGCCGAGCTTCTAAGGGACTATGTCCGGTTCAGCGCTCCCCAAGAGCAGCAGAGCCCGGAGGAGCCTCTGGCTGCCTATGCCCGCTCCCTTTTGCAAACGTTCCAGACTGATCGGCGATCGCCGGAATCGTCAGCACCGCCAGCAACGGCCGATCAAGAGCCATTGACTGAGAGCGAGCTTGGCTTGCTGAAGCTGATCTACCTAGGGGCGTCGAACAAGCAGATTGCTACCGAGCTGGGGCTATCCGAGGGAACCGTGCGCGTCTATCTGTCGCGCCTCTACCATAAGCTTGAAGTATCCTCGCGCACGCAAGCCGTATTGGCGGCCCGCACGAGAGGATTGTTCTGACACTTAAAAACGCTGAATGTACCGGGTACATTCAGCGTTTTATGATTTTCAAAAAAGGCTGCTCCTCTTGAGTGGCTGATACCACGAATATTGCCAAAAGACCGCTGCGGGTTGCCGAATATCCTCATCTGCAACTTTTGCAAATAAGTACAAGACCCGTAGCCAATTGGGTAGCTTGAACATTCGGTAATCTAATTGATTGTCCGATCATATGCGTTTACTACCGAATATACCGCATAAAACTCCCTGAGATGATTCATCCTGGGAGCTAATATTCGTTAGAAAGAGCCGCCCTTTTTTCAACGGGAGCATATGCTGGAAGCCAGCCTGTCAACTGTGCTCCGCCGTCTATATGATTGCTGACCGCAAGCTCGCCTCCATGCCTCCGGACGATGCGCTGAGCGATCGTTAATCCCAGTCCGCTGCCCCCTGTGGAACGGTTTCTGGACGCTTCCCCCCGGTAGAGAGGCTCGAAAGCGCGCTGCAGCTCCTCCTCTGTGAAGCCTGCGCCTGTATCGCAAATAGCAAAGATCACGCGATGCTCCTCTTTGCCGCAAAGAACAACAATAGCGCCGCCGGAGGGCGTGTGTCTGACGGCATTGTCCAGCAGATTGCTGATCGCACGCTCCAGCAAGTGCGCATCGCCGCTTACGATACCTCCCTCCGGCAATTCACTGGTGAAGGAAATATCCTTATGCCGGGCTGCCGGACTTACGCTGTCCATAGACTTTCGTATGACGGATGCCAGATCAGCGGATTCCCGCTTCAGCGACGTCTCTGCATATTCCATCTTAGTAAAGGTAAACAGATCCTCCACCAGCCGGTCCAGCTGCGCCGACTTTTCCTTACAGACCGCCAAATAATGCGCTGCTTTCTCCGGCGACTTGGCAATTCCCTGCTCCAATCCTTCAAGATATCCCCGCAAGGCGAACAACGGCGTTCGCAAATCATGCGCAACCGCAGCTATGACAAATCGTCTTTCTTCCTCCAGCTCCGCTTGCTTCCGGTAAGCAGCCTGCATGCCCTTCACCATCACGTCAAAGCCGTCGCGGACCTCGGCGATTTCCGTCATTCTCGTCCGCGGCAGCCGAACATCCCAATCCCCGTCCGCAATTTGTCTGGCGGCAGCGCTCATCTTCTCCAGCGGCCTTAAGAGAAATCTTCGCATCTCCATGCCGATGATGAAAAATGCGAGCAGCAATCCCGCCACGGCCGACATCGCCGGTATCTGGTTCGTTCTTGGGAGATAGATAATGGCTTTGCCAATGGGCAGACCGTCCTCCATGATCGTGTACCGTTCTGTCGAAGCTAGCGAGCCTCGGCGATCCGGGTTCGAGCGGTAGATGTCGCTGCCAGTTGCTGCTTGAAGGGTCACATCCATTCTCGTATCCTTCAACTGATTAGTAAGCCGGCTTTGCCAGTCGGCATCCGTCCACTTGGCTAAGCCTGCTTCGATGAAGGCCACTACTTCGCCCAGCTGTCTTTGCAGCGCTTCATCCTGCTGGCGGCTATTCATGAAGCTGAGCGACTGATTCTCCAGGAAATAAGCTGTTACATAGCAGATCCAAGGCAATAAGAGCAGGAGGAAAAAGCACAGCACCAGGAATGAGCGAATGCGAAGTGTCTTCATATTACCCTCCTTCAAAGCGGTACCCTATTCCCCATACGTTGACCAGCAGCTGAGGCTGATTCGGATCAGCCTCAATCTTCTCGCGCAGCCGGCTGAGATGCACCCGGATCGTATGCTTGTCGCCTACCCCGTCCCAAAACTTGTCGAGCAGCTGCTCATACGAAAAAACTTGACGGGGATGCTCGGCGAACAATCGAAGCAATTCGTACTCCTTGGGAGTAAGCACCGCTTTCTCCCCCTCTATGGTCACTTCTCTTGCCGTCAAATTCATGCGGAGCCGCCCATACTCCAGAATGCTCTCGGCTGCTGATGGCCGGGATGCCATTCGCCGCAGCACCGCTTTCACCCTGGCGACAATTTCGCCGGGCGAAGCGGTCTTGACGATATAATCGTCCCCGCCCAGCGTAAGCCCCCGAATCTTGTCCACGTCGTCGCTGCGGGCGCTCAGGAACAGAATCGGCACGTCGCTGTCCTTCCTGAGCCGGCGGCATAGCTCGAATCCGTTTTCGCCCGGCATCATAATATCAAGAACGATGCAATCAACCGCATGCTGCTGAAACAAGCTCCAGGCTTGATTAGCATCGCAAGCGGTCAACACATGGAATTCTTCATTCTCCAAAAAATCTCTAAGCAATTCTACGATACTCCGGTCATCATCTACGACGAGAATCGTCTGCGCCTCAGCCATGCATATCCCACCTTCTTCACTTAGTTTAACATCTTTACGAACCGCGCAATCCACTCCCCGCATATTGTGATGCTTTGTTGATCATTTCGTGACCTTTTTGACGCTTGGATTGAGAGAATCATTTGGTAAGTTAATAGCAGCAATAACGGAAGTGAAGTTCAAGAGGAGGTTTTGTGCATGAAAAATGTTCAAATTGTCTTATTCGATGGATTCGATTTGCTGGATGCTCTGGCTCCTTATGAGGTATTTTACGCGGCTGCTATGTATGCCGATAATGCGATTCGCGTAGAGCTGGTTACGGCCGAGGGAGCAAGAATGGTAGCCAGCGGCACCAATGGGCTGCGGATAGAAGCGACCGGGGTCTTGAACCCGGAGCAAGCGGATATCATTCTTGTTCCTGGCGCTTCGGGCCAGGTAGAAGGGGACGGTCCAGATACGATCCCAGCCATCTTGAATCGGGCTATGCAGACAGGCCTGACAAGTAAAGTCGAGCAGGCGCTCCGGCAGCCGGACACCATCGTCGTTACCGTTTGCGGCGGCTCGCTCCTCCTAGCGATGGGCGGCTTGCTGGAGGGCAGAATGGCAGTAACCCACCATATGGGCATGGAGGTGCTGGGTGCGACAGGCGCCATTCCTGTCCAGGCCCGTGTCGTGGATGATGGCAATCTGATTACTGGCGGCGGCGTGACTTCCGGGCTCGATGTTGCGCTGTATACAGTAGAGCGGGAGCTTGGGCCGCGCATCGCGCATGCGGTTGAGCAGCTGTTCGAATATGAACGCCGGGGAACGGCATGGAGGAATACCGGAATGTCGCCAGCAAAGCAAGCCCCAAGCGAGGAGAACGCGAGCATTCAAGAGTCTGATATGGCGGTACAGAAAGAAGTGATCGATCAGGAGCCCTCGCAAGCCTCTTCGTTCGACGGAGAATGGGATACGACGATTGCGACTCCGGTAGGCAAGCTTCAGGTCAGACTATCTATTGCCTCTAACAACGGCCTCATCCGGGGAAAGGCGATCCAAGGCGATGAGACAGTGGAATTTATCAACCCTGTGCTGCACGGCAACAAGCTGGCGTGGTCGCTTCGCATTACGAAGCCTATGCGCTTAAATCTCAGGTTCGAGGTCGAGACGGTCGGCAACCGGATGACCGGGGTCGCCAAGGCTGGCATTCTGCCCGCTTCCAAACTAACAGGAGAGCGAATTTCTTAGTCTCGACCATGATTGGATCTGATATGGGGGTTATGAATCGAATATGAAAAAACGACTATCGCTATACGGCCTATTGGCTGCCGTCAGCATCTTATTTATCCTTTATGCGCTTGCCAAAAATTATTGGATCGACCCTGAGGCGGGCAGCTTTCTCAGCTATAAAACCGAGCTTAAGCGCGAGCTGAATCTTCCCGTCTGGCTGAACGTGATGTACATTCATGTCGCCTTTGCATGTATCGCCATGGCTTCGGGTCTCATCAACTTTTCTGCGCGCTTTCTGCTGCTTTACCGCAAGCTTCACCGCATGAACGGCTACCTGTACATCGTATCCGTCCTGATCGTTGTAATTACTTCCGGTTATATGGCTCCTTACGCCACAGGAGGGAAAATAAGCAGCATAGGCTTCAATCTGCTCAATATCATATGGCCGATTATTACGATTACTGCGCTCGTACAAATTAAGAAAAAACAAATGATCAAGCATCGGAACTGGATGATTCGCAGTTATGCCTTCTGTTTTACCAACATGCTGATTCATCTTATTGCCGTACTGTTCCATCAAGGATTCGGGTTCTTGTACCCGGAAAGCTACATCATTGGCGTATACGGCTCTATCGCGCTTCTGCTGATTATCCCGGAAGTCATCATTCGAATCATAGGCCAGCACATCCCTGGCAAGCCGTCCCGTCCGAACATCGCCAAGAGATGACGAATGCCGCGCGTGCTGGCATTGAAATAAATCAGCCCTTCACCAGTCTAGGTGGAGGGCTGCATTCGTTATTTCTGGTGAAGCACGAGGTCGATCTCCTGGAAGCGGTTAACCTGCTTCAACCATCGCTCCTGCACATATTGAACATGGACCGGATGATTATTATAGCTTTCATAGGCTTGTCCGTCTGCAAATACCATAGAGAAGCCGTAGTCGAAATCAGCCTTCGGACTCACCTGACGAAACACCTCAAACTGCTCTACGCCTGGGATTGCGGCCAGCTCATCCTTGCTCGTTCGCAAAAACAGCTCCACCTCCTCATTGTCCTTGCCCGAATGCAGCGAAAACACAACCATATGCTTAATCGCGCTCATGCTCCTTCTCCTCCCTATTGCCCAGGTATTGGGTGCTTAATGGCCTCATTGTATCATTCTGGCAAGCATCCCCATAAGCGCTGATTATGCAAAATAATTATGCATATATGACATAAGCTGTCGTATTCAAGGCTCTATAATGAGGCAGTATACAAAGAGAGGAGCTGAACAATATGAAACCTTTATCTGGAAAAGTAGCTCTCGTCGCCGGAGGAACACGCGGCGCGGGCCGAGGCATCGCCATTGAACTGGGCGCCGCTGGAGCAACGGTCTATGTTACGGGCCGAACCACGCGGACTCAGCGCTCGGAATACAATCGGCCTGAGACGATTGAAGAGACGGCGGAGCTGATCGAGCAGGCTGGCGGCATCGGCATCGCGGTACAGGCCGATCATCTTGACCCGCTTCAGGTAGAAGCATTAGTCGCTCGAATCGAGCGTGAGCAAGGACGGCTGGACATCTTGGTCAATGACATTTGGGGCGGCGAATATATGGTGGAATGGAATGTTCCCGTCTGGGAGCATTCACTGGAGAGCGGCTTGCGTATGCTGCGTCTGTCTATAGACACCCATATTATTACAAGTCGCTATGCGCTGCCGTTATTGATCCGCAACCCCGGCGGACTAGTCATAGAGGTGACAGACGGCACAAGGTCCTATAACGATGCGAACTACCGCTTATCCTTTTATTATGATCTGGCCAAAACCTCAATCCTTCGCATGGCGAAGTCGCTGGCGCATGAGCTTGCTCCTCATGGCTGCACGGCCCTCGCGGTTACGCCAGGCTGGATGCGCTCCGAGATCATGCTTGAAGTCTTTGGCGTAACCGAAGACAAATGGCAGGATGCGCTCCAGCGGGAGCCGCACTTCGCCATCTCGGAAACGCCGCGATATATCGGGCGCGGTATCGCTGCCTTGGCGGGCGACCCAGACGTATCCCGCTGGAATGGGCTATCGACATCCAGCGGCGAGCTTGCCAAGCTATACGGCATTCATGATCTGGACGGCTCGCAGCCTGATGCCTGGCGCTACATTACAGAAGTGCAGGACGCCGGCAAACCGGCGAATGTAACGGGATACCGCTAAAACTTTAATGGTTGGCAGCAGGCTTGGAGACATTACGTTCGCTCTGAGCCTGTTGACACCCATCATATTCGCCAATATAATAGTCGCAACAACTATAATCATGTCTATTATAAAGGAGCTTCCCCTTGGAATTAGAAAAGTATATCGGCGTCAATGTGCAGCGTGCTGCCCTGAAGCTGAATAACTATTATCAGAAAGTCGTCAATCCGTTCGATATTACCGTGGATCAATGGGAGATCCTTGTCGTTCTGTGGGAGAAGGAAGGCATTACCCAGAAGGAGCTTGCGGAGCGGCTCCATAAGGATCAGACCAATGTGGCTCGCATGCTGTTCAAGCTGGAGAAGAAAAGCTTTATTTATCGAGTGACGCATGAAACGGATCGCAGGTCCCTGCGTGTCTACCTGACCGCCAAAGGCAAGGAAGTGAAAGAAGCCATCCTCGTACCTTCCATTGAAGCGTACCAAAAAACGATTGAAGGTTTGACGGAGGAGGAAGTTGAGACGTTCCAAAGAGTTCTCTCCGTCATGTACAACAATGTGAAGGATCTATAAATCAGGCCTTAAGTGAGGAGGTAAACATACCAAGCGGATACGCATCCATTAGAGGGGCAGATCAAATAGTTGCTACGACCATTATCATCAATACAAGTTTATTCACTTGTTCAATATCGAAGGGCTTATTACCCAGTCCATATACTTGCTAGGACAATTAATGTCATAGCAATCAAGAAGGGAGAAACAATGTGACCGCCTCGAAAAAAGAAACCGGGATATGGGATGCCCCGTACCGAGCTTTAACCATAGGCATTTTACTTGCTGTCATGACCGTCGCTTTCGAGGGTTTGGCTATTACGACGATTGCGCCCAGCATAGCCCAGAAGCTGGAGGGCCTTCACTTGTACGGCTGGATATTCAGCGCCTTTCTGCTGGCGCAAATCGTGGGAACGATGATGATCGGACAGCGAATCAGCAGCAACGGCGTGTTTGCCTCATTTGTCATATCGATACTCATCTTCTTAGTCGGCCTTATTATTGCAGCTGTATCTATGAGTATGTTCATGCTTATTGCAGGGAGAGTGCTGCAGGGATTCGGCGCAGGTGCAATTGTTACATGCGTCTATTACATCATCACATTAAGGTATCCGGATCATCTGAGAACTAAAATTTTGGCTATGTTTTCCGCTGCCTATATTTTGCCCGCGCTTATAGGGCCTTATATTGCCGGATTGCTGACGGAGCATTTCTCCTGGAGAGTGGTGTTTTGGCTGGTGCTGCCTATCATTGGACTCGCTGTCATTCTCACGCTTCCCGCTTTCCGCAAATTCTCTACAACAGAAAAAGGCAGGGCAAGCAAATTCAGCCGCAAAGAAGGTCTCGCTATTCTGCTTGCAATCGGAACCGGAATGCTGCTCAGCGGACTCGGCATGATTACGAATTGGAAAGGCATCGTCTTGTCGATCGCCGGCATTCTGATCATGATTATCCCTTTGCGAGCGCTTCTGCCTGAGGGGACATTTCGCGCAAGAAAAGGTCTTCCTGCCACGATATTGTCCAGAGGATTATTTGTCGCCTGTTATAACGCTACCGAGAGCTATGTCGTACTCGCATTGACGGATGTGAAAAAGCTGCCTGCCGATCTGGCAGGACTCATCGTCGCTGCTGGCGCATTAAGCTGGTCAGCGGCAGCCTGGCTCCAGTCGAAGCTGGATGCCAAGGATCAAGGCCAAGGACGTCAAAGACGTGTGATGGCCGGAATCGGCTTTATGATCATCGGAGTTGTTGCAGTCATCCTGTCAGTCAGTCTCCCCGGAGGCGGGATCGTATTTGCCGTGCTGTCCCAAATCTTCACCGGATTCGGCATCGGCCTCGCACATCCGACTACTGGGGCGATTGCCTTGCAGCATGCGCAGGCGGGCAAAGAAGGTGAGGTATCGGCCAGTCTTCAATTTACGGATGCCTTCAGTCCCGGCTTAAGCATCGGAATCGGCGGCGCCTTTATTGCCATCAGCTACACGCTGGAATGGGGCCTGCTGACCGGCATTGTTATCGCCTTGTCGCTGCAACTGCTCTTTGCACTTATCAGCTTCTTGATTTCTTTTCGCATCAAGCAAGTCGTATAGCATTAACTCCGTGTCTGGGATTCACTGCCCCTTAGGCGGGAAGGCCGGTCCGCGCTTGGACCGGCCTTCCCGTCTCATTCTATTTACTTGGATGCGATCCCCCATCCGCTTGTTTCCTGCTGCAGCGACCATATCCGGGTCAATCTTTTTGCGGTTTGACAGCAGCCCATCATTCATCCAGCTAAAAAATCCACCTCATATATCTGATTATGCCGTACCTCCAGCAGGCGCTCCATACCGGAGATGATAGATAATGCGACCCGTTTTCTGACCATCTTCATTATTAAAAACGACAAAATAGGATCCGCATCCGCAAGGAGAGCTGTCTGCCGTCAATTCAGTCCTGCGAGTCCCTTTGGTCAGTCGCTCAACAAGCGGATGCGGTTCCAAAGCCATACCTGAGCTGTCATTCATTCGGCGACGCGATAGGCAACGTAAAAGCCAGCATAACGCCGCCGTCTATATTGGAAATCAAGTAGCGGCTCCCATGCCGATCGAGCAAATGCTTGACAATGGAAAGGCCAATGCCGTTGCCGTCATCCATACGGCTGCCAGAGGCATCTGCGCGATAAAAGGCATCCCACACATGGCGTATATGCTCTTTTTCAATTGGAGCTCCTTCATTCAACACTTCAATCAGAACGCAATTGGATTCAGCCCCGCTGCGCACCCGAAGCTCAATACTTCCTCCCTCCGGCGTGTGGCGAATCGCATTGGTCAGCAAGTTGGTCATGATTTGCTCCAGGCGGTGCGGATCGGAACGCACCATGACCTCATTCTCCGCCAACCACTCCAATTTCAGCATCCGGTCTGAAGCAAGCGGTTCTACCGATTGCAGCACATATTCCAATGAGGAGCGGAGCGGTACTTTACTCCACCGGAAATTGAAGTGACCGCTCTCGAGCTGGGACAAATCCAGTAAATCCTTCACAAGGCGGGTAAGCCGCTCCGCCTCATTCATAATAACCGAGGCGTATTTGTTCCGTTTCGCTTCTTGGCCTACATTGTCACGAAGCATCTCCGCATAACCATGAATCAGACTGACAGGCGTCTTCAGCTCATGGGACACGTTGGCGACGAACCGCTTTCGCAGCAGCTCCAGCCCCTTCTCCTTATCAATATCTTGCTGCAGCTGTTCGTTAGCCGCTTGCAGCTCGCCCATTGTGCCGTTCAGCTTGGTCGCTAAATAATCAAAGGTGGTCGCCAGTTCTCCAATTTCATCATTGCGCTTGATCTTGGTGCGTGCGGAGAAATCCAGACGCACAAGCCTCTTCGCCATCTCGTTCAACTGCACGAGCGGACGAGAAATGACGCGTGTGAACAACAATGCAAAACCGAGCAGCGGGATAACCGCAGCAAGGAAAAAATAGATGTAGAACGTTCCCAGCAAAGAAGCTGCATCGGTCACAGGCTGCGGCGAAGAGAAGGTATACATGTACTGCTGCACACCTCCTGCCTCGGAAAGTGGCGCCAATGCTGCCCAACAATTGTCGTGGCCTTCATCGCCCTCCACCTTCAGAAACATGACAGCCGTACCGTCCCGAGATTGCTGCTCCTTCAATTCACTCAGTTGAGGAGTAAAACAATTCATATTAGGAGGAGCGGTTCCATCAGGCCAATTGCTCAGCACTACGGATGCCCTGTCAACCTGGGTTTCGATGACCGTCCATGAATAGTGATCCCCGTCAAACTTGGCCATGCGCTTCAGCATATCATTGGGAGACTTCATCTCCATAATCTCCTTATACATGCTTGCAAAGTCTCGCTCCAGCTTCGCCGCCCTCATCTTCAGCGAATAGTCCTCGAAAAAAAACAATTGCAAGACCATGAACAACGCTGTGAATGCCAGAAAACCGCCGGCCGTAATCCAATATACTTTTTTCGCCAGACTCGAACGATGTGTTTTCATCGATATTTATACCCGTTTCCTCTAACGGTGACGATACGGCCCGCATCTTCGCCTAACTTGCGGCGCAGCCGCTTAATATGCGTGTCTACCGTTCGCGCGTCTCCGAAGTAGTCCATCCCCCATACCCGATCTAAAATCGTGTCGCGAGTAAGCACCTGATTAGGATGGACGGCCAAGCAGCGAAACAGCTCAAATTCTTTTGAAGTTAACGGGAACGCTCTTCCATTCTTACATACTTCACGCGCAATTTCGTCCATAACCAATTCGTCGCTGACGCTCTGCCCGTCCTCCATTTCATGTCTCCGGCGGTTGAGCAGCACGCGGATTTTGGCCGACAGAACCTTCAGACTGAATGGTTTCGTCACGTAATCATCAGCGCCGTAGCTGTAACCAGTCAGCTCGTCCTCTTCCTCCGCCTTGGCTGTCAGCATGACAATCACAACATCGGATAAGGTCCGAATTTCTTCGCAGACTTCAAATCCGTTTTTTCCCGGCATCATCACATCAAGGATAACCAAATCTATCGGCTTGCTTTCTATCATTTGAACTGCGTCCTCTCCTGTCGCAGCATGAACGATAACGTAGCCTTCGCACTCCAAATAATCGGCAATCATTTCACGCAGCAGCCGTTCATCATCAACAACAAGTATTGTGTGGTTTATCCTCACCCTCCACCTTTCCTGTTACCTGTTCTTAGATCGTACTCATCTGCTTCCCCTGTCAATTATGCGCTCCGCAAGTTGTCACATGGATGACACAAAGGAGAAGTAAGATTATTCTGCGCGCTGGAATTTATCAATCATTATGGAGGATGCGATATGAGATTGCAACATATGCTGCGCCGCGATGGGGCTGTCGCATTAGGTTTTTTGGCGCCTAGTCTACTTGGCTTTTCGCTCTTCTATCTCATCCCTTTTGCGATCGGAGCCGTCTACTCTGTCCAAGACGGATCACAGGGCGGTCACTTTGTAGGACTGGCCAATTATGCGGATTTACTGAGCAGCGGATCGTTCCGCAAAGCGACATGGAATACGCTCTGGTTCACAGCAGTCAGCGTTCCTGTCATGATCATCTGCTCGCTGCTAATCGCTATGGCGCTGAATCGGCATGTATACTTTCGAAGCGGACTTCGGATGTCCTATGTTTTGCCGCTTGTCGTGCCGGTCGCCTCTGTCGTTCTCGTCTGGCAAATCCTGTTCGACTGGAACGGAGGACTTAATCAACTGCTTGCCTTTTTCGGTGTAGATCGCGTGGATTGGCTCAATTCAGGCTGGGCCAGAGGAGTTGTGCTGTTTCTCTATATTTGGAAAAACACTGGTTACAATGTGATCTTATTCCTCGCCGGCTTGCAGCAAATTCCTGCAGACTACTATGAAGTTGCCAGTCTGGAGGGCGCGTCCAAAATGCGCCAGTTTTCGATTACACTGGTCTATCTCGTTCCCACCATGTTTTTTGTGGTTATTATGTCGATTATGCAATCTTTCAAAGTTTTCCGCGAGGTCTACCTGCTCTCGGGCGATTATCCGCATGACAGCATCTATATGCTGCAGCATTACATGAACAACATGTTTTTCTCGCTGGATATCCAGAAGCTGACCTCTGCAGCGATCCTGATGGTCGCTGCCATCTGGCTCATCGTCGCCGTGTTGTTCCGGGGAGAGAAATGGTTCCGCAGCTTCATGGAATAAGAAATCAGCAGACATGCAAAGGAGGTGAGAAACATTGAATGCCAATCAAGTGCAATCCAGTGATAGCGCTCAGACAGAAGGAAAGAGGCTTCAGCTCAAAACCGTAGCGAACACGGTCATTCTTGCTCTGTTCGCCCTCCTCTTCCTGATGCCGGTCATCTTGACAGCTATCAATTCCATCATGACCGAGCAGGAGATTCAACAAAATAACGCTGCACTTGGCGTATTGGATGCCCATACTTTCGTCAATTTGAAATGGATTCCGGACATGGTCTCTCTGGAGCAATACAAAACTATTCTGCTGGGCAGCCCGCACTTTTTGCGTATGTTCTGGAATTCAGTACTGCTGGTTGTGCCCATGATTATCGGACAAGCCATCGTGGCCAGCCTGGCGGCATACGCCTTCACCAAGCTGCGCTTCCGGGGACGAGACGCATTGTTCTACGTGTATCTGCTGACTATGCTGATGCCGTTCCAGGTGACGATGGTTCCCAACTATATCGTGGCCGACTGGTTGGGGTGGATTAATTCCCCCGCCTCGATTATTGGGCCGGGCATCTTTGCCGCGTTCGGGGTTTTTCTGATGAGACAATTCCTGATGAACATTCCGTACGCCTATATCGAAGCAGGGAAAATAGACGGAGCCGGACATCTCCGCATTTTCATATCCATCCTTCTGCCCATGATCAAGCCTGGCGTGGCTGCCTTGCTGCTGCTCTTATTCGTGGATTACTGGAACATGGTCGAGCAGCCGCTTATTTTTTTGCATGACGCGGTCAAACAACCGCTCTCCGTATACTTGTCCCGCTTGCGGGGCGACTTTATCGGCATCGCCTTTGCTGCTTCCATGATCTATATGGCGCCGATGATTCTTATCTTTCTAAATGCGGAGCCCTACTTTATCAGAGGCGTGCAATTATCCGGCATAAAGGGCTGACGGACTTAACCGGCAGGAAACGGACGACTTATTGCACATAGAGCTGATCATCATTAAATCATAACCTTGCCGAGGAGGGAACGTCATTGGATAGCAAAGCGATTGAGGGGCGCATGCGGCGGATTTTGCTTATCTTGTTTGTCATCGCCCTCATTTTGCTGACATTATTCAGCAATACCCTTCTGAGCTTCAGACTCCCCGCTGTCGTAACTGCCGCACCTAGCACAGAGCGGCTGAAGATATCCATTGAGGGGGAAGGGAAGCTTCGTATCGCGGACCCGATCGAAGTGAAAAACAAAAACGGCTTGAAGCTTGCACGCCTTGCGGTGAAAGAAGGAGCCCGCGTCCAAAAAGGAGACATTATCGCAGAATATAACACCGAGACGCTGGAGCGCCAGATCAGAGATGCAGAAACCCAATTGCAAAAGAGCAAACTTCAAGCCGGCCAACTGGAGGAACAATTTATACAAGCCAATATCAGCGGGGATGAGCTGCAGTTACGCGAAGCGAAACGAGCTATGGAGCTCGACCGCATCGACCAACAGCTTCAAAGCCAGAAGCTTGCGGATATGAGACAAGATTTAAACGAGCAGAGATATGAACGGGCATCTACTGAGGGGATTGTTGCTGAGGTGAAGGCTTCCACCGAGGATATGCCGTCCCCCGGTGGGACGGTTGTCGTACTGATGAAAGAAGTTGAGGGCTATGAGTTTTCCTTTACAATTCCTGAGCACAAAGCCGGCTGGCTGGAAGAAGGAGAGTCCGTTGATGTGCAGCTAGGCGGAGATAAGAATAGCAGCATCAGCGGTGTCATTCACTCACTGGACATTGGAGACTCAGGGACTCCTTCACCGGGGACAAGCCCAACAGAAGCGGCTGTTGCAGTCACGATTCGGGTCCCAGCGGCAGCGCAGGACATTAAACTGGAATCGGGCTTGAAAGCCAAGGTCTCCATTGAAAAGACATCGGAACAATCAGGTTTTCTGGTTCAGACCAAGTGGCTGAATCAAGACATGGAGGGCACTTTCCTCTACCTGGTTAAAGAGACGCTTGGAGCCTTCGGCAATGAATACATCGTCTATAAAACAACCGTCAATGTACTGGCCGATTCCGGAGACTATTCACTCGTTCAGGGCCTTACCTCCAAGGACAACATCATTATTGAAACGAGCGAGCCTCTGAAAGAAGGCAATCGAGTCCGCGTCAAATAGCAGTTGACGCAATGATCACATATGCAGGAGGAGAATCCATAAGTATGAGAATGAATAAGAGAACCTTCACCCTTAGTGTTATAAGTGTATTTACGATCTTGACGTTTATACTGTCTGCTTGCGACGGAGATGCCAAAGAAACCGGCCAAACCCCAGGCAAAAAGCAAGTCGTAATGGCGACCATGAGTGAAAATCGCTTCCTCGAATTCGCCAAGGAGAAATACGAAGCACTGCATCCCGATATTGAAATTGTCTACAAGGTATATCAAGAGCTGGACTTTAGAGACCAGGGAAACACCGGAGTCGTATCCATGCCGACGAAAGAAGACCAGGAGAAATATATATCAACCATCAATACGGAGCTAATGTCGGGGGCTGGTCCGGATATCCTGGATACATCAGATTTGCCCGTCAACAGGTATAAGGATAAAAAGATGCTCGTCAACTTCTACGACATGATGGATCAGGATCAAAGCTTCAAAAAAGCGGATTACTTCCAAAATATATGGAGCAGCACAGAGCTGGATAGCGGCCTCTACTCCTTTCCTATCGATTTTCATTTGGAAATGCTGAATGCCAACAGCGAGTTGCTGGAGCAGGGTGGAGTACAGCTTCAAGAGCCCTTATCATGGGACGATGTCCTGGCTGCAACGGAGAAGGTAAGGGAGGCTGTGAGCAACGATGTTTCCGCCATTAGCGGCAGCTTTGCCCCTGAGCACTTGGCAAGTGAACTGGTCAGTCAATATTATTCTCAATTGGTGGATGCCAATAATAAAAAAGCCCACTTCGATTCCGAAGACTCCCGCCGCTTAATCCTAAAAGTTAAGGAGATGTTCGATAAAGGCCTCACATGGACGGGTATATCCGACAGTGGAGATATGGGGGACATTCAAAAACGGATCGAACTTACCATTTTTACGAGACACTTTTTTATGAGCCCGGCAGACTTTGCTACAAGCGATACCTTGTACAGACAGCCCTCTCTTGATGGCAATAATGATGAGCTATCCTTTGGGTCATCGCTGAACCTGGGGCTTAACGCGAGCTCCGCCAATAAACAAGAGGCTTGGGATTTCTTGAAATTCCTCGTTTCCGAGGAAATGCAGCAATCGCCCGCAAGAATGGGCCTGCCAATCAACAAGCTGGTATATAACGAAATGTTCGATGGAATGGTAGATGAAGTCAAGAAAAGCGGAAGTGTAACAACACCTCATGGAGAACGGCAAGTTACCATGACAGCGGAGCAATTGGAGAGCTTGCGCTCTCTGGGCGAGAAAGCAAATCAGAAATCGTCGGGAGATCCTAAAATATTGGATATCTTCCGAACGGAAATCCAACCTTATTTTGTCGGACAGAAGTCGCTGGAGAGTGCCCTCAGCAGTATCCAGAGCAAAGTAACCACTTACCTGAACGAATAACCACTTAAAGCTATTAACCAGCTGACGCCGATACTCTATCAGCGTCAGCTGGTTTAATATTGTTCATGATAGAAGATTAAATAATCGATAAGATAACTGTTACGGCTTCGGCCCTTGTAGCCGCATCAAGAGGTGCGAAGCGTTTATTCGTCTTGCCGGTCATAACCTCTGCTTTTTGCAGAGCTGCAGCGTACTCCTTTGCCCAGCCTGGGATTTGTGCATCATCCGCAAACTCCATTTGACTCTGAGCTCCGGGAAGCTTCAACGCCCTAGCGACAATAGCGGCTAACTCTATTCTTGTCAACGGATCATTCGGCCGCAAATTGCCATCCCTATATCCCGTAATCCAACCTTGTTTAACGGCGATCGCTATGGAAGCCTGAGCCCACTTGCCTATTGATGCTTGATCTGCAAACACTACGCTATTACCGCTTCCCTCACTAGCATTATGGATACCAACAGCTTCCTTTGTTCCAGCAACCTCAACAGCTCCAACAGCCGCATTAGTTTTCGCAGCACCGTTTAGCGCTTGAACTAGCATATGAATAAACTCTGCGCGGCTTACCTTGCGGTCCGGCTGAAAGCTGCCGTCCTCATACCCTTTTACGAATCCTTTTCTGACAGCAAGTTCGATTTCCTGTTTGGCCCAGTGATTAAGGATGTCTGTAAATTCGACCGTTGGAGCAGCACTATTCTCCGCCAATACGGCAAAATATCCCCATTGCTCCGTATGGGCGGTCACATATCCGTCTACAAGCTGCGAGTCTGCGGCCTTTTCCCATTGGCCGCTTGTTTGATTATAAAAGTAAATAGCAGCTGTCTGACCTTCCTTCAGCCGTTTGACATCCGCCTTTATTTTAATGGCAGTCGGCTTGACAAATGGCTTTTCTGCAAGATGCGCCAGTTCAAATACAGGCGATAGGCTGCCGCCCTTCCAATTAGCCAGCAGCCCTTTCGCTTCCGCCTCGGGCATCTCTCTCAGCTTTAAGATCCAATCGGATAGCTGTGCGTACTCGGATATCACCGCTTCAAAACGGTCACCAAGCTTTAATTCTCCTCCTTCATTAGAAGAGAAGCTACGCTCAGCCGACCTTTCATTTGCGACGCTGTCGTCGATATTCGCCGATCCGCCCGAATTTGGGTTAGGATGAACTGGGGGGGCTGGCTCCTTGAGCGACTCTACTAAGGCGTCATAGGCTGGTTTTGCCCCATAATTCTCATCAAAAATAAGTCCGTTGCCATAATCACCATACGAATGATGAGGCTGCAGGGACGAATAACGGTCTGTAAAGCCCCACATCGATAATGCGCCAAACTTCACGCCTCCAACGTTAAACTTCTTCACCATATCAGCGATAGAGCCAAAATATTCGCCTTGCTCTTGAAGCGTTTCCTCATTCACCGCGTTATGAATATTCATATCCAGCTCGGATACGCGAACCTCGATTCCCAAATGAGCAAATTTAGACGCCGTCGTTTTGAATTCCTCCGCGCTGACCGGGTCCCACTCATCCGTCAAATCCTCATGCATCTGGAAGCCAACGCCATGAATCGGTACGCCGCGCTGCTTCAGCCCCTTCACCAATTCGTATACAGCGTTGCTTTTAACATTATTTTCTTCAATCCAGTATTCATTCATATAAAGCTTAGCGGCCGGATTGGCGGCATGCGCGGCGCGCAGCGCAATCTCGATATACTCCTCGCCGAGTTTATCGTACCAAATCGAAGGCCGAATAGAAGGATCGTCATTCATGCCGGCAAGCGGTTCATTAATGATGTCCCAGCTCAAAATTTGCGGATAGCGGCCTACAACTGTTGCGATATGCTCCTCCAAAATCGTTTTCAGCTCGCTATCGCTGAAATTCCCTTCTGTCACCCATCTCGGCACAGCTTCGCTCCATGCCATTGTATGTCCGTGAACCTTCATATTGTTCAGCTCGGCAAATTCCATTAAGGCATCCATCTCGGCAAAAGCATACTGATTCCGTTGCGGATGTATAAATTGAAACTTCATATCATTTTCCGGTGTAATCATATTGAATTCGCGGCCCAATACTTCCGCGTATTGCGGATCGCTTATTAGCGCATTGACAGAAACCGCCGTACCAATCGATAAGTGCGGGTAATTTTTTTCCGCCAAGCTGCGCAACGATTGCGCATTGCTTCCGGACTTTTTAAACTGCTGGTCTATAATTTCTACGGATGAGGACTCATTTAGCGGCTTCACATAAATCGCTTGCATGATAAATGACTTGCCGACAGCGGCATCTGCGCCAAAATACGCTTTTCCGCTTTCAAATACACCCGGATCATCAAGCTCGACCACTTTATTTTTATTCAGGTGAAATTCCAGCTTGCCGTTGTTCCTCGCCATGGAAACCACGACCTCTCCTGCCCCGGCATAGTTGAACTGACCGGTTGCCGGATAAGAGGAATCTCCGTCATATACGCTTACGTTCAGCTTGCCATTGGAAAGCTCCATGCTGACATATCGGCCTTCTTCCCGCCATTCATCCTGGATGACCGGCAGTGCTCCATACAGCTGAACTGATGCCCGCGCCTGTTGCGAGGCAAGCAGCGAAAAATCTACACTAAAGTCACCATCAACGCTCAATCGAGGTCCCTTAAGGTTAATAGGGGGATTGGCGACGGCAGGCTGTGACGGATGATTCCCAAGCGGTACGATGCCACGGCCCATTCCCTGTATAATGACTTGATTACCGGACGCGACAGCGCCGGAAAATAGATTCCAATTGTGACCTTTTAGCACGTTATAACCCTCAGTTCTACCCGAGATTTCGGCTTTATCTGAACGATTGCCCGCCAAATCTACTGCTCTAATTTCAAAGTGATAGGCGGTGTCTGGCGCCAGTCCCTCCAGAACAGCCCTTGTACCGGGAATAAACACTGTGGTTTGCCCATATGTCACTTCGTAGCCTTTTATCACGATATTATCGCTCGAAGCCGACCAGGTCAGAACAATAGTATCCCCTGTAACTTCTTCAATCTGCGGTAAGCCTGGAACGCTAGGCTTCTCGGTATCACTTCCTTCATGCACCTCAACCCGGTCGATAATCGTTTGGTTCCCATCCGATGACCCTGGGTTGCTTAATGCAAGACCTGCAAGCACCTTATCCGCCATCTCTATTTCCCGTTCGCTAACTTTCGTCCATTCGGTTCCGTTGTCGGATATAAATCCGATAAACAGATCGCCTGAGCGAACGATTTTCACCCACTTTGGCAAATTCGCATCCCTCGTGGCATCAGCTGTACTGCCGCCTGTCAGATTGCGGTATTGGAAGGTTGCCACATTAGGCGTCATCATCATATCGGCATGCTTGGCATTCTCTGCAAGCGACTCCCTGAACATCACGCCGGCCTTCGCCCATTCACTCACCTGAACCATACTATGAACCCTTGCTGAAATAGAACCATCGCCTTCGAGCGATTGATAGATATAGTGCAGCGAGTCGCTTTCGCCCCAAATATCCGTCTCTATGCTTTTTAATGTAAAAGCCTTCGAAGTCCCATCATAGCTGGAGTTGCTTCCTTGATTCGCCTCTACTCCGATATTGGCTGCCTGCCATGGCGGTGGCATATTTGGACCTCCCGCTCCAGGCTCTTCTCCCTCTTCGAGCACCTGGACCTCTTGGAATGTAGCCTTGTTATCCAATGATGATCCCGGGTTGCTGACGGCAAGCCCAATATACGCCTGCTCGCTCATCGGTATTGTGATACTGCCGATAGTGTGCCAATCTGCCCCATCCTCCGAGATAAAGCCGGTAAAATTGTCGCCCTCGCGGCTCAGCTTCACCCAAAGGGGAACCTCAGCATCAGCAGTCTGATCGGCCATGCTTCCGCGCGTGTGCTCCCTGTACTGAAACGTAGCCCCATTCTCAGGCGTAATCATCATATCGGCATGCTTCGCTTCGCGGTCAAGCGACTCCCGGATCATAACGCCCGCTTTTGCCCATTCGCTCATCTGCTCCATAGTTCCAACCTTGGCGATGATCTCAGCGTCGCCTTCGATTTGCCGATAGATGTAATTCTGCGTGTCCATATTGCCCCAAATGTCAGAAGAAAGGCTGCTGATTTCAAACTGTTCCAAAGTCTCATCATAATTAGCCGTTCCAGGTTTCAAGCCGATATTTCTGGCTTTCCAGCCATCAGGCAGCTCCGCTTCATAATCCTGCTCAACCGGCGGCTCCCAGCCCGCTTCCGGCCACTGCCTTCTTTCATTAATTTTGGCTAACTCCGCCTCAGGCCAAGTATGGTAGGCAAAGAAGGACAAGCGTTGTACATTCGGATAGTTTTCCCGAATCCCTTTGTATACCTGCTGATACTCGTCATCGCTCCAATCGTTGTCCAGTGTGGCAACGATATCTACCTCTTCGCCGCTAACCCGATCCGCTGTATCCTTTAATATGCCGTACTCATCGCTATAAACCCAATCCGCCGCAAAGCCCCAGTCATCGAAATAAGCCATTGGAGCGATAAAGTCAATATGTGCTTTGAACTTCTCCGCATCTTGTCCCACTTCCACAAATTCAGGCGGCAAGATGTACACGCCAAGCTTCATATTCGGTTTAGTCGAGCTTGTAATGTCATTGCGAATATCCCCTACATAATTTCCAATCTGCTCCGTTCTCCATTCGTTCCATTCATCACGCTGTGCGGAAGCTTCGTCGAAATGAATAGTCAGGGGGGAATAGCCAAATTCCGCCTCAAACTTCCCTATCGTATAATCGCTAACATCCATGTTGTAGTCATCAAAGCGTATCCAATCCAGCACAACGCCATCTACATCGTAATTTTCGATAACCTCATTAATAATAGAACGTTCATACGCCTGCACTTCATGGTGGATCGGATTGATGAAATATTCGGAACCGTTCGAGCCGGTGAACGGAACCTGCGTTCCGTCTACCCAAGCATGCATTTGCCAATCCGGATGCGCCGTAAATGCCGCCTGATCATGGAACTGCGGAATCCAGGCATGCACCTTGATCCCTTTGCTATGAGCGGCATCGATAACATGTTGCAGTGCGTCAAAGCTTTCGTAGCCGGCCGCTATCGGAGCAATGGAGCTTTCATAAAACACTTGTCCGGACGGAACTTCGTCATCTTCATCCTGCTTTACATTCATGCTGATCACGGTAACGTTATATTGATCTGCCATGTCTACGAATGCCTGGACATCCGCAGCATTTTTAAACTGATTGACGGTTCTCACAATAAGCTCCGTCTCAAATGGCGCGTTCTCAGACTCCTCAGCCTGCACCGTGCTTGCGCCGCCCAGTCCAAGCGTTGTAACGACCATGCTGAACACCAGCAGAAGAGACAATCTTGCTCTTACCTTTGCCAACATAATAGATACCTCCGTCTATCGTTTTTTTTGCAAAAAAATATACATCTGGCGCGCACTTTACCTCCAAAAGTCTACAGTCTTATTCTCTCGTTGTAAGCTGTATAACCTGATAAGCAAAGCACGCGCGCACATGTATGAGCCAGTCCTTAATGTCCCCTATTCATTTTCTCTACGTTCGCCTGCCACTTCTCCGTTCTGAACTCCAGCAGCTTGGCCATGCCCGCTTTTTCAGAATCTTTTTTGGCCTGCTCCATGACGGCTTTTACTTCATCTTCCGTTTTGGCAAGAAGCATCTTCGCAAAAGACACAGTATAAATGTCATGAACATTTTGCGAGATTACGCCAATCTCGGAATCTGGCAGCGGCTCGGTATTGACGAACTCTGTAATGTCTTTGGAAGTCGCCCAAGTCACAGTGGATTGCGCGATCGTCTCCCATGATTGTTGCGACTTCGAAAGCGAAGACTCCAGACTCATTTTTGCTGTGTCGATAAAGCTGGTGTTGCCCGCCCAGTTGAAATCCTCGAACTTTCTCATTTTTTCCGTGCGTTCGTTAGCATCGACAGTCGTGTAGGTTTCATTCGGAATGGGCGAACCGTCTTCATTCTCTTCGTCCCAGTACAAGCCTTTTGGCCCAAAGAACAGCACCTTCTGGCCTTCGGGTCCCGTAATCCAATCATAGTAAGCAAAGATCGCTTCCGGATCTTTCGCCTCGGTTGTAATGACGTTGACATTCCAGCCCAGGCTTTCAAAGCCGCTGACAAAAACATTATCCTTATTCAATCCGGCTTTGCGAATCGGCCAAATAATTTCATAGCCGCTGTCTGGATTGGAGGCTGTCAGCGCGCGGTGCCCTTCCGCGCCATAGGTTGTAATATTGGACTCGATCATCACGGCAACGCGGCTTGTATTTACTTTTTCCTTCACTGCATCCTGCGTCTGCTGCAGGGCGTCCTGCGTAATCAGCCTCTCTCTAAACAGCTTGTTGATATACAGCATCAGCTCTTCAAAAGCGCTATCCTCGTATATCGATACAAGCCGGTTGCCATCCGGGTAGCCCATTAAGCTAATATTTTGGCTCGTGGAATCCTCTTTGAATCCGCCGTACATCACTTCCAGCCCTGCGCCTTTCTCTCCAACCTCGAGCGGCACCACATTCGGATATTTATCTCTTACTTGAATCAAATAAGCATAGAGATCATCGAAGGTTTCCAATGCTGGTCTGCCCAGCTCATTATATATATCTTTATTGACCATCCAGCCGCCGTTGCCGAATTTTCCTGAAGTATACCAATTCGGAATTTGATAGATCTTCCCGTCATCCGAGCGAAGAAGATTCATCGTGGATTCCTTCACATACTTTTTGAAATTCGGATATTTATCATAATAGTCATCAAGCGCAACCAGCTTGCCTGCCTTCACCAGGCGCTCAACCACAGCCCCCCGGTCTGTGAAAATAACATCCGGCAAATCATTGCCGACAATCATGGTATTCAGCTTTTCTTCAGCGGCACCGCCCGATTGTATAGGCTGAACCGTAACTTTGCGGTTATCCTGAATCCACTTCGTAGCTTCGTTGTCCCCCCATGGGGCCGTTGTCAACCAATCATAGTGCCCATAGAAAGAGAAGGTCACCGGCTTAATGCCGTCCACGCCACTCTCTTCATTTCCCTCTCCAGTTGCATTCGAGCTGCTTGGACCCGGGCTGTTCGTCCCGCCCTCGCCCGCATTGGAGCAAGCGGCAAGAAAAATAAGCAATGCCATGCTCGCAAGCGAAAACCATCTCCACCTTATGTTCATCTTTTCCCCTACTTTCTTTTTTTATATTGAAACTACTCCTTCATCGACCCGATCAATACTCCTTTTACAAAATACTTTTGTAAAAACGGATAGGTCAAAATAATAGGAATAGTAGCAACCATCATCGTCGCCATCGTCAGCGATTTTGTCGTAACCGTCCGATTGCGGTTCATATGCTCCTGCGCGATTGCGTTGGCTGATGACATCTCCGTCATAATGTTGGAGTTCATAATTTGCCTCAGCAAGGTTTGAATCGGCAGCAGTTCATCCTTCGACACATAGATCGCTCCGGTAAACCAGTCATTCCAATGCCCGACAGCTGTGAACAGCGAGATTGTCGCCAGCACCGGACCGGAGATCGGTACCACGATGCGGAAAAAGATGCCGTAATTGCTGCAGCCGTCTATCTTCGCCGACTCCTCCAGACCATCGGGAAGCGCGGAGAAGAAGGTGCGGATCACGATCATATGGTAGACGCTGATCAGGCCGGGAATAATATAGACCCACAACGTATTGATCATTCCAAGCGAGCGTACCAGCATGAACGTCGGAATCAATCCGCCGCTGAAAAACATCGTTGCAATAAAGAAAACCATATACTGCTTGCGCATCAGAAGCATTTTTTTCGACATACCGTAAGCCAGCAGCGCCGTCAAAGAAACCGATAATACCGTTCCGCTGACCGTTCTAATAATGGATATCCAAAAGGAATGAATTAGCCTGTGATCTCCAAATACAATGCCATAGTTCTCGAGCGTAAATGCTCTTGGCCAAAACGTTACTCCGCCCAGTGAGGTATCGCTTCCCAGGTTGAACGATATGACGAGCGAGTTCCAAAAAGGATACAGCATCACGATCCCGAGCAAAGCCAGCGCCGTATAGATAAAGCGTTGCAGGATTTTATCACCGAGACTAAGCCTCATATTTCATCACCCCAACTATGTCGTCGAATATCGCTTACCACAAGCTCACGCCCGCTCTTCTTGCCAATCTGTTCGCCACAATGAGCAAAGTGACGCTGATTACAGCTTTAAACAATCCGACGGCAGTCGCATACGAGAAGCGCGATTTCAAAATGCCTACGCGATATACATAAGTGTCAATAACATCGGAGTAATCCCGCAATATCGGGTTGGTTGCCAGCAGCAGGATATCCTCAAAGCCCGCACTCAATAGATTGCCGATTGCAAGGATCATAAATATGATAATGACCGGCGCGATGCTGGGCAGCGTGATCAGATAAATTTGCTTAAGGCGGCTCGCCCCGTCGATGGAAGCGGCTTCATAAAGCGTAGGATCTACGCCGGCTATCGCGGCAAGATAGACAATGCTCGCAAAGCCAATCTCCTTCCATACATTAACGCTCACTAATATCGTCCAAAAGTATTCAGGTATCGCCAAAAAGTTTATAGGATGCTCGATAAGATTAAGCTTTTGAAGTACAATGTTGATCGTTCCGTTATCAACAGAGAGGAGTGAGAATACGAAGCCGGACACAATCACCCAAGACAGAAAATAAGGCAGATAACTTACCGTTTGAATAATCCTCTTGAATGCCATATGACGAACTTCATTAAGCATAAGCGCCAGCAGAATCGGAGCCGGGAAAGTGATGACGAGCTTAAAGAGACTAATCGCGATCGTATTGCGCATAATGTTCAGAAACTCCGGCGCCTGAAAGAACATCCGGAAGTTTGCCAGGCCGGCCCACTCGCTTTTCCAAATTCCCGCAAAAATATCGTATTTCTGAAAAGCCATCAACACACCGTACATCGGAATATAACTAAAGATAAAAATAAAGATAACGCCCGGAATAACCATAGACTGCAAATCCCATTGCTTCCAAAACTGTTGCAGAAAGCTCGGCTTAGGGGCTGTCTTCACTGGCGCTCATCCTCCTTGCCTGCGGAAGCAGATACCATGAGCAGTCTGTCATCCACGTAGCAGAAGCTTAAACGCGAAAATGAAACCGTTTGCAAAAATTCTTCAAAACGATGGCTATCCATAAACTGAACCATCCTTTCATTGAATATTTTGAATATTGCGAATATTATTCAACTGCGTCCGCATCAGCTTGTTCATCAGCCCCCGGGTCATCTGCAGCCCGCTGCGTTCCATGGCCAGAATAACCGCCCCGATAACCGGTTCGTTTTTCAAAACCGTTAATGTGCAGTTCGCTGCCGCCTGCTTCACCTTCCGCTCGATCGCCGAGCGAATCATGCCGGCTTGATCACCTTTCGTCAGCAGACTGCCTGCAAGCACAATGTCGAACGTTTCACCGCCCATATCCAATTGGCGAATGGTTGCGGCTGCGGCAAGCCCTAGCTCCTCACCCTGCTTGACCAGCAGCCTGATCGCTGTCTCATCTCCTTCTTCAGCAGCCTGAAACAATAGTCTCGCTACGTCGACCGGCAGATGCCTGTCATGATCCAAATAATCATCCCTAAGCTCCGCTACGCTGGAGTAACCCAGCAGCTTGATCAGCTTATCCGTCAATTCTGTCGCCGTTTCCCTGCCTTCGTAAGCCCGGACTACGCTGCGAAACACTTCAACGCTCAGATCATAACCTCCGCCGAAATCGCCGAATTGATAGCCGAAGCCGCCGCATTGGAATAGCTCTCCAGCTTGATTGGTACCCGAGCAATTGACTCCAGATCCGCATATAATGACAAGTCCAAAGGGATTTTCCGTTCCTGCCCGCATCGCAATCATCGTATCGCCGGATATCTCCGTTCGCGGTAAGTTCAGACTGGCAATAATCGGGCGCAGGATGCGGTAATCGCTATCACGATCGGCGCCGGCAAGTCCAAACCAGGCATACTGAATTTGCTCTTCTGTTAATCCCGCTTCTTCCAGCGCACCCGTCACCGCTTCCTTCAAGCTTATCTCCGCCTGCGTCCGGTCTGTTTGGTGATTGCCGTTCCCTCCCCTCCCCATTCCGGCTATATCGCCGTTCTCATTTGTAATCAGCGCATAGGTTTTACTTCCACCTGCATCGACTCCCAAATAATATTTCACAGGCTGACTCACTCCTAAACATTCATTTATGATTGCTTCAAATAAGCAGTAGATTCTCGTACCAATAGCTGTGGACTAAGCTTCGTCACCGTTGGCGCTTCCATTTGCCCATTGATTTGTTCGAGCAGCAAATCCACGCCAATACTGCCCATCTGCGCTTCCGGCTGCCGCACCGTCGTCAATCTCGGGAAAAACTCGGACGCTAGCTTCTGATCATCAAAGCCTACTACCGATACATCATGCGGCACCATAATGCCCTCTTCTCGCAGCGCATGAATGACACCAAGTGCGATGAAGTCATCCCCTGCGAAGATTGCCGTAGGCAGCGTATCCTCTCTAATCCACTTTTTGGCTACATCGTAGCCGCTGCTTACTGTAAAACCGCTATATTCAATCGCAAAAGGAGTTAAAGCGGCGTCAGCTAATGCCTGCACATAACCTCTCTTTCTCTCTGTTACGCTCAAAAAGATCGTTGGCCCTCCAATATGAGCAATTTTCGTATGTCCAAGATCAATCAAATGTTTAGTCGCATCGTACCCCCCTTGGAAGTTATCCACCAACACGCTGGAAACATCATCATGCTCATATTGATTATCTAGCAGAATAAACGGAATTCTCTTCTTCTTCAGCTCGGCTACATTCTGCTCCTCTTCAATGGGCGACAGCAATATGATTCCATCCACACGATCTCGCTGAAACAAGAAATTGTTGGTTTCGCCTTCGCCTTCATGCTCCGAAATAGACAGTGTCAAAAAATAACCCTGATCTGCCAGCTTTCGATTTGCAGCTTTAATCACACGATCATAGAAGGAATCGTTCAAATTTGTAATCGACATCCCGATGATGCCAGTCTTGCCGCGAACCAGGCTTTGCGCTGCTGAGTTAGGCTGATAATTCAGCTCTTCCATCGCTTTCAGCACCTTCTGCCTGTTCACTTCGCGAACGGTCGGTGAATTATTGATGACCCGTGATACGGTTACAATAGATAAACCAGATTTTTTTACCACATCATGTATGTTCATTTGGACCTCTTTCTCCTTTAAATCATTTAGCATTTACGCTTAAGTTTAAACGTTAAAATTCCAACGTAATGCTAGCACCCATCTCGATGGTTGTCAATTTGGAGCTGCTCATGGTACCGTTTTTGTGCCACCCCTGTCCATCTTCACACGTTTCTTATTCCAAACTCCAAAGTGTTTCACTCACTAGTCAAAAGTATAAAGGTTTAAACTTTTGACTTAAAAAAATTTATATCTGAAACTTTTAGCAAAAGCGCTGAAAACCTTGGAAACAGGTAAGGGATTTCTCAACACACGAAAATCAATCCCAATGAGGTTATACTTACTTGCTACTATTTCGCCCGGGAAAGTTTAAAGGTTTAAACTATAGGTACATATTACCACCACACCTTCTATCCGTCAATCTTATTATTGGGGGAAGCACAAATGCCGTAAAATGGCTGCCTAAAAACAAAAAAGGTGGAGAATCGGTGTGATCCCTCCCCCTTTCAGTTATTTAATTAGTTTGGTTACAGTAGTCATGAGTTCATCCAAAACTTCGCGATCGCCTTCTTGAATCCGTTCAATGACACAACTTTTTAAATGGTGTTCCAACAGTTGTTTACCCAGTCCATTCAGAGCGGATTGTATGGAAGCGATTTGATGCAGCACATCATCACAGTATGTGTCTTTTTCGATCAGTCCTTTAACCCCGCGCACTTGTCCTTCGATACGATTCAGTCGATGAATCAAACTGAGCTTTGTTTTTTCGGAATGATGACTTTTGCGCTCTACAGAAGATGTATGGTCGATTGAGGTGGCCTCATGTGTCGTTTTATCCATTTGAATCAACTCCCTCTTAGTTAGATTAACATCGCCTACCCCCTATGTAAAGGGAGGCCAGACGTCCCCTATTTACGACTGCGCAAGCCAGCTTATTCGTAAGTTTCCTCGTACCGAAAAAGCAGCTCAGCTTAAGCGTGAGCTGCTTTTCGGTGAACGATATCTATACGGAAAGCCACCTTCCGCTTTATTCAACAATCCGCTTATTCACTGAAATTCTCTGCGAATCCAACCAACACCTTCTCATCCATCACAATCGTCGATGATTCCTTAATCTGCGATCCGTTGCAACTGCTCAAGCGAAATCCGATTCACAAATTTGCTGAACTTTTCCTTGCCTTTTGCATGCTCCTTATAAAAATCAATGATGGCCGTAACTGCGGGAATAAGCTGGTCTTCCGTCATTCCTGAACGAAGCAGCTTGGCGAAGGAGGTTTTTAGCCCCTTAGGTTCACCGCCAACATAAATATCAAACGTATCACGCATTTTGACAACGCCGATATCCTTAATCAGCGGTTCGCTGGTCCCTAACGCGCAACCGGCATAGCCGATTTTTAGCGGTGTAGGCGTTTCGATGCCAGCTATTGCTATATTCAAGGTTGCTGCTGTTTCAAGCCCCGCTTCTTCGGCACCTTTACAGAAATTGCAGGCAATTAGACTTTTAGTTACGAACCCCGCAGGATTCACTTCAAGACCATAACGCTCAAGTTCTTCCTTAATGGCTTCCCTTTGTTCGATCGGCACTTCTGCATAGAGCTGTTTGAAGGGGGTCATTTCCACTTTAGCATCTGATCCTAAAAGATTGCCGATTTGCACAAGTTGGTTTGGCGTGAACAAGCTGCCGCCAAGTTGAATCACTGGGCTTATAGCTATTTTCACTTTTTCCCCCACGATTCTTCCTCTCCTCCGTTCAGACTTAACGAATCACTTTGAAAGTAGTATACCCCTCCACCCTATATATAGTCAATGCATTTTCACAATACCCCTCTACCCTATGCAAATAAGATAAAAAAAGCGCCTGCTGACATCGAGCCAGCAGGCGCCTGTTAGGGCGTATAAAAATATTTAATGATCCATTATTTCAAATACTTGATAAGCTTGGACCAAAAGGCCGAATAGTGCTCCCAGTTCATAAATTCCAATGATCCCCAGTGCGGCGAACAATCGCTTGCAAATGCTGCGGTCTTGCCCGCTCCGTAGGTTCCGACCGTCAGAATAGCATCGCCTTCATGGCTTAGCAGTTCCTCTGCCCCCGGCTTGGCGGACAGCTTATTATACCCTAGCAGCTTAGGCCATTCTCCCAGGTCATTGACCAGCGGATGTGGCTGCGATACGTGGGGCGAGAAGCCGCTCGGCTTCTCTACCCGATCATCCTTATCCATCATGACAACCGGCAGCACATCGGCCAATATCGTATTTCGGTAATTGGCTTTTCCTTCGATGCCCATGAAGGTCAGATAACCGCCAACCATCAGCAGGCCGCCTCCTTCAGCTACATATTGCTTGATTAGCTCAAGGGCGTCCGGAATGATTTGCATTTGATAGAAGGTTGGATTTTGAAGCAGGAATGTGTTGGCCCCTACGTCGCTAAGCACAATTGCATCATAGGCTTTGAGCTCTTCCAACGATTGAGGAAAACGCACCTGTACTTCATGCGCAGGCATATAGGTAACGTCGACTCCCTCCTGACGCAGACAGGACAGCAGATAGGTTGCTCCCTCCTCGTACTTGGTCGAGGTAAAGCTGTCATAACCTTTCGTATGAATCATATGCACGACCCAGGATTCGCCAACAAATAAAATTTTCATCAGTTCAAGCACCTCCGTATTTTTATATCACCAGGCCCTATACCTACGGGCTGTCTAGATTTCATTTTTACGATTCCTCGATTTCACACCAGTCCACAATCGTTTTGGCAATCATCTTGACCGCCTGAATCACTTCATCGACAGGTGTAAATTCATCGCTGTGATGGGCAAGACTTGGGTCGCCAGGTCCAAAGTTAACGGTCGGAATGCCGACGTTCACCGGCCAGCCCATATCGGTATGGAAGCCTAGTCCTTCGATCTTCCCTTCCTCTCCAATCGCCTTCAAGGATTGGACACAGGTCTGTACAAAGGGGTGAGACACATCCGTCTCCGCACAATCGGCATCCACCAGCCATTCGATTTCCGGCATATTCTCTCGCAACCAAGGATCTGATTCCGATACCTCACGCAGAAAGTCAATTAATTCCTTCTTTACGTTGCCCCCTACAAGCTTCTCGTCACGCTCCGAAGGCAAGTATTGCGCATTAAATACGATTTCCGCCTCATTCGCGAAGGAGGTCGGATATTCCCCAGCGTTTAATTGCGCGACATGCACCTGACAAGGGATCGCCAAGTAGGGATGAGTCTTGTTCACAGCCCATTGCTCATTCAAGCGGTCCAGATGCTCCAGAATATATCTCGCTTTCTTAATCGCATCCACCGCGCCGCCGTCCTGCCAATCCGCCTGCGGCATCTCAATATGACCGCTGCGGCCTTGAATCTTGATTTTGCCCCATAATATTCCCCGGCAAAGCGGGGCAATCGTTAGTGAGGTCGGTTCTGTCAAAATGCATGCATCCGCTCGATAGCCATGATGGATGAAATCAAGCGCTCCCATGCCTCCCGCTTCCTCATCGACAACCGTGCCGACGACAACCGGACCTTTAAGCTTAAACCCGCTGCGAAGAATCGCTTCGACGGCCATAATCATGGCTGCGACTCCGCCCTTCATATCAACGGTGCCGCGGCCGTACATCTTCCCGTCGATCACTTTGCCCTCGAAGGGATCGACCGTCCATTTTGAGCCTGCCATGACGACGTCAATATGACCGAACAAGAGCAGGGACTTGCCTTCCGTTCCTTTGCCAAACGTAGCCGCCAGATTGGGTCTGCCCGTAAAATCTCTTCCCGGATAATAACCCGCCATGCCTTCATATTGCTTTAGTTCATCAGCGACGGGCTCCCACATCTCAACATCTGCGCCGAGCTTCTCCAGCTTGCCGGCAAGAAATTGTTGCAGGTCCTTCTCTTTGGATGGCGCCGGCTCCTCGAAGAACCAGGGATTGACGCTCGGAATTTGAATAAGCTGCTGTAAAAAATGAATAATTTCATCTTGATGATTCTCGATCCATTCCATCACTCTCTGTTCTTGGTTCATCTCTCTCTCTCCTTTTTGGCAGCACTCTCCTGATACAACATGAATCCGTTGCTGTTGTAAGCAAGAGTATCAGGAGCCGTACCAGCTCGCTTATTCGAATCGAACGGTGCTACCGCCCACAAAATCAACCCACGGATTGATCATCTCATCGCCGAATTTATCCTTCTTCTTCTCAATGCCGAACAAATAGCGCGCGTCGTCCGAAGCCGGGTAGGCCGGGCTATGCCAGACCCCCCGGTTGATGACGATAGCTTGTCCGGGCTTGATTCGGAAGCACTTAACGGTGGATGGGTCCGGGTTTTCATCCGGATCGTCGATGTCGATGCATTTTGCTACAGGTTGTACAATCTCTCGATCAAAGGTAAGCAGCAGCTCTTCACGACTGACATGCCTCTCCATGGCCGTGACGACAAATTCGCGTCGCTTGGTGATCACAAGGCCAAATCCGATGGGCTCCCATACGTCCAGCATTTGCACATAGCTCCAGCAATCCCACCCGTCGCCGGATTTGGAGGGATCAATCGCCGGCACATCCACTACTTTGCCATAGGGAGCGAAAGCCTCCTCCGTCAAGACTTCTATCTGCACCTTATACTCCATTAAGGCCGCCTCCTTTCAGGGGGTTTTATTAGAAATCAAAGCTGTCCACATTATCGTTCGTGACTTCAAGCGTGCCAATAAAGACACTTTGTCCGTCAACCTTCACTGTCCCAATCGTCGGAATCTCCATACCGTCCTTGATTTCCTTGCCTTGAGCCAGTTGATCCAGAATATAGACCGTTACGTAAGCCAGCTTGCCCGGATCCCAAATAATATCTGTTTTAATCGTCCCGTTCTTGATGTAATTTTTCACGAGGCTCGGCACGGCAATGCCTGTTATGGCCACTTGGTTTTTCTCCAAAGTACCTGCCTTTACAGCTTGCTCTACTACCTCCGCTGCAGCAGGTGGTTCGCCACCAGCAAATCCAATAATGCCTTTCAGATCAGGGTAGGTTTGAAGCAGGTTTTGCGCATTGGCATACGCCTTCTGTTGATCATCGTCGCTCGCGACAGTCGTTACGACCTCAATATCCGGATAGTTCGCTGCAAAATAAGCTTTAGACGCATTGGATTTGGCAATCTGGTTTTGTGAGCCAAGACCGGCTACCATGAACGCGACCTGTCCTTTGCCGCCGATTTCCTCTCCGATCGTTTTGGCCAGAAGCTCTCCGATTTCCTGGTCTGTAGCCGGAGCGACATAATATTGGCGGTCTGTGTCCGGCGCGTCACTGTCCCAGGTCACAATGTTGACACCTTGGCCTGCCGCCTTCTTGAACACAGGACCTACCGCTTTCGCATCATTGGGCGATACACCGATACCGCTTACTTTGCGGGTCAGCATATCCTGAATCATATTAATTTGCTTGGAGGAATCCGCCTCTGTCGGCGCATTGAACAGAACCTTTACCTTCAAATCGGCTTCCGCCTTCTTCGCGCCTTTCTCAGCCGCCGCCCAATAAGCAGGGCCGATGGACTTGGGATTCATAAAGTACGTTCTAGTTCCCGAAGCCCCCTGGTTCGTTTTGCCTCCGTTATCCGTTTGGTTCCCGCTTGTACTTCCGCATGCTGCCAAATTCAAAGCCAATACACCCGTCAGTAACGTCAATGCCAGCTTTTTCATAGGTTTCACTCTCCATTGAATTTTTTGTTTCCTACAGCAAGCAGAAGCAATGCCCCTAATATAACTGCCTGATAAAGCACGGATACACCTAATAGATTCAATCCATTACGCAAAAACACGATAATCAGCAGCCCGACAAATGTCCCTGAAAGACTCCCCCTTCCACCAAAAATATGTGTGCCTCCTATCAAAGTCGCTGTAATAACATCCAGCTCTATATTGGTACCCGATGTCGCCTCAGCGCTTGCCAGACGCGACACCAGAAATATACCCGCCAAGGCCGAAAACAATCCGCTAAGCATAAAGAGGATAAACCGTATGCGTACGACCGAGATGCCTGAGTAGCGAACAACCTCTTCATTGTTGCCAATCCCGTACACATAGGTGCTGAATCTTGTTTTCTTCATCACGAAGCTGGCCAAGAGGAACATCACCACAAGGAAAATCGCATTAACCGGAATGCCGGCGACATATTGCTGGCCCATAAAGTAGAATGCATCCGGAAAGCCGCTAATGGGTCTGCCCTGATTGATCACGTAGACCAGACCCCGCAGCATCACGAGCATGCCAATGGTGACGACAATAGCCTGCATGCGGTGCCTTGCGATCAGATAGCCGTTAACCGCCCCGCACAGCAAGCCAGCCAGCAGCCCAATGATCACACTGATCCATATATCGAGGCCCCGCTCAAAGGCAACTCCCATACATACAGCGGAGAAAGCCAGAATAGAGCCGACTGACAGATCCATAGCACCGGATATAATAATCATGGTCATCGGAATGGCGATCAGCCCTACTTCAACCATCTGATTCAGCACATTCATAATGTTGGTGACGGTCAGGAAATAGGGAGACAAGAAGCTGAACAGGACGATGATGACGAGCAGTAGCAGCATTTGAACAATCAGCTTATTTCCTTTAAACGGGAACCGGCTTGTCCATGCACTCATACCAAATCCCCCTCTTTCCCTTTGTTTTGCCGTATGCGCTGCAGCGTATTAATGACAATTGCCAGAATAATCAGAAAACCAGTTGCGGCATCGACCCAGAACGGAGACACCTTGGATATAATGAGTCCATTTTTGACAATACCCATAAATAGCACACCCAGCATCGTTCCGGCTACGGTACCGACTCCTCCAAATATGCTTCCTCCACCGATAAGAACGGCTGCCATGACTTCAAATGCCAAACCGCTGCCTGCTGTCGAGGCTTGTACACTGCCTACCTTGGCTGCGAAAATAACCGAGGCGATCCCGACCAGTAAGCCGGTTAATACATAAACCTTAAACTTGGTTCGGGCTACACTGATTCCCGCAAGCTTGGCTGCCGGGCCATTCCCTCCTATGGAGTAGATTCTTCGGCCCATGCGGGTGAATTTCATTAAATAGATGAAAATCGCGATCAGAATGACGGCTATTAGCAGCGGAAAGGAAAAGCCGAGCAAATACCCTTGTCCGAAAAATCGAAATCCTTGCGGAAAGTTCGTCATCCAGGTTCCTCCGCTAATCCCTACCGCAATGCCCCTGAAGATGTACATGGTGGCCAAGGTGACAATGATGTCCGGTATTTTCCTCACCGCGATGAAATAGCCATTAACCATGCCGCATAGAACTCCGATGCATATCCCCATTGCGGCTGCTATCCACGGATGAATGCCATGGCTGAGAAACAACCCGACAGAAGTCGCTGTCACCGCCAGCACAGAGCCGACGGATAAATCCATGCCCCCCAGAAGAATGACCATCGTCATCCCGATCGCCACGATAAACATGGAGACATTCTGATCCAGAATCAGCCTCATATTTTCGAATTGCAAGAAGTCGGGTGAAATGATGGAGAACAACAGTATGACGAGAATGGTAAATAAGATAATAGGCGCTTCATGCACATTGAGTAGGCGTTTCATAAGTGGCCTCCTTCTGGGAGAGGGTGTGAAGCACGCTGCAGCAATTGTTCCTGGTCAGCCTCACCATGTGCAAATTCATGTACGATCATGCCTTTGTACAGCACCAGTATCCGATCACTGAGGCCAATGACCTCCGGCATTTCGGATGAAATCAGCAGGATGCTCAATCCTTCCTCGGCCAGTTGATGAATGATATTGTAGATCTCCGCCTTCGCTCCGACATCAACTCCCCGAGTCGGCTCTTCCAGAATAAGAATATCCGGATTCGTGGCAAGCCATTTGCCAATCACGACCTTTTGCTGATTACCGCCACTCAGAAAGTCAACGCTTTGTCCGTCGCTGGGCGCTTTAATCCTCAGCTTCTCCATATACTCCTTGCTCATCCCTTTAATCCGCTCTTCGTCCAGCACCCTGTATCTGGAGAGCTGGGGCAGCATCGGGATCGTCAGATTTTGCCGGATGGACATCGGTTTAATGATGCCTTGACGGTGACGATCCGGCGGAACATAGGCAATCTTCTTCGCTTTAGCCTGGCTCGGACTATTGATTTTAACCGCTGTCCCCCGAATGGTGATTTCACCCGTTCCCCGCTTTAGACCGAATAATCGCTCGGCAATCGTATGCGTGCCTGAACCCGGAACACCGAACAACCCTAATATCTCTCCCTTTCGCAGCTCAAAGGATACACGATGTGCGGAATCGAGCGACAGCTGATCGACCTTCAGCACAACCTCTTGACCCTGCTTTTGCTCCCTTACCGGATATAGCTGGCCGACCTCTTTGCCCACCATCATTTGGATCAAGCTCTGTTCGGTCACCTCTTCGATCCCTCGGGTATCAATCTTGGTTCCATCCCGCAGCACCGTTACCTTATCCGCAATTTCAAATATTTCCTTCATGCGGTGGGAAACATACACTATGGCTACGCCTTGCGCCCTGAGCCGATTGACCACATCAAACATTTTTTTCACTTCGTTTTCCGGGAGTGCGGCCGACGGTTCGTCCATAATGAGCACATCCGCCTTAAAAGACAGCGCTTTCGCAATCTCGATTACTTGTTGGCTATGGACTCCGAGATGCCGGACCTCCTGGCGGACATCAATTTCACCTCCTCCTATGGAATCAACCAAACGCTGCGCCTCATCATACATTTTGGACCATTGTATTCGTCCGAATCTGCCCACCATCTCAGGACGGTCGATAAATATATTTTCCGCGGCTGTCAGATTGGAGAACAAATTGAATTCTTGATGAATAATGGACACTCCTTGCCGCTGGGCGTCAAGCGGATTGCCGAATGTCACTTCTTTATCCTTCAGTCTGATCGTCCCTTGCGTCGGTGAATATACGCCGGACAAAATTTTCATCAGTGTAGACTTTCCTGCTCCGTTCTCTCCCATAAGCGCATGAACCTCGCCGGGATACAATTCAAAGCTAACATTGGATAACGCTTTGACCCCTGGGAACTCCTTGCTGATGCCTTCCATTTTCAAAACCGGATGTCTCATCGTTCGACCTCCTATTCACCTTACTGAGCTGCTTTATGGATAACTTTAACAAGTCTAAGCGTTAA
Organism: Paenibacillus sp. NPDC057967; assembly: GCF_042887015.1. Classification (NCBI taxonomy): domain Bacteria; kingdom Bacillati; phylum Bacillota; class Bacilli; order Caryophanales; family Paenibacillaceae; genus Paenibacillus; species Paenibacillus sp. NPDC057967. The sequence continues at coordinate 375,616 of NZ_JBHVQB010000007.1, forward strand.
ATCGTCAAAGTCAGAGAATGCAGGTGTCCCTTTCAAGGAAAGAAACCCCGTCTATTACCTTTTTTATCATGCCCTTATTGATCGGTTATTCTACTTTGTCAGGAACGACTGTACCTGATCATCCCTCGGAATCGAACTCTGGGCGCCTGGCTTAGATACAGCAAGCGCCGATGCTGCTGTCGCATAGCGCAGACAATCGCGCAGCTCTGCTCCCGTTACATATTTGGCTGCGAACGCTCCAATGAAGGTGTCTCCGGCCGCTGTCGTATCCACTGCATCAACCGAAAATGCGGGAAATGTGATTAGACTTCCGGATTGGTCCATATAGATCGAGCCTTTGCTTCCTAAAGTAATAATGAGTTGAGGAATGCCGTCTTTAAGCATTTTCTTCCCGGCCTCCAGTGCCTGGCCGCTTCCTTCAATACGGATGCCGCTTAGCGCCTCGGCCTCGACCTCATTCAGAATGAGGAACGTGACCTTGCTCAGTTGGCTCTGGTCAAACCCGGCTATTGGAGCAGGATTCATAAATACCGGAATACGCTTCTCTGCCGCTTTATCCAGTACCCTTCCATTGGCTTCAGATGATATTTCATTTTGCAGCAAAATGAGGTCGAATCCAGAAAAGTCCAATTGATCCACCTCGTCCGCACCATATCTTCCATTAGCGCCTGAGGACAAAATAATGTTGTTCTCGCCTGCTTCATCTACTGTAATCAAGGCAACCCCCGTCATACATGCCTTCTCGGCCACATAATCAAGATCAATCCTGTCTTCCGCCAATCCCCTGCGTATGTCGACGCCGAAGGAATCCGCTCCGAGTCCCCCGGCCATAGCGACCGAAGCACCCGATCGAGCGGCGGCAACCGCCTGATTAGCCCCCTTGCCTCCAATAAAGAAACGGGTCTCGTTGCCCTGCATCGTTTCGCCGGGAATCGGGTGACGCTCAACCTTTGTGACAATATCCATATTCATGCTGCCCACTACCAGGATCCTCGCCATGGCTTTCCCCCCACTGCTACTCCTTCAGTCTTTTGACTGAGCCGAATTTTTTCAATTCCACATCCAATATCATTTTTTTCAGCTTCGTTCGTTCCTTAGGCTCACCCTTTATTTTTTGAATGAGCATTTCCGCTGCTTGAATTCCCATATCTCTTGTCGGTCTGCTCACCACGGTCACTCTAGGCTGCACGAACTGAGCAAGCTCGTTATCATCAAAACCAATTAAAGAAATATCCTCCCCGATTCGGAGATTCAAATCGCGTATCGCCTTAATCGCGCCTGTACAGATGACGTTGTTAGCTGCAAATATGGCTGTCGGCGGCTGCCCGGATTGCATAAGCTCCGTCGTAAACCGGTAACCGTCCTCTTCCAGCCAATTCCCCTGCTTGTGATAGGCAGGATCGGGTGTCAGACCGCTCTCATGCATAGCTTGACGATATCCCCAATAACGGTCCTTGCCGTCGTTAAAATCATGCGCCCCATCTATAATAGCAATACGTTCATGACCATAGTCCACGAAGTGCTTGGTCGCTTCGTAAGCGCCGCGGAAGTTATCGATCAAGACACCATCGTGTCCGCAATCATTGATATAACGGTCGACAAGAATGGTAGGCTTGCGGATATTCCGGTAAAACTCTGCATCCTTATGCGTACCGATTAAGATGATCCCATCCACATTTTTCCCAAGAAAGCTTTCAAAAAATTCTTCCTCTTCTGCCTCATCGCTATTCGTGGCGACGACTAGAGTAGTGAAGCCTTCCTTCTTGGCTACCTCGACCATACCGCCAATTACTGCGGTGTAGAAGGGATTCTGAATCTCCGGCACCACGACAGAGAGCATGTTGGTTTTTTTATTGACCATCGATGCAGCCATCGTATTCGGCACAAAGTTCATCTCTTCGATTATTTTGAGTATTTTCTTGCGAGTGGCTTCGCTTACGCGATCCCGTCCATTCATTACTCGGGACACCGTAGCTACAGAGACACCTGCTTGCTTAGCTACGTCTTTAATGGTGATTTCCTTGTTCGTCTTAGCCACCCCCCTTCCTTAATTTGTTGTCATAACGTTTTCTCAATATTTCCCTTTGATAATAAACGATATTAGTTCATTTTTCCACCCGCATAATGTAAACGTTTACGCAATTTCTGGTTTTATTGTAGTTCATGATCAATCAGATTACAATAGGTTTTTTCGAAAAATCAAAAAATAAAACGGTTACATGAATCACATGTAACATTATAGAGTTAGGTATATGTTTATTTTAAATATAAATATCGATGTATTTTTGTATTTGTGTTAACTATTCTTACATAAAAGTAAGGTTTTCATTGGAAATAATCATGATCCAATAAAAATCATGCGAATTTGTTAGAAATCTAACGATCATTCATTCCTCCAAAAATGAGATAGAATAAGCCATCACTCCTCAATAAAGACTTCATTTTCTCACTATTTCTTTGTCAAAACGTTTACGCAATTTCCTCCAAAATGTGCATCATACATGTACACAAAAAAAGCCTGGCGGAATCAGGAATAAACACCTGACTGTCACCGGGCTTTTTTTAAGTATTTCCTCCGTCTCTTAAGGACGGGTTGGATCTATGATTGAATACGAAAGATTTTCTATGTAGGCATCAAAAGCATCTATGCCTTCTTGTAAAATGATACGTGCTTCTTTAGAAGTGATGGGTATGACCCACAAGACACTAATGGTTTCTTCGCCTATTTTTATTTGTTCAAAATCCTCACTTTCCCCTCTTAGTTCATCAATCAATAGGGCTTTTGTCGTCCAGTTCTCTGGTGCGAGCGCGCTCTCCGTCATGACTCGTGGTACTTCCGAAGATTGTATATGTTCGATATTATGGGCAATGAGGTCGCAGAAATAGGTAAATATGCGATCAATGGTTTCTTGTCCCAAATCGGGTTTTAACGCTAGCATCCATTCCGTCTCGGTAGGTTTTCCAGATTTTCGAATGGAGTTAGATAGGCCAACTGTTGCGAATCGTGCTGGAATATGATCATTCATGGATGGGAAATAATAAATTTCAATTGTTACGCCAATCTCCGGTTTTGTCATGATGACTCTATATTCTGGCATAGACCATTCTTTCATATATAAATGAAGAATCATGGTTCTTCTGATATCGAAGTCCAGATTTTTTTCTTGGCTTGACTCTCTATTCCTTTGCATTTCCATCACCTTTTTTTCTTCATAACATATCAGGGTGCTTTAACTCACTCCAACCTTTATTGTCGAGTATATTTATCATTTTTGAGCCCATACAAAGCAAAGTGACTCCATTGAAGACGCACACCCAAATGACGCCGCTTGTTGCGCATATGACACTCATGAGAATATCATCAGTGGATGCGCTGCATTCCTCCCAGGATTGACCGTTGTAGTGATATATCCTATTTCGTCCGACTGCATATAGATCCTTAGCGGAATAGCCATCGATGTCAGCAATGTCATCGGCAATATGAAATGGATTTACTGCGAGTCATCCAGCTCATCCGGCTTAAATGCAAACATAAAGTAATCGTCTTCGATTGCCGCACACTTGCCCAAAGTGATTGGAGTTGCATTCATCATTACCCCACAGGACTCCCGTCTGCGCTTATTTTCCGAGAAATAAATTGCTTGAATCTATCAAAATACCGTTCTGATGCCTCCCAGCGCTTGGCGTCCAAAAAAGGCATGTCCTGCCTAGCATGATGGTTAGGAGGTTGATAATGCCGAGAAACATAGGAGTCGTTATCCAGCGTATAGAAATAAAAAGCTCCATCAGGAGTCTCGATATCAATCCGGGCAGCAAAGCAGTATCCATCCTCATCTGTATATGCATCACGACGAAAGCCGTAATATTTGGAACCGTCCCAGAAACCGTCATTCTCCTCCCCATAGTGGTCCAGCTCCTGTATGACAGGGTGCAGCAGAATGTCTTGCACATCCTTAACCTCAATATTCGGCAAATAAAGCTCGGCTACATTCACGCAAGTCAGCAGCATGATCCAATATTCAGCCAATGGCTTTGAGGTTTCTTCGTTAATATCCTCCCACTCGTCCCCTTCATCATCTGTTTTCATTAACAAGCTGATAGAATGATCGTCATCCAGCCAAATAAAGTAATGGTGCTGAGCCGTCTTGATGTAAACGCTGGGGTTCCGTTTATCTCCATCAGCACCCATATGCTCCCGCTGAACTTTGAAATAGGCGTCATGCTCCTCAAACTCAAAATAAGGCTGATCTTCCGTCATCAAAATACACTGCGTCAATTTCAGTATGTTTTCTTCATTGATGGTGTTGTAATTGAAATATAAATGATCTACTTTCTTTCTTTGGAGAGCTTCATTCCAATCAAGCAATGCGGATTGCCCTTTCTTAAGTACAGACACCAGCATGCCAAAAGAAAAATCGACTTCTTCCTCTTCGTTGTCCAGAAAAACATCATCAATCAATACTTTCCGAATATCGACCGGAAGCTCCTGACAGACGGCGTCCGTATCCCACACGTTTACCGCACATACGATGCTTTGCTGCCCCTCTGCTTTGAAGCGATACTCACCGTCTTGGACTAAAACCTTGGCATTAAGATTGCCTTCAACAATCATCTCTCCATGGTTATAGGAGCCGCACAATATCTCCTCCACCGTTAAATTGCCCGTCACATAAATCTCTTGACCGCCTACGGCGATATTTTTGGCACTCAGGTTACCTGTCACCATAAGAGCTATGGCGCCGTCTATTTCACTATTATAGAGGTTGTCCACTGTGAGGTTTCCATTAATAAAAAGGATGGTAACCCCTTCTTGCTGCGGGAAAGGCATATACCAATCCAGATTGAGGAACGGCAGTGTCAAATCCCCCTCATAATAAGCGACAAGGTTCTCATCGTTGAAATCCTTGTAAAACTTCGCCCACCAAGAGTTTTCAGGAAATTGATTGGCGATTTGGCTAATCGGCATAAAATGAAATTCATTATTCATCCTTTCACTCCCCTTTCAATTTTCATTATCTTCTCATGCATCAACATTACTGTTCATTTCTACTTTAATAGATTTTACCTCTAATGAACATATTTACAAACAAGGTCATCCTTTAAGATTTAGTGACAAGAGTACTCGCATTGCTGGAATTCAGCTCGATAAGCAGGAGATCATATCGTAACTCCGAATTGTTAAGAATAAATTTGCACACATAAGGAGATAAAACTATGGCAGAAAATAAATTACTGAGAATGGACAATGTTGGCATCGTTGTAGAATCCCTTGATGACGCAATCGCTTTCTTCGAGGAGATTGGCTTGAAGCTCGAAGGGAGAGCTACTGTCGAAGGTGAATGGGCTGGTCGTGTAACAGGGCTGGGTACGCAGTGTGTAGAGATTGCTATGATGATTACCCCAGGTGGCCACAGCCGACTTGAACTTTCGCAATTCCTCACCCCGCCTACTATATCAGATCACCGAACTGCTCCTGTAAATGCTCTCGGTTATCTACGCGTCATGTTCACCGTTGAAGACATTGAAGAATTGGTAACCAGACTCACTAAGCATGGGGCTCAGCTCGTTGGCGAAGTGGTTCAGTACGAGAACTCGTATAAGCTCTGCTACATTCGTGGAAAAGATGGTCTTCTGATCGGTTTGGCGGAACAACTCGGTAACAAATAAACCACTTATAGGGACTCAGGCTAACGGGTACGATAGCTCAAGAAGCCGCCTCTGAAAAAATTCCACAAAAAAAGCGCCGGCTCACGATGTGATCATGAAACCGGCGCTTATTCGATCGTTTCCACTTTTGTGTGTCAATTGCGACGAGCCGTTCGCTCTATGCCATCAGCAGTTACTTTGTACAGTTGCTGCGGCAGGTCGTGTCCCATGCCGTCAACCAACATTAGCTCGGCGCCTGGGATTGCAGAAGCCGTGTCCTCGCCACACGCCGGGACGAACAGGGGATCATCCACCCCATGAATGACAAGTGCTGGTACTTTTATTGTCGCCAGCCGCGGACGACGGTCACCGGAGACAGCGATCGCAGCAATTTGTCGTCCGACACTGCCTGGATCGTAGGCTCGCTGGACTTCCTCCAGAATGAGTGCCCGATAAGCGTCTTCTTCGAACGGATAGCCAGTGCCGGCGATGCGTTTGGCAAAAGAGAGGCTGTGCGCCAAAAATCCTGCTTCATCCTCAAAGGGGTTCGGCGCCGGTTTGGTCATCATCGCCATAACATCCGGGGAAGCTTGCGGAAGGGTGGGATTACCGGAGCTAGACATAATGGAGGTGAGTGATAAAACCCGTTCAGGGTACTCACTGGCTGCAATCTGGGCGATCATTCCGCCCATCGACCTGCCAACGAAATGTGCCCGGTCAATTGAAAGGGCGTCGAGCAGTCCAATAGCGTCGTTGGACATGTCATCGAGAGTGTAAGGGATGTCCGGTCGCTGTCCTGACATGAGAGCAGTCGCCAGTGCGTCAAAATCCAGCGCCCGATAATGGCTAAAGTGTGTCGAGCATCCTACGTCGCGATTGTCAAAGCGGATTACGCGAAAGCCCCGCGCTGCTAATATCTTACAAAACGGTTCCGTCCATCGTATCATCTGGGTTCCAAGCCCGGCGATTAGGATAATAGCCTCGTCATTATCGTTACCGAAACTGTCATAGGCCAAATCAACGCCGTTGACTTTCAGAATATTCATGATCATGTTCTCCTCCAATTAATTCGATATCGGAAGTTCTGCCATAGGCAGAAGGCGTGAATCTTCGATCGCTGCAGTCCGATGCGCGATACCGGCCAGGTAGTCTTGATGACTTGAAAAAGCAAGAAACGACTGCGCACTGCTCTGACGGATCAGCATAACAAGATCCCATCTTTCGTCTTCGGGTCCGATAAGAAACTCTCCGCCATCACCAAGAAACATGATTTCTCCTCCGCTTTCACGGAGAAAGGGGAGGGTGTGCTCCATATAGCGGTTGAAAGCTTCGGCACCGCTGATTGGGTCCTCCGGCGTTAGTTCAGGATTGGCTGTATAATCAGCAACATCACGAAAACGCAGCAGGTTCAACATGACGATGCTGCCCTCAATGCCTCGTTGCATGAACCTCATGCCAGCGCGTTGCGATGGTTCGATGTAACGAATAGATTCAAACTCTTTCATAGCGGCTCCTTTCGTAGTTCATTTTAATACTTTACGCCTCCAAATGCTTTCATTCATAGTTCTCTTCAGGGAATGCATTAGCGGCTAATCTTTTGACATAGTTTCTGATATCAGGTGCCCAGTCATCGATGAAGTGGTAAAAACGTTCCAAATCACCAGCATACAGTGCCCGCAGAGCTTCTTCGTATTGATGGAAGTTCCCGGCCATAGCTGTCATAAATTTATATGTTGCTTCTTGTGACTCTCGGATATTGCTCTGTTTTTCTCCAGTACGGCGAGCCTCATCAATTAGTTTTCGTAATGTTACCGACGCCCCTCCAGGTTGACTCTTTAGCCATTCCCAATGCCGTGGCAATAACGTAACCTCACCAGAAACAACCCCCAGCTTGGGTCGACCGACCCGCCGTATAGGCTCGTGATTCACTTCCATACCGGGTAAGACACCAAACTGTTCTCCTAATCGTTTGAGTACATCATCTGTCTTCCCACGAAAATCAACATCTACTGGCTTCCCCGTGGAATCGTCAAATAAAAGCAACTGTGTGAGGTCTCTGTCATCCAGAGCATCCTTCACTGTAGTAACAACGTGCTGTAATGAACCACTGGCGACGACTCCCACACCCAAAAATGCCGTGCAGTAAAAGCGCGTTAGCATTACTCATTCTGACCTCCTCTCTGATTGTCTCACCAATTATACCCGGATAAAAATAAAAAATCAATATTACCCGGGTAAAATATCTTTTCTCATTCGTTATGAAAGGAATAAATGCAAAAGACGGCCTAAGAGAAACCGCGCTGTTGAGGGCTAGTATTGCTTTATGTTGTGCATGTTGTGTTTTGTCGCAAAACTGCCCATTAGCTTATTTTAACAGCGCAGCGGCGGGGTCACTTCACAAGAAGACGGTTTTCTTATCGTAAAAATAACATCAGGATTGAACATAGCCAAATATAAAAAAAGCTCATTAGATTTACATCTAATGAACTGAACGAACAAAAACCTTTGCCTGGGAACTGCATTCATTGAGAGCTTAAAACCTCCGCTGCCTTACGCAAAGCAGTCTCCACGATTTTATCCATATTGTAATACTTGTATTCTCCTAAACGGCCTCCGAAAATGACACTGTTCTCTTGCTCGGCCAACGTTTTATACCTTTCATATTGGGCATTGTTTTTCTCGTCATTGATCGGGTAGTAAGGTTCATCGCCCAATTTCCATTCGACGCTATACTCGCGTGTGATAATCGTTTTGTCTTGATTGCCGAAGTCAAAATGTTTATGCTCGATGATTCTAGTGTAGGGGGTCTCACGGTCAGTGAAATTTACGACAGCATTTCCTTGATAATTGTCCGTGTTCAAAACCTCTGTCTCAAACCGTAAACTTCTGTACTCCAGAACGCCAAAACAATAGTCAAAATAAGCATCTACAGGACCCGTATACACGACCTTGTCCGCAAGGCTATCCCAATACGTTTTGTTCTCCAGATAGTCCGTATCGAGTTTAACTTCTATACCATCAATCATTCGCTCGACCATCGCAGTGTAGCCGCCCACAGGAATACCCTGATAAGGATCGTCAAAGTAATTATTGTCATAAGTAAATCGAACAGGCAACCTTCGAATAATAAAGGCCGGCAGCTCCGTACATGGACGACCCCATTGCTTTTCCGTGTAACCGCGAATCAGTTTTTCATAAATTTCATTGCCTACGAGGCTAATAGCCTGTTCCTCCAGATTTTGCGGGTTTTCAACATAGCTTTTTTCCCTTTGCTGTTCAATGATCTTCTTGGCTTCATCTGGAGTCGTCACACCCCATAATTTATTGAATGTATTCATATTAAAGGGCAAATTATAAATCTCGCCATCATAATTGGCTAATGGACTATTCGTATATCGATTGAAATCGGCAAATCGGTTAACAAATTTCCATACCTCTTGATTAGCCGTATGAAAAATATGCGCACCATAGCGATGTACATGTATATCCTCGACTTTTTCCGTATAAATGTTCCCTGCAATATGGCTCCTCTTATCTATAATGAGACAGGTTTTTCCTGCCTCATTCGCTTGGTGTGCAAACACCGCACCGTAAAGACCAGTACCCACGATTAAAAAGTCATATTTCACACTCATTAATTGAATCCTACAACTTTCTGCGATATTTTGTATGCCCCTACGGAAATACGTCTTCCTGCCCGGCCTGGCAAATTTAATAAGTACCCCATAAATCCGTATCTAAAGGCACGATACATTTTTACATCCTGATTCCTGATGTATTTCCAGAGCTCCTTTTTCTTCATCAAATTTTCTTTTGTACCCGAACGAATTAATAAAATGAACGAAACGACCGTTACAATTTCCAGATGATGAAGCATATACGCACGAAGCTTCGGACTTTGAATATTTCCCGTTTTCATCGTTTCAATCATAAGTTTATTCACTTTAATTTGCTGGTCGATTCTTCTGATCATAATATTTTCCTGAACCGATTGACCTTCCCTGCCAATTAAGTATCTATAAAAATCTACATTCATATAGTACATTTTCTTAACATGTCCAAGCGGCTGATACACAAATAAATTATCAACATAAAAGGTATGCTTTGGAAGCTCAAGGCCGCAATCTTTAAGTATCTGCGTTCGGTAGATAACAGAGTGCATCAGAATATACTGCGCTTTGCGGAAAGTCCCAACGTCTTCCCAGGTGAAAACTTTTCCCACTGGAAGGACATTTTCATATTTCATCACTTTTTTATACTTGGCGCCTTCTTTTTCATAGACAAAATTGGTAATGATCATATCTACACACTCTGTAGCTGCATGGAAGTCAGCCAGAGTGTCTAAAATTTTGAGATAAGCTCGCGGATCTACCCAGTCATCACTATCCACGACCTTGAAATAGATCCCGGAAGCATGTCGGATACCTGTATGGATCGCCCCTCCATGCCCGCCGTTCTCCTGATGAATCGCTTTTATAATAGTGGGATATTGTCTGGCATATTCATCAGCAATTTGAGCCGTTTGATCGGTCGATCCGTCATTTACTATCAGTATCTCAACGCGTTCCCCGCCAGATAACAAGGATTCGATGCAATACCTCATATAATCTTGAGAATTATAGCAAGGAATGATGACTGATAATAATTTCATTGCAAACCCTACTTTCATTAAGCTGATTGTTCACGCTTCTGTTTGAATATGATTTTGAAGATCGGGAAGAAGACCCAGAACGAAATGGCGCTGTTAATAATCATTGTGATCACATCTGCGATGGTTTCCCCGATCCCTCCCATTCCCCAGGTGTTGATAAACAAGTTGTAAACAGGCGTTTTATAAAACCCTTGCGCTGCAGCCGCGCCAATCGTAATTACAATATAAGCAACCGCATACCAAAAAGCACTAATCCAAATATTGGCGTTAGATTTAAAGGTAATGCTTCTCTGAGCAAAAAAATTAATGATCTGTGCGATTCCGATTGTGACTTGAACAGCTAAAAAATAGGCAAGCCCGCCTCCGCCTCCCGCTGCAAGCGAACCCGCTGCATAATCAAATACATAATAGTCACTTCCATCGAAGTTTTGACCAAAAAACAGCACTTGAAAATTCGTGCTTACCAAAGAAGTTTGGGAAAAGACTCTCTTAAATAGAGGCATTAACACAAACTGCAATAGGGTTATTCCATTACTCAACATAAAGAATACTAGAAATTGAGCGGTATTGGGATGTCTATTTCTGTAGCTATGCCAAAATCCTAAAATTTTCGAGCTATTTTTACGATCTGCTAATTTTTCGTTTTCCATACGACTCAAGCCTCCTTCCCCGTCTGCTGCAGGTTTTGGTTCGTCTTTGAGAGCCTTGCCTTCTTCCTCTTCTCCCGCATGACATGACGCAGACCTCTAATAAACTGACCATTGACCATCATCAGAATGCCGTCCAGCATACGCATATTGATGACGCCGCCAGTCATTCTCGCGACACCCCGAAAGGGCATATGATAGACCGACATGATAATCAGATTAGCAGTACTTCTCTTCCCTATTTTCTTAAGAAACCAATGCGAGAAATGGATGAGCTTAAAAGCAAATCTTGCCGCTATTCCCCTCGCATACTGGCACTGGGCAATCGTATCATTATAGCCAAGTGGCTGTGTTCGATCCCATTTGGCTTCCGGCACCTTAACCCCCAGCAAATTTTCAAATTCCTCTTGGCTTACATCATTTGCTTTGCCGGAATAATAGGATGGTAGTTTCGTTTTATCGTACGGAAGAGGGGCTCCCGTACCTTCTATGCTAACGACATCTCTCAATCGGATATCAGCGCTTGATGCGCCGATCATAATATTATAATCAGCAGCCTCAACTTCCCAACGATTGCTCTTGATATTAAAGTAACGGAAGGTTTTATCATCAAAAGGGATGTGGACGGTCTTAGTCTCACCTGGATTAATGGGTATCTTAACAAATCCTTTTAATTCTTTTTTGGGCCTAAAGATATCTTTGGATCTGCACCTCACATAGAGCTGAGCGATCTCCATTCCCGGCCTGTCCCCGCTATTCGTAATGTTAAAGGTTACGCCCTCCTTATTGACCTCCATTCCAGAATACTCAAAGGTGGTGTAACTAAGTCCGAACCCGAAAGGGAATCGTACTTCTACTTCATTGGTATCGAAATAACGATAGCCCATATACAATCCTTCCCGGTACTCTACGCTGTTTTCTTTGCCGGGAAAATGATGAAACGAAGGGGTATCCTCATAGTTAAGCGGGTAGGTTTCCGCCAGCTTCCCGGAAGGATTTACTTGGCCGGTCAATACCCTTAGTATGGCTTTTGCTCCTGCTTGTCCTGCCAGATAGCCGTGTACCAACCCTTTTACCTTATGAATCCATGGCATTTCCACAGCAGCCCCGCAAGAAAGAACCGCGACAATATTGGGATTCACTTGATACAAAGCTTCTATAAGCTCAATCTGGTTCTGTGGAAGCTTCATATCCTGCCGGTCTAAGCCTTCAGCTTCAGTTGCTTCGTCCAAACCTATATATAGGAGAACGGTGTCAGCTTCTTTGGCAAGCGCACACGCCCTGTCGATTTTTTTGCGACTCTTTTTTCCGTATCGTTCAAAACCCGCTTCAAACCCGATACTGAAGAGCCCCGATTCCTTTAGACCATCGAGTGTATTTTCCAAAATGGCCGGGTTTACGATGGAGGATCCTGCTCCTTGGTATCGTGGTTCTCTAGCAAATTCTCCAATAATGGCAACCTTATTGTTCGGTGTCAGCGGTAATATATTTCCTTCATTCTTAAGCAATACAATGGATTCTTCAGCGGCCTCCTGCGCGGCCTTGTGATGCTCTCGCATGTCAGTCCCTTTAGGAGGGCTTTGGAATGCTGCCTCTGTTGTAAAAATAAGCTCCAGCAATCTGTCTACGCACTCATCTAACACTTCTTCTTTTATTCTTCCGCTTTTGATCGCTTGAATAATTTCCTCATTGGTCTCACCGTTAGTAGTCGGCATTTCAAGTTCATTACCGGCAAGCAGTCCTGCTACACGCTCATTGCTTCCGCCCCAGTCCGTGACGACAACACCGTCGAAATTCCATTCACTCCGCAAAATCTCCCTCATGAGATGCAAGCTTTCATTCGTATAGTCGCCATTTAATCGATTGTAAGCAGACATGACCGTTTTGCTTTCGCCTTCTTTTATAGCTATTTCAAAGGCTGTTAAGTAGATTTCTCTTAATGTTCTTTCATCGACTACGGTATCGATGACCATCCGTCTTTCTTCCTGATTATTGACAGCAAAATGCTTCACACAGGCAGCAATCCCATGAGATTGAATACCTCGAATGTAGCCGGCGGCCATTTTACCAGCAAGATAAGGATCTTCGCTAAAATACTCGAAATTTCTTCCCGCTAAAGGATTGCGCTTCATATTAATTCCTGGTCCCAGCAAGACATTCACTTTTTGCGATACAGCCTCTGCACCGAGATACTGTCCGATTCTCTCACCCAATTCTATATTCCAGCTATTGGCCACTGTTGCAGCTGTCGGAAAACAAGTGGCTGGAATACTTTCATTCAGTCCAAGATGATCTGCGGCGGCGGCTTGCTTCCTGATGCCATGCGGCCCATCGGCGAGAAAAATGCTTGGAATGCCCAGTCGTTCGATATTTTTGGTTTGCCAGAAGTCTTTTCCTGACATTAAAGAGGCCTTCTCCTCCAACGTCATCTTTTGTATGATTTCTCCGTATTTCATCGTTTCAGTTTCACTCCATAGGTTTAGGAATAGAGCAGTCCGAGTCTATAACAGACTGTTAGACTGCTCTATTACCCTTTTTATATTCATGTTGTTTCTGCTAGCAATCCTGGTCTGACCGTTACACTAGGACATCTTCTGTCTTTTGTGATTCAATCATTTTGTTGGAGATTCTCCGGTACTTTCTGAAAGTCAGCAGCTCCATAAGAATGAAGATGCATGCTGCCACAATATTTATAATAATCGCAGCCACTTTCCATGCAGGCATACCCTGAGCAAGGGCATTCTCACTATAGGCACGGCTATTGACTACCGTGTATAGAATGTTTTTAGAAGCCTGACGCATGGCCAGTACAGAAGTAGCGCTTTCCGTATCATCAACCACATTTCCGCCATTTTCATACGGAATCAGCGAGAAATCTCCGCCATTCCGAATAAACAGGTCTGCATCCATATAACCAAACCCTACAAAATAATCCGTTATAACCATGCCTCTGAATCCCCATTCATCACGCAGAACCGTGTTCAGCAGAGCGCTCGAAGCTCCCGCCCATTCTGAACCGATATAGTTATAAGCCGACATGATGGCTGTTGACTTTCCTTCTTTTACGGCCATTTCAAAAGGCTTTAGATAAATCTCGCGTATAGCCTGCTCATTAGACCATGTTGTGAGCATGCTAAATCGATTAATTTCCTGATCATTAAGCGCAAAATGCTTGAGGTACGTATACACGCCATATTTACTTGCACCTTTTACAGCATTAGCTGCCATTTTTCCAGAAAGGAATCCGTCCTCGGAATAATATTCAAAGTTGCGTCCTGCAAAGGCCGACCGATGCATGTTCATTGCGGGTGCATACCATCCGGATACGCCCATATCCTCTGCCATTTCTCCTATGCTTTCCCCAAAGGCCATCGCCATGTCTTCATTCCAGCTGTTCGACATTAAGACAGCGGAAGGAAATCCAATTGAACCGATGCCTGTAAAATTGTTATTGATGGAAGCAGGTCCATCCAGGTCAGTCGTAGCGACCTTTCCTACCGATTTTGCCGCTGATGTTTGATACCCTCCGTACGCGATGAGCGATACCATTTCATTGATCGTCAACTGATCCAACAAAGGCTCCCACGCTTCATCGTCATAGGACAGCCCTCTCATTTCAACCAGTTTCACCCCATTATCGGCCCCAGTGACAGGCATAACATCGGCGTCATTATTGTAATCAGCCGGGTTATAGTTGGTATCATTCTTGAAATTCGCCTTTGCATTTTCACTCATGTTCATGGATACAGGAGCTGCGATTGCCTCCTTATAATTCGCAAAATTATCTTGACGAGATAAATAAGCAATATCTCCTTCAGCAAAGTCGAACTGATTAACGGCTGCGACATGATCGCTGCTTCGCTTGTTGTCTTCCCCATAAACAATAGTCTCATCTATAGTTAAGGTCTGTTCATCTATGATGGTATGCGAGTCGGATCTTAGAGAAATGCGATAATCCCCCTTCTCCAATACCCATGCCCCTGTACCATACGTATCATAGGAAGCGATATCTTCCTTTTTGAAAGACAGTAAGATGTTCTGGGAAGCTCCCGCTTCCAGTAAATCCGTTTTATCAAAGGCAACCAGATTGACTGCCGCCTTTTCAATCCCCCCATTGGTATATGGCGGTGTATAATAAAGCTCCACGACTTCCTTGCCTGCTGCGGTACCCGTATTGGTAACCGTCACTTCTACCGTAACATTGCCTTGCCCATCTTCTTGCATGCCGCGCATTTCCTGTTTGAACGTTGTATAGGACTTGCCATAGCCGAACGGGTACAGCACCGTATGGTCATAATCAATTAACCCTTCTTCAGCAGCCGTTTCGTAGAAACGGTACCCCACATAGATGCCTTCCACATAATTCACAAAGGTTGGGAGACCGCTTGTATATTTCGACTCCAGTTTAAACTCATCTGCATTTTTGAATTCAAAATGCCCCATGTTTTGATAGGTAGGGGTCGAAGTCAAGTCATAAACAAACGTATCCGAAGTTTTCCCGGACGGATTGACAACGCCGCTTATAACCTTACCCAGAGCATTGAATCCGGTTTGGCCTGCTCCTGGTGTCCAGAGTATACTCTTGATTTGCTTGTACTCCTCGGTGAAGCCAAGCTCAAACGCATTCGCTCCGTTATAAACGACGACAACCTTGTCAAAGTTGGATGTGACCAAATCAATCAGGTTGCGTTCGCTTCTGCTTAGCTCCAGATAATGTTCCCCATCCTCAAAATCACCGTAGGAATCAGAATTATTATGGTATGTAATTTTGCTCATATCTGTAGGGATATCCGCGCCTTCTCCTCCTATGCGAGAAACCACTACTACCGCTGTATCAGAAAACGCTTTCGCCTTATTTATCATTTCAGCCGAGTAATTCGCTACAGGCGGTTCCGGTAAGGTCCAATCCTGCTCAAACATACCTACTACCGGACGTTTATCTCTATACCCGGTATAAAATTCGGTAAGCTCTGTGTTGAGATTAAATCCTGCACTCGTTAGACCGTCGAGCAAAGATACGGTAGGATGCACGCCAGAAAGCGCTCCTGATCCCGTGCCTCCGTAGACAGGATTGGTAGATGACCATCCGAACACATTAATATTTGAACCGCTTTCAAGCGGCAGCAGACTATTCTCATTGGCAAGCAAGACAATACCCTCTGCTGCAATTTCTTCACTCAGCGCTTCCGCTCGTGCTCCTGCTTCTTCGCTAATTGTGCCTCTGCCACTGGCCAGGGTAAGCATGGTGGACATAGGACCAAAACAGACCAAATTCGCAATCGTTACAAATGCAACGAATACCGCGATGCCCGACTGACTTCGCACCATATATTTTTTATGCTTTGAGAGTTTTTTTACGGCTATTATCAGGATAAGAGCAATAAGCAGTATAATGCCAAACCCAATCAAGTACCACTTCATAAGATTTAAGATATTGATTACGTCTTGAATGTTAATCTCCAACATTCGAAATTCCTCCCTAGTTTCATGTGAGCTGCAGTAGATGTATTTCTGTCTTGTGAAACTCCCCCGGCCATCACCACACTTTGATGAAATAAAAAAGCGCACTCCCCACTTCTAGCCTCTTATCCTAATTCCAAGCTATCTTAGCATACGAATAAAGTTGTCCAGCCCTTCTTGCACAAACGGTACGTATTCCTTCATAAACTGCTTTTCATCCCCTAAAAAATGGTTCGGATTAACGAGAGACAATAAATAAGGCCCGGGTCTGCTATTTAGCATACCCAAGCCCATTCAACTCATTTCTCTTCCTTGCTATTCAATAACGGCATCAGAATCTGCAGCTCAAACCAATTATCTTTCTGAGTCACATGTACGACTCCGCCATACTTCTGTACCGCATATCGAATACTCTTGAGCCCATAACCATGATGGTATGCATCCTGTTTGGTCGAAGCCGGTAACCCCTCTTCTAACTGAAGCTCGCCTTCATAATAATTTTCAAAGCGAATCATCATAAAACCTTTCTGGGCAAATAGAGAAACATGTATTAATCTTTTCTCTTCATCTTCTATTTGTTGCTCATATTCGATTGCGTTGTCCAAAGCATTGCCGAAGATGGTACAGATATCGATCACATCCATACCGCTTAGCAAAGAACCGTCCGCTACACATGTGAACGTAATTCCGTACTTCATGCCATACATATGTTTACTTGCAAGCAACGTGTCCAGCACATGGTGGCCTGTCCTATTCTGTGCTTCATAATGTTTGATTTCATTTTCTATCTGCGTCAAATATGCATTTCGCTTATCTGGATCTTCTTCCGCTCGAAGCGCAATGATCTGATTTTTCAAATCGTGGTACTTATAATTAATCATTTCTATACTTTCTTTGGATTGCTGGTACTGTATATATTGATTTTGAAGAATGTATTGCACGGCCTTTAATTCATGACTTATCCTTAATTCCTTAAGCAGGATATGGTAAGCAAATAGGATTGTGAATCCGCCTAGATCAACTAAAGTTCGGATATTGATAATTTCCTTGGTATATTGCCCGCTGAAAGGCGTATGCGCTGTAACAAAGCTTAGATTGCTAATACCGAAAACCGCCGCTCCTATCAACACCGTTGACCATAATTCACGCTGCCGAATATTTAATTTCCCTTCAACCAGTATATGGCGTCTTTCAAGCAGCCAATACAGCAAAAAGGAAATGCCATATACGGATACTAATAGGAGCAGTTCTACTGCCAAGTCACTATTCCTCTCGTTCATAAAAAAGAAATTCACTTGCCACTCCAACGATGCGATTAACTCTGCTGCAACAAATGCCCTTACGGTATAATAGCCTGCTTCAAGAGCAGTTACAGCACAGCAGGTATAAATATGTATAAATATCAATCCAATTGCTATGATCATACACGGAATCCAAAATACTATTGGCAAATCTTTGGTTGCTACCAAAAAAACGGACTGTACAACCAGCGCAGCACCGCTAAAGGCAACGAGCTTCCAGCCAGACAGCCTTCTTTTTAAAACTAAGATAAATACGATGCAGGCCAACCACTCCGCTAATGCCGTATAAAGTCTCGGTATATCCGGGAGAATATCATTCATTTCATGACCTCACCCCAATACTGGGATAACGCTTCCATAAAAGTCTTTCGCTTTCTGCGGCTTATAAACAGCTTTTCTCCATTGACCAGAGCATAATTATCGTAGATTCCTTCTACATGCTCCAGATTAATCAAAAATCCCTTATGCCCGCGAAAGAAATGAAAGTCAGCTAATTGAATCTCCAGCTCCTTCACTGTGCCGGTTGCTATAAATTCTCCTTTATTCGTACAAAAAATAAGATCATGGCCTTGGCTTTCCACATAGTACACATCAGAAATTTTCAGACGCGTCACTCCGCTTTTTGCCCGTATCGTAATATAACGTACTTCTCTTCTCTTCATTCTTTCGATCGCTCGCTTCAAACGCTGGGAAAAGGAAAAATAGTTTACGGGTTTCAAAATATAATCTAACGCATCCACCTCATAGCCTTTGATCGCATATTGCGCCATATTGGTTATAAAAACAATAATGACTTCGGAATCCAATTTCCGAATTTCTTCTGCGGCAGACATCCCGTTCATAAAACGCATTTGTACATCCATTAGAATCATATCAAATTGCGCTTTATAATTTTCAACGATTTCGTCGCCATCCGAGTATATCTCTATGTCCATGGCTTCGCCAATTTCTTTCTCAAGCCTTTTAAGATATTCGGTCAATTTGGTTTGGTATATACTCTCGTCTTCAACGATTGCTACTCGTATCAATCATTAGGCCTCCTCAGGTAATTTCTCCTCGCTAGTTCATCTTTGATATCCTGAGCTCTCTTAAACTCAGTATAGAGGTATTAACCGCAAAGGCATAGTGGATAAGCAGGTGCTTGCCGTGCGACTTAGAGCAATGCTTCATGCTATACAGGACGAACAAGCATCTGAAAGAGCATGTGAAGCAACCGGTCACCTATTAACATTTTAAAAATATCCCTATTGTATTCTTGTTATGCCAGAACTCCGCATCTAGCGAATGTACCTCAAATCATTTTAGGACATTTAAGATCCAGTAAATTATAACATGCACCAACTCGTTCATCATCGAGGAAGTTAATGAACTGCTGAGCTCGTTAAGGGAGGAGCGAGCTTGCCATTGTGAAGTAAGCAGGATGAAATGATCAGCAATAGATTTACGATGAGCAGAGCCCTCACCATATAAAAAAAGCTCATTAGAGTATATCTCTAATGAACTATCTTTGGTATTCTTTTCCCTTCATCCTTATGTACGCAAATGATTATCACGCTTTACTCGACTTGTCTGTTTTTGCCTAGCATAGACTCCTTACAATCCTAATAATTGCTTTTTCTTTGCATCAAATTCTTCTTGGGTGATAATATCAGATTCTAGTAGTTCTTTGTATTTCTTTATTTCGTCAGCCGTGGAAAGCGAAGTAACACCATTCGGCTTTGAATGGACAATAGCCATTTGCTTTTCGACAAGTGCTTTGAACTCAGAAGCTTTTTTTCCACCAAATGGTGAAATAAGAAGAGCATTCTCATCTCTTACACTTTTGAATGCATTTTTCATTTCAGAACTGCCCGTACTAAAATGAATAACCCCGGAACCAGAAATCACAGAGGCTTTTCTTACGGTTACCCCGCTAAGATGCTGTAAAAAAATTGTTTTATCACCATGATTACCAATAAGTTTAGATCCTTGAATAACTACCCTGTCTTCGTAAAGAAATGCTACTCCCGATGAACCCTTAAATTTTGCGATTGGTTTATTCATTCGTATCTCTCCTTATTTTATAATTGTATTTCCAAGTCATCCACCGCACAGAACTGGGCATAGTTTGCTCCATATTTGAACCCTTATTTATCCTTATGTAATTCTGCTAGCATTAGATATTAAAGAGCTCTTCTTCTCATTTTTGGTTTTTAAGAGCAAAAACACATAGAACAATAATTTACTACTGTTTAATGGATTTCCTTTATAAGGAATTAGACTTCTATAATGCTTACATACCACCGTTGGTTTTTTGCTGCAAGCAGCGTATACACATACTTTACCAATGTTCTGCATGTTTTTCAATTGTAATTTATAAACACTAAAATATTCATACAATCAATTTGATATATAAGTTTTTATATCCTATGAGTTTCATTTTTTAGGCATAGCTTTACCCTTATTCACATTTAAAACTCTTACACAACATGTTCTTGATAAACCCATAAAAAAGCATAGGCCGGAAATAAAAACTATTTATTATGAGAAAATGCCCAATAGAGAACATCTCTAATGAACTATCGGTACCGGTGGGAGACTCGAACCTCCACGGGTCTCCCTGTTCGATTTTGAGTCGCCTCGGCAATTCGGAAACGAGTGGAATCCAGGTCAAATAAGAGAAATTAAATCCCGTAAGGGCTCGCGGCAATAACCTATAAGAAGCCATGTTTAGACGGAGCGATGCTCCAGGAAGGGTAATAACTATGTACAAGACGACCGTCATCACCATTGCAAACCAAAAAGGAGGAACAACAAAACCTCTACTGCCTACAATCTAGCTTTCGCTTTATTTAATGAAGGAAAAAAAGTGCTGCTTGTCGATTTCGATTCTCAAGGCAATCTGTCACAATCGTTAGATTATATCATTCAGTCCTCTTCGTTACGGTCAAGAGGCTTGCGTCGCATACAATCGTGCATAAATGCCGCCGCTGTGAATCAGTTCCTCATGCGTACCCCTCTCGGCAATCTCTGTACCCTCCAGCACGACGATCTGGTCGGCATGACGGATGGTCGATAGCCGATGAGCAATCACCAGTGTTGTGCGATCCTTGGATATGTCGTCCAGAGCCTGCTGAATCTCTTGCTCGGTCTTGGTATCAAGCGCCGATGTCGCTTCATCCAGAATGAGGATCGGTGCATTGCGCAAAATTGCCCGTGCTATCGAGAGCCGCTGTTTCTGCCCTCCGGACAGACGCACACCCCGTTCACCAATCACCGTATCGTAGCCTTGCTCCATCTGTGCTATAAAATCATGCGCTTTAGCCGCTTTCGCTGCAGCGATCACATCTTGCGAGGTCGCATCCTTCCAGCCATAAGCGATATTGTCATACACCGAGCCATCAAACAGGAAGGTATCCTGCAGCACCATCGAGATATTGTCACGCAGGCTGGAGATTGTCACATCACGAATATCGATGCCATCCACTCGAATCGAACCGGCCTGCGGGTCGTAGAATCGGTTAACGAGACTGGCCCATGTCGTCTTTCCTACGCCGGTTGTGCCTACAAGCGCCACCGTCTTTCCAGGTTCAATGGTCAGGTTCAGTCCCTCTAGTACAGGCGTACCATCTTGATAAGCGAATGTGACATCTTGAAAGGAGATCTGTCCTTGTACACGCGGCAAACGGACTGCGTTTAGCTTCTCCTGTACGTCCTCCTCTTCTTCCAGCACCTCATATACCCGTTTAAGACCAGCGGAGGCTCGACCGGCCATTTCCACCAAGCCGGAAAAGGACTTTACCGGTTGATAAAACATACCCAGGTAAGCGATGAATCCGATGATATCAGCAATGCTTACCTCGTTAGTTGCCATCAATCTGCCGCCCAGTATCACGACAAGCACGGTACCCAGCGCGGTCACAAATGCCAACAACGGCACAGAGGTTTCATAGAACAGACTGGCGCGCAAATAGGTCTTCGTATGTTTCACAGCCAGACGAGAAATGTTGCCCCGCTCCTCCTCCTGCCGATTGAAAATTTGGATTTCCTTCATGCCCGACAAGTTTTCCTGCACCTTGCCAGCGATTTCTCCCCGCGCCTTGGAATTCTCTCCCCACAGCGGCGACAAGCGCTTGCTTTGCCACACCGTGATCGCAAGCAGCAACGGAATCGTGATCAGGCTGATCAGTGCCAGCTTTACATTGATCGTCAAGAGCAGGATGCCTACTCCGATAAAGGTCAGTCCGTTGATGATAAATTCAGGAATGGCATGGGCAATGAAAATTTCCGCTTCCATCGCATCATTCACAACGCGCCCTGTCAAGTCACCCGTCCTGTTTCGATGGAAATAGCGCAAGCTCATCTGCTGATATTTGCTATACAATCTTGTTCGTAAATCCGCCACATAGTGAAGTGCGGCGTAGTGGTTCATATATCCTGAAAGTGATGTTCCGATGGCCTGCAGACAGGTGGCTCCAAGCAGCAACAAACCAATCTTCAGCGCTTCTGCGGCAAACTGACTGCTGCCTTCGGTCGCTAATTGTGTCAGCGAGCGGAGCGCCCAGGGCAAATAAAACCCGGCAATTATGGCTATCAAGACACCGGCAAATCCAATGCCTAGCTGCAACCAATATTTCCGTGCGCCCAGCAGGACACGCCATGCGGTTTTCATGTGGCAACCGCCTCCTTCTGTTCCTTAGTTTTTAGGAATCCTTGATCCGCTCCTTGTTCTCTGCGCTTATCACGCAATATCTCGTACGTCACATACACCGGTCGCCCCGTTCGCGGTTCCAGCATAATCTCGGCATCAATGGCAAACACCTCACGCAGCGTCCGTACTGTCATTACTTGCTCTGCCGAGCCATGCTCCATCACCTGGCCCTCACGAATTGCTACCATATAGTCGGAGAAGCGCGCTGCCAGATTCAGGTCATGCAGCACCATCACAATCGTCACCTGCTGACTGCGATTCAGTTCATAGAGCAGCTCCAGCACTTCAAGCTGATGCGCCAGGTCCAGATAGGTGGTGGGTTCATCCAGCAGGATCAGATCGGTCTGCTGAGCGAGCGCCATCGCAATCCATACGCGCTGACGCTGGCCGCCAGATAGCGTATCGACCTCACGGTGCTCAAGCGCTGTAAGCTGTGTAACCGATAGGGCCCAGGCGACTACTTGTTTATCCTCTTTGGAGAGCTTGCCGAAGCCCCGTTGATGAGGAAAACGCCCATAAGCGACTAATTGACCGACCGTCAAACCGCTCGGTGCGGTTGGCGTCTGCGGCAGAATCGCCATCTGCTTGGCCACTTCCTTGGTGGGCAAGGTGCGGATATCGGCACCATTCAGATAAACCGTGCCATGCTTCGTCTTGAGCAGACGCCCGACTGCCTTTAGTACGGTTGATTTGCCGCATCCATTGGGACCAATAATCGAGGTAATCTGTCCACGCGGAATCTGCAAATCCAGTTCTTTTACGATAAGCGTGTCATTATAGGCAATATCGATTTGTTGCGCTGTAATACTTTCCATGACGTCCTCCTATTTGACCTTCGCTAGTAAATAAAGAAAATACGGAACACTGATGACCGTAATGACGATTCCCGTCGGCACATCTCCCGCCAGGCTAACCGTTCGCGTAATCGTGTCAGCCAGCACCACGACTAATCCCCCGGCCAGACTGGCAGCCGGAACGAGCAATTTGTGATCGGGCCCGACCAGTTTTCTTGCCAAATGCGGAGCGATCAAGCCAACGAAGAAGAAGCTTCCGCCCACGGCAACACTGCCAGAGGATAAAGCAACAGCAGCGATCGACAACCCCAAAAACTGCCGCCTCACGGCAAGACCCAGCCCTTCTGCCGTCTGATTGCCCAGATGGAGGGTGTTCAGCATGCGAGCTTTGTAGAAAATATAGCCGAGTAAAATCAACACCCATGGTGCCAGTACAGAAATATAACTCCAATTATCGCCCCATAAGCTCCCCGCCAGCCAGTGCAGCATGAAGTTCATCTGCGAATCATCCAGCTTGAGTGTCAGGAAGGTGGTCAGCGCCCCATACCCGCTTCCGAGCGCGACCCCGGTTAAGATCAAGCCGATTGGCGAGATGTCTCGCCCGCGGCGATACGATAATAAGAAGATCAATCCCGCCGCCAACAGTCCTCCAACAAAGGCCAGCAGTGGCAGGGCAATAAAGGAGCTCTTTCCTGTCGATGCGATGAATACGACGAAGAACAGGACAAACAATCCCGATCCCGAACTAATCCCCAGTGTCCCCGGACTCGCCATGTCATTGCGCAGCAAGCTCTGCATCACGACCCCAGCCGCTCCCATTCCCACTCCTACCAAGATCGACAGTACGATTCGTGGCAGGCGAAAATCGAACACGATCAGATTTTGCTTGTCGGTACCATTTCCCAGGAGAACGTTCAACACTTCTAGCGGTGAAAGATTCATCTTGCCAGAATTCATGCTAATGACAGCAAACATAAGGATGAGCACCATAAGCACTACATTGACGATGATGCCTCGTTGCACCGTATAACGCTGCTTGATCATTCAAATTCCCTCCTTTGTCTGCGAGCCAGGAAGAGAAAGTACGGCACACCAATGATAGAAAATATAATGCCAATCGGTGTTTCGAACGGCTTATTGATCAAGCGGCCTATCAGATCGGCCGATACGGTCAGCAACGCACCATATAGCGCAGCAGCCGGAATAATGTAGCGATAGTCGACACCGACCATATATCGCACAATATGCGGGGTAATCAGACCAACAAAACCGACCGGGCCAACCACGACTACAGCCAATCCAGTCAGCACGAGCACAATAATCGTCGATAACCCCTTGACCAGTCCGCTGCGAATACCGAGTCCGCTTGCCACATCATCCCCCAAACTGAGCAGTGTAACGGAAGGAGATAGCGCCAACGCCAGCAGTACACCACCAACAAATAGCGGAGAGATAATCAGCAATTCCCCCCACTTGGTCCCCGCTGTACTGCCTGCCGTCCAGAATGCCAATGCTCGACCCAGGTTGTAATTGATCGCCAGATACTGACTGAGTGCGCCAAACAGCATAGAGATGGACAGTCCTGCCAGTACCAGCCGCTGGGGCGTCATCCCTCGCTTGCCCAGTGACGCGATGAAGTAGGTCATCCCTGTCGCGAGCGCTGCTCCCAAACAAGCAAACAGCATCATCTGCCCGTATGAATAACCCGGCAGAAAGGCCAGGCAAAGCGCAATCGCGAATGCTGCCCCAGAGCTGATCCCCATTAGCCCGGAGTCGGCCAGCGGATTGCGCGTTGTCCCCTGCATGATGGCACCGCATACCGCAAGACTGCACCCGACGATCAGATCGGCTACAGTACGCGGAAGACGCAGGGTTTGAATAACTTGATGATCAGTGAGCGTTGGATCAAATCGGAAAATAGCCTCCCATACCGTCGCTAACCTCATGTCGGCGGCGCCGAAGATAATCGACGCCGCCGACATGAGAACCGTTAATCCAAGCCCTACCACCATGTACATGGTGAAGTTTATCGCCCCACGGGGTTTTTGTTCAGGCTTGTTTTTCATCGCCTTTTCCTTTCCGTTAAAACACTTATTTAGCTAATGCCAGCAAGTGATTGACAATATGATCAATCAAGGCACTGGAAGTAATGATATCCGTGGACCAAGATAACGTGTTATCAACCGTTATAATCCGATTATGCTGCACAGAAGGTACCGATTTCCAAATCGGATTATCAACAGGAACTTCCGTATCCCCTAAGGAGAGCACATAATCTCCTATGTAAGCGGCCAAGACCTCCATAGAGATTTCTCCCCAATATTTATCTGCGTCAATAATATCAGTTTGAACTTTTGATGGTGCCTTCATTTGAAGTTGATTATAAACGAGTTCGCCAACCGCATGCTTGGCTCCAGCGATGTAGTTACTTTTATCGCTGTATTCTCCCATAGTAACCGTCACGTCTGAAAGACCTGCATTCTGCAAGGCTTGCTTCGCTTCTTCGATTTTTTCGGAATAAGTATTCAAAACAGCCTTAGCCTCTTCCTGCTTGTTCAAAACATTGCCAATAAAATGTATCCGCTCTTCTGTAGTCATATCACCATAAGGGACATAAATGGTAGGTGCAATTTTAGATAAATCTTCATAATTTTCATCACCCCATGCTAAAATGATCAGATCTGGCTCTAGAGTCATGACATCTTCCGGCTCCATAGCTATTTTAGTGGAGGTTGTAATCTGGTTAGCAAAAACAGCCTCTTTCTCGCCCCTTGCCACTCTCGCCACACCTAGAGGAGTTACACCTAGAGCCACCACATCACCAATCAAATAATCAACTATAACACGCTGAGGGTTGTTAGGCACCTCAACATCACCCTTTACTGTGGATATCGTTCTGGTCTGCGAGACTTCTGAAGCTTTCGTCTCCGATGTTTCCGGTTGTGTCGTCTGTTGTGTCTGCGCAGGCACAGGATTCACCGTTCCTCCGTTATTCGCTGGCGTCCCCGACGTACAAGCCGACAACAGCAGCATCATGCTCATCGCCGCCGCCAAGATCATTTCTTTACTTCTTACTTGTCCAAACATGCTTGATTCCTCTTCTCTATAAGACTTGACTAGACCCGCTAGTTCCCTCTCATTGTAAAGAAAATGAGAATCATTATCAATACCATCAACCTGCATGGATAGTGCGTTTATTTTCCGATAATCACTTGGCGTCATCTTGCAATACTTCTTAAACATCCGAAACAGGTTTTTCTCATCTGCAAAACCAGATCCTGTTGCGATCTCTTTAATGGTTGCTTCTGTATGCTTCAAGTCATGACAAGCAGCTTCAATCCTTCTCTGAATGAGGTACTCCTGTAAGCTCATCCCTTCCTTCTTTTTGAACAGCCGCGTCAATTGCCCGCCGCTAATCCCAAACATATCAGCAATTTCTTGAAACATAACCGGCTCCCTGTAATGTTTATTGAGATATAACTTGGCAGTACAGGCCGGGTCTGGCTGGAGATACCGAATCTCACCACGCTCAAACTCTCTGTACACCCCATGAATCAATTGATATAGAAAGCTTTTGGCCTGCAGCTTATCCATCGCCTTGCCGCGGTTCCAGCCATTCATCATCTGTTGAAACCAATCGAGCAGCAATATAGGATTGCTTGGCGTATAACCAAACTGTTGAACAAATGGATTCACTTGCTCCAGTAATTGCTTCAGGCTCTTCTTGAAAAAAACAGGTAATTCTGCTTTATAAAACACCATAAAGGTCTTCACAGGCTCCCCATTTGGCGAAATACTGAGCAAGCTTCCTTTCCCTCCGTGAACTAAAGCGAAGCGTTCCATTCCAAATATGGTTTCATTCAGTTGAATTTGCGCTTCTCCTCCATATGTATAGATAAGCATGCTGCTAGGCATTTTATATTGCTCCAACGGGTATTGGGACGCTACATTCTGAAAGCGTACATCTATTAATGTAATGATCGAACGTGTCCAAATGCTGGCCATCGTATCGATCATCTCCGGTGTAAATACCTGGCTTGCCTCTGCTTCATCGTGCATGTATCCGCACTCCCTTATCCCACTTTTTTCTATTTTATAAAACATCCATAAATTGATTTTGATTATCAATATCATAATGCATTACGTAAGTATATCATCATTAAGTGACATTGGGGAGCAAATAACGGACGTTATGCTTTTCATCATCTTTAAAGTCTGATTTCAATCGAAGTTATTGTTTATGCTCATTTGGAGTACAAGTCGAAGATATCATCGGCTAATGCTAGGAGTAAGGTTTTGTATCCAAATAAAAAAGGCTCATTAGATATGATATCTAATGAGGCATTTGTTGTTTAGTATGAGATACCACTGATTGCAATTGCCAATATAAAGAAGTTGCGTCTATGCTGTACCAATCGGACTCAAGAGAATGAATCTTGTTCTGGGTAATCGCGGGCAAAACGTCCTTGTATGCCATTTTCAGTCGGTTTAACGTTTCGAGTGCAGTCTCATCCTGAACAATGATGAATATAGAATCAGCTGCAAATGCAAGAAACGCCTCGAATTGGACCGGCATGGAGCCCCGCCGCTTATCCTCCGCGCTCCAGTTCTGAAACCAGGATGGCATTTCATAACCAAGCACCTCATAAAATGTTGGGAAGATATTCGGTGCAAATACCCTGATTTCATCCTTCCACATATAAAAGACAGCCGCTGTTTCCCGGGGCCAGTTCTGACTCAATGCTGCGAGCTTTCGGGACACCTCTTCTCTTCTTAATTCATATCGCTCCAGCCACTGCCGTTTCTCCTTCTCCCTGCCTAATATTTGGCTAAGCATATTTAAATGATAAAACGGACCGATACCCTCCCACTCCACGGTAACGGTGGGCGATATTTTGGACAATATATCGATCAGTTCGGCACTCATATAATCGCCTGCCACAATCAGATCCGGCTTCATGGAAGCGATTGTTCCGGCGACCGTCTCGAAAGCGTGATCCAAGGTCTGGACTCCGTTCATATAGTTGCGGAACGGACCTAAAAGACCATTCGTCATGATCCCGAAAGGCTTGATACCCAGCGCAAACAAGTCGCCAGCACATTGCAGTGCAATAATACGCGGGGAATGACGCCAATTCGTCATATATCCCGATGGAGACATGCCCGTCTTTTCTTTGAACCGTTTGCTGTAATAATCGGGATCGGCATAGCCGACTCCCCGTGCAACATCCGTCAGCTTGCCTCCTGAAGAGACAAGCTGACGGACAGATTGGCGAATACGTAACTCAGTCAAGTAATCGACAGGACTCTTGTCCGTCAGCTCAGTAAATATTCTCGTATAGTGCCTGCTGCTGATATTACATGAGCAAGCCAAGTTTTCTATCCGCAGCACGTCTTTGTAATGTTCATGAATATAATCGAGAGTTCCCTCCACAAGTTTCCGTATACTCTTGTGGTGTTTGTCGGAGGCATAGTTATGTTTCAGAACGGCAAGCAGTAAACGCTCAAATCGCACATGCCGCTCGAATTGCTCCAACGGGTCCTTCGTAAGCTGATTTCCCTTCAAATCCTGCAACTCGGCGGCTACCTCCACATCAGGAGGCGCCTCTGCGAAGCCTTCATACGGGAACCGAGCCATTGGAGCGGATAATGTGCCGACTTCGTTAAAAGCGGCCAGCATCATTTGCAACTGCTCTGCTTCTCCGGCTCGGATTGTGATCAGCGAGAAAGAAGGAGCAATAAAAATCGCTCCTTCTTTCAGCGCATACATTTTGCTATCTAGTGTCAGGCGGCCGTTGCCTCCGTAACAGACGATCAGACAGCACCCCTCAAGCAGTTCGGGATCGCTGGAACTCCCAGCGGTTAAAGAAAAACTTCTGATTTCTCTCATCCGGTATAGCGGATATTCCATAATTTTGTCTTCAAACCGATCACTTAGCAACGGAAAGCCTCCTTACTTGTCTCTATTCGGTCAATACTTCGATGGCATTCTGTAGCTGCCATTCCAACAATACCGGTTCAAAGCTATACCAGTTCGGATCAAGCACATAAACTTTGCCCTCCTTGAATGCCGGCAATGTTTTCAACACGCTTCTCTGCATCTCCTCTACTAACTCTGTACCAAACGTTTGCTCAGCAATAATGAATATCCGGTCAGCAGCATAATCGGCCACGACCTCACGCGAAATCGTTTCCGATGCGAAGTCTTTGTCCTGACTTAACCGTTCTTTCATCTTCTCCGTCGGCTGGAATCCAATATCGTCAAATAGAGTGGAAATGACCTGTGGAGCCAGCAAGTTAATGGAAGTTCCCCATGCATAAAATACGGAAGCCGTTTCACCGGGCTTGATATGGTCCGAAAGACGATCCTTCGTCTGCTGCACAAGCTGTTGATACGATTCAAGCCAAGCCCGCTCTTCCTCATGCCTGTCCAGCAAGTCTGCAAGCGCCGTTAAGCGATTCATATTGTTCGTCTCCGACCATTTAAGCAGAACGACCGGTGCAATTTTCTCAAATGCCTCCAACTGTTCGGCCGTCAAATAATTTGCTGCAATAATGAGATCCGGCTCAAGTTCAAGCGACTTCTCCAGGCTCGGCGGATATCCGATATCTTCCACGCCGTCCATCAATTCAAGGAATGGAGGATTGAAGAAACGCGGTGCCGTTCCTACCGGTTTAATGCCTAGTGCTGATAAATATCCTGTAAATTCTAAAGAAACAATCCGTTGCGGATGGGTGGGAACCTCTACTTCCCTGCCGGTCGGATCCGTGAACACTTTTGTAGCAGGCTCTGCAGGCTCGGTAATATCGACTGCAGGCTTCGTCTTAGCCGGAGCAGATACGGACTGATTCTGCCCGGTCCCTGTGCATCCGGCAATCCACACCATAAGACTAAGAATAACACCTAGTTTAACAATAAGATGATCCATTCGTTTCATGTTCTTCCTCCCGAGTAATAACGATTATCATTATCATTATAAATTCTATTCAATCATTAAACAACGGAGTAATCCGACAACATAGCATCCCATTTGGTCGTCTTCTGTCCGAAAAGTCCGACGGCTAACATGAATGCTTATCTTGACTACAGTTCAAAGATTTCGTCTACACAGTTATGAGCAACACTCTGCAATTCCCAATTATGCGAAAAGCCCTTAAATCGTATCCATGTTCGTCAAACTATTCATAGGCTTGAATCGAAGATGCAAGCCCACTTTTGCTTTATGATCGAACGATTAAGTTCAAAAGTATCTGAGTGGAGTAATCAAAACATAAAAAAAGCTCATTAGATATAATATCTAATGAACCATTTGTTGTTTAGTATGGTGCCGGTGAGAGGACTCGAACCTCCACGGTTTCCCTCACGATTTTGAGTCGCGCGCGTCTGCCATTCCGCCACACCGGCACATGATATAAGATTGCTTTTGTTAAAATTAAAATGGCGCGGCCTAAGAGATTCGAACTCCTGACCTTTTGATTCGTAGTCAAACGCTCTATCCAGCTGAGCTAAGGCCGCACACTATGGGGTTGTGGAGGCGCCACCCAGACTCGAACTGGGGGTAGAGCTTTTGCAGAGCTCTGCCTTACCACTTGGCTATGGCGCCAAAAAAAATGGAGCGGAAGACGGGAATCGAACCCGCGACCCTCGCCTTGGCAAGGCGATGCTCTACCGCTGAGCCACTTCCGCATGTAATGGCTGGGGATTCAGGGATCGAACCTGAGAATGACGGAGTCAAAGTCCGTTGCCTTACCGCTTGGCTAATCCCCAACAACATATTCAGTTTCAATTAAGGTGTAAATGGGGCGACCGAGGGGAATTGAACCCCCGAATGTCGGATCCACAAACCGATGCGTTAACCACTTCGCCACGACCGCCATGGAACACCTTATGAAATTGGCAGGGGCAGCAGGAATTGAACCCACACCAAAGGTTTTGGAGACCTTTGTTCTACCTTTAAACTATGCCCCTAGGTAAATGGTGGAGGATGATGGATTTGAACCACCGAACCCGAAGGAAGAGATTTACAGTCTCCCGCGTTTGGCCACTTCGCTAATCCTCCATGTGGTGCCGTCGAGAGGACTTGAACCCCCAACCTACTGATTACAAGTCAGTTGCTCTACCAGTTGAGCTACAACGGCATATTCAATTATTGAAAAATGGTGGCTCGGGACGGAATCGAACCGCCGACACGAGGATTTTCAGTCCTCTGCTCTACCGACTGAGCTACCGAGCCTGATGATGTTATAATGGCGGAGCTGACGGGATTCGAACCCGCGGTCTCCTGCGTGACAGGCAGGCATGTTAGGCCTCTACACCACAGCTCCACATCATATGTACCCGGATGTCTCCGTTGGTAATTTGGTTGCGGGGGCAGGATTTGAACCTGCGGCCTTCGGGTTATGAGCCCGACGAGCTACCGGGCTGCTCCACCCCGCGTCATTAAAAGCAATTATGGTGGAGGATGACGGGATCGAACCGCCGACCCTCTGCTTGTAAGGCAGATGCTCTCCCAGCTGAGCTAATCCTCCATGTTGAGCGACTTTTATATCTTATCACATATCTCTATAAGATTGCAAGTCCTTTTTGAAAAAAGTTGGTGACCCGTAGGGGATTCGAACCCCTGTTACCTCCGTGAAAGGGAGGTGTCTTAACCCCTTGACCAACGGGCCTTACTGGCAGAGAGGAAGGGATTCGAACCCTCGATACGCGATTAACGTATACACGATTTCCAATCGTGCTCCTTCGACCACTCGGACACCTCTCTGTATGGCTCCCCGAACAGGACTCGAACCTGTGACAACTCGATTAACAGTCGAGTGCTCTACCAACTGAGCTATCAGGGAATATGGCGTTTTTCGCTGATCACGCATCCTGAATCTCTTCAGAAAAGACGCAACCATGCATTTCAAGATGTTTTGCACCCTGAAAACTGGATACGAAAGTAACTGTTGAATCATCCTTAGCAGTAGGATAAGCCCTCGACCGATTAGTATTCGTCAGCTCCACACATTGCTGTGCTTCCACCCCGAACCTATCAACCTCGTCGTCTTCAAGGGGTCT
>NZ_JBHVQB010000008.1:0-113528 GCF_042887015.1 Paenibacillus sp. NPDC057967
TTAAGGAAACTTCGATATCGATTCAATCTTGCGATTGTATCGGGCAGTTTCGCTCGTTGTTCAGTTTTCAAAGAACAATCATTTGTCTTTCGTTTAGTGCGTGTCTGCCGTATGTCTCAGCGGCGACTTAGATAATATATCATGTATGCCCATACGATTGCAAGTGTTTTTTTCATCTTTTTTAATTTCTTTTTCAAACACCGTATAAATCCCCTATTAAACCGTTATTATCAGTTCTTTTCTTCCCCTTTAACCGTTACAATAACTCTGTCATATTCTCTATTCGCCTTTGCTTTCTTCAATATAGGCAATAACTCTCCGCTATCGATTTGTGTATCTCTTACACCGTAGATGTTCATTAGCTTATTTTCGAACTCTACATCCATTGCATACTGCTTAACGGGATACCCTTGCGCTTTCGCCCATTCATGCGATTTCCTGATCCACTCCGCTGCTTCCGCCAAATCCGTGTGGTCTGTATCCAGGCTTATATTAATGTGCAGCGGAATAGGCAGCTGAGGGTCGAGTTTCATATCAAGACTAAGCAGCCGCTCGTAATCGCTGACTTCATCATACTGGTACATGACAAATACACGCCGAATCGGAGTGCCAATCTGATCCGATAATTCCTTTTGCAGAACATCCGCAAATTCCTTGGACAGCCGATCCATGGTCTGGCGATACTCCAGCACAGTGAAGCTATAATCATCTCTAATATCATTCTTGCCATGGTATTCGACATAAAAGCGTGTATCTTCACTCGTGAGCGATTGAACACGCCCAATATAGGAACCATCCTTAAAGTTATATCCTACTTTCGTTACAAACTCGTATTCCATCTCGGGATATTGCGTCTCCATATACTGCTTAATCGCTGACTTGGCGATGGAAGCCGAGATCGGATTGCCTACAAATCCATTGGCCATATACAAAATAAATCCTATCAGCGAAAAAGCGATCATCCCTGCAACGATCTGCAATACCTTCTTACGAGTAACTTTCATCCTCATCGACTCCCTTTCTGAAATGCAAATTGCAGCAGTAATCCAATCAGAACCCCGACGGCTGTCAGCAAAGCATATATGCTGCTATAGGGCAGGCTAGTGCCCCACACAATGGGGTTCCAGCCTCCGCTGAACACGCTGCTCATGAATTGATAAACATAAGCACCTGCAAATACGATCAAAGGCATAGCCAAACTCCACGCCCGCTTCATACTGAATACAGCTAGTGCGCCCACGAAAGGCATAATGACCAGGTTGTAGAACATGCCGAAGGATCCCGTCATCGCAATGCCGATCGTTGCCCCTACCAGCAAAATGAAGAGCTGAGTCATGACAACTCCCCGTTTGATTCCTGCAACGATACGTTGATCCTTGGAATCATCCCGCTCCGGCAGAATGCCACCGTAACTGTCATATTCCTCGCGTATGTCTGGATCATGCTTCATATAGTGGTCGACCAATGCGACTGAATCGCTGCTCGCGACTCCGTCCTTTACCAAGGGAATAAGGTCCCTGATCACATCTGGCGTTACCTTCATAGCCAATCCTCCTTTGCAAGGCGATCCTTCAGCCATTTTTTCGTACGAAAATCAATGACTCGTGCCGAGCTCTCCGATATACCGTGTCGCTCCGCAATCTCCGCATAGCTGTATCCTTCAATTCGCATTTCGATAACAGCACGGGTTCTCTCCTCTTTCTCCTGCAGCAAAACAAGCACATATTCGGCAAGCTCTGCCGTTATCATGCGGCCCTCTATGCTTGTCGCCACATACAGTTGAAGCAGATCATTATATTCGACGCTGACTTTCTGTCTCTTCAGATGATCCAGCCATTTGTGTCTGGCAATGGAGCATAGCCATGTTTTCAGAGAAGATTGCCCTTTGAAACGATGAATCGACTTTATCGCGCTAATAAAGGTTTCGGACAACAGGTCATCCGCAAGTGAAGGATTGTTCGTCAGGGACAGCAAATAATGATACACATCTTGCTTATATTCTCGATATAACTGCTCAATCTGCTTCATCGCTGTCCCCCTTCCCTTAGTTAGTCGACGCTCCGCAACCTTTCGTTACACTTCCGCGCAAAAAAAAGAGCAAGCCCCTCTCTCTTCCCGTGTCATCGGAACGATCGATAGGCTTGCTGTTGATGATGCATATGTCGATTACTTCACAACTTCTTTGATATGAAGATGCCGTGCAACCGTTAAATTCTCGATGACGCCATTGATGGATACCCATGGCCGCGTCGGATGCGTCCGTTCTGAGAATACGATCTCCCCGATCCGATCATCGCTAAGACGAACAACCGTACCGTTATGGAATTGCGTGACTCTCTCGACGAACGTTCTGACATAACCAGCATCCAGCTTTCCAAAGGCATCGCTTTGAATTTGCTCCAGCACCAGGTAAGGTGACGCCGCTTTGCGATACGACTTATTCAGCGTCATCGCGTGGAAGATATCCGCAATGCTCACAATCTTGGCATAGGGATGAATCTTGCTGGAATCGATGCCGAGCGGATAGCCTGTGCCGTCTACCTTCTCATGATGCTGCAGCGCCGCAAGTTTTACGCCTTCATTCAATGCCGCAACATTCTTAAGCAGCTGGTAGCCGAGCACGGTATGACGCTTCATCTCTTCCTTCTCATCCGGCGTGAGTGAATTCGGCTTGGTCAAGATGCTTCGGTCAATGCGCACGTTGCCAATATCCTTCAGAAGGCCGGCCAAGGCAACTTGCATCCATTCCTTCTGAGGCTGTCCAACCCATTGTGCAATCAGATAGGACGTCATGGCTGATGTGACGCTATTATGAAGCAAATAATCTCGTTCCTGGAACGTCCTAGGCACGAACGTAAGAATCTTGTAATCCGCAATATGCTGAAGCAGTCGCTCCAACTGCATACGAATATCCATGATCGGCATGCCTTGTCCCGTAATGTAAGAGTTGAATACATGTCGGAGCACATCGATCATCTTCTCGTATTCGCGCTGCAGAGGGGTAGCCGGCGGCTGCCCCTTTGTCCCCGCGCTCTCTTTCTCTTCCGCCTTCTCATCGCCGGCCTTCGATTCGCTGAAGCTGTTCACGACCGTAACGCTAGTTACGAGAAAAGCCTGCAGGATGTCGATCTCCTTCGATGTGATGACCTTACCCTTCTGAAACAAAACGCTCCCAAGCGGGGTGAGGACATCTTCTCCGATCTTGTCGCCTAGCTTAAGTTGCGCAACTGCTACTGTTCCCACGGAAGTCCCCTCCCCCTATGTGCTGGATCTATCCATTTATTCGGAGACAGTAGGGCCTTCTGCACCTTCAATGCCTTCAGCGCCCTCTGCGCCTTCTTCCAGTCCGTCTTCTTCCGATTCACCATCATTCACTTCGCTGCGGGCGACACGCGTTACGGTCGCAACCGTATCATCCTCGCGCGTATGGATCAAGCGGACGCCTTGCGTATTGCGACCCATCGTGGAGATTCCCTCCATGCTGGTCCGAATAAGCGTGCCAAGCGCGGTCATGATCATTAAGTCCTCATCGTTCTCTACAACTTTCAGTGAGACGATGGGTCCGTTCTTATCTGTTACGTTCAGCGTCTTGATGCCTTTGCCGCCACGATTCTGAATCCGGTACTCGCCGATCGGCGTACGCTTGCCGTAACCTTTGGAGGTTACGATCAGCACGTCCTTGTCCATGACGACAACGTCCATATCGATAACCGTGTCGTCATCATCAAGACCGATACCCTTCACGCCTGTAGCGGAACGTCCCATGGAGCGGACATCCTGCTCGGAGAACCGGATCGACATGCCTTGAGCCGTACCCATAATAATCTCCTGGTTGCCGTCCGTCAGCTTCACTCCGATCAGATCGTCATCTTCGCGCAAGGAGATGGCGATGAGGCCGACCTTGCGGATATTGACGTAATCATCAAGCGGAGTCTTCTTCACGACACCTTGTCTGGTCGCGAAGAACAGATATTGGTCGGAGTCGAAGGCTTGTACCGGGATAACCGCGTTGACCGTCTCACCCTGCTCAATCTGAATCAGATTGATAATCGGCGTTCCTCTTGCCGTACGGCTCAGGTCTGGAATCTCGTATGCCTTCAGCTTATACACCTTGCCCTTGTTCGTGAAGAAGAGCAAGAAGTGATGCGTGTTGGAGACGAAGAGATGCTCGACGAAGTCATGCTCCTTCGTATCCATGCCGACTACGCCCTTACCGCCGCGCTTCTGGCTGCGGTAAGTCGTAACTGGCAGACGCTTGATATAGCCGGAGTGCGTAATCGAGATAATGACATCCTCGCGCGGGATGAGATCCTCGTCGAGAATTTCTTCGTCGCTTGCCGTAATCTCAGTACGGCGCTCGTCTCCGAATCTCTCCTTAATCTCGTTAAGCTCCGTGCTAATAATATCAAGCACAAGCTGCTCGTCAGCAAGAATCGCTTTGTATTCTGCGATCTTCCTCATCAGCTCGGCGTATTCCGCTTCGATCTTGTCGCGCTCGAGGCCTGTTAGGCGCTGCAGGCGCATATCCAGAATCGCTTGCGCTTGTTCATGCGTAAGCGAGAAGCGATTGATCAAGCCTTCGCGAGCTTCATCTGCTGTCTGAGACCCACGAATGAGCGCAATGACCTCATCTAGATGGTCAAGCGCAATGCGCAAGCCTTCCAGAATATGAGCGCGAGCTTCTGCTTTCTTCAGATCGTATTCCGTACGACGACGGATAACTTCGATCTGATGCTGCAAGTAATGATACAGCATATCGCGCAAGTTCAGCGTCTTCGGCTCGCCGTTCACCAGCGCCAGCATGTTAATGCCGAAGTTAGATTGCAGCTGTGTCTGCTTGTACAGATTGTTCAGCACGACACTCGGGTTCACATCGCGGCGAAGCTCGATCACGACACGCATGCCATTGCGATCCGACTCATCGCGAAGATCCGTAATGCCTTCAATTTTCTTCTCGCGTACCAGTTCGGCAATCTTCTCCACCAACCGGGCCTTAATGACCTGGTAAGGAAGCTCATGCACAATAATACGCGCCTTGCCGCCGTCTTCCTCGATCGTTGCGCGTGCGCGCATCGTTACGGAGCCGCGACCCGTCAGGTAAGCCTGGCGAATGCCGCTGTGTCCCATAACGAAAGCTGCCGTCGGGAAGTCTGGTCCCTTCACATATTCCATCAGCTCGAGTGGCGTAATATCCGGATTGCGGATAAGCGCCTGCGTGCCGTCAATGACTTCGTTCAAATTATGTGGCGGTATATTGGTCGCCATACCTACGGCAATGCCGGTAACGCCGTTGACCAGCAGGTTCGGGAACCTCGAAGGCAGAACCACTGGCTCATGCTCCTCGCCGTCATAGTTCGGCGCAAAATCAATGGTTTCTTTGTTAATATCGCGAAGAAGCTCCATCGCCATCTTGGATAAGCGTGCTTCCGTATAACGCATGGCTGCCGCCATATCACCGTCGATCGAACCAAAGTTGCCATGTCCGTCAACGAGCATATAGCGCATGGAGAAGTCCTGCGCCATCCTGACCATGGATTCATAGACTGCCGAATCGCCATGAGGATGATACTTGCCGATAACCTCGCCTACGATTCTCGCCGACTTCTTGTGAGGCTTGTCCGGTGACATGCCCAGTTCAGACATTGCAAACAGAATACGCCGATGCACCGGCTTAAGCCCGTCCCTTACATCAGGCAACGCGCGGCTAACGATGATACTCATCGCATAGTCCATAAAGGAATCTCGCATCTCCGTACCGATATCGCGGTCTGTCACTGACATTCGTTGTTCTTCCGCCATGCTTTACCTCCCTGACGTGATCTATATGATTGCCCAAATAGGAACCCATTATATTACTTTCTCAAAAGCAGTACATATAAACCTAACTTGGGCTATGTTTCTGGTTATCTGTCCCTTACATGAAGAATCGGCAAAAAATAGGCCAACTTTCACTCTCCATCTCAAAAAAAACGTCATAAAGTAAACAGACCCAACTTTTATTATACCATTCATTCCAGTGTCTGTCTTGTGCCAAGCCAGCTGAGACCAAGAAATATTGCTCATAGATTCAGGACTGAACACCTGGCGATTGTTGTTTCAAACTCACTATTTTTGAGAAGAAGAGGTGATATGACATTGGCGATTCAGCGCGTTAGGAGCAAATGGGCGAAAACAAAGGTTCTGAACAGATCCAGCGACCTGCGCCAATACGTTCCGCTCACGAAACGATTCAACCGCGAGACGCTTCGCTCCATGCTGGAAGAGTATGAGATGGTCTATGTCAAACCAGACAGTGGAACCTTCGGCAAAGGTGTCATCCGCGTAGAGAAAACATCCGAGGGCTACCGTTACCAGATTCAGAAGGACGCCCGCACTGTCGCTACGTTCGACGGACTCTACGAAGGCTTGCAGCGCTACACGGGCAAGAAGGGCTACCTAATACAAAAGGGCGTCTATCTGCTGAAGCATCAGAAGCGGCGCTTCGATATCCGTGTCATGGTGCAGAAGAACTTGCAGAACAAATGGGAGACAACGGCCATTCTCGGACGCCTGTCAGCTCCGCACAACGTGGTTACGAATTACCATAGCGGCGGAACGATGATGACCTTCGAGAAACTCATGTCGGAGCATCTGTCCGCCTCCGAGATTA
This sequence comes from Paenibacillus sp. NPDC057967, assembly GCF_042887015.1. NCBI lineage: Bacteria > Bacillati > Bacillota > Bacilli > Caryophanales > Paenibacillaceae > Paenibacillus > Paenibacillus sp. NPDC057967. The sequence continues at coordinate 6,650 of NZ_JBHVQB010000008.1, forward strand.
GCGCATACAGCAGCCGGCTGAAGAAGCTCGGCACGGCGATCGGCCGCCAGCTCAGCACCGCCTACCCAAATCTGAAGGAGCTGGGGGCCGACGTCGCAATCGACACGAAGATGCATCCCTGGGTGCTAGAAGTGAATACGAAGCCACATCCCTATATTTACAAGATATTAGCCGACAAAAGCGTCTACCGGAAAGTCCGCAAGTATTCGCTGGCCTACGGCGGAATTAAGGGCAAACGGTCCAGCCGATAGCCATGCTGCACTCCGTTCAGCCTTAGCCACGCGAAACTACATTCTTCCACATCACGCCTCGTGTCTACTTGACTTCACACAAGCATACAAGCGGGGATACTTCCCAATCGCACAAAAAAAGAGCAGCTCCTAGAAGCTGCTCTTTCGCTATGATGAGAAAACCTCTATCGAGGCCTTTCGAAGATGAGCGACCTGAAAGTTTGCAAAGCAAACTTGCTTCGGAAGCATAGGTAGGTTTTATCGCCAATAAGAATTTTACGTTTCGTTCACCCGAAACTTATAAATTCTTATGTGGTTAGAAATCCAAGTTGGTTACATACTTCGCATATTTCTGAATGAACTCGCGGCGCGGCTCGACGTTGTCGCCCATAAGCGTATCGAAGATCGTATCGGCTTCGATCGCATCCTGGATCGACACTTGCAGCATGGACCGGCTCTCCGGATCCATCGTCGTCTCCCATAGCTGGACTGCATCCATCTCGCCTAGTCCCTTGTAGCGCTGAATGTTCACTTTGACGCCTTCTCCGAATTCTGCGAGTACGACATCTCTTTCCTTCTCCGTCAATGCATAGCGGACAACCTTGTTGCGCTCGATCTTGAAGAGCGGCGGTTGTGCGATATAGACGAAGCCTGCTTCGATAATCTGACGCATGTAGCGGTAGAAGAACGTCAGCAGCAGCGTACGAATATGTGCACCATCGACGTCGGCATCCGTCATAATAATAATCTTGTGGTAACGAGCCTTCGCGATATCGAAGTCGTCACTGATGCCTGTGCCAAGCGCCGTAATGATCGCGCGGATCTCGGCATTGCCAAGAATACGGTCCAGACGCGCTTTCTCGACGTTCAGGATTTTGCCCCGCAGCGGCAGGATCGCTTGGAAGTGGCGATCGCGGCCTTGCTTCGCGGAGCCGCCAGCGGAGTCGCCTTCGACAATGTACAGCTCACTGATCGATGCGTCCTTGGACGAACAGTCAGCCAGCTTGCCTGGCAGCGATCCTACTTCCAGCGCACTCTTGCGGCGTGTCAGCTCACGCGCTTTGCGCGCTGCTTCACGAGCGCGAGCCGCTTGAAGGCCCTTCTCGACGATCCGACGGGATACGCCCGGATTCTCTTCCAGGAATTCCTGGAACTTCTCGGCGAAGAACGATTCCACGATGCCGCGAACTTCGCTATTGCCAAGCTTCGTCTTCGTCTGGCCTTCGAACTGCGGCTCAGGAATCTTCACGGAAATAATCGCCGTAAGCCCTTCACGCACGTCATCTCCGGAGAAGTTGGAATCATTGTCTTTGATCAAGTTGGACTTGCGGGCGTAATCGTTAATAATACGCGTCAGCGCGCTCTTGAAGCCAGACTCATGCGTTCCGCCTTCATGCGTGTTGATATTGTTCGCGAAGGAATAGATATTCTCGCTATAGCTGTCGTTGTATTGCAGGGCAACCTCAACCTGAATATGATCCTTCGAGCCTTCTACATAGATCGGCGTCTCATGCAGTGCTTCACGGTTCCGGTTCAGGAACAAGACGAACTCGTTAAGTCCGCCGTCATACTTGAACGAATTGGACACATCTGTACGCTCGTCCGTCAGCGTGATCTCAATGCCCTTGTTCAGGAATGCCAGCTCGCGAATCCGGTTTTGCAGAATCTCGTATTCATAGACCGTCGTCTCGGTAAAGATTTCGGTGTCCGGCAGAAACGTTGTTCGTGTTCCTGTCGTATCCGTGTCGCCTACGGTTTTGACATCATATTGCGGAATGCCCCTGCGGTATTCTTGCTGATAAATCTTGCCGTCGCGGCTGACTTGCACGTTAACATGCTCCGATAGCGCGTTCACGACGGATACGCCGACGCCATGCAGACCGCCGGATACTTTATAGCCTTCGCCGCCGAACTTGCCGCCCGCGTGAAGAACAGTCATAACGACCTCCAGCGTCGACTTCTGCAGCTTCGTATTCATGCCGACCGGGATGCCCCGGCCGTTATCTATGACGGTAATGCTGTTATTCTCGTGAACGATAACATCGATCTTGGTGCAATGGCCGGCCAGCGCTTCGTCGATACTGTTATCGACGACCTCCCATACCAGATGGTGAAGGCCTTTCCCGCTGGTGGAGCCGATATACATTCCGGGACGTTTGCGTACCGCCTCTAATCCTTCCAGGACCTGTATCTGACTCTCGTCATACGTATGCTGTTCCAAAGACATGCAAGTTCACTGCTCCTCTCAACTGCTCTTCCTGTTCGTTATCCATTCGCCGCAAAATGATGTGCTCGCTTCTTGAGCGTTGAGGATGATATCGGCGAATAATATATTTTCTTCTGCGTGACGACAATGGACTTCGGCTCTTCTTCGCCGATCGTCTCCACGTCCTTGCGCTTGCGCGCGCCCGCGACGAATTGCTTAGACAGCTTGGAAGATTGCTCGATGGAAATATCGAATATTGCCACCAGCTCGGCCGCGCGGATAATTTTCTCACCGCCCAAATGAATATACATTTCCGGTTCACTTCTCCTTATTCGCCCGAGTCATTAGAGGTTGTTCAAAAAGTCCACTTTTGATCACGAAGCCGACCAGGAAGCCTACTCGACATCGAATATGGCATTCGGCCGGAACTTTCGGTGCTCACGTAGCTCCACTACGCTCCGCTCCTCATTTCCTAGCCTCATCCCATCTTCTGCAGCGTTTTGAAAAAACGCATCATCGGAAGCATAAGCTCATATGCTGAAAACCGAACTTTTTGAACACGGACTATTAGACCGTCACGTTGCCTTCACGCACATGATAGATACCGGCATCTTGGAGTTTCGCCATATTGACGCTCTCCAGGCCGGTTGTCGTAATAAATGTCTGTACTTTGCTCTGAAAGGTTTCTATCAGCTGCGTCTGCCGATTCTGGTCAAGCTCCGACAAGACATCGTCTAGCAGCAGCAGCGGATATTCGCCGATTTCCTCGTTGATCAGCTCGATCTCCGCGAGCTTCAGCGACAGCGCCGTCGTGCGCTGCTGTCCCTGGGATCCGAATATTTGTGCTTCCTTGCCGTTGATGAAGAAGGCGAGGTCGTCGCGATGCGGTCCCGCGAGCGTAACCCCTCTCCGAATCTCCTGATCTTTCACCTGTGTTAACTTTATCATAAATTGATCAAATAAAACAGATTCATCTTGCAGCGCATCCGCATCGAAGGACGGGCGATACTGGATCGTGAGCTTCTCCATGCCGCCTGTAATCCCTGCATGGATCTGTTCCGCGAACGTTTCCAATTTATGAATAAAGTGTTTCCTTTTTTTCATGATTTTAACACCGAACTCGGCGAGCTGCATATTCCATACGTCCAGCATAGCATTGTTCACGCTGCCGGGCGTAGCGGTCTTGAGGTAGTTGTTGCGCTGCTGAAGCACTTTGCCGTATTGCGTCAGCGTATGCAAATAACCGGGCTGTACCTGTCCGATCTCCATGTCGAGAAATCTTCTGCGTACGCCCGGCGCGCCCTTCACAATCTCCAGATCTTCCGGAGCAAACATCACCACATTGACCGAGCCGATAAAGTTGCTCAGCTTGCGCTGCTCCAATCCGTTAATTTTTGCTTTCTTGCCTTGAGAAGAATAGGTCAGGTCAAGCGTTACGTTGCCGTACCGCTTGCTGACCTCTCCCGCGATTCTTGCTGTATCCCCTTGCCAGCCAATCAGTTCCTTGTCCTTCGACGTTCGATGAGACTTGGACAGTGCCAGCGCGAATATCGCTTCCAGCAAGTTCGTCTTCCCTTGCGCATTCGGCCCTAAAAAGACATTCACTTTATTCGGCGTTGCGAGCGTCAGCTCGCGATAGTTGCGGTAGTTCTGCAATTCAATGCTGTTTAAGAACACTCTCCGAGCCTCCCGGTTCCTCCGCGTTTCACTTGCCGGCTACAACCACAAATTCACCGCAGCCTTCGACTTCCACACGGTCGCCTGCATAGAGCTTTCTGCCGCGCCGGTTATCCGGCTCTCCGTTAATGTGGACAACTGCTTCCTGAAGAAAAAATTTCGCTTGTCCACCTGTGGATATACAGTCCGCCAGCTTGAGGAATTGTCCCAGCGCGATATATTCCGTACGAATTTCGACTTCTTTCATGCGATTGCTCGTTCCTCTCGTAGCCTTCGGACGACGTTAATTCGTCGTGCGATATGGCAGAATGACATACATGCTATAGTCATGATCCATCGGCTTAATAATAATCGGTCTCATGGCACCCGTGAAGCCGATGAACAGCTGCTCACTGTCAATAACCTTCAGCACATCGAGCATATATTTGGAGTTGAAGGCGATGCGCAGCGGCTCACCTGACATGCTCTTTGCCTCTAGCTGCTCCGTTACCCGGCCTAGCTCGGTAGAGCTGGAGGAAATCTCAATCATGCCGTCTTCCAGCGTAGCCAGACGTACGATATTCGTTTTCTCTTCGCGTGACATCAGATAGGCGCGGTCGATGGCGTCCATGACATTTTTGGTATCCAGGACGAGTTCTGTCTCGAATACTTGCGGAATAATCTTGGATGTATCCGGATAAGTGCCGTCCAGGATGCGCGTGTAGAACAAAATATTATCCACTTTGAAAAGCACTTGGTTATCGGCAACGACGATATCCACAAGCGTGTTCTGATCTGGAATCAGTCTGGAGAGCTCGCCAAGCGTCTTCGCCGAGATGACGACATTGCTGAATTGGAGCGCTCCGTCGGCATCCACCTTCGTTGTGCGGCTAGCCAGACGATGGCGGTCTGTCGCTATAAACTTCAATTGTCCCTCATGCAGGTTCCACAATACGCCAGTCAGAATGGGGGTCTGTTCGCTTGTAGAAGCGGCCAGAATCGTCTGCCTGATCATCGATTTAACCAGATCACCAGGAACTTGCAGAAACTCATCTTGTTCAACGGATGGCAGAATCGGGAATTCCTCCGGGTCCAGGCCGACCATTTGGATTTCCGTAGATCCCGAACGAATGATGGTCTGGAAGCTTGGTCCTACTTCGATAACGACTTGGTCGGAAGGGAGCTTCTTAACGATTTCGACAAAAAACTTGGCTGGAAGCACGACGCTTCCCGGCTTTTCGACTTGTGCAACGATTGTGTCTTCTTGTTCTACCGTGATGAAGCTTTGAATAGATATATCAGTATCACTGGCAGTCAGTGTTACGAATTGGTGGTTAACGTCGATCTTAATGCCTCCGAGAATCGGAATAGCGGGACGAGAGGACGCTGCTTTCGCTACTTGTTGTATGGCATCGTTCAGCTCGTTTTTGGAAATCGTTAGTTTCATTTCGTCACCCGTTTCAGCTTATTTTTGATGATATTATTTAAAGATTTATTAGTAGAAGTAGTAGTAGGGGCCCTGAATATGTGGATAACCCCATAAAATAGCGATAAATCAAGCCTATCCACATGTGCATAGCGTGTGCATAGGCTTGATTAGTTGTTCACATTTGGTTTTTTATTTTCTCAGTCAGATTCTGAAGGATTTTGAAGAGTTCCTGATCCACCTTCAGCTGCTGTGTTATTTTCTCATGAGCATGTATGACGGTCGTATGATCGCGGCCTCCGAATGCTTCTCCGATCTTCGGAAGAGAGAAGTCTGTAAGCTCCCTGGACAAGTACATGGCAATCTGTCTTGGATACGCGACGGCTTTGGTCCGTTTGCGCGCTTTGAATTCCTCCAGGCGAAGTCCGTAGAACTCGCCGACCTTGGCCTGAATGTCCCCAATCGTAATCATTCGCGGTCGTCCCGAAGGAATAATATCCTTCAGCGCCTCCGCAGCGAGATGCGACGTAATATCGGCGTTGATAAGCGAGGAATAGGCGACAACCCGGATGAGAGCGCCTTCCAGCTCGCGGATATTCGTATTGATTTGACTGGCGATATAGTTCATCGCTTCATTCGGTATGTCAAGGTTCTCGGCTTTGGCCTTCTTGCGCAAAATCGCGATGCGCGTCTCCAGATCCGGCGGCTGTATGTCGGTAATCAGTCCCCATTCGAAGCGGGAGCGCAGCCGGTCTTCCAGTGTCGGGATTTCCTTCGGCGGACGGTCGCTCGAGATGACGATATGCTTGCGTTCCTCGTGGAGCGCATTGAAGGTATGGAAAAACTCCTCTTGCGTCTGCTCCTTGCCGGCCAGGAACTGAATATCGTCAATCAGCAGGACGTCAATGTTGCGGTACTTGGTTCGGAAGCTCTCGCCGTGATTATCGCGGATGGCATTGATAAATTCATTCGTGAATTTCTCGGAAGAGATATAAAGAACCCGTGTATTGGGATTATGGTCCATAATATAATGCCCGATCGCATGCATAAGGTGCGTCTTGCCAAGACCTACGCCTCCATATAGGAAGAGAGGGTTGTACACTTTGGCCGGCGCTTCGGCTACAGCCAGCGATGCCGCGTGGGCGAAGCGATTGTTCGCGCCGACGACAAAGGTGTCGAAGGTGTATTTCGGGTTAAGCATATGGGAATGCGTCTCTTCTGCAACGACAACCGGTTTGGGCTGCTTGGGCTGCATAACGACGCTCTGTTCCGTTGCTTTCGGTTCGCCGATCGAAAATTTCACATCGACTTGCTTGCCCAAAAACTCGTACAGGGTCGATCGAATGAGCTTGGTATAGCGTCCTTCGAGCCATTCTGCGGCAAAAGTAGTTGGCGCCGTTATCTCAAGTACGGAATCATCGACGAAAGAAGCTTTGGTTTCCTTAAACCAGGTGTCAAAGCTTGGCTTGCTTAACTTCGTCTGGATGATTGACAATACTTGTTGCCATAAATCGTAGGTATGGCTGTCCACAGACTGTCACTCCTTATCATCAATCGCGCGGGTGGCGCAGGTAAGCGGAAATATGTCGAATAGCTATTGTTACTAACGAAATCATCCACATTATGACGGATTGTAAAAATCGAGTTATAAATAGGGGATAAACTTGTTCACAATGTTATCCACAGGTTGTTGATAAATTCGAGGGTAAAGTACGCTCATCCACAACGAAAACATATCCATCATAGCAAATGACGCCTTATATTTCAACGAATTTGAGGATATTATCCACATCGTCAATAACTTGTGTATAAGAGTTATCTACAACACTAGATATTGTTTATATCTTGTTAAGATTTCGACAAAGTTCGTTTTTATTGGTGTTTTTCTATCCACATGTTATTAGTTACTGCCAGAATAAACGCCTGTGGACAATTATCCACATGCCGAATCAGTCACATGATTTGCCAACGGCTGCATAAGGGAGGAGACATTGACTTTTGGGCGTCAGCGTGGTTTAATTATAAAAGTGATTTTTAAAACAGGGGCGGCGTATGCCGTTTTCGAATTCACATGTAATATAGGAGGTGCAGCATAATGAGACCTACATTTAAACCGAATGTAAGCAAACGTGCGAAAGTGCATGGCTTCCGCAAACGGATGAGCACGAAGAACGGTCGTAAAGTTTTGGCGGCTCGTCGTCAAAAAGGCAGAAAAGTACTGAGCGCGTAAGCAGAAGACCACGTAAAGGTGGTCTTTTTTTTTGCTTACATTTAGATAAGTGTATTCTTGGAGATAATGAGATGATGAGGAAGGGATCGGTGACGGGCAGTCATGCGCAGGTCATTGCGTCTTCGCAACCGCGAGGATTTCAACCGAATTTACAGGGGCGGCAAGTCATTCGCTAACTCACAGTTCGTCGTCTATTGGTCGAGGCAGCGGGTGGCGGACCCGTTCCGGCTTGGCGTATCTGCCAGCAAGAAGATTGGCAATGCCGTCATGCGTAACCGCATGCGCCGCATGTTGAAGGAAATTGTTCGTCATCTGGAGGGTCGCGTACAGCCGCATACGGACCTTATATTAATCGTAAGGAAACCGGCGACGACGTTGTCGATGAAAGAGATGGAGAAGAGCGTCATCCATGTACTGAAGAAGGCCGGTTTGCTGAAATGATCATCAAGCCGCGGGACAAGCGCCCAGCTTGTTTATTTGTGCTATAAATTATGGTATAGTCTATCTTGGAATAGAACTATGCGGATAGCTCTCAGAGAGGAGATTACATGTTGTTTCGGAATTCTAAGCGAAAATGGCTTCTAGTGCTTGGTTTGGTCATGCTGATGGGATTGCTCGCAGGTTGCGTGCCCGCAGACCATACCATGGAGACGGAGGACCTACTTAAGGGTAACTTCTGGGAGAAAAACGTTGTTTATTACTTTGCGATCACGCTTGATTCGTTCGCCGGATGGTTAGGCGGTTCGTATGTGCTTGCGATCCTGTTGCTCACGATTATCGTCCGTACGGCAATCCTGCCGCTGACGATTAAGCAATTCCGCAGCTCCAAGGCTATGCAAGCGCTCCAGCCGCAGATGGCGGAGATCAAGAAGAAATATAAGGACAACCCGCAGAAGCAGCAAGAAGAGACAATGAAGCTGTTCCAGACGCATCAAGTGAATCCGATGGCGGGCTGTTTGCCGCTGATTGTTCAGATGCCGGTCTTCATCGCGCTTTATAACGCGATTTATTGGAACAAGGACATTCGTACGGACGATATTTTCGGCTTCGTGCTTGGTGAGCCAAGCCCGTGGTACTTCTTGCCGATCTTGGCGGCTGCGACGACATTCATCCAGTCGAAGATGATGCAAAAAACACAAACGCAGCAAATGCCGGGCATGTCGATCATTCTGACGATCTTCCCTGTGTTGATCTTCGTGATGTCGATGTCGTTCCCTGCGGCGCTTCCGTTGTACTGGGTATTCAGTAACATCTATACAATTGTTCAAAACTACTTCCTGTACGTACGTTCATCAGACAAGGGTAAGAAGGAGGTCCTTGCGAAATGAAGAAAATCGTTGCATCGGGCAAGACGATAGACGATGCTGTGCGTTATGGATTAACACAATTGCAAGTTACGGAAGATCGCGTGAAGATTGTTGTGCTGGAGCAGCCCTCCAAAGGGCTGTTCGGATTGATTGGCGTCAAAGAGGCGAAGGTGGAGCTTGAGCTTATACCGGATGCCTTGGAGGAAGCCGAGAAATTTCTACTTGATGTAGCAAGAACAATGGGACTGTCGGTCCGTATCGATCGTAAGCAGACGAAGGACGGCATGCAGCTGTCCGTATCGGGCGAAGGCGAGCTCGGGATGCTGATCGGACGTCGCGGCGGTACGTTAGACGCTTTGCAGTACTTGGTGAATATTGTGGCTAATCGTTTTTCGAACAGTCATCTTCGTATCGTTCTCGATGCAGAGGATTTTCGCGAGCGTCGCCGCAAGACGTTGGAGGAGCTCTCCGATCGTCTGGCGGGACGCGTCATTCGCACAAGGAAAGAAGTTGTGCTGGAGCCGATGACGCCGCTCGAACGCAAGGTTATTCATTCCCAGCTTCAGAATCACCCCAAGGTGAGAACATTCAGCAAGGGCGACGAGCCGAACCGGAGAGTCGTCATTGCGCTGAAGTAGGATGAACTCTTTCTATACTTATACTCGATATGCAGCAATGGCTTCCCAAGGTCATTGCTGTTTTTCCATTCGGAATAGAAGTTTGACTAAGGTAATCAATTTAGGCCTGATTCTGAGAGGTGCTGATTCAACATGATTCAAGATACAATTGCGGCCATCTCCACAGCAGTCGGAGAAGGCGGTATAGCGATTATACGTATAAGCGGACCGCAAGCGATTAGCGGGACGGATACGATTTTTCGGTCGAAAATAAGTCTAAAGGACGCCGATTCGCATACGGTGCATTACGGACATATCATAGATCCAGCCTCCGGCGAGCAAGTGGAGGAAGTACTCGTTACCGTGATGAAGGGACCACGCTCCTTCACAGCGGAGGATGTTGTAGAGATTAACGCGCATGGCGGCGTTATTGCGGTGAAGAAGGTGCTAGACGTTGTGCTGCAGCTGGACGGTTATCGGACGGCGGAGCCGGGGGAATTCACGAAGCGTGCTTTCTTGAACGGCAGAATCGATCTGATGCAGGCTGAGGCGGTTATTGACCTCATTCGTTCCAAGTCGGATCGCGCTTTCTCCGTGGCACGCAAGCAAGCAGAAGGCGTTCTGTCCAAGCGGATCAAAGCGCTGCGGCAGACGGTCATTGAGCTGCTAGCACATATTGAGGTAAATATTGATTATCCGGAGCATGATGTCGAGGCTATGACGAGCGCCTATATCCGGGAGCAATGCGAGCTCGCCATTACGGAGATCGATAAGCTGCTAAAAACGGCAAACGAAGGCAAAATATTGCGTGAGGGCATTATGACGGCGATTGTCGGACGGCCGAATGTCGGGAAGTCTTCGCTTATGAATGTGCTGACGCAGGAGAATAAGGCAATCGTCACGGATATTCCGGGGACGACGCGTGATGTGATCGAGCAATTTGTTACACTGAACGGGATTCCACTAAGGCTGCTGGACACCGCAGGCATTCGCGAGACAAGCGATGTCGTAGAGAGGATTGGAGTCGAGCGTTCCCGCGATGCGTTGCAGGGAGCAGATCTCATTCTGTTCGTTCTGAATTATAATGAAGCGTTGGGCGATGACGACCGTCAGCTGCTGGAGCAGCTAAAGGACCGTTCAGTCATCGTTATTATTAATAAGATGGATCTTCCCGGGCACCTGGACCTTGGTGAGGTAGAGCAATACGTGTCACCGGAAGCTATTGTTCGAATGTCGGTGCTGCAGGAGAAGGGGCTCGACATTCTCGAAGCCACGATTAGCGAGATGTTCTTCGAGGGACAGCTGGAAGCAAATGATCTGACCTATGTAAGCAATGTCCGGCATATTGCGCTGCTGAAGCGAGCGAAGCAATCGCTGGTCGATGCGATTGAGGCTACGCATGTCGGTATACCGATTGATGTGATTCAAATAGATGCGCGCCAGGCTTGGGAGTCGCTCGGCGAGATTCTGGGCGATGAAGCGGGCGATTCGTTGATTGACCAAATATTTTCACAGTTCTGTCTTGGAAAGTAGGGTGATCGATAATGAGATATGTAGCGGGAGAATATGATGTGATCGTCATTGGCGCCGGCCATGCCGGCTGTGAATCAGCCCTCGCATCGGCCCGGATGGGCTGCGAGACGCTGCTTCTGACGATTAATTTGGATATGGTGGCGTTCATGCCTTGTAATCCATCTATTGGCGGTCCGGCTAAAGGCCATGTCGTGCGGGAGATTGATGCGCTGGGCGGCGAGATGGGACGCAATATCGATAAGACGTTTATCCAGATGCGCATGCTGAATACAGGCAAAGGGCCTGCAGTTCATGCACTGCGCGCTCAAGCCGATAAGTTTTCGTATCAGCATCTGATGAAGAAGACGATCGAGGAGACGCCTGGACTGACGCTCCGCCAAGGGATGGCGGAGGAACTGATTGTCGAGGACGGCAAGTGCGTAGGCATCGTAACGAAGACAGGTGCTATCTACCGTGCTAAGGCGATCGTAGTGACAACAGGTACTTATCTGCGCGGCAAGATCATTATGGGTGAGTTGATGTACGAGAGCGGACCGAACAACCAGCAGCCTTCACTGCGCCTGTCGGCCAGCTTGAAGGAGCATGGTCTGGAGCTCATTCGTTTCAAGACGGGTACTCCTCCGCGTGTGCATAAGGATACAATCGACTTCTCGAAGACGGAGATTCAACCGGGCGATGAGAAGCCGAAGTTTTTCTCGTATGAGACGGAATCATCCGATAACGAACAGCTGCCTTGCTGGCTGACGTATACGTCGGAGAAGACGCATCAGATCATTAACGACAATCTGCATCGCGCACCGATGTTCACGGGTGCTATCGAAGGCACAGGACCGCGTTACTGCCCATCCATTGAGGATAAGATCGTCCGCTTCGCCGACAAGCCGAAGCATCAGATCTTCCTGGAGCCGGAAGGGAAGCATACGTCGGAATATTATGTTCAAGGGTTATCCACAAGCATGCCGGAGGATGTACAGTTAGATATTTTACGTTCTATTCCAGGATTGGAAAAAGTTGAGATGATGCGCAATGGCTATGCGATTGAATATGACGCCGTTATCCCCACTCAGCTTTGGCCGTCGCTGGAGACAAAGAAGATCGATAGCTTATTCACAGCTGGACAAATCAATGGCACCTCGGGTTATGAGGAAGCGGCAGGACAAGGCGTCATGGCGGGCATCAATGCGGCTCGCAAAGTGCAGGGGAAAGAGCCGATTATTATCGGACGTTCCCAGGGCTATATTGGCGTTATGATTGATGATCTTGTGACAAAAGGAACGAATGATCCATACCGATTGCTGACTTCACGCGCTGAATACCGTCTGCTGCTCCGTCATGATAATGCGGATCTGCGTCTCACTCCGCTCGGGTTTGAGATCGGACTGATTAAGGAAGAACGCTACAATCAGTTTTTGCGTAAGAAGGAGCTGGTAGAGCAAGAGGTGGAGCGTCTGAGCAATACTCGGATTAAGCCGGATGATGTGGCAGAGATGCTGGAGTCGGCCGGTTCCGCGCCGCTTACGCAGGGTGGAGATATCCTTTCACTGCTGAGAAGACCAGAGGTTACTTATGACCATCTGGCAAGTGTATCGCCTTCGCCTTATGATTTGACGGATGAAATGAAGGAGCAAGTCGAAATTCAAATTAAATACGCCGGATATATCGAAAAACAGCTGCATCAAGTCGAACGATTGAACAAAATGGAGAAAAAGCGGATTCCGGATGACATTGATTATAATGATGTGAATGGCCTGGCTAATGAGGCCAAACAAAAGCTAATTGTTATTCGTCCATTGTCGATCGGCCAGGCTTCGCGTATTGCAGGCGTTACACCTGCGGATATCTCCATCTTGCTCATCTACCTGGAGCACTATAATCGCGTCACGGCGGCAAGAGGATAAGCAATGGATAAAACAACAGAGTGGTTCACGCAATTGCTGAAGGAGAGAGGCATTCCTCTCTCCGGGCAGCAGCTCCAACAGTTCGAACTTTATTACACGATGCTGGTAGATTGGAATGAACGAATGAATCTGACAGGTATAACGGAGCGGGATGCTGTCTATGAGAAGCATTTCTACGATTCCGTGTCCCTGGCTTTTTATACGGATGTGAATAAAGTGCAGCGACTGGCCGATATTGGTTCAGGCGCTGGATTCCCTAGTATCCCTCTCAAAATCTGTTTCCCTCATCTGAACGTATTGATCGTAGATTCACTCAATAAGCGAATAGGCTTCTTGAAAGCATTAAGCGAGCAATTAGAGCTATCGGGTGTAGATTGCGTTCATGGCAGGGCAGAAGATATAGCCAGACTTCCGGAACATCGGGATCAATATGACCTGGTAACGGCAAGGGCGGTAGCAAGGTTGAACGTACTGAATGAGTTCTGCTTGCCTTTTGTGAAGAAAGGCGGAATATTTGCTGCGATGAAGGGCGCTCAATCAGATGAAGAGGTGAGGGAGGCTTCTTTTAGCCTAAAAGAGTTGAAGGGAAGGCTATTGTCTCAGCATGCTTTCAGCTTGCCTAATGAACAATCAGAGCGCCATATCGTGCTGGTAGAAAAGAAGGACGTTACGCCTAAAAAGTATCCGCGAAAAGCGGGAACACCTTTGAAGCAGCCTCTTCTATAAACGGTAATGTTTCACGTGGAACATTACTTCTGTCCGTATGGAACGACAAGAAGACTATTTCGTATGATTATAATCGAAATCTTTTTAGATTTGTGACGAAATATCAGAATTTATAGGTGATTGCTTAGTATTTTCTGCAATCATTTCCTTTGTCAAGCAGGAGATCAATCGAAGCGAGTCGAATTTAATGATTATCGAAAATTTCGTTCAATTAGAACTTTAAAGTTTCTCCTCGAAAGTAGTCTAAGCTTGTAAAGATATAAGGTGCGTATTGATGGAATGAACGCTATTATCATGCGTCAAACGTTAAAAGCTTAGGATTTATTACAGGGTCGGGTGGTAGTCATCGATATGAAAGAACAACTTTCTCGATTGTTCGGTTTATCCGAGCAGCGTACGGGGCAAGAAGAAGTGCGTCAAATACCGATTGGTGATATCGATACGAGTCCGTTTCAACCTCGTACGGTATTTGATGATGAGCGGATTGATGAATTGTGTCAGACTATTAAGACACATGGCGTCATACAGCCTATCGTTGTTCGTATCCGCAATAATCGTTATGAGATCATTGCTGGGGAGAGACGTTGGCGTGCAGTGACAAAGCTGGGGTTCGATACAATTCCGGCTATCGTTCGCGAGTTTAATGATTCCCAGACGGCTTCTATCGCACTAATTGAGAATTTGCAGCGCGAGGGGTTAACGGCTATTGAGGAAGCGGTAGCTTATCAGAAGCTGATTGAGCTGCATCAATTGACGCAGGAAAGCTTGGCACAGCGTCTAGGGAAGAGTCAATCGACCATTGCAAACAAGCTTCGGTTGTTAGCTCTGCCAGAGACGATTAAGATCACGTTAATGGAACGGAAAATTACGGAACGGCATGCTAGGGCGCTATTGTCACTCGATACGGAAGAGCTTCAGCTTAAAGTATTGGAAGAGGTTTTGGCAAAGGATCTCAATGTAAAACAAACCGAAGTGCGCATTGCCTTCTTGAAGGAATCGGCCAAGGCTAAGAAAACGAAGCGAATCTCGTTCACGAAGGATGTACGCCTGGCGCTCAATACGATCAGGCAATCGATCGAGATGGTCTCAGGGTCTGGATTGCAAATTAAGACCAATGAAAAGGATCACGAAGATCATTACGAGATTACCATTCAAATTCCGAAAAGATAAGTTATTTTCCCAATATTTATTATCCTTTAGACAACTATTAGCCGCCTTCAATTGAGGGCGGCGATGCCATTTGTACAAAAGTTTCACTCATGAGGTGAGTTAGAAGTGTCGAAAATTATTGCAATTGCAAATCAGAAGGGCGGTGTCGGTAAGACGACAACGTCTGTTAACTTGGCAGCCTGCCTCGCTTCGCTTGGCAAGAAGGTGCTATTGGTGGATATTGATCCCCAAGGTAATACAACAAGCGGACTAGGCATTAATAAAGCGGATGTGCCGAATTGTATCTATGACGTATTAATTGATGACGTACATCCGAAGGATGCAATGGTTGAAACCAGCGTGCCGGGACTCACCGTCATACCCGCAACAATCCAGCTAGCTGGTGCAGAAATTGAATTGGTGCCTACGATCTCTAGAGAATTGAGATTGAAGAAGTCGCTTCATATGGTAAAGAGTCAATTCGACTATGTTCTGATTGATTGCCCTCCTTCCTTAGGTATTCTGACGATTAACTCGTTAACCGCTGCAGATTCTGTTCTTATTCCTATCCAATGTGAATATTACGCGCTTGAGGGCTTAAGCCAGCTGTTGAATACAGTGCGGCTTGTTCAAAAGCATTTGAATACGACATTGCAAATTGAAGGTGTGCTTCTGACGATGCTGGATGCAAGAACAAATCTTGGCATACAAGTCATTGAAGAAGTGAAGAAATACTTCCAGCAAAAGGTGTATCAGACGATTATTCCTCGTAATGTGCGTCTGAGCGAGGCGCCGTCTCATGGACAAGCAATCATCACATACGATCCGAGATCAAAAGGTGCAGAAGTTTATCTTGAACTTGCGAAGGAAGTGATCATGTATGAGCAAGCGGCTAGGTAGAGGGCTTGATGCATTAATCCCATCGCTATCCGTGAATGATGATGATAAAATCATTGAAGTGCCGATTAGTCAGCTGCGTGCGAATCCGTATCAGCCGCGCAAAACGTTCGACGAGGATTCAATTAAGGAATTGGCTGAATCGATCAAGCAACATGGTGTTATCCAACCCATTATTGTACGGACCGTTCTGAAGGGTTACGAGATTATTGCGGGCGAGCGGAGATTCCGTGCATCGCAGTATTGTGGCAACACTACGATTCCAGCTGTAGTTCGTTCATTCTCCGATCAGCAAGTGATGGAAATTGCTTTGATCGAGAATCTACAGCGTGAAGATCTGAATGCTTTGGAAATTGCGGTAGCGTATCAAGCCTTAATGGACAAGTTCAATCTGACTCAGGAAGAGTTAAGTTTGAAGGTAGGGAAGTCCCGTTCTCACATTGCGAACTTCGTTCGTTTATTGTCACTCCCGGCAGAAATCAAAGATTATGTTTCACGTGGAACAATTTCGATGGGACATGCAAGAGCATTAGCCGGTATTAAGGAGCAGCCAGTTCAGAAGGAATTGGTGGAGTTGACGATAAACTCTGAATGGAGCGTACGTGAGCTGGAGGATGCGATACAAAAACTGGATTCTAAGCAAACTCCTCAGCAGAAGACGCAGAAGCAAAAGAAAAGAGATCCGTACATTGAATCGCTAGAGGAAAACCTGCGAGAGCAATTCAAAACAACGGTGAAGATTAAGCAACAAAAGGATAAAGGGAAAATCGAAATTCAATACTACAACAAGCAAGATCTGGAGAGATTGCTTGAGCTGCTGCAGCGTATGGCTTAATTAAATAATCATTCGACAGAATGAAAGGAACAATGGCATATCCAAGTTGTAATCTTTCGATTGAAGGATTAAACTAAGATATGCCATTGTCATTTCAATGGGGGAAGGAGCGTTCGGATGAACCGAGAAGGACAACCATTCATTTATCTGGACCAAGCGGCAACATCATGGCCGAAGCCGCCGGAAGTGACAGAAGCGGTCGTGCAAGCGACGCTCCATGATGCCGCCAATCCCGGAAGAGGCAGCCATGCGATGGCTGTTCGGGCGAGTCGAATATTATTTGAGACAAGAAAACAATTGGCCAAGCTGTTTCATATTAAAAATCCAAATGATATTGCATTTGCTTCTAATACAACGATGGCACTTAATATGGCGATCAAGGGTTGGCTAAAACCGGGCGATCATGTCATCGCGACAACAATTGAACATAACTCGGTAAGAAGGCCGCTATATTATTTGGAACAGACGATCGGGATTGAAGTTAGTTACATCGAGTCGGACTTGACGGGCAAACTAAAGGTGGAAGATGTGGAGTCTGCCATTAGACCCCACACCACATTAATTATATTGAATCATAGCTCCAATCTGCTCGGAACCATTATGCCAGTAGCTGATGTTGGGGAGTTGGCGCGCAAGCATGGGATCAAGCTGCTTGTTGATGCAGCTCAGAGTGCAGGTATATTGCCAATCGACGTTGAGGCGATGGGGATCGATATGCTGGCATTTCCAGGACATAAAGGATTGCTAGGGCCGCAAGGTACAGGCGGGTTGTATATCTCTCCGAATATGGACATTGAACCCCTGTTGCATGGAGGGACAGGCAGCCAGTCTGAAGCTCTGCATCAGCCGCATGTAAGGCCGGATCGCTATGAAGCTGGCACGCAGAATACGCCAGGGCTGGCGGGTCTTCAGATGGGCGTCAGACACATCCTGAAGGAAACGGTCGCATCTATTCATGCCAAGGAATGGGCGCTGTCACAGCGGCTTCTGGAGGGTCTGAATGGCCTTGATCCGGTGCAGGTGCTAGGGCCTGGGATCGGGGAAGAGAGAACAGGCATTGTGGCATTCAATGTGGAGGGTATTGATCCTTCAGAATTGTCCTTTATTTTGGATCAGCACTATAACATTGCCGTAAGAGCGGGGTTCCATTGTACGCCGATGGCGCATGCGACGGCTGGCACATCTGCCACGGGAGCAATCAGAGCAAGTGTAGGGATATATACAACGCCGGATGAAGTAGAAACGTTCTTACATGCGATTAAGGAAGTTACAGAGCAATACGGGATATAGGGGATGGGATGAATCATGGACGAGTGGTATTTGGACCCGATATTTATCATAACAGTGGTACTGGCATTTATCGTAATATTGTTGTTCATAAGGGTATTGGGGCTGGGGTCGAAACTGAAAAAGCTCCGCAAACAGTATTTGGCTGTGATGGGGGAAACGGGTGTTACGAATATTGAAGAAGTTATCGTTGATTTGAAAAACGAGTTGGATGAGCAGCGTGAGCAGGTTGATCGTCTGCAAAACGAGCTAAGAAGTGTTCAAACAGCACTGCCTCAGATGAAGACGAAGCTCGGCATACATCGGTACAATGCATTTTCCGATGGAGGCAGCGATTTGAGCTTTTCCATTGCCATAGTGAATGAAGAGAAGGATGGAGCGGTATTCTCTGGACTGCATGGCCGTGACAGCACATATGTGTATGCGAAGCCGGTAGAGAAGGGCGAGTCCCCCTATCCGCTGACGCCGGAAGAGCGCAAGGCGATGCAGGAGGCCAAGTAAGCATCTGCGGCTTAAGTGAGATCCGCTGCGGCCGTCTGATCACAGACAGAGGAAGAGATATGCATATGGTTGGCGATCGCTGTGAATAGACTGGTTGCGATCACATCCGACATTCTCATGACGAGATGAAGCCTGGTATTTTGCAAGACGAAATATTCCATAAATCCCCCTACGTTCACGATGCCGGTCACGTGAATGTCTCCGACGGGAGGCAGGTCTTTGTTCACACCGGCGCCCGGACGAACAGGACCTTCGCCGATCTGGATGCAGCCGACGCTTGCAACCTGGCCAAGACAGGCATCAATGCCAATAACAAATGGTTTGTCGAACTTGCGGTTGATATCGATAAGCGTATCTTCCAGATTCATCGCATGGACGGGATCCTCAAGCGTGCCGTAGAGATGGAAGTTCGGACTGCGGTACTTCAATAGCGAGGTGCCGATGAGCGGTCCAAGCGCATCGCCGGTAGAACGGTCGGTGCCAATGCAGACAATGACAATTGGTCGATTCGAAGGGAGACCTTCCAAGAAACCAGAAAGACGATTCACCAGCATGCCAACGATATTTGCAGTCGTGTAGGGCACCTTAAACGGGGCATCCTTCATAAATGGTAGTTTCATAGAATCCCTCCCAATATGGCTTATATGATACTAGTATATGGATGGGACAACCATTTTATACGTCGCGAGGCAAGAGAATTCAGGATAAAGAAGGGAAGGGGTGTCCATATGCTGATCGCATTTGATTCCACACAGCAAGCGCTTCGCGCAGAGATGCTGCTTGAATATGCGGAGATCGAGATTGATATATGTCCGACTCCGAAGGAAATAACGGCAGGCTGCGCGTTATCGATACACTTCCCTGAAGAAGATTTGGACCGGGTGAAAGAGGTTATGGATCAGGAACGGGTTGAAATAAGAGGCATCTTCAAACCGATTGAAGCAGGGTATGAACAGCTAGAGCTATAGCAGGGCGTCCATTACGGATGTATGGAGATGATGAACGATGAATAACTGGTATCACAGCTTGCTGGATACGCTCACTGACCATAATACATGGGAAAATCTCGGTGTCACCGCGATTCGTATCGCGCTTATTATTATAATCAGCAAGCTAATTATATGGCTCGTACATAAATCGCTGGACCGGATTGTGCTGGAGCGCGCAAACAAACATTCGACAAGTCAGGCGCGGCGTATGACGACGGTAGGCAAGCTTGTTAAAAATGTCGTGACGTATATTATGTATTTTATCGGCATGTTGCTGATGCTGTCAGAGGTAGGCATTAACTTGGGGCCGCTGCTGGCGGGTGCAGGCGTAGTCGGTATTGCGATCGGTTTCGGCGCACAAAGTTTGGTGAAGGATATACTGACGGGATTCTTCATTATTCTGGAGGACCAGTTCGCGGTTGGTGACGTCATCCAGACCGGAACATTCAAAGGCACGGTAGAGGTTATCGGCTTGCGTACGACGAAGATATTAAGCTGGACGGGCGAAGTACATATGATTCCGAACGGCATGATCAACGAAGTAACCAATTTCTCGGTCAATAATACGCTTGCTGTGGTGGATGTGTTGGTCGCTTATGAGGCGCAGGTGGACAAGGCGATGAGTATTATATCTGACACGATGAAGCAAATGGAGCATGAGAACCTGGTGAAGCAGCCTGAGGTGCTCGGTGTGCAGCTGATGTCCGCTACCTCGGTTACGATACGGGTGACAGCGGAGTGCAGGCCAAACACGCATCATATGGTGGCCAGGACGATGAATAAGGCCATTAAGGACGCACTGGACCGCAACGGCATAGAAGTGCCGTATCCGCGCATGGTGACATATCAGAGAACGTATGAGGAGGGGTAAGGATGGATCGGAAGCATTTTGAGCTTGGGGATATTGTTCAGATGAAGAAGCAGCATCCTTGCGGCACGAATGAGATGGAGATTATCCGTATGGGCATGGATATCCGGATCAAGTGCGTAGGGTGCAAGCATAGCGTCCTCATTCCAAGAATGAAGTTCGAGAAAAACATGAAGAAAGTACTTCGCTCGAAGGCTAGTGAAGAGGGACAGAGTGAGGCATAACAGGCGATTTGTTCCACGTGGAATCTTTGTTTAAAGTCATGAAAAAGGTGCTTGCGGAGAGACAAGTTGTGTGATATATTATTTATTACATGCGGAGAGGTACCCAAGAGGCCCAAGGGGGCTGACTCGAAATCAGCTAGGCGTGTCAAAGCGTGCGTGGGTTCGAATCCCACCTTCTCCGCCATAACCCGTAAAAGCCCGCTGTTATGCGGTTCCAGTACGATATGTGATACGAAAGCATACCGTCAATACATACGTTAGTGCGCTAGCTGGTTACGTTAGGCCTAACTGATTCGATCCTTCTACGTCAATAATGCGTAGGGGGTTTTTTCGTTATGTTAAATACTATTTTAGTATGTTGTTTCTACGGAGTTAGGGGAGAAATCATAAAAGGTTAAGTACGTGTGAAAAATGAGGCGCAAAAGCATGTTTTTACCGAGAGAAGTGAAGTAAGCAAAATAAAAAGGCCCTTTCGGGCCAAAATTAATCTTCATTCGATTGAAAAATCCTTGAACTCATTTATTTCTTAGTTGATCTAATAGTTTCTGGTCTACTTCTGTATTTCTGCGAGGTAATGTGGAATCAATTCGTTTTAACTCCATAATCATATCCGTGGTGTCAGTTGCAATTCTTTTCAAATAATTGGTGCTTTCGGATGAAAAACTCATTTGTGCACCTTCTATATCAATGATTCCTTGAGTAGGGTTTATGAGCGTATATGGCTCACCTGGAGAACGGTCATCATAGCTGTTAAGAAAGAGTAGATATTCTTTTCCTAGTCTTACGAAATCACCGCTACCTGATTCCTCATAAATTACTCCTTTGTACTTGCCGCCTGATTGTTTTATTGTAATGTTTGAACCAGGAGGGGGGCCTTTCACAGTATTAATTACTTCAAGCTCTGATAACGTGTGCACAACATTTAATGGCGGCTCAGTTTTATCAAGATTGATATTCCATTCCTGCGGAGCTTGAACGGATTTTACTTTTGCTACGACAATAATATCTGCATCTCTTACAGCTTCATTAACAGTAGTATAAACCTTATAGTCAGCATGACTAATTATTCGCTGTGGTTCACTAGAACTGCAGGCTGTCATAGATAATAGCGTTATTAAGAGTAGAAGCAAAGTGATTTTTTTAAATGTGAGGGTTGAATTCATCAGCATTAATAATTACCACCTTTCGGTTCTATTACCAGTATGCCTTAACTCCATCAATGTCATCTTTAGTAGGCTTAAAATAATATTCTCTATTTCTATTATTGTTCATAATAGCAGAACCAGATGATAAATCATCCAAGTGAAGTGCATGACCAAATTCGTGAGCGAATGCGCTTTGAGGAGTGTTAACAATAGTTACTCCATTTAATAAATCTTCTGCGATTCGATCACCATTAATGCGAATTTCAAATCTAGTTGCTTCACCAGATGAATTAAGTGTGTAAGGTTGGTAATATCCATACCAGCTTTGGCCGTAATTACCAGCAACAATAGTATTAGTTGATGAACTATCTTGTTGTAAAAAAACAGAAGCTGGGGTACCAACCATCCAGCTTGCTGCAGCATTGATAAGCGCTGTGGAGTAAAGGGAATTTAAATTCACATTTTTGAAAGTCATACTTGGTGAATGGTATCCATGAGGGTATAATACATACGCAGAAATATTTGTGTTTGCAAAAATGAGAATCATGGAGGCAAGCAATACAGTTTTGAAAATTCGTTTCATTTTCAATGGCACCAACCTTCATAAAATTATTAACAAAATTTTCATGGGCTATTTTTACTTCATGAAATCCCATCCCCTCTATCCGGAAAATGAAGTAAATATAACTAATAATTGATCAGACGTTCAAAACATCCATTTAGTTTCATGAAAATCCAAAATTTAATAAAATTAAGCGGATTCTCATGGTTGCCTTTAAAAGTTAAAAAAACAGCAAGAAAAGAGGACCCTTGCGGGCCCTCTTTCTGACGGTGAGTTGGATTGGTTGCGAATATTATTTCCAAACTCTTATTAGCTTGAAACGTTGGAGATCAACATTCCTCATCGGAGTTAATCAGCAAGCGCTTCATGAATCCTCATGAGCACGTATAACTAAGCTACGCAGAAGCGTTCGCTTACTTATAGGCTCGAAATGTGTGTGTGTTACAGACCGTGGTCTTTAGCACAACCCCTCGCTTCTATGCTGAAGTGAATGAAAAAGAATACGCTTGATTACCTTGCACCAGTTGGTCCAATGGAACCACACCTCTCTTACACCGTCGAAACTTAGAATGCCCGTTTACGAATGTTTCATACATGAGGGCTTAAAAATTATTTTGGCATCCGAATCCATTTGCGTTCGTGATTCGTGTTCTCGGGGAATTGTTCTCCCTTGTGAAGCTTAACTTTCTTCGGGTTCTCAATGCCCATGTGGAAGGAATTAACGCCCGCCTCAATGTACGTACCGTTATTCGGAGCCCGGTCGCCTTGGTTAAACATCGTAAATTCGCCCATATCAGCACCTCCAGATGAAATGTAGAACCAGCTGACTGCTGTGGCAGAGCATTTGCAGAGCAGCATCGTCCATGATTTAGTATGAGCCAGATCGCAGGCGGGCATGTCTGACAGAATTCGGTGGGGAGCATGCCTTGTCATTGGAGGTAGAATTTGATATAGTATAGAGATGCGAGCCTAGGGGCTCGTTCCTTGCTCCGCATTGCGGGGCCGTTAGTCCAAAAGGGAGGTGAAACAATATGCGCAAATATGAAGTGATGTACATCATTAGTCCAAACGTAGAGCAAGAGAACGTTCAAGCTTTCGTTGATAAGTTCAATGGCATCATCTCCAACGGTGGAGAGGTTACGAAAACAGACGTAATCGGCAAACGCCGTCTTGCGTATGAGATCAACAAGATTCGTGATGGTTACTTTGTTCTGGTACACTTCAACGCAACAACTGAAGTTGTCAATGAGCTTGACCGTATCATGAAGATTACGGATGAAGTTATCCGTACGTTGATCGTCAGAGACGTAGCTTAGTTTTCCACAGGAATTTGTTCAATGGGGAGGTCATGACATGTTGAACCGTGTAATATTGATTGGCAGATTGACGAGGGACCCAGAGCTCCGTTACACGCCAGCCGGAGTAGCAGTGACGCAATTCACGCTAGCCGTAGACCGACCGTTCACGTCGGGTCAAGGAGAGCGCGAGGCGGATTTCATTCCGGTCGTGACGTGGCGCCAGCTTGCGGAGACCTGTGCCAATTACTTGCGTAAAGGCCGTCTGACGGCTGTAGAGGGACGCATTCAAGTGCGGAACTACGAGAACAATGAGGGCAAGCGTGTGTATGTAACGGAAGTTATTGCAGACAACGTCCGGTTCTTGGAGTCGAGCCGCGAAGGTGGAGCTCCGCGTGAGGAAAGCGGCGGCGGGAATAGCGGTGGTGGCGGTAATACGGGCGGCTATAGTGGAGGAGGCAACAACTCTTCTTATAGCGGTGGGAATAGCGGCAACCGTTCGAATCAATCACGGAACGACAATGATCCGTTCAAGGATGACGGACGCCCGATTGACATTTCCGAAGATGATTTACCATTCTAACTATTGACGATAAGGAGGATGTATCATGGGCTTCAAGCAAAGAGAAGGCGGCGATGAGCGTCCAGAACGCAAATTCGGCGGCCGTAAAGGCGGACGTAACAAACGTCGTAAAGTTTGTTACTTCACTGTAAACAAAATTTCTCACATTGACTATAAAGACACTGATTTGCTGAAAAAGTTTATTAGCGAGCGCGGCAAAATTTTGCCACGTCGTGTAACTGGCACAAGCGCGAAATACCAACGTTTGCTGACTGTTGCAATTAAACGTTCCCGTCAAATCGCATTGCTGCCATACACGACTGAATAGTCTGTATCAGCATAAAGGAAGGGTCCTCTTCGGAGGGCTCTTTTTGCTTTGTGCGGAAGGTAGCTTTAATAAGGGGATCGGCTAGTAAGAAGAGGGACCCAATTGTTCGGACAGACGAAGAGAAATGAAAAGCGGAGCATTACTGAGAATAGATAAGAAATGCAATTATTAATACGCTTACATCGCTAAAAAATAGGATGAACGACAGGACAACTCTATGTATAATAAAAAACGTTGATCATCGGCCCCGACCTTTTTGAGAGTGGAAGGTCACCTACATACAGCATAGAGGAGGATTTTTTATTTTACTGTCAAAACTGAAAAACACCTGGTTTTTCAACATCCGAGGCGATGTTCTGGCAGGGATTACGGTAGCGCTGGCATTGATTCCGGAGGCTATCGCATTCTCGATTATTGCCGGTGTCGATCCCATGGTAGGACTGCATGCTTCATTCTGTATTGCAGTTATCATCTCGCTCGTAGGAGGACGTCCGGGGATGATATCAGCCGCTACAGGAGCGATGGCCGTCCTCATGGTGACGCTGGTTGCTGATCACGGGCTGGAGTATCTGTATGCCGCAACGATTCTGACAGGCATCCTTCAGTTTATTATCGGCTCGCTTAAGCTGGGGCGCTTCATTACCTTTGTGCCGCAGTCTGTCGTGACCGGCTTTGTGAATGCGCTGGCGATTCTAATCTTTATGACGCAGCTCGTCCAGTTTGAAGGGGCGACATGGGTTATGTATGCGTTGGTTGCAGGGACACTGCTGATTATCTATGGCCTGCCCCGCATCACGAAGGCCGTACCCTCAGCACTTGTTGCCATTATTGTGATGACAGGGGTAACGGTGTTCGGTGGCATTCAAGCGAATACGGTAGGAGATATGGGGGAGATTACGCGTTCGCTGCCGCTCTTCCATGTACCGGATATTTTGCTCAATTGGGATACACTCGCTATTATTTTTCCTGTCTCGCTGACGCTGGCAATCGTCGGGCTTCTGGAGTCCCTCATGACTGCCACCATACTGGATGAAGCGACGAATACGAAAAGCGACAAGAATAAGGAAGTACGCGGTCAAGGGATCGCTAATACGGTGACAGGCTTCTTCGGAGGCATGGCCGGCTGCGCCATGATCGGTCAGTCTGTTATTAATGTGAAGTCCGGCGGTAGAGGCCGGTTGTCAACGCTGACCGCTGGCTTGGTACTGCTATTCCTCATTATGGTATTGGGGGATGTCGTACGGGTTATTCCGATGCCTGCTTTGGTAGGGGTCATGATTATGGTATCTATTGGCACCTTCGATTGGCGGTCCATTGTGAATATGAAGCGCATACCGGTGGCCGATACGCTGGTTATGGCGACGACAGTTGCTGTCGTCGTGTATACGCATGATCTGGCGAGAGGGGTGCTGGTCGGGGTGATTATGAGCGCGCTAATCTTTGGCTGGAAGATTGCACGGATACAAGCGGTCTCTGAGCTGGAAGCGGGCGGACGCAAGGTGTACCGGATTCGCGGCCAAATGTTCTTCGGAACAATGAGTCACTTCACTGATCTGTTCGATCCGCAGGGTGATCCCGATCGAATTGCCATCGACTTCTCGGCCTCGCATGTCTGGGACCATTCAGCCGTCACGGCGATATCCAAGGTAGTTGGCAAGTATGAGCAGCTTGGCAAGTCGGTAGACATTCTAGGCTTAAATGAGGAAAGCCGCCGGTTGGTGGACAAGATTGGACTAACCACCACATCAGGACATTAATGGTATAGGTTCTACAGAACAAAAGAAGGCCCGCAGCGACACCCGCTGCGGGCCTTCTTCGTGTATCCCCAATTAACCAATAAGGATATGATCCTCCGGGTATCCGATCTTGGAGGTTTGTTTCTTCTGCGATAAGGCAAAGGCCAGTGTAAGCGGACCAAGCCGACCGATGAACATGGTAATAGAGACAATGACTTTGCCGATGTCGGATAAGTCGCCTGTAAGCCCCATAGAGAGGCCGGTTGTACTGAAGGCCGAGGTTGCCTCGAAGAGCACCTCCAGGAAGTGGTCCTCCAGCATGTCCTCGGTAATCGTCAGCACCAGCGTGACGAGCAGGACGCAGGCAAGCGAGCTTATAACGACGGCTAACGCTCGCATGACAGAGTCTTGCGAGATTTTGCGCTCGAATGCATGGATTTGTCCGCCTCCGCGGAACGT
The DNA here is from genome assembly GCF_042887015.1 of Paenibacillus sp. NPDC057967. Classification (NCBI taxonomy): domain Bacteria; kingdom Bacillati; phylum Bacillota; class Bacilli; order Caryophanales; family Paenibacillaceae; genus Paenibacillus; species Paenibacillus sp. NPDC057967. The sequence continues at coordinate 33,316 of NZ_JBHVQB010000008.1, forward strand.
ATTGAACGTAGCCAGCAGCAGGACGACAACGGTGTTAATCTTGATGCCGCCGCCGGTACCGCCAGAAGCCGCTCCAATGAACATGAAGATAATCAGCAGGAACTGCGACACGGCCAGCATGCTTCCGATATCGACCGTGTTGAACCCGGCGCTCCTTGGCGTGAAGCTTTGGAAGATGGACGCCATAATCCGTTCGCTGACCGTCAGATCCCCGTAGGTTGCGCTATTCCAGCTCTCCAGCAGGAACAGAAGCAGGAAGCCGGTTACGGACAGGATCGCCGTAGCCAGAATGACGATCTTGGAATGGAGCGACAGCTTGCGCCAGGAGCGCTTGCGGACAATGTCAACGACGACGATATAGCCAAGTCCGCCGACTACGAACAAGGTAATAATGATGAAGTTCACAATCGGATCGCCGACATGCTGGCTAAGTCCGTCCGACCAAAGGGCGAAGCCTGCGTTGTTAAAGGCGGATATGGAATGGAACAATGCGTAGTAGGCAGCATTGCCAAGCCCCATCTCACCCTCCCAGCGCAGCGTCAGAATCAGCGTCGCAATCGATTCGAATAAGAATACGATAAGAACCATGTACAGCGACAGCCTCACCAAGCCTTGCGCAGAGGTGGACTGGGTGGAGTGCTGGATAATGAGACGTTGCTTTAGGCCGATTTTTTTGCCTAACAGGATCGCGACCATAACGCCCAAGGTCATGAAGCCGATACCGCCAATCTGGATCAGAATCATAATGATGACTTGTCCAGCTACCGAGAAGGCGGAGCCGGTATCGAGCACGACGAGACCGTTCACGCAGACGGCGGACACCGCTGTGAACATGGCGTTCAAGAAACCGACGGAATGTCCCGTACTGGAGGAGAACGGCATGCTTAGCAACACAGTACCGATGCAGATTAAGAAGAAAAACACAATCGTTATCAGTTGAGGCGGGCTAATGTTGTTCTTGAGCCGATTGATGGTTCGCTCGGCAAAGCTCTGTTCATTGCGCCTCGTTCTAAGGGCGTCCATAATCGCTCTCCAAATCTCTTATATCATCGTAACTGCCTATAATGAGAAGAATATCTCCGGTATGAATCGCATCCTCGGCTTTCGGCGACACGTTGATGTTCTGCCCTGTCTTGATCGCCATAATGGTGCAGCCGTAACGCGCGCGGATATTCAGATCCTTTAGCGAGAGGCCGTTCATGGCAGGAGGGGCCAGGATCTCGGACAGATTATATTCCGGCGACAACTCGATATAATCGATCAGGTTGTCAGAGCTGAGCTGATTGCCCAGCCGAACACCCATATCCCGCTCAGGATAGATCACATAATCCGCGCCGATCTTGTTGAGCACGTTGCCGTGCATTTCATTGCGGGCTTTGGCCGTTACCTTCGGCACCTTCAGATCCTTCAGCAGCAGCGTGGTCAGAATGCTCGCCTGCAGGTCGTCGCCGATGGCCACGATGGCATGCGTAAAGTTGCTTGCGCCAAGCTCGCGCAGCACGGACTCATCTGTACAGTCGGCCTGGAGCGCATGGGTCGCAATCGACGCCATCTCCTGCACAAGCTGCTCATTCTTATCGACCGCCAGCACCTCATGCCCGTTCTCGATCAGCGTGCGTGTCAGGCTGGAGCCGAAGCGTCCGAGGCCAATGACCAAAAATTGTTTCTTCATCATGAATCACATCCTGGCAATAGTGGGTTCAAGCCGGAGCATAATGCTGGTAATTTAGCTTGATGTGTTACATGATAGGAGACAACATTCCTTTTGTCAAAGGCTATTTCGGCCTATTGACGCGGCGTTCTCTTTACGATGCGAATGTATTCTCGCGGATAATAGGGCGTGTAGATTGCGCTGTCTCCATACATGCCTTCATCCTGATAGATTCGGTAGCTTTCTTCCGGAAGGGGAACGCGCATGGCATAGGACTCGCGCTCGGCCTTGAGCTGACGGTGAGCGATGGCGCTTGCTCCGATTAATGACAGGGCTACAAGGGAACATATTATTATTTTGGACCTAATCACGGGATTTGACTCACTCCTTTACTTATGAGTAATCCCCTTATGGTCGCACCTTCATTCTGAATTCAGGGCAATTTCTTTTGACAACCCGGATGCCCGGGGCTATAATTGACTTACATTTTGCGCGTAAAAGCATTCATATGGATTCAAGAGGAGGAGCCTGCCAACAGCGGGCTCTTTTTGCGTTTTTTTTGGGTTATGCGTTCCAAATGATGATGAAACCGGGCGATATGGCTTGGTTTACCATTCGGTGGGCAATACTGTTGTTGAATTATGGACACTTATATAGGAGGTCGCAGCTTGGTTATTCTTCATCTCGCCATTATTTTGCCTTTTCTATTCGCTATTGGCGCGCCTATTCTGCATAAGCTATTTCCGCGCGTCCATGTGGGATGGCTGATGCTGCCGGTTCCAGCGTCGTTATTCGTCTACATGCTGAGTCTTATCCCGGTCATTCGGGAAAAGGGATTCCAGGAGGGCACGATCGCCTGGATGCCCTCTCTAGGTGTAAATGTGCATGTCTATGCCGATGGGCTGGCGCTGCTGTTCACGCTCCTCATTACGGGGATCGGCTCACTGGTGCTGCTGTATTCAATCTATTATCTGGATAAAAACAAGGAGAAGCTCGTCCGCTTCTACGTCAGTCTCATGTTGTTCATGGGAGCGATGCTCGGGCTGGTGCTGTCGGACAACCTGATGGTGCTGTATGGCTTCTGGGAGCTGACGAGCATCTCGTCTTTCCTGTTAATCGCCTTCTGGCATGAGCGCGAGAAGTCGAGATACGGGGCGATGAAGTCGCTTGTCATTACCGTCTTCGGCGGCCTGGCGATGTTCGCGGGCTTCCTGTTGCTCTATGTGATGGCAGGCACGTTCAGCATCCGGGAGCTGATCGGTGGTGCCGCTGCGATTGCGGAGCATGATCTGTTCATCCCGGCGATGCTGCTCATTCTGCTCGGGGCGTTCACGAAGTCGGCGCAGTTCCCATTCCATATCTGGCTGCCGGATGCGATGGAAGCGCCGACACCGGTCAGCGCCTATCTGCACTCGGCAACGATGGTGAAGGCGGGCATCTATCTGGTTGCGCGTATGAGTCCGATCTTCGCGGGAGAGGCATTATGGCTATGGCTGGTGTCAGGGCTTGGCCTGCTGACGCTGTTCTACGGCTCGTTCCGCGCGCTGAAGCAAGTCGATCTGAAGTCCATGCTCGCCTTCTCGACCATCAGCCAACTGGGACTGGTCATGAGCTTGTTCGGTCTTGGCTCGGCAGCTGCCCTCTATACAGGGACACCGCAAGCCGAGTTCTTCAGCAAAGCGACGATGGCCGCGGTCTTTCACTTGCTGAATCACGCAATATTCAAGGGCGCGCTGTTCATGGTGGTCGGTATCGTCGATCATGAGACGGGAGTCCGGGATATCCGCAAGCTAGGCGGATTGATGTCGGTCATGCCGATCACCTTCACGATTGCGATGATCGGCTCGTTCTCCATGGCTGGCATCCCGCCGTTCAACGGCTTCCTTAGTAAGGAAATGTTCTTCACAGCTGTACTGAATATTCGCAGCATGGATCTGTATGGCATGGACGTATGGGGTACGCTGTTCCCGGTGATCGCGTGGGTTGCCAGCATCTTCACATTCGTCTACAGCATGCTGCTAGTCTTCCGTACATTCGGAGGCAAGGCCCAGTTCGACAAGCTGGAGAAAAAGCCGCATGAAGCGCCGCTCGGCCTGCTGCTGTCGCCGGTGGTGCTGGCTGCGCTCGCGATTGTATTCGGGCTATTCCCGAATCTGGCGTCCTACGCGCTGATTGAGCCGGCCATGGCGGCTATACATCCGGGGCTGCTGGCTCCCGGCGAGCAGTTCATGGTGTCGATCAGCCTGTGGCATGGATTCACGACAGAGCTCTACATGACGGCTGGAGTAGCGGCATTGGGGATTATCCTTTTCCTGCTGCATAAGCGGACAGCCGTGCTGAATCAGCCGTTATTCGCCAAGGCAACCTTGAATAAAAGCTATGATGGCGGTCTGCGTATGATGGACCGCGTCTCCCATGCCATCACGAGAGTATATATGACAGGGTCGCTCCGTCATTATATGATGTATATCTTCGTCTTCCTGATTGTGGCGCTTGGCCTTACGTTATTCTCGCAGGATGCCATTAAGCTGGACACGACTAGCTTTGCAGCTATGAGCTTCTACGAGGCGGCGATCATGCTTGCGCTCGTTATCGCGTCCATCGCTGTATTGTTCGTGAACTCGCGGTTGATGGCGATTATTTTGACAGGGGCTGTCGGTTATCTGGTCTCGTTGTTCTTCGTGATCTTCCGTGCGCCGGATCTGGCGTTGACCCAGCTCAGCGTGGAGACCGTCTCGGTCGCCCTGTTCCTGCTATGCTTCTATCACTTGCCGAAGCTGAAGAAGGAGCTGGTCTCGCTTCGATTCAAGCTGGGGAACTTCGTCATTGCGCTGGGAGTAGGCGTGACGATGACGCTGGTTGCCCTGAGCGCAAGCGGGACGAGGCCGTTCGAATCTATCTCCCATTATTTCCTGGAAAATAGTTATAAGCTCGCAGGCGGCAAAAATGTCGTCAATGTCATTCTCGTGGACTTCCGGGGCTTTGATACGATGCTGGAGATTGTCGTTCTAGGCATTGCGTCCTTCGGCATCTATGCGCTGATCAAGCTCAAGCTTAAGGAGGATGGGATAGAAGAGGGCGCTTCGGGCCAGTCCGGAACGGTTCTGCCGCTTGACGGGTACAAGAGCAACGATATGATTCTAAAGACGATAGCGAAGCTGGCGATCGTCATTATCCTTGGCTTCTCCCTGTACATGTTCTACATGGGGCATAATCATCCAGGCGGCGGATTTATCGGGGCGTTGATGGCATCCGCGGCGCTGCTGCTAATGGGCATGTCGTTCGGGATCAAGTCGGTAGACCGCTTGATGCCGCTGAACTTCCAGAGGCTGACTGCGTTAGGCATTCTAATTGCCTTGCTGACGGGCATTGGCTCCTTCGTCTTTGATGCTCCGTTTCTCAGCCATGCCTTCGGTTACTTCGATGTGCCGATTATTGGTGAGCTGGAGCTGGCTACGGCGACGTTGTTCGATCTGGGCGTCTATCTGACGGTTATCGGGGTCGCCATGACGATTATCTTCACCATTGGGAGGGATCAATAGATGGAACTGTATATGTCCTTGACGATTGGCGTGTTGTTCACGGTAGGCGTCTATCTGATTCTGTCCAAAAGCCTGCTGCGAATCATTCTGGGCACATCCTTCCTGACGCATGGCGTTCATCTGCTGCTGCTGACAATGTCGCGTCTGAAGACAGGGGCGGCTCCGCTGCTCGGCGAGAAGGCAGAAGCTTACGTAGATCCGCTGCCGCAGGCGCTCATTCTGACTTCAATCGTCATTAGCTTCGGCGTGACATCATTCTTCATTGTGTTGGCATACAAAGCGTACCGGAAGCTCGGGACTGACGATATGGAGCAGCTAAGGGGGGAGCAGAATGAATAATACGTTAGTTCTCCCGCTTATCATTCCGTTACTGACGGCAGTCATCCTTGTCTTCTTGAAAGGGCGCATCGCCATACAGCGCTGGATTAGCGGAATAAGCGGCCTGGTGAATATCGCTGTCGCCGCTTATATCCTCTATCAAGTGAAGACCGACGGTATTCAGACGTTATATATGAGCGGATGGGTTCCGCCGTACGGCATTATCTTTGTCGCGGACATGCTGGCTGCGCTGCTTGTGCTGACGACAGCAATTATCGGGCTGTTCTGCTTGTTGTACTCCTTCCGAAGCATCGGGGAGGAGCGCGAGCGGCATTTTTATTACCCGTTGTTTCAATTTCTGCTTGTTGGTGTGACCGGCTCATTCCTGACAGGGGATATCTTCAACTTGTTCGTCTGCTTCGAGGTGATGTTAATCTCCTCCTATGCACTAATCGTGCATGGTGGCACGAAGCTTCAATTAAGAGAATCGCTGAAATATATGCTGGTGAACATTATATCCTCGGCCTTATTCGTAGCGGCGGTCGCTTATCTCTATGGTGTCACGGGAGCGCTGAACATGGCCGATCTGTCCGTTCGGGTTGCTGAAGCGGGACAAGGCGGCATTCTGAATGTCATCGCTGTGCTGTTCATGATTGTGTTCGCGCTGAAGGCTGGATTGTTCCTGTTCTTCTGGCTGCCAGGCTCCTATGGTGCTCCGCCTGCGGCGATTCGCACGATCTTCGCAGCGCTGCTCACTAAGGTCGGACTGTATGCGCTGCTGCGTACCTTCACGCTGATTTTCTATCATGATCCGTCCGTTACGCATAGCTGGATTGGCTGGATGGCGGGGGCGACGATGGTGCTGGGCGCGATCGGGGCGATGGCCTACAAGGACATTCCGCGCATTCTGAATTACAACGTGGTCATCAGTGTAGGCTTTATCGCATTCGGTCTTGTCTCGGCCAATCGAGATGCGCTGGACGGGGCGGTGTTTTATTTGATCCATGATATGATCGGCAAAGCGCTGCTCTTCCTACTTGGCGGCATGATTATCGCTGCGGCCGGGACGAAGCAGCTGGCGGAGATGGGCGGACTGATCAAGCGCCATCCATATCTGGGCTGGATGTTCTTCGTCACGGCGCTGGCGATTGCCGGCATTCCGCCGTTTAGCGGCTTCGCAGGCAAGATGATGATTATACGCGGCGGCTTCGCGGCGGAGCACTATCTGCTTGCGGCATTATCCGTCGCATCCAGCTTCGTCGTGCTGTACTCCTTGATCCGCATCTTTATGGCGGCGTTTTGGGGAGAAGAACGGACTGTTAGCGTTGAGACTACGCCGGGAATGGCGTCGGATTACCGGATTAAGCTCTTGTCTGGGGCGGGTCTGTTCGTACTTGTCATTGCGATGGGACTCGGCGCGGAGTGGGTGTTCGGCTTCGTGTCGGAAGCGGGCCAGACTCTGGTGCAGCCCGCTATCTATATTGACGCGGTGCTAAAGGAGTAGATGAGATGATTATACTGAAGCGGGCTTGGGCTGTAGTTAAGCTGTTCGTCCTATTTATAAAAGAGCTGTTCATATCGAGCTATGCCGTATTGCTGCTTATCTTGAAGCCCAGGCTATCGATTCGGCCTGGTATCTTCGCAATGAAGACGGAGCTGCAATCGAATTGGGAGATTACGTTGTTGTCCTGCTTGATCTGTCTGACGCCCGGCACGCTTACGCTGGATGTAGCGGGAGACGGGGAGACGCTATATATTCATGCGATGGATATCGAGGATGCGGAGCAGTTGAAGCACCAGATCAAAAATACGTTCGAGAGAGCGATTATGGAGGTGACGCGCGTATGATGGATGGATTGCTGATTACTGCTCTTATCTTGTTGTCGCTAGCCATTCTCGGCGCGCTATACCGTCTGCTCAAGGGGCCGTCCATTCCGGACCGGATCGCGGCGCTCGACACGATCGGGATTTTGCTGCTTGCCACGATTGCCGTGCTTAGCATGCTGCTGCGAACGACAGCCTACTTCGATATCATTCTGCTGCTCGGCATTCTGACGTTCATCGGTACGACAGCATTCGCAAGATATATAGAGAGGGGTGTAGTCCTTGAGTCTGGTGATGATCGGTGAGTGGCTGCTCGGCATACTCATTCTGCTTGGAGCGATCGTCTGCGTCATCAGCGTCTTCGGTCTGATCCGGCTACCGGATGTGTATCTGCGATCCCATGCGGCGACGAAAAGTGCGACGATGGGCGTGCTCCTTATTTTGTTTGGCGGATTCCTGTATTTCTGGCTATTCGAGAACCATATCAGCATCAAGCTGCTGCTGGGCATTGTCTTCGTATTCATCACTTCCCCGGTAGCCGGGCATCTGAATGGGCGCGCGGCCTATCGTTCAGGCGTGTCGTTATGGAAGGGCAGCGTACAGGATGATCTGAAGGCGGCGGATGCGAAGAGGAAGCAGAAGGGCAGCGGGAAGAGCGGAAGCCTGTAAGATTAGTGCAAGCAGGAGGCAGTACAAGGGCATAGACACTATATATAGAAGAAAAGAAGAGAAGAGAAACCCGTCATCATGGCGGGTTTCTCTTCTTATTGTAGGCTGATCATCATCAGTGTCTTATCTTAGAACTTGCCGATCTGCTGCTCCGACCATTCACCGATATACGGCAGCTTGAACTGCTTGCCTTGCAGCGCGAGCAGCATGAGCGCGATCCAGAGAATGAAGGTGAGCGGAGTCAGAATAAGGGAGACAAGCCAGCCGATAATCGGAATAGCGCCTAGGACCAGGTTGACGGCTATCAGGACGACAAAGACAGCTGTAGACTGCATGGCGTGAAATTTGACGAAGCGGCTCTGCTTTTCAATTGCCAGAAAGATAATGCCTGTAATAAATCCGGCCAAATAACAGAGCAATCCCGCTACCTTCGGGTCCAGTCCGGTCGACGACGGGTCTGGATTGACTTGAATGGGCTGCATGGAGATAAGTTCATCCCTTTCTGATCATCATCGTTAGATACAATATATGCCGTGTGGACTAGCAATAGACCTCTCTACTATAGCAAAACTTTGGCAATATTGGAACGAATGAATTGTAACGGGTTTGTAACCTGCTTGGGCTTTGCTTCGTCTAAAATGAAAAGGGGTATATCACAACTAAATCGACAAAAAGAGATATCGGAATGGAGAGAATGGTAGGATATGAAGAAATATAAACGGGCCTATATCATTAGTGCAGTCGCTCTCGTCATTTTATCGCTGGCCTACTTTAACCGCGGCGCGCTTGCTATGATGGGCTTCGACTGGTTCCTGCAGGGCGAGGTCGAGAAGCGGCTGGAGAACACGTACAAGCCGATCGAAGGGCGCGAGCCGAAGCCGGTCAATGTCGACAAGACGAAGCAGGACCCGTTCTCGGTGCTGCTGCTAGGCGTAGACCAGCGCGGCAAGGAGATTGGACGGTCGGATACGATGATCTATACCGTCGTCCGTCCAAGCGACGGCAATATACTGCTGGTGTCGATTCCTCGCGATATGTATGTGGAGATTGTCGGCAGGGATCGCGAAGACAAGATTAATCACTCGTTTGCCTTCGGCGGAGCGGGTATGTCGATGGATACGGTCGAGAAGTTCCTGGATGCGCCGGTCAACTACTATGCTTCTATTAACTTTGAAGGCTTCCGTGCCGCAATCGACGCGCTGGGCGGCATTGCGCTTCCGATCGAAGAAGACATCGTGAACAAGGACCCGTACCATGAGAAATTTACGATCAAAGGCGGGCAAGACCTGTACAACGGCAACGATGCGCTGAATTTCGTGCGTTACCGTGAGGATGCCGGCGGCGATATGAGCCGTACAGAGAGACATCAGCAGTTCCTTCATGCTATGATAGAGAAGGCGTCCGCAATGAAGCAATGGAGCAAGATTCCTGAGCTTCTGGACATCATGGGCGAGAACTTCAGTACGGATATGCAGCCGAGCAAGCTGGTTGACTTGGCTCAAAGCATGGTGCAATCAAAGAACCGTAATATGTACAGCCAGACTATTCTGGGTGAAGGCCACAGGCTGGAGGCCGGAGGGCCTTGGTACTATTTTGCGAATGAAGAAGACCTTGCTAGTGTTCAGCTCATGATCAAAAACTGGTTGAACGCCGACACGAAAGCGGGCAGCTTGATTCTTCCTCCGAAAGATGAAGACAGCAAGAAAGAGGTAGAGGTGCTCTCCAGTGCGTCGTCGGTGCATGAAACGGAGTGAATGGAAGGATGAATATTGCCTTTTTCCTGCTGCCTAAGCATGAGGTCGTATGTCTGCCGCATGACGCGACGCTCAGACAGGCGCTGGAGCGCATGGAATATCACCGCTATTCTGCCGTTCCCATCATTAATGAAGATGGCGGATATATCGGCACAGTAACAGAAGGAGATCTGCTGTGGTTCATGAAGAACCGCCCGGATCTGACGTTCGACAGCTCGTATAAGGTGAAGCTGATCGACGTACCGCTGCGGATTAACAATAAGACGGTGAATATTGATGCCAATATGGACGATCTGATCTCGCTTGCCAAGGTGCAGAACTTTGTGCCGGTTGTAGACGATCGCGACCATTTTATCGGAATTGTACGCAGAAGCGAAATTATTGATTATTGCCAGAAGGGACTGTCCCAACGGATCTGAATGATCCTGCGGGGGAGTCCCTTCCCTTTATTACCGGAATACCCAGCCATAAGGCGGACTCATCTATGCGTGCGAACTGGCTTTTGTGCTATAATGAAGGATGAATGTCTTCTAGACAGGAGAACTTAGAAATGGCTTAAGAGGTGAACGGATGAAGACTGGGTTGAAACCCTTGCTGTGGAGCGGAGCGGCGTTCCTGCTATTGCTGCTGCTGGCAGTGCCTTTGCTGAATTTACCGGCGCTGCTGCTTATGATGGTTCCGTATGTGGTGCTCTATACGACGCTGTCCAGAGGAGCGTTCCTGTTACACTTAATACCGGTATGGCTGCTTGCGGGATTAATCGCCGGACCTGCCGTTCTCATTATCGGCTTGTTCTTCCTCGTGCCGGCAATTGTCATGGGTCATCTGTACAGAAACGGGGCCGCCGCGGCTAAAGTCATACGGACGGGCACGATCGTCATTCTGGCTTTGTTGATGCTGGAGCTGATGTTGTTCCAGATGATATTTGATATTTCGCTGCTTAACGAGATGAGCCACACAATACGCACGACATTCGATTCGATGCAGGACCAGAATTTGCTGGCGCCGGGTTGGAATTCAGAGTTTATCGATATGCTGATCCAAAGGGTCATTCATATGATTCCGCTGACCTTTATCGTCTTGGCGTTTGCGTACACGGTATTCTCGCATTATGTATCGCGCAGAGCCGTGATTCGCAGCGGACTGGAAGTACCGGCATTCCCGCAGGCGAAGGACTGGCGTTTGCCACGCGTCCTGGTTATTTATTATCTGATCGCTTATGTGATTGACCTGTTCATTAAGCCGGGCGATGATTCATTCCTCGCAGTAGCGCTGATGAATCTGGTGCCATTGCTTGGGTATGTATTCGCGATTCAAGCGATTGGCTTCTTCTTCTTTATCGCACATGAGAGGAAATGGAACAAGGTTGTTCCGATCCTAATCGCCATACCAGTGCTGCTCTTGCCGCCGCTTAGCTTGATTGGCGTCCTGGATACCGCCTTTCCGATCCGGAAGTCGTTTACCAAACAACAATAGCACGGGAGCGAATGGGAAATGCCAAAGTTTCTAATTAACAGATGGCACGGTATGCATCATGTGGCGGCGCTTGGCGCCATGCTGCTCATGTCTGCTGTGCTGGCCTGGTTCCAGTGGCTCGTCGGCCTGGCCGCTTTTATCGTGACAATCGGAATAGCGGTCTACACGTTTTTTGCGGAACGGGCGTTCCGCAAGGACTTGAAGACGTACCTCGGCACGCTCTCGTACCGGGTGAAGAAAGGCGGCAACGACGTGATCAACGAGTTGCCGTTCGGCATTATTTTATATAATGAGGAACGCACGGTAGAGTGGCATAATCCGTACATCTCGCAGCTGATGGAGAAGGAGTCCTTGATCGGCGTGCAGCTGACGGAGCTGTTCCCGACGCTTCAGCATGCGAAGGACCGCGAGGGTACGGTCGAGGCGGCGGTTGGTACACATATGTACCAGCTGATCTTTCGGCCCAAGGAACGTATTCTCTATGTGAAGAACATTACGGATCTTTGGCAGCTCGGCCGCAAGTATGAGGACGAGAAGCTGTCGATTGGCGTCGTCATGATTGATAATCTGGAGGAAGTGACGCAGGGACTGGATGATCATCAGCGTGGGACGTTGCTCTCCAAGGTCACGACCGAGATTACGGAATGGGCGCAGAAGTATAAGATCTATCTCAAGCGGGTCACCTCCGACCGCTTCATTCTGATCACGGATCAGAAGACGCTTCGCCAGCTGGAGCATTCCCGCTTTGTCATTCTGGATGAAGTGCGCGAGATGACTGGCGAGCAGAAGATTCCGGTCACGCTCAGCATCGGCTTTGCCGCAGGCGCGGAGCAGATCGTCGAGCTTGGCCAATGGGCGCATATGAGCCTTGATATTGCGCTGGGACGCGGCGGCGATCAGGCGGCGGTCAAAGTCGGCAGCCGCCAGTCGTTCTACGGCGGCAAGTCGAACGCGGTTGAGAAGCGGACGCGCGTCAGAGCGAGGGTGGTTGCCCATGCGCTGCGCGACCTGATTCGCGAGAGTCATAATGTGGTCATTATGGGCCACAAGCTTCCAGACATGGACGCGGTCGGCGCGGCGATCGGCGTGCTGAAGGCGGCTCAGCTCTTCGGCAAGGAAGCTTATATCGTGCTGGAGGGCGTTAATTCCTCCATCGACAAGATGATGGAGCTGATCCGTGAGGATGAGAAGCTGTCGAAGCGGTTCGTATCACCGGAGCAAGCGATGGCGCTAATGACGCCGCAGTCGCTGGCGATTGTGGTTGATACGCATAAGGCTTCCATGGTGAAGGAGCCCAAGCTGCTGGCGCAGACCGACCGCATTGTTGTGATCGACCATCATCGCCGCGGCGAGGAGTTTATCTCCAACGCGATTCTGGTCTACATGGAGCCGTATGCTTCCTCCACATGCGAGCTGGTCACCGAGCTGCTTCAATATATTCACGACCGGGTCGTGCTCGATATTCGCGAGGCGACATCGCTGCTCGCGGGCATTACGGTCGACACGAAGAGCTTCTCGCTTCGTACGGGAGCCAGAACGTTCGAAGCGGCATCCTTCCTGCGCCGCAACGGCGCGGATACGATGATGATTCAGCGCATGCTGCAGGAGGATCTCGAAGGTTATGTGAACAAAGCGGAGATTATCAAGCATGCGCAGGTGTTGTATGACCATGTCGCTTTCGCAGTAGTCGAAGGCGGTAAGGTAAACTCGCAATTATTGATTGCGCAATCGGCCGACACGCTGCTGAATATGACCGACATCCTGGCTTCCTTCGTCATCGGAGAGAGGCCGGACGGATTAATCGGTATTAGCGCACGCTCGCTTGGCGGCATGAATGTACAGGTCGTCATGGAGCGGATGGGCGGCGGCGGCCATCTGACCAATGCGGCAGCCCAGCTTGAAGGGACTGTCAGTGAGGTAGCGGCCAGGCTGAAGGCCGTACTCGAACAAATCGAATCGGAAGAGGGGTTATTCGAATGAAAGTAATCTTCTTGCAAGACGTGAAAGGCCAAGGTAAAAAGGGCCAAGTCAAGGATCTGTCGGAGGGCTATGTACGCAACTTCTTGCTGCCGAAAGGTCTGGCGAAGCTGGCTTCGGACGGCAACCTGAAGACGCTTGAGGTTCAGACGGCTTCCGAAGAGAAGCGCAAGCAGAAGGAAAAGGAAGACGCGCAAGAACTGGGCAAGCGTCTGGAAGAGATGACCATTGTCGTCAAGGCGAAGGCCGGAGAAGGCGGCCGCTTGTTCGGCGCTATTACCAGCAAGCAGATCGCCGAAGCATTGGCAGCCAAAGGCGTCAAAATCGACAAGCGCAAAATCGAGCTGGATGAGCCGATTCGTACGCTGGGTGTTACTCAGGTTCCAGTTAAGCTGCATCCTGACGTGAAAGCGAAGCTGAACGTTCAGACGGCTGAGGAGTAAGCCTCGTTAAATTAAAATGGAAAGCCATCGTTATGAGTGGCTTGAATTCATAAGAAGCTCTGCGCATGGGGCGCGGAGAGAGGGGATTGTTCCGGAGAAACGAAGTGTTCGCCTTTGTAGACGGATTCTAACCGCAGTGCGGTTTAGGGGAATGAGAGAATCCGTCTACAACAGCGATCGGAGGAATAATCCCCTCTCGCAGCGTTAGCGGCGCAGCAAAATGGTTTTGAACTTATTATAGCTATGTATATAAATGAAAGGAGAGGCGCACGATGAGTATGGAGCCGATGTTCGACCGGGTTCCGCCGCAAAACATGGAAGCGGAGCAAGCGGTCATCGGTGCGATTCTGCTGCAGCCGGAAGCATTAATTACGGCGATGGAGCGGATTCGGAGCGAGGATTTCTATAGCAGCGGACATCAAAGAATATACGAAGCCATGATTGAGCTGGGCGAGAGCAGCCAACCGGTCGATCTGGTGACGCTTACGGCGCATCTCCAGGATCAAGGGCTGCTGGAGGAGATCGGCGGCGTTAGCTACTTGGCGAAGCTCGCCAATGCCGTACCAACCGCGGCGAACGTCGATTATTACGCCCAGATCGTCGAAGAGAAATCGATGCTGCGGCGCCTCATCCGTACCGCAACCAATATCGTCACCGATGGTTATGCCAACGCTGAGGATGTCGGCGTCCTGCTGAGCGACGCGGAGAAGAAAATTCTCGAAATCTCCAACCGGCGTTCCAGCAGCGGCTTTATCTCCATCCGAGACGTATTGATGGAAGTATTCGAGAAGGTCGAGTTTCTATATGCCAACAAAGGCGGCACGTCGGGCATTCCGTCGGGCTTCGTCGATCTCGACCGGATGACGGCAGGCTTCCAGCGAAGCGACCTTATTATCGTCGCGGCGCGTCCTTCCGTCGGCAAAACCGCCTTCGCGCTGAATATTGCCCAGAACGTGGGCGTCAGAGCCAAGGAGACCGTCGCCATCTTCTCCTTGGAGATGTCAGCGGCTCAGCTCGTACAGCGGATGATCTGTGCCGAGGCCAACGTCGACGCGACGCGGATGCGTACAGGTAACCTGGAAGGTGATGACTGGGAGAAGCTGACGATGGCGATCGGCGCCTTGTCAGAAGCGCAAATCTTCATCGATGATACGCCGGGCATCACTGTCGCCGACATTCGCGCGAAGTGCCGCAGACTGAAGAAGGAACGCGGACTCGGCATGATTCTGATTGACTACTTGCAGCTCATTCAAGGACGCGGCAAGGCAGGCGAGAACCGCCAGCAGGAAGTATCCGAGATTTCCCGTACGCTGAAGCAGATTGCGCGTGAGCTGGAAGTTCCCGTCATCGCGCTGTCGCAGCTTAGCCGGGGCGTCGAGCAGCGTCAGGACAAGCGTCCGATGATGTCCGACCTTAGGGAATCCGGCTCGATTGAGCAAGATGCCGACATCGTATCGTTCCTGTACCGGGACGACTACTATGACAAGGAATCGGAGAAAAAGAATATCATCGAGATTATTATCGCCAAGCAGCGTAACGGGCCAGTAGGCACGGTAGAGCTGGTCTTCCTCAAAAACTACAATAAATTCGTAAGCTTGGACCGAACCCATCAGGATCCGTCACAAGCCTCTTAATATCCGAACAATTGCATGGGCGACTGTGCAATTGTTCGTTTTTCGTTTGACTTCTGAAGGTGAGACTGCTACACTAATAATGCTGTCTTCTGGCGAGCGCCGCGTTAAAGGAGCTACAGGGACGGTAATTTTCGATGTTCGAAAACATCGGACGGGGGTATGATTATGTCTACGGTAGTTGTAGTCGGTACGCAGTGGGGAGACGAAGGGAAAGGCAAAATCACCGACTTCCTAGCAGAGGGAGCTGACGTTGTTGCTCGTTACCAAGGAGGAAACAACGCCGGACACACCATTCTCATCGATAACAAAAAATATAAGCTGACGATGATTCCATCGGGCATCTTTAACCATGATAAAACTTGCGTCATCGGCAACGGTATGGTTATTAATCCGGAAGCGCTGATCGACGAAATTAACTATATTCATGACAATGGTTTTTCGACAGCCAATCTGAAGATCAGTGATCGCGCGCATGTTATCATGCCGTATCACCTGGTACTTGATGCATTGGAAGAAGACCGCAAAGGCGATAACAAAATCGGCACAACGCGCAAAGGCATCGGCCCTTGCTATATGGACAAAGCCGCACGCAACGGCATCCGCATCAGCGACCTGATGGACGCAGAGGAGTTCGAGTCCCGCGTACGCAGCGTTATGGCAGAGAAGAACAACCTGATCCAGCAAGTGTATGGCGGCGAGCCGCTGGACGTAGACAAGATCGTGAGCGATTATCTGGGCTACGCAGAGATTCTGCGTCCATACGTCACGGACACGTCTGTCATACTGAACGACGCCATCGACGCTGGCAAGAAAGTATTATTCGAAGGGGCGCAAGGCGTTATGCTGGATATCGACCAAGGCACATATCCGTTCGTTACGTCCTCCAACCCATCTGCAGGCGGCGTCTGCATCGGTTCTGGCGTAGGTCCATCCAAGATTCAACAAGTGATCGGCGTGGCGAAGGCTTACACAACTCGCGTAGGCGACGGCCCGTTCCCGACAGAGCAAGATAACGAAATCGGCCAAATCATCCGTGACAAAGGCCATGAGTACGGCACCGTAACGGGACGTCCGCGCCGTGTAGGCTGGTTCGATACGGTTGTTGTCCGTCACGCACGCCGCGTAAGCGGCATTACAGGTCTGTCGTTGAACTCGCTGGACGTTCTGACAGGTCTGGACACCGTGAAGATCTGCACAGGCTACAAGTACCGCGGCGAGATCATCGAGCATTATCCGGCAAGCCTGAAGATGCTGTCGGAATGCGAAGCGGTATATGAGGAATATCCAGGCTGGTCGGAGGATATCTCCGGCGCGAAGAAGCTGGAAGACCTTCCGCAGAACACACTGAACTACTTAAACCGCGTATCCGAGCTGACAGGCATTCCAATTGCCATCTTCTCGGTAGGCCGCAACCGTGAGCAGACGAATCCGGTTCGTCCCATCTACGAATAGAATATGACAATCAAGCGCTTCGGAGCGATCCGGGGCGCTATTTTTTTGCCTGGCGCAGCCTGAGTAGGAATGCCTCTCTTGATCCTTGACCATAATGATAGATAACGGATAGGAGTTGAGGGAGAATGGTATGGAAGAGTTTGGCGTGGATCGGCAAGATCGTGGCGGCGGGGTTGATCCTCAGCTTTCTGTCGATTTGGACAACGGGCTATATTGTGACCAGCTATGTCGAATCGGTGCTGAAGCAGTTCGAATTGCCCGTCGAGGTGCCGCCTATGGCGATGTCCGGCGTATGGGGCAAGCTGTGGGGCAGTGATCCCCTATTAGCTTCTGACATAGAACCGGAGCAAGAGAGCGGCAGCGCGAATAACGGGCAGGAGCCGGATGCGAAGGAAGTGTTTGGCGGGATCGAGGAGGAGCCTGGTGCGGGGAGCAGTCAAGGCAGCGATCCGTTAGATGGTGTACAGGAAGGAACGGGTCAAACTGGAGCCGAGAGCGAAATCGATGGCGCGGAGACGGCGGTGACGACCGACGATATCGAGTCGGCCAAGGGTGAGATGAGCGAAGAGGATAAGTCGCTATTGTTCGAATTATTAATGACGAAGCTGCCTCCAGAGTCCTGGCTGGAAATCTCTGAATATATGGAAGGAGGACTTACGGAGCAGGAGCTGACTAGCGTTCAACAGATTATGGCACAGCATCTCGACACGTCGGAATACGAGCATATGATGGAGATTCTGAAAAAATATTAATATTACGTTACCATGGCAAAGGTTGCCCCTATTGTAAAGGCTGTGATAAAGTATTAGGCGAGTGATCCGACAGGAAAATTCGTCTTTTTTCTGTTTGGAACTCGCAAATCTCTCAGCAGAAGTGCGAAAAGGAGACTATCATGACCGGTTTCAGGGACATGAGTCGCATGAAGAAGGTATGGGAACGAACTACTCAGTACTTTCGACGTACGAACTCGCAAGACTTGATAGGTAAGACCGAGCAACAAGCGGCTGACGTGATCGTATCTACCCCACTTTGGCGGAAGAAGTCGACACAAATCATCGGCGGGGCGGCAGTACTGCTCACGGTTGCCGGCATTATCGGCTATCAGCAATATACGCAATACGTAGAACGCAATACATTCCAATTCTATCATGTATATATGAATGGCGAAGCAGTAGGAACAGTAGAGACCCCTGGCGCAGTTGACCAATTGGTCGACGCTGCAGCGATAAAAGTACAGCAAGCGAATCCCGATGTTACGATGGTGCTGGATTCAGGTGATATTACATACGAAAGCGATAGTGCCTTTAAAGCGGTCCCGGAGACCGATGCGACGCTTGCTAAGCTGGAGAGTATGTTCACATCCCATGCAGTTGGCGTTGAAGTGAAGATTGACGGCAAGGTCATCGGCGTCGTGAAGGATCAGGCGACAGCGGACAGTATCTTGAAGCGCGTTCAGAGCAAGTTCGCTCCAGAGCTCGCCGCGGCGGCTAAAGGTGCGAAGACGGTCACGACACTTTCCTACAATAAGGATGGCAAGGTCGAGGCGTCGGAGACGGAAGATGCCAAGGAGCATACGGAGCCGGGCAAAGTGGTAACAGAAGTATCATTCGTTGAGGAAGTTCAAGTAGCAAGTGTCGATATCAGCCCTACGGAAATTGCCCAGGGAGAAGAGATTTACAAGAAGATTATCGACGGCAGCACGAAGCCTACCAAATATGTCGTTCAAGCAGGCGACTGCATAGGTTGTATCGCACAGAAGTTTGATATTTCCCCTCAAGTCATCTATGAGAACAATCCATGGATTGAGGATGACCGCATTACCGTCGGCGATGAGCTTGATCTAACGGTGCTTCAGCCGGAGCTAACCGTCCGTACGGTCGAGAGTGTAGTTGAACTGGAGAAGATTGTAGCTCCTGTCGAAGTTCAGAAGAACGATAAGATCAGAGTGGGCCAATCGAAGGTAATCAGACAAGGTGTCGAAGGCACGCAGCGTCTGACGTATGAAATTGTGAAGCTGAACGGTTACGTCTTAACTGAAGAATTGATGAATAAAGAAGTGATTGTAGAGCCAATCTCGGAGATTGTGGAGAAAGGCACGATGGTTGTACTCGGCGAAGGGACAGGCAAGTTCTCCATCCCGGTGAAGAACTACCGCATTACGAGCACGTATGGCCAGCGTTGGGGCCGTCTGCATTCCGGCATCGACTTTATCGGCAATAAGCGTATCCTGGCTTCTGACTCCGGCGTCGTGGAATATGTCGGTTCGAGAACAGGCACAGGCAAGACTATTATTGTTAACCATCAGAACGGCTTCAAGACGCTGTACGGACATCTTAACTCTTACAACGTCAAGAAGGGCGAGAAAGTACAGAAGGGCGACCAGATTGGCGTGATGGGCAATACAGGCAACTCCACTGGCACGCATCTGCACTTCGAGATTCACAAGAATGGCGTACCTCAGAATCCGATGAAGTACTTATAATATATCTTTTAAGCATGGCATAACAATGGCAAAGAAGCATGGCTTGGACATTAGGTCCGGGCTGTGCTTTTTTTTAATTTGATATTAGATAAACGCATGAACTCGCTTTATAGTTGCTTCAAAAATCGTAATTTCTGCTGAAAAATACAATCCAAATTATGGGCGCGTGGTTGCCGGTGCAATCGGAAGTTTGATTGTGTAGGCTGCGCCCCGGTATGTTAGAATAGAGACATAACAAAGGACTAGCGACAGGCGGTGTAACGATGCACGGAAAAATATTAGTGGTCGATGACGAGCAGCCGATAGCGGATATCATAAAGTTTAATTTGGAGAAGGAAGGCCATCAGGTCATCTGTGCCTTCGATGGCGGAGAAGCGGTGCGTCTCGCATTCGAGGAGCAGCCGGATCTCATCCTGCTTGACCTTATGCTGCCTGTAAAGGATGGCATGGATGTGTGCCGCGAGGTGCGCACGAAGCTGCACATGCCGATCATTATGCTCACGGCGAAGGATACGGAGATTGATAAGGTGCTCGGCCTGGAGCTGGGCGCGGACGATTATGTGACGAAGCCGTTCAGCACGCGGGAGCTGCTGGCGCGGGTGAAGGCGCATCTTCGCCGTCAGAACAAGAGCGGACAAGCCTCGGAAGACGCTGCGGACAGCCAGTCGGAACAATCCGGCCTGAAGCTGTTCAATCTGTTCATTGATACAGATATGTATGTGGTGTACAAGAATGGCGAGCCGTTGGACCTCACACACCGGGAGTTCGAGCTCGTCTATTATATGGCGCGCAACAGCGGCAAGGTGATGACGCGCGAGCATCTGCTGCAAGCGGTATGGGGCTTCGAATACTTCGGCGATGTGCGGACAGTGGACGTGACGATCCGTCGTCTGCGGGAGAAGATCGAAGACGACCCTAGCCGTCCGGAGTATATTATGACCCGACGCGGCTTAGGCTACATGATGCGCAACGCGAAGTCGGGAGGCTTCGGTTACGGATGAAGGCGCGGAGCTTCTTCCGCACGATCCAGGTCAAGCTAGTTATCATCTACCTGCTGCTCATTCTCGTCGCGATGCAGCTTATCGGCGTTTATTTTATAAGCACGGTCAAGAATTCACTTATTACGAGCTTCACGAACAACTTGAAGGAGCAGGCCGATATTCTGTCCAAGTTCGCGGCACCAAGCCTGCTGCCGAATATGGAGTCTGAGGGCGATTCGACCGACAATACGACGGAGGACCTCAATCTGGTTGTCCGCAACTTGTTCAGCATTAGCGGCGCCGAGGTTCAGGTGCTGGATGCGAACGGCAAGGTTGTCGCGACCTCGCTGCAGGTTCATCAGTCGTATATCGGGCAGAAGAACAAGTCGCTCGCGGTCAGCCGCGCGCTGCAGAACATTCCTGATAATGAAGAAGAGATTATCGATGAGGACAATACGCGCAAGAAGATGATTGCGCTGCCTGTGACGTACAACGATAAGGTCGTCGGGGCTGTCTATGTTGTGGCGTCAATGACGGAGCTGTACGAGACGGTGAACCGGGTCAATCAAATCTTCTTCTCTGGTACGCTGATTGCGCTTGGTCTGACAGGCGTGCTCGGCATTCTGCTCGCCCATACCATTACGAATCCGATTCAAGGCCTTACACGGCAGGCGGAAGCAGTCGCCGACGGGAGATTCGATCTGAAGGCGCCTGTGCTTGGGGATGACGAGATCGGGCGGCTCAGTATGGCTTTTAACGATATGACGATTCGCTTGAAGGAAGCGCTCTCGGCGAATGAAGAGGAGAATGAGAAGCTGGTGTCGGTTCTCTCCAATATGAGTGACGGGGTGGTTGCTGCCGATGAGCGGGGGCGGATTATCGTCTGGAATCGCCGCGCGCTGGAGCTGCTTGATGTGGAGACGTTCCAGGGCGTGGAACTGGCTGATCTGCTGGGGCTCTCGCCGGAGAAGCTGGCGGAGCTGCAGTCGGGACGCGGGCGCACCTTGCTCATTAACCGCGACCACGCGGAGGCGGAGGGCCATGATGACAGTCTCTTGAAGCTGACGGTTACACCGATTCATCGGAGAGACAAGGGCATTACGGGCACGATTGCCGTCTTGCAGGATGTCACGGAGCAAGAGAAGCTGGAGCAGTCGCGCCGTCAGTTCGTCGCGAACGTATCGCATGAGCTGCGGACGCCGCTGACGACGATCAAGAGCTATGCGGAGGCGCTGGGCGACGGAGCCTTGGAGGAGCGTGAGCTATCCGAGCGGTTCGTCGGCGTTATTAGCAACGAGACAGAGCGGATGATCCGGCTCGTGACGGACCTGCTGCATCTGTCCAGACTGGATTCCAATCAGGCTCCGCTTAGACGGAGACAGACGAATATTCATGAGATGCTGGATGAGGTGGCGGACCGCTTCTCCTTCCAGCTGCGTCAGAAGTCGATTACGGCGAATGTGTATGTCGAGCGCGGACTGAAAAAGGCTTGGCTCGACCGGGACCAGATCGACCAAGTGCTGGACAACCTCATCTCCAATGCGATCAAATATACGCTTGATGGAGGGGCCATCCAGATTGCCGCGCGCAAGCTGGAGGATAACGGCTTGCTGGAAATCAGCGTGAAGGATACGGGTATTGGCATTCCGAAGAAGGATCTGACGCGTATCTTCGATCGCTTCTATCGTGTAGACAAGGCGCGCTCCCGCAATATGGGCGGCACGGGCCTCGGGCTATCGATTGCCCGGGAAATCGTAAAGGCGCATGGTGGTACAATCTCGCTGGCTTCCGAGCTGAATGAAGGCACGACGGTATCGTTCACGCTGCCGCTCTTGCAGGAAGGGGGCGAGACAGAATGATGGAGAAAGCGAAGACGGCTACCCTGATTGTTCTCGTCGTGCTTAGCCTCCTGCAAAGTTATTTGCTGGCCTATAGCATGCCGGGGCTGGGTGCAACGGTAAGAAGCGATCAGGATTACGTCAATGCGGAGCCGCTGGGCAAGACGACGAGCGTGGAGAGCGTCATCTTCCCGGAGGAACTGATTATCCATATGGGTGAAGACAAGCATACGGTTATCTATCCAGGCACACAGTTCTATGAGATGATTCTGAACCAGCGGATTGTCGGCAGGGAGTTCAAGGGCTTCCAGCGAAGCTCGGCAAGCATTCTGAATTGGGATGAGGTGCGTAAGGACTCCATCGGCATCGAGCTCCGCTTCCCGGACGGCATCTCGGTCGAGCTGCTGCAGAAGCTGCTGAAGATGGAGGGCGATGTCTTGTTCCTCCGGGATAAGATCGACAAGATCTGGATCTTCAAGACGACGGATACAGAAGAGATCCGCACGTTCTTCTTCAGCAGCGAGGAGCATGTCGTCTATGAGTCGGTCAGAGCCGATCTGACCGTGAGAGACGTGCAGGATTATGTCGGATTTGGCGCTTATCTGCCTCAATACCGCATGACGGCTGACGGGCTCTATATTCCGGTCGAGCCGATTATGGCGACGGAGCTGATCTACCCGTACGAGACGTATTCACCGGATCAGATGCAGCGCAGTCTGCCCTTCGATTCCAGCACGACGCGTTCCTTCGAGGATCGCAGCGGCTCGCAAATCTTCACAGACGGGAAGAGAGGACTTAAGGTCGAGCAGGACGGCATGTGGATCAACTATACGAATCCGGCGGCCACAATCAGCAGCGATACGCCGATTAGCGAGAACGTCTATGCGTCGGTTGACTTTATCAACCAGCATGGCGGCTGGGACGGCACGCATCGGCTGATGAGCTCGACACCGGAGCAAGAGAAGAAATATGTGACGTTCAGACAATATATCGATCAATACCCAGTCATCGACAACCTGGCGTTCCGGTACGGACATATCCGGCTGACGCTGCAGCAAGGTGTCGTGACGGAATATGCGCGGTCGCTTATTACGCTCAGTTCACAGGCGGAGTTGCGCAAGCCGCGCTGGCTGCAGGGCGGCACCAGGCTGGAAGAGACGCTGGAGCGTTATCCGCGGCGCGGCGAGGTAACGGCATTGTTCCCGGCGCTGAAAGCTGTTCTGTTGGAGGAGAACCGGCTGCAATTCATCCCTGTCTGGGTCGTGAAGCTGGCCGATGGTTCAGAGATCACTCTACTGGAAGCGACAGAGGGGGAACAGCCTCCTGAGTCGCATACAGGGGATGGCACTGCGAATGCGAATACGAATCACAACCAGATTGATCATGCTGAAGGGTCTGGCGGGTCGGAAGGACAAGCGAGCGCAGGAACGGGACCAAGCCCCTCTCCGGGCAACGGGGCGGGGACTGGCTCTGCTGTGCTGCCGCCAAGAGAGACGGGGAATAATGAAGAATCCGTCGAGACGGGTGAAGCCGAGTTGCCGCCAGATGAATCGGGCGAAGCTGGGGATGAAGAGCTGGCAGAGGCTCCGGAGGACAATGCTCTGGATACGGAGGAGCAGGATGCGCCGGAATTAATGCGGGCCAGATCATAAGGATAGAGGAGGTGAAGGCAAGTGGATTGGAGCAGGGCAAAAAGCGTATTGATCATATCGTTCCTCATGCTGAATGTCCTTCTCGGCTATCAGCTGTGGGTGGATATCAGCGAGCAGTTGAACGCCAACGTGAACTCTGCGGAGCTGCCCCCGGATAAGGTGCAGCTGATGGGGCAGAAGCGCATCTCGCTGACGGCCAATCTGCCTGCCGGAACGCCGAAGCTGAGTGATCTGACGTATTTGCTTCAATCGGATCATAAGTCGCTGCCGAAGAAGCTGGAGAAGCCGGTCGACAGCGCGCTCATATTCACCAAGGCAGAGCTGGTAAAAGCATTGGGCGGTCAAATCCCTGATATTGAGGATTACGAATATGATCTGCACAGTGACCGGGATGGCGTATTCGTCATGCATCGTATGGTCGACGGGCGCCCGATGTTCAATGTGAAGCTGGAGCTTCTGTATACAAGCAACCGGAAAATTACCGGCTTCCAACAGGATCGTGTAGAGTCGATTGGCCACGGCGAAGAGAAGCAAGTGATCGGATCGGCGAAGGTCGTCGTGTCCTTGATTGAGACTTACCTGGACGAAGGCTCCGTGATTGCCGATATTCAGCTTGGTTATCATGGTCAGATCTTCGACTCCGAGAAGCAAGTATCGGCTCCGACCTGGCGCGTCATGCTGGGGGATGGCAAGGTATATTATGTCCATGCGATCAGCGGCGAGGTTGCGACGGAAGGCGCAGATGAAGGAGCGGGTTCTGAGTCGCCGGCGGCATAGCTGTCGACGCGATGCCATGTTATGCTTAAGTAATACTGATTGATAGAGCAGCGGTTGCTGTCTGTATAAGAGTTTCATAGAGTAGATGTTGCGAGATGACCGGCAGAGGGTATAGAGAGAGTAGGACCGGCACGATAGCCTGGCTAGAAACCATCATGGATCTGGGCAGGTTCATGTTTGGGGACCTTTTCTCTTCCTCTTCCGTCGATTGATAGAGTCAGGCATCTGATAGAATGGTAGGTTGTTTGCCGGATGGTTAACATTCATTCGGATAGCCAGAAAACAACAGGGGAAATTGGACGCAATCGAGGTTACAATGTAGGTAGCTTCGTGAGAGGCAATGGGAGAGGACTGGACGTTTTGGGACTTCGATTTACAGTATTGGCCAGCGGTTCAACCGGCAATGCGACGATCGTGCAGAGCAGCGAGAAGACGGTGCTGGTAGACGCGGGCCTTAGCATGAAGAAGCTGGACGAGCTGATGCGGGAGCGAGGCATTGCCGGACATGATCTGGACGCCTTGTTCGTGACGCATGAGCATTCCGATCATATTAAGGGACTCGGCGCTTTCGCGCGCAAATACGAGCTTCCGATCTACGCCAACGAAGCGACTTGGGGCGCGATGGAACGCCATATCGGGACGATCGCGGTAGAGAAGCGGGTCATTATGGAGACGGGAGAGGCACTGGACTTTGGTTCGATGCGCGTGCAGTCGTATCCGATCTCGCATGATGCCGCGGAGCCGGTCGGTTATTGCTTCGTAGAGCATGGGGAGAAGCTGAGCCTCGCGACGGATCTCGGTTATGTGAGCGAGAAGGTCAGAAGCCAGATCGTGGATTCCGATGTGCTCGTGCTAGAGTCCAATCATGATACCGAGATGCTGCGAATGGGCCGCTATCCATGGAATATTAAACGCCGTATCCTAAGTGACGTGGGGCATCTGTCCAACGTAGCTGCAGGCGAAGCACTTATCGAGCTGATGACAGACCGGACGAAGCGCGTTTATCTGGCGCATCTCAGCCTGGACCACAATCAAATGGACCTGGCTATGCTAACGGTCAATTCTATATTGGAGAACCACGGAATATTTTATAAACAGGATGAATTTCCTCTGCGCAAGACGTATCACGACAAGCCTACCCCATGGGACGAAGTGAAGCGGAAATAAGCGATTCCAGCTGCGAGTCGAGCGCCTCGGCTTTGTTCTCCAGCTCTTCTCGGCTAAGGATGCCCTTCTCTATGAACAGCTCCAGCATGGCGCTTAACGTGAGAACGGTGCGGTAATGCTCCTCCTTCAGATCGGCTAGCTTGGCGACAAGCTGTACGTGTTCCCATGCTGGGGACGGCTTTGTTTTCATCGTGAATCTCTCCTTTATATCGGAATTTGCGTATAAGCGGTCTCTCTTGAAAAAAATGTAGGGCAGCAAGCTTTGAATCTATTATTATTTTAGTCCATTCTTCCGAAAACATTCCTAGATTATGAAATTCCCCGCAAGGTTCGAAAGAGAGAGAGGAGAGATTCCCGATGAGCATATTCGACGACGATTTTTATTCGACCAAGGTGTCCAGGCGAACCGTCCGCAAGAGCCAGCAGGACGATCATCGGTTATCTTTCGGCGGGAGTGCTGAGCGCAAGTGGTCTAATCTGCGTGTTGCGTTCATCTCGTCTTTCACGAGCGCCGTAGCTGCGGCACTCCTGTTCGGATGGATCTTCGGCGGCTTCGGGGGCGGCGGCTCGGTGCCTGTCCATCTGACGGCAACAGGCGATCCTTCGGAGCGCACGATTGTGGCGACAGCCAAGGTGAAGCCGGCGGTAGTCAGCGTCATCAATGAGCAGATGTTCGGGCTCGGCATTGGCGGCAAGCGGCTGGAGAATGGAGACGAAGGCTCGGGTGTCCTGCGCGAAGCAGGCGTCGGCTCGGGCGTCATTATAGAGAAGAAGGCCGGAAGAGCGTTCATCGTGACGAACTACCATGTGGTGGCGAGCGCGGAGAAGGTGAAGGTAGTGCTGACAACTGGCGAGGTGCGCGAGGCTCGCGTCGTCGGCATGGATCAGATTACGGATCTGGCGGTGCTGGAGATCGATGCCAAGGGCATCGATACGGTCGCGGAGATTGGCGACTCTTCCGCGCTGCGCGCTGCGGAGTTCGTGATGGCAATCGGCAATCCGCTTGGCATGGGCGAATCTATCACAATGGGTGTCGTCAGCGTCATCAAGGAAGTGATTCCGGTATCGCTGAATCAGAATGGCGTCATTGACTGGGAGCAGGAAGTGATCCGGGTCGATGCGGCGATCAACCAAGGCAATAGCGGCGGTCCGCTGATCGATCTGAACGGCCGTGTAGTCGGCATCAACAGTATGAAGATCTCCGACTTCGGCGTGGAGAGCATCGGCTATGCGATTCCGATCAACAATGCGATGCCGATCGTGGAGAGCTTGATTAGCAAGGGCTATGTACCGCGTCCTTATCTCGGCGTCTACACCATGGATCTGGAGCAGTATTGGGAGCAGCAGGATATGGAGAAGATGTTCGAGGAGGAAGAAGGCGGAGATTCGGAGAAAGGCGAGTCAAGCGGTTCGGGTTCGATCCAGCTGCCGGATGAAGTGCTGTCGGGCGTCATTGTGTTAGAAGCGGTCGGTCCGTCCAAGAAAGCGGGATTGTCCTTCAACGACGTGATCGTGAAGCTTGATGATCATAAGGTGACCAGCACGATGGAGCTGCGCAAGTACTTATATAGCAAGAAGAAGATTGGCGAAGACATTACAGTGTCCTTCTACCGGGACGGCGAGCTTCAGTCACTGAAGCTAAAGTTGGAGGAGCAGGCTCCGGAGGAAGAGTGACAGTTATAGGGAAAAAAGCCGGAAGGCGCGTCTTGTGACGGGCCTTCCGGCTTTGTTATGAGCTGGGACTATGCGATGAATCCCCGCATTAGCGCAGCAACGAATTGATTAGTAGGCTGTCCAGCCGGCATCGGCTGTGACGACTGTGCCATTCACGAAGCTGGAGTCGTCGGAAGCGAGGAACAGCGCGACCTTGGCGATCTCTTCAGGCTCGCCTGTGCGCGGGTTGATGCCGATGCCCTTCATCGCTTGCTCCATGCCGTACTTGTTCGGAGCATTGATCGTCGTGCTGATGTTAGTGGCTACGCCGCCAGGAGCGATCGCGTTGCAGCGGATGCCTTGCGTGGCGTATTGGAAGCCGACGTTCTTAGTCAAGCCGACAACGGCATGCTTGGCTGCTGTATATGCCGCACCGGCTCTGGAGCCGTACAGGCCGCCAGCGGATGCGACGTTAACGATGACGCCGCTTTGCTTCGCGGTGAAGATCGGCAGCGCCTTGCGGATCGCGCGCATCGGGCCTGTCGTATTGACGGCGAAGACACGCTCCCACAGCTCGTCTGTCAGATCGGCAGCCGGGACGAAGTTGTCCATAATGCCGGCGTTATTCACCAGGATGTCGAGCGTGCCGTAGGTGTCTACGGCTGTATCGATGAGCTGTTGCACGTCTTCTTCTTTGGCTACGTTGGCAGCGACGGCGATGGCTGTGCCGCCCTTCGCTTCAATCTCTTGCACGACGATTGCGGCGTTATCGGCAGACAGGTCGGATACGATGACCTTCGCGCCTTCTGCAGCGAAGAGCAGGGCAGTCGCTTTGCCCATGCCGGATGCTGCGCCTGTGATGACGGCCACTTTGCCATTAAGTTTCATGTGAGTGTCCTCCTCTAAAGGAATAGTATGGTTCATGATGATCTGCGGCTATGCGCCTGTGAGGCGGAATTGAACACTTGTATAATAGCAAACAGGTGTTAAGATCAATATATACAATAAGGCGGACTGCCACAATATATAAAACGCTTTCATTTGTACGTTAACAGACAAAACACGCTTGAGTGTTGAATACTTTTTTGTGGAAGGAAGAAATAGAAATGGCGGATAGGCGTATTGCGCGCAGCAAGGTGGCGCTCAGGGATGCGCTTCTGACTCTCATGTCGGAGAAGAGCTTCTCGGCTATCACGATTACGGAGATCGTGGAGCGGGCCAATTATAACCGGGGGACGTTCTACACCCACTATGAGAACAAGGAGGGTCTGCTCGACGAGGTCATCTCGGAGCTGATCGACGAGCTGATCGAATCGTTCCGGGCGCCGTATGGCGATCTGGATGTGTTCCGGGTTGATGAGCTGACGGCGAACTCAGTGAAGATCTTCGAGCATATTCATGATCGCGCGTCAGTGTATACGACGCTGTTCCACAGCGATGTGCTGCCGGTTATTAAGGAGAAGATGTTCGGCGCGATTAAGAAGCTGTCCAGCGAGGAGCTGGAGCAGGAGACGGAGTCCATCAACCGCGAGCTGATGATGGTGTATAGCATCCATGCTTTGATGGGCCTTGTGTTCCACTGGATCGAAGGTGGCTTTCAGTATACGCCTGCTTACATGCAGGACCAGCTGATCAAGATGATCAACTGGCGGCCGTCGACGGCGAAGACGCATGTGAAGAAATAGCGGGGAGTTTTTAGGTGCAAGATTCTAAGCACGATTCTAAGGGGAAGCATCTGTTCAGAATCAGAATAGGCTTTGCCTGATTACATAGACTAAAGGTGGATATGTCAGGATTGATGTGGGGCGGGAGTGTTGGGATGAGTGCTGCGTGCAGCTTCCTGCATGTGGAGTGGTCGGGTGTCACCACATGCTTTCTTCACGTCACTTGCTTACGAAATGTTTTCTTCACAGAAAAGGGCCTGTTCTGCTATGCTGGAAGAAGTCGAATAAGCACTTATACTCTCGAAGAATAGGAAGCGAATCAGCTATGTATTGTGTATGTAAACCGTGTATTGAGAAGGCATTGGAACGTTTTGTAGACGAATACGAGGATGCGCCGGATGTGGTCGATCTGAAGGAGACGCAATTCGCGGATTGGGACCCGCCGCGCAAGTGCGACTTCTGTGAGGATGCTGCGGCGTTTTTGGTGGTATAGCGTGACGGGAAAGATGAAAACAGCTGGAGTGATGGAGCAGACGAGCTGCTTGTAAAGGTGAGGGAGATCGTTTGCCCACTTCTGTTAGCGTACAAAAAATAGGTAGAGGGATGGGCCTCATATGCATATTCAGATAGCGTCCGTCGGGAAGCTGAAGGAGAAGTACTTGACGCTTGGCATCGCGGAATATGCCAAGCGGCTCGGGCCTTACGTGAAGCTTACGCTCACGGAAGTGCCCGATGAGAAGGCGCCGGAGACGATGAGTCCGGCGGAGGAATTGCAAGTGCGAGAGCGTGAGGGGGAGCGGCTTCTGGCGCAGCTGAAGCCGGACGCCCACGTCATCGCGCTCGCGCTCGATGGGGAGCTCTGGTCCAGCGAAGATCTTGCGGACCAGCTTGATAAGTTAGCCACGTATGGGCGCAGCCACGTGGCTTTTGTTATTGGAGGGAGCAATGGGCTTGCTCCCTCTGTGCTTAAGCGCGCCCAGCAGAAGCTGAGCTTTGGGCGGATGACTTTGCCGCATCAGCTCATGAGACTAGTGCTGGTGGAGCAGGTTTATAGGGCGGTGAAGATTAATCGGGGGGAACCCTACCACAAGTAACGGCGAAATTTTACATGTGGAAATGCTTTGGAATGTTGGTGGGACGTGTGGAATAGTAAGATTTCCAGCCTCTAAGACCTTTGGTTTTAGGGGTTTTTAGTTCTTCTTGCCTAGAAATCCATCCACTATTTTCCATGGTGTGGTATGATGAAAAATAGGTAATTGTTTTCGGATATAAGGCTGTGTTAACGGAAATTCCATAAAGGAGTGAAAGGAGTGGAAAACCTAATAAAGAACATAATTTATTCATCCACTCAATACTTTTTTGAAAATGAAAATGATTTCTTTGATTAAATTCAAACAGGCATGACAGAATGGAATTTGACTCATCACTTATGCAACGAACTTAGTAAGTATATTTCTGGTAGATGTAGCAAAACGAAATTACGACATTATATTCACTCATGGGGCATACGCCCTTAGTCTGGCAGAGTGATTTCGGGAAGCAGAAGCAGCCGGACATACCCGGCAATCGTCAGGCATTGTGAATACAGGAACGTTATCTGAAGCCCTATGAAATTTTTTAAGGAGTAGTTACATGGAAACAGAAAAAACCACAAAAAGTAAAAATGAAAAATTCACAAAGAAAGACATCATTTTTGGCTTTATAATATTCTACTTAATCACAATTATTATCCTTGTTTTTATGTGGAGAGCAGGTGACAATCAAGAGTTAATTAATCAGATTTCTTTAGGGGCAAGCATATCCTCAATCTTACTAGCACTTGTAGCAATAATCTATGCATATTTTCAAACTAATGAGTCTTCTCAACAAAATACTCTTGTTCAGCAGACTTTGCTAAAGATAACAGAAAAGGTAGAGACTATTGGATTGGTAAGACAGGAAATGGAGATGTTTTTTCAAAATCATAGTACTAAAAATGACGAAATACATAAGAATATTGAAGCGATTAGAAGTAGCATTAATCAAATTTACCAAGCTTCAGAAGGGGCGAGTCCAGAAGAGATTCAAAAAACTCTAATGCAACAAAAGCCTATAATAGATCAACAATTTTCTTTATTAGAAGAGCAAGTATATAAACTTGATGATCCATTAGAAGTTGAAGCTGCAAACTTTATTAACTTTAATTTAGAAATTGATCAAAAGTTTTCTTTTTGGGACATATCATCTCAATTGAGTAAACAGAATTTAAAATTCAGCCCTAACAACCTCAAGATGGTGTTACGGTCACTTTCTGAAAAAGGTTTGATAGCTGTTATTAGTGTGGGTTCTAAAACGAATTATAAGAAAGTTAGAGAATTTAAAGTACTGGAACCAATTGAATAGTATCTCAATGAGGTCATAGGGCATCAGATAACACTGTATCTACGCTGCGGGCTACGCCCTGGGTTCGCAAGATGTGATAAGCAGGGACTTTTGCGAGGCTAAGTCCGTTGGGCCCGGCGCTGGCGTGGCTTAAGCCTCTCGAGTTCGTGGATACAAGAACGATAGACGAAATATCATGTATTATTAAAAACCAAAGGAGATAAAAATGACTATAGAACAAACTGAACCTACACTATTTGAAGTTATAGAATCACTTAAAGTTGGGCTTGTTTCGTATGCAACTGGTAACTCATCAGAGTTAAGTAATGATGAGTATTATAAATTGAGGAAGATTTTGTTAAGTGCAGGACAGATAAGTAATAAACTCCCTGAGTTTATAAAGCAATATAGGTCATTGGATGAATTTTGGGGATATATTAAAGATGTTTCGGGTTCGTATGCTGGTCGAAGACAATATTTGGGGGAGGTTTTTAATCCTCTGCTTGATGAATTAGAGGCGGGCAATACTGCGATGACAAATGAATATTCTGAATTAGAGGTTATAGGGTCAGGAGGATTCGGAGAAGTAAAACGAATGAAGCATAATTTATTGAAGATGGATTTTGCTTTTAAGTTCTTTTCACCAATCTTTGCAAATGAGGATGAACGGAATTTAGAAAGATTTTTCCGAGAAGCACAAATTCTATTTAGATTAAATCACCAAAGTATAATTAAGGTATATGACGTTGGTCTTATAGGGAGTAAGCCATTTATTAGAATGGAATTATTTGAAGGGAAGAATTTAAATCAAGTACTTAAAGATCATGGGAGGTTCCCAATCAATAGATCTATTGATCTTATGATTGAATTAGCAGATGCACTTAGTCACGCACATGAGATTGGAATCGTTCATAGAGACATTCGACCGAGTAACATAATGATTGCAAGAACAAGGCAGGTTAGAGTAATTGATTTTGGACTTGGCATATACCTCGAGAATGAGTTAACTTCGAGACTTACAAGATCAGGACACAACATTGCTGGAGGGCACTTCACTGCACCTGAACTTATTAGTAATCCAAAACTAATAGATTTAAGAACTGATATTTATTCTCTAGGTGCAGTTTGGTATCACCTGATTACTGGAAATGTTCCTGCAGGAAGCAAACTAAAAGAAGCGCTTCATTCTGTTGAGGGTATGAATGAAGAAACTGCTGAAATAATACTTAGATGTCTTGAAAATATTGAAGGAAGGTATCAGTCAATGCAAGAGTTAACTTTAGCTCTTACTAAAGTGAAAGACAATTTATTTTAGTATTTCACTGAAGTGTGACACTTCGTCTAACACCATATTCACGCATCGGGCGATATGGCCGCCCTCGGTCCGGCAGGGGCGGAAGTAAATTCAACCGGTTTGTTTTTAGATACATGGAACGGGATCAACTGTACATCTTGCAAGGAATATCGTTTTCTCGCTTGCCGACTTCCGCGCCGACAAGCGGATGAGACTTCGGCTGCATGATCTATCCGCACCAGCTCATGTATGTGCTCTGCTGGAGCAGTGTATCGGGCGATTATATTAATCGGGGGGACAGTGCCATAAGTGACTGCGAAAGGTTAGTGAAAAAGTGAGTCTCGCCATATATTCGCCCTGTTCCTGATCAGTGTGTTGAGAGATAATTCACATATAGATATGCAGGGGGGATGAATTGGTGGTAAATGTAAAAGAACGCTTTTATAATAAATCAAAGGAATCTGCATTTCTTGATCGTTTAGATGATAGAGATGATGTATTTTGGCAAGCACTAGACTATCTGTCAATGTTTAATGAGGAAAAGTTTAAAGAAGAAGATGCTTATTTCTAACATGCTCGACACTTTATAACGGCAAGATTAATAAATCATATAATAGCTACTTATCAATTACTAAGAATGGGTTTAGAGGATGAGAGTTTGATTATGCTAAGACAATCATTAGAACTGTCTTGGCTACTTAAATATTTCATTAATAATCCTGAGAGTGTGAACGATTGGGTTATAAAAAGGAATCTAGAGATTACACCCAAGGAAAGAAGAAAGGCAAATGATAACAATTCTAATTCAAGAGAAATATATTCTGACTTAAGTAAAATTGTACATTCGAACAGTAATTCATTTTGGGGCTCTTGCATCGGAGGAATACACAATTCGTGGGTTACGGATAAATTGTTTGGACATTTGTTAATGCTAATACATAATATTACGGAGTATTTCGAAGAAATTGTATTACTGTTCAATATTAGCGTAAGCAACGGTGAACTTACTAAGAAGAAGGAAGTAACAATAAACAATATCGGACTTTCAATATATGAGACAAGCTTTTTTCTTGACCCTGATAGCACTATTAATAAATTAAAAGAACTAGGAGAAGATGATGTTGTTAAGTATTTAGAAGATAGTTATGAAATAATTGAGTAGTGCTTGAAGGCGTATTCAAGAAGCCTATTCTCTGTACTGCATCACACTTTGTTCACGCTGCAGGCTACTACTTTGGTCTGCAATAATTTCGGGTAAGCGATTTAGTAGATAACCCTGCGAGAGGCTATATTTTCGACTCGCCGCTGTGCAGCCCAAGCTTAACAACTCTACAGACAAGGAGAATCTTCTGATGATTTGGGAGTCATCATATTGGAAGGATGATTTGTTGTCACTCTCAGTGAAAATAAATACAAAGTACCGTATTGCCCCTTTTACAGAAGAACTTTCTGTAGAATTTGAAAAGGATATTATGATTTCTCTGTATTCAATACGGAAACTTATAGAAGCCTATAAACTATCTTCAGATACCAAAAGTATTCAATTGAAAGTAAAGTCCTACGGAAATCTGAAAAATGTAACATTACTAAACTGGCATCGAATTGATGAACTTTTCGACTTAGATAATCCGATTGACGAAAAGTTGCAATCAAATCAACTATATAATCAAATCATACACAGTTATATATTTCTCATAGCGACTGGTGAAGAAAAAGGAATTGATGGTTTTTTCTTTTGCTCTGATAGAACGAGGAATAAAAAATTGTACTATATTGAATTAACAGAACTGAATCAATTTTTTACAACTGTAGGAAATGATTATCCGGCACATCAAAGATTTGATTATGATGAATCTATTCAAGACTATAGGGTCTATTTAAGTACACCAAAGAATATTCGATAGTATTTTCGATAATGAGGTGGCATCAGATAGACAACAGCGTATCTACGCGGTGAATATGCCCTTAGTCCGCAGGAAGCATTTTCGAGGAAGCTGGCTACGCCAATTAGATTTCAAAAAAAGTTCCCTTACAAGAGGGTTAGTAAAGAATAAACTAAGAAGGAACTGGTGGGGAATTATGATTTATGCATTAGGTTTTAGAGATTATGCACTTGAGCATGGACAGCAAATTATTATTCAGAAGCATATCACCAAAGAAGAATACGACAGTCACAATACCTCCTTAGGGGAAGCGCATAAAATAAATGCAATGGATAACGTTAACAATTTACTTATTAGAAACGGTAATGAATTTCTATTATATTCATCAAAAGCAAAAGATTATTTGGAAGGAGATGAGAAAGTAGTATATTTAGAAGCTAATCGATTACTAATCAATTATTTAGCAGCCGTATCAATGTTTATTGATTACGGTGAAAAATATAACAGTAAGTATTTTGGAAAAGAACGAATGAAAAAGTTTCAAGAAAAAACCAGTATTTTTTACGATAGCCACGTTTCCTATCGTTTTATTGCACTTATGAGAAACTATGCTTTACATTACGGCTTTCCCTTATCAGTAATTCATCAGAGTGAATCTGGACCAAATGGAATCTTCGCTTCAAGAGAAACATTAATGAAGTTTAAGGCATGGAAACATGTCGCGGAAGATATTAGAAATATGTCTGAATTAATTTCATTGGATATACACGTTGAGATTTCAATGATGTTTATCAAACAACTTTATCAAGATTATGTCTATGAAATTGCTCCAACGGTATTAAAAGGAATTGAATATTTAAACAGTATGATTAAAAATAATGGAGGTAAGATACCTCTACTAGCAACATTTAAAAGCATAGAAGAATTAAAAAAGGGTAACTTATCCGTTAATGTTATAGACGCACAGTCTTTTTATGAGGCTTTAAAAATAATTAGAAATCATCCAAGTATTGAAATTATTGAAAGGTAGATGTCGAAGCGTACGCTCCATCCGCTCCATCACAGCCCCACATACGCTCCACCAAGCACCACTAAGCCACACAAGGGAGAACGTCCATCATAGGCGTTCTCTTTTTCGTCATGCATGATCTTCCATTGTCTCTTTTGCTACTTGTTGCATATACGCCTCACCCAAGCCGATTGATTCATAATACTCGCGCGTCACAGTATCCATAAGCTCGATCACAGCGTCATGCTGCTCCATCGGGACAAATTGTAGAATCGCTGCTGTAATGGCCTGTTCCCGCGCAGCCTCACGCTGTTTGATTTCTGCAAGTCCGTAGTGCGTATAGCCGCCAGCGCTTCCATTGGTGAGCTTGTGCTTCATTTCAATTGCCTTGATGGCGGTGACAGGGCTAATCACTTCCATCTTGCTCAACGTGTCGAAGCCCTTCTGAATGACTTCATCCAGTAGCTCTAGATCGTGTCGGATGCGTTTCGGGCTTTCTTGGTTGGTTAGCTCCTTTTCCAGTGTGGCTTTGGCCCGGGCGCGTTCTTCGGCACGGTTCTCCTTATACTGTGTATTGCCCTTTTCTCTTGCCTTATCCCGCGCTGAATCTTCAAACGCTTTCTTGAACGGGTCTTCCTTCGCGTGTAGAAGTTCCATCGTGAGTCCATTTACAATCGCTTCCCGGTGCTGCTTGATGTAAGAGTACATGGTGGGAATACTGATCGGGAAGCCGTTATCATTACACCACGCCACCAGTTCCTTCACAGGCGTACTGTCATCAATCATCTTGTCCAGGAATGGCCTGTTATTCCATTTCACCAGTGCCGCTACCTTGCCGGGCATGAATTTGTTCGTTCCATCTTTGAGTCGATCTTGCTTTTTGCTCATCATGCTCCCGAAGACTTCGACGGTCTCTGGCCTGTTATGGAGGCTTGGTCGTTGATCGGCTAAGTGGTTGGAGATTATGCGCCGCGGCGCACCGAACCGCATCTTCTGTATCAATAATAAGCTCTCTTTTGGTCACATGACTAATCCTCATCACTGATACATGTGCTCCGTTGGAGTCGTGTATTTGGCGAGTAGATTAATCCGAGGATAGTACCGATAAGTATAGCGAATGCTTTGTTGCAAACAGATAAGGTGAGGAATATAATGTAAGAAGGGCAGGTGCCTTACACTAAATTACGGGTAAGTCCGTAGGCTAGTGCAGTAGGAGGAATGACTCATACAATATGAGTCGATTAAATGCCCTGAGAATGGGCTTAAGGATTCCAAGCTATTCGCTTGGCTAATTGCACTCGTTATGAGTGAAGGAGACGACCAACTTGGTCAATATGTATTGTAGAAGAGTAGAAAATACATTTCTACAAGGGTGGTAATTTTGAATTATGTTCTGCCCTAGTCTCGGTACGTACCCCATGATTCCATGGAGGTCACGTATGAGAAGAAAAAGGAAGAACAAAGGCAAGATGCGCGATATTATTGAGCAGTATCTGGTTGGGGTGGCAATTAGTGTAACAGCGGGGTTGTTGCTTTTATTCATTCAGTGGCTCTGGAAATAAGCGCATAACTAAAGAGGGGAGCGCGCGCCCCCTCTTTTTCATTGTGTTACCTAAGCATCTGCCGTGTGGGTGTACCACAAGCCACGCGGAAGTTTTTTAAGAAATTTTTATGTTTGAGTAGCAATTACATATTTGAATGATGTAATTCACTAATGAGTTGCAACGCATCTTTAAAACCTTGTATGTAAATACTTATCTCAGTAATGGACTGAAGACAAAACTGAGCGTCTTGATATAGGAACACTGTATGTTGCAACTGGTCGGGGAGTGCACCCTGAAGTAACCTAAAATGTTGATCTTTCTCTAATATTAGCTGCTTATACTCAGCGTGGTTTTGTTGAAGCTCGCTGTAGAGTAATTTTAAACGAGCTCTAATAAGTGGTTCTGCTAATGAATCCAATGTATAGGACATATAGTTCACCTCCAAAAAATTAACTCTACAAAGTTATTATATAACCCTGTAGAGTTAAAGGTAAGGTTTTTTTTAACTTTATAAAGTCAGTTAGTCACTTTCCATTGATGATAATACGGCCTCAACGCTAATATAGTGATATGGAGGAAATAAGATGACTAGAATTAAGTGCAATATAAGAGAGCTTATGGCCAAGCATCGCATAGATGATATCACTGAGTTAATGGAGAAATCGGGATTAAGTCGAAATTCAATTAATAAGTTATATAGGGAAACAAATATTGAAACAACAAAGCTGGAGACCTTGTTTAAATTATGCGATACATTTAACTGTCAGCTCTCTGACTTGATTGAGTATATACCGAGTAATCAGAATTCAATATAACAAGACAATATAAATAGAATTCTAATGCACTTATAATGGGCCATCCGCTAAGGATGGCTTTAACTTTTACCGATGTCAAATTTCGTTGAGAGCCCCGTTACGCTGAACCGTACCCTAAATAAGGCGAAACGAATCACTCCTTTTACAATTGTTAAGGTACAATAGTTTGCAATAAGACTTATAACGAAATTAAGTTATTGCTATATTGCGCAAATGACAAATTATGAATCAGTGCTTTAATAAAGGAGTTGTGTCAAATAAATAAGAATAAAAGTACAGAAATGAAACGCTCTTCAAAAGCAGAAAACATTCTACTACAGATCAATAGTAAAACTAAGCTAGGCGACTTACGAAAAATCGCGAAGGACATTAAAAAAGATCACGAACTAGCTATGGAACTTTGGTCAACCGAAGAGTTTTTGCCCAGACTATTAGCAATCTTGATTATGGATAAAAAACTTCTTTCACAAGAAGTGCTAAATGAGCTTGATAAGGATATGCAGACTCACCCTTTTGATGAGCGAAATAACTTAATGGATTGGTTAATGGCTAATCAGCTCACCAAAGACAAGAAGACCATTGCATGGAGGAGTCATGGGAAAATAGCCCTTCTGCTCTTCAAAGACGAGCTTTCTGGTATTATCAAGCGCGATTGAGATGGACTGGACAAACACCGCCTGATAACACCGCAGACTTACTATCTACATTAGAAGCTAATATTACGCAGGAAGAACCGGAAGTTCAGTGGGCTATGAATTTCCTCGCAGGCTGGATAGGCGTTTATGATGAAAAGAATCGTGCACGTTGTATTAAACTTGGTGAGAAAACGGGTCTTTATAAAGATGAAATGGTATCAAAGGGATGTACGCCCAATTATTTGCCGGAGTTCATTGCAATTGAAGTTAACAAACGAAATCATAATTAGTTACCCCTGAACAAAGGATCTGAAAGTAAGCTTTCAGATCCCTTTTTGCTTGGAGGGTAATTTCAGAAGCTTCATCCGCAACAAAGTTTTCGTGTGTCGCAGTGGTTGCCCAAATCCCGCTTAATCGCGCGACCAGTCCCGCCGCAGCGAGAACATTTCCCTTAGCGCATCCGTCGACAGCTCGGTAATCCAGCTCTCCGAGCTGGAGATCACGTTGTCACTTAGCTGCTGCTTGTTCTCTAGCATCTCGTCGATGCGCTCCTCAAGGGTGCCGAGCGAGATGAATTTATGCACCTGCACGTCGCGCGTCTGGCCCATCCGGTAGGCGCGGTCGGTCGCCTGGTTCTCGACGGCCGGGTTCCACCAGCGGTCGAAGTGGAAGACGTGGTTCGCCGCGGTCAAATTTAGCCCGACGCCTCCCGCCTTGAGGGAGAGGATAAATACGTTCGGCTGCTCGGATGCCGGAAGGTCGCGCGACTGGAACCGTTCGACCATCCGGTCCCGCTGCACCTTCGGCGTGCTGCCGTTCAAGTACAGCACAGGTTCACCCAGCTCGCGCTGCAGGACATCCTGAATCATTTTGCCCATGCCAATATATTGCGTGAAGATGAGGCAGCGCTCGTCCGCCTCGCGCAACTCCTTGACCATCGCCAGCAGCCTCTCGAGCTTGGAGGAGCGGGCGACGATCGCCTCCGTAGGTAGTGGGCCATCCCCCAGCTCCGTTCCCGTATCCTCATCCAGTAGAGCCGGATGGTTACATGCCTGCTTGAGTCGTGTCAGCGCTCCGAGAATCGCGCCTTTGCGTTGGATGCCGTCGAGCTTGTTCAGCTTCTCGAGAAGCTCCTTGACGCAATTGTCGTACAAGGCAGCTTGCTCGGAGGTAAGCGGAACATACGTCTTTATCTCGTTTTTGTCCGGCAGGTCGAGCTGGATGGCAGGATCCTTCTTTTTGCGCCGCAGCATGAAAGGTTTCACTAGCCGCTTTAGCTCAGCCGTGCGACGCCCGTCCTGTTCGCGCTCGATCGGGTTAGCGAAGCGGTCCTGAAACGCCTTGGCGGTACCGAGGTAAGTGGGCACGGTAAAATCGTAGATCGACCATAGCTCCGCCAGCCGATTCTCGATCGGCGTTCCGGTGAGCGCAATGCGATGGAGCGCGGGAAAGCTCTTGACCGCCGCGGCCTGCCTGGTCCCGGCGTTTTTGATATTCTGTGCTTCGTCCAGACAGACGGCTCCCCATTGGAAAGCGGCCAGCGTTTCCTGGTCGAGCGAGGCGGTAGCAAAGGAGGTCAGCACGACGTCAACACTGCGTGCCTCGTTCCGGAACGCGTCGCCGCTCTTACGCCCGGAGCCGTAATGCATGGCTACCTGCAGCGATGGGGCAAATCGGGAAATCTCCTTCTGCCAGTTGCCGAGTACCGACGTGGGGCAGACGATCAGCGAAGGGAGTCGGAGCCCATCGTCCGCCTGCTCCTTGGCGTACAGCAGGTAGGCGATCAACTGGACCGTCTTGCCGAGGCCCATGTCGTCGGCGAGACAGGCTCCGAGCCCGAAGCGGCGGAGAAAAGCCAGCCAGGCGAACCCGTCCTGCTGGTAGCTGCGCAGCTCGGCACGCAGACCGGTGGGTGGATCGAGCCGAGGCCATTCACTCTGCTGATTAATCTTGGCGAACAGTCCGGTCAAATGCGCGTTAAGCTCGACTTCGAGCTCGACGCGGGCGGCATCGGCCCCGAAAGTCTCCGCGCTGACGTCCGTCGCCCCGCCATCCGCGTCGCCGTCCGTCTGGCCCTGCGAGAGCAGATGCAATTGCAGCACATCCTGGAAGCTTAATCCCTGGCTCTTGTCCATGCCTTCCATCATGCGGCGGATCTGGGCGATCAACGCCGGGTCGAGCACGATCCAGCGGTCTCGGAACTTCACGAGACGCTCCCCTCGCGCGAGCAGCTCGTCGAACTCCTCCTCGTTCAGGTCGGCGTCGCCGATGGAGATGCGCCAGTTGAAGCTCATAATCGCTTCCAGACCGAATAAGGACTTGCCGCCGCCCCGTTTCTTGGATTCGTCCTCCGACTGCACCGCAGCGCGCAGCCGCGGCTTCTTGCGGCTTGCCGCTTCCCACCATGCGGGCAGAAGGACCTGCCACCCGGCTTCGAGCAGCCGGCGGCTGTCCTCATTCAGGAACCGCCAGGCCGCCTCGTCGTCAAGCGGCTTGCCGAGCACGTCCTCGCCGCGCGACAGCAGATCGTGCGGAAGGCTAACCCGCAGCCGTTGCAGCCAACCGTCCGAGCGGCTCCGAATAGCTTCCGCCCATGCGTCAGGCCACTTGCCTGCCGCCGAGCCGTCGTCGCCGAGCCGCACTCTTCGGAGCTTAGCCGGATCGCTCTTGTCCTGCAGTACGAGCCGCAGCCGCCAGCGGGAGTGCTCGTCGCCCTCCCACGGTTCCATTAGCTGCAGCAGGGGGCGGAACGGCGCGACATCCGCCCTCCAGCCGATCTGCACAAGCCAGGTCTCGTCGTCGAGTCCCGCCGTAGCGGCCACCGCGTTCTCGCGCGCGAACAGAGCCGGGAACTCCCGGCGCAGATCCGCCTCGTCCGGCTCCGTACCGTAGAAGCGGCTCGTTACAGCCGCCGAGAAGGCCGCCATTAGCCCAGCGCGCGCCTCATCGCTCCAGTTGCCGCGCTTCAGGTCCAGTTCGTCGCGGCGCGCCTGTCCAAAGGCCGCGCAGACCGCAGCCGCATCCCAACTCCAGCGCAGGGAGCCTCTGCGGTAAGCCGCAAGGTCGGGCGCGTACAGCCCTTTCTCCAGGCACTCGCCCAAGAGCGGCGCCAATGCGGCCAAGCGCGCGGCATCGTCCTCCCACTTCCACTCGATATGCGCCAGGAGAGGCCCTGAGGCGAAGAAGGAAATGACCTCTTCGGCGGGCAGCACGACGGCCTCGAGCTCCCCGACTTTGACGAGCGCAAGCTCGGTGCCATAGAAGGACGGTTCGTGCCAGGCGAACAGGCGATGCTTCAGCTGGGGTCCGGTCCACTCCCGCAGAGAATCCGGGTCCGCGAAGAACAACGCGTCGCCATGCGACGTCAGCACCATTCGAACCGCGATGGTGTCCAGGTTATAAGCAGTCGTCTTCGTCATGGCATTAGTCCTCCCCTCCGCAGCTCTTCCTGGAGGGCCCGCAATCGGCTATACCGGCTGGCAAATGTCTCCATGTACGCCTCCCACCGCTGCTCACGCTTCAGCTTCTTGTACAGCTTGGCCAGCCGTTTGAGCAGCTTGACCGCCCGCTTATAGCCGTCGCGGTTTTTTAACAACACGTATTTCTCCACGCCTTGGTGGTAAAAAGGCAGCAGCGCCTCCGGTGCTTCCTTCTCGATGGGCTGCAGATCCTTCGCTCGAAAGTCGAGCGGATCGCTGCCGAGGCTAAGCTGATAGTCGATCCACTGCCGGAAGCGGCCATAGTGCATCAGTTTCTCCTCGTACAAGCTGCTGCAGTAGGGAGGCAGGCTCGCAATCGCGCTCCACATTCGTTCCTCGGCCTCCGGCAGTCGCTTGACGACGGCATCCCAATAGTGACCATATTCACTAAGGCTGCCGGTGCTGCGCCCAACTTGCTCGTTCACGCAATGGCTTAGCCAGGCTTCAAGCCGGGTCCATTCGTCATTCTCCTCCAGCTGGCGCAGGAAACGAAATACCTGCCCGGGCTCGAGTCCATGACGCTCTGCAGCATCCAGCTGCCGCCAAGCCTCTTGATCCTCCCCCAGCCAGAAGCGCATCCAGGCGAGAGCGACGAGCGGGAAGAGCTTATTTTCCTTGCTGGATCCCTCGGCCAAATGCGCTAGCTCCTCCTGGAAGAGACGGGGACTGTCCGCAGCGGACGATACCAGGATCAGCCACAGCTCCACGTAGATATCCAGATAGGCTGGAGGGGACCCTGCATTCACGGTTGCCGTATCACGAATATATGCAGCCGTCTCCAGTAGCCGCCCCTGTTGCTTGACCGCGATCTCCGGCGGCAAGTCGTTATGGAGTTGACTCTCGATGGCATGTAGCGTCTCGGATGCCGCCATCTGGGCGAAGTAGCCGGGGTGGCGACCGGTCGATTGCTTGCGGAGCAAGAACAGGCCGACGTTCAGTTCGAACAGCCAGGCTTCCTCGGGTGTGAACTCCAACATGAAGGGGCGCACCATGGAGCGGACCTCGGTGCCATAATTTATTTCGTACGGGGTGTTCGCCGCTTTCCGGGCGCAGCTGGCGATTAGATCCTGCCACTGGACAACGCTCAGCCCGGTCGGTGAATTCGAATTCATTTTCGTCATGATGGCAGTTATTCCTTTCTTGAGCTTTGGCCGCTCATAAATCGGTTCCTTCATTATAACGATAAATGGTCAAGACGGCATACAGCCCAAAGACCATTAATCTAGGACCCAATATAATAGGATTGAAGTTGGTTGTAAACCGTGTTACTCTAACAGCGGCAAACTCAAAATCTATGGTTTGCCATACATCTAACAATAGCCATTATTTTAGGGCGTGTCTGAAAACCCGTTCAGTGGCACCTTTCACCGCCTTTTCGCCCCCTGCTGCGTTCCGTTTGCTTGACGTACCCCCGGTACGCCTTCACAAACGCGCCTTGCATGGAACGAAAATCCGGCAAAATTTGCTGCCCTCTGAGTTCTCAGACACGCCCTAGTTATAAAGAAAGGTAATCCTATGATAAAAGTCGAT
The DNA here is from genome assembly GCF_042887015.1 of Paenibacillus sp. NPDC057967. Lineage (NCBI taxonomy): Bacteria > Bacillati > Bacillota > Bacilli > Caryophanales > Paenibacillaceae > Paenibacillus > Paenibacillus sp. NPDC057967. Next base: position 76,819 of record NZ_JBHVQB010000008.1, read on the forward strand.
AACTTATCCTTCTCGTTTCCGCAAAAAGAGCTATATAACAACATTTCATTTACGTTAGAAGAGGCACAGCATTGCGCTTTTATCGGGACAAGCGGCAGTGGGAAAAGTACGTTAATAGATATACTGATGGACCCGGAAAGATATCTTTATGACGGGAAATTAGAGATGGACCCCGTTTGCACGATTGGATATGTGAGTCAGTTCCCAGAGCTTGACAACACCAAAGAAATAACCGTCTTTGAATATATAGGAGAACCATTTATCAAGCTTCAAAATGAAATTCAATCGATTTGCACGGAAATGGAAACCTCAACAGATCTAGAACCGTTACTGGAAAGGTATCAATTCGCTTTAGACGCATTGGATGCTATTGGCGGGGATGATTTTGAAAGTAACATTCATAAGCAGCTAAACGTAGCAAACCTTATGAAGCGAAGAGATAGTAAGGTAGCCGACCTGAGCGGCGGGGAATTCAAACTTATTCAAGTGATGAAGGAAATGCTTAATCGCCCCGACTTATTGATTATGGACGAGCCTGATGTGTTTCTAGACTTCGAAAATCTAAATGCGCTTAAAAAACTTATTAATTCGTACAAAGGCATACTGCTGGTTGTTACGCACAACCGATATCTATTGAATCATTGCTTCAACAAAATGATACACCTTGAAAACAGGGAGATTCAGGAGTTTGATGGGCGATATATCGAGTATAACTTCTCTTTGCTTCAGACAAAAATTGAGCTGCAAGAACTCGCGGTTGCTGAACAAGAAGAGATGGAGAGAAACGATACGATCATCAACAATCTGAGAGTTATCGCAACTTATAATTCAAACGCTTCAAGAGGGAGAGCGTTAAAAGCTAGAGTCAGATTTCAAGAAAGACTGGAAGCGCGTCGAATTAAAGCGCCATTCGTTGAAATTAAACAACCGAATATCCGTTTTGGTATGGACCATGAAATGGAAGACACTATTGTTGTAACTGTCCATAATTATAGTGTTGGCTTTGATGAACTGCTGCTAGACAATGTTCATTTTGAGATAAAATCTACGGATAAAGTAGCAATTATCGGTGCAAACGGTACCGGGAAAACGACTTTACTTCGAGATGTTTTCAAAAATAATCATCCATCAATTGAAATCAATGCTGATGTTCAAATAGCTTATTTATCTCAGTCTCAAGGTGAAATGCTAAAGGACGCTAACACAATACTAGAAGAATTTATCGATGCAGGGTTTAAAACTTACGATGAGATCGGATTGTACCTTTCAAACTATGGCTTTGAAGGAGAAATCCTTAGTCAAAAGATAGGATCTCTATCTGGCGGAGAAAAAAATTTGCTTCAATTGGCTAAGGTTTCTGCCAGTAAAGCAAACGTATTGCTTCTTGATGAACCGACAAGCCATTTAGATACCTATACACAACTAGCACTGGAGAAAGCCATTGAAGAGTATAAAGGTGCGATTCTCATGATTTCTCATGATTTCTATTCTGTTGTCAATGGAATGGATTATGTTTTCATTATTGACAATAAGACGATTAGAAAAATGACTTTGCCAGAGTTTAGAGGGATGATTTATGATAGTCATTTTGATAAAGATTATTTAGAAGCGGAACAAAAGAAAAAATCAGTTGAAATGAAAATAGAATTGGCTCTAAAAAATACTGATTTTGAACTTGCAAAAGGATTGGTAGATGAGCTGGAAGAGTTGATTAAATTGCTTTAAATGACAACCCTCGAAGTGAAGCCAGTCAGCAATAAAACATGATGATGGTGGAACAATATCAACGCAGTAACCCAAACAAACCACTCCATTCCTGGAAGTGGTTTGTTTGAATTCTCCTTTGCACTAATCATGTATTCCATGCGACGCAGGACGTTGCCGCCATCTCCCCCCAATTATAGGCAGTTTGATGATACAATAACGGGAAAAGATTACGGCGAGTACGGAGGGATGCGCATGGAAAATAATCCGAGTCGAAACAAAGAGAATTCTCTCTCTAATTCTGAAGATAAGCAAGAACATGAGAATGAACACCCGTATGAAGACGAGGAGTGGGACTTTGAGTCGGAAGAGGAGGACGACGACGGGGGTTCATCAGCCAGCCGACGGAAGTGGATCAGAAATACGATCATATTCCTGCTCCTGGCCGCTCTAGCCGTCAATATATTGGCCTTCTGGCCGCAAATCTACAACCTGAAGACGCTCCCCCTCTTGTTCGGGTCGAAGGAATTATCCAGCCAAGCTGAAATCCAAAGCTATAAAGAAGCGGTTGTTACCGTCAGCACGGATAACGGCAAGGGCACCGGATTCCACATTAACGGCGGCTACATTGTGACCAACTATCACGTCATCGAAGATAACGGCTATATGATAGTGACATTCCCGGAGCAAAGTCAGAGTTATAAAGCAGAGCTGTCGGGCAGTGATCCCGATCTGGATATCGCCATACTGAAGGTGGACATCGGGGATCAACAGCTGCCGTTTATTGAAGTCGAGCGAGACAACAAGCAGTGGGAGCCTGATGAAAAAATCTACGTGATTGGCAATCCGCTTCATTTCACGCAAATCGTCATCGAAGGCGCTATTATCGGCTTGGTCCCGATCCAAGGCCACAAGGCGCCGGTCATGGCTCTTGATGCGCCGGTCTATAAAGGCAATAGCGGCTCTCCCGTCATTAACAAGCGTGGCAAAGCCATCGCCGTTGTATTCGCCACTGCCGATGTCGAGCATCAAGACCAAATGATAGAGGCCGGTTTGGCCGTACCGATGGCCGACATGGAGACCCTGCTGCGAACTTCGTTACCGCAAGTAGAATAAAAACTTTTATATTTTCGACATCATGCTAAAGTATCGGTTTACTATTCACATCTGTACTGGAACGCAGGCTCTGTCTGAATATAAAATGCATTTCTTACTTGCGCGCTCCAATTGGCAAAGGCTGACCTCCATTCAGGAGTGCTAAAGAATTGATCAACCGTTTGAGTATCAGAATGCCAAACTATAAATAGGTTGAGTGGGGCAATTCCTCCTGCCCAAATTCCATTATTAAGGTCAGTATCTTCTTCCCTGACTAATAATAAGGGTAGACCAAATTGAAAAGCCATTGAGGGTTCCACTTGCGAATAAACGGATCCTTCCCAAAACGCAGGGGATGGCAGGGTTGTTGGTGGAGTGGTTTGTGCATTGAGCTCGACGGTCTCAATTTTAAAACGACGAAGGTTTACTGCCAACATTCCATAACTTGATGAAACTAACCGACGAATATCGGTTAAAATGGATTCGGGATAGCTTTCGCTTAAAGGTAATGTACGCGGAAATAGCAAAGCATTCTCAATCTCAAAAATTAGACGGTTTAGAAACTGTTGTTGATTATCGTTTAAATGAGTTGTCGTGCTTAAAAATACGGGAAAACGATAGGCACGGTCAATACACTCTTGGTGTGTCGATCCTATTGTTACTTCATCTTTGCATATAGGACGATTCTTATTTTTACTTGCTTTCCCTTTTATGCTCAAAGAGCGACGCTTATTGTTAATCGGTCTCATCTCCTTTTTTAATTAGTTTATGGAAAAGCATTAAGAAGGTTTGGACATCGCAACTAGATTCATAATAAAGGGGCTTGATAGCCATGAGCTTAATACGTTTGGAGAACGTCACGAAGAAGTATGAAGAGTCCATGATTTTTCGCGATATTTATTTTCGAGTTATGCAAGGGGAACGTATCGGCCTGATCGGACGAAACGGTGCCGGCAAGTCGACAGTATTTAAGCTCATCATGGGCAAGGAAGAGCCGACTTCCGGCAGAGTAGAAATAAATCCTCAGTTGAAAATCGGATATTTCTCTCAATTCTCGGAATTGAGCGGAAGCTTGTCCGTTCAGCAAGAACTGGAAATGTGCTTCGAGCAGGTTGCCCTTATCGAACGAGAGCTACAAGAGGTAGGAGATAAGCTGGGTTTGGTTACAGACGATAACGAAATGGAGAGGTTGCTAGCAAGGCAGGCGGAGTTATTCGAGCAAATGGATCATCTCGATGGCTGGAACGTGTCCGTCGAGATTAACACAGTGCTCACGAAGCTAGGGTTCAACGACAGATCTCGCAATCAGCCGATCGATGAGTTGTCCGGGGGATGGCGTAACCGTGCGGCACTCGCGAAGTTACTAATAGAGCTGCCCGATGTCGTTCTGCTCGACGAGCCTACGAACTACTTGGATATGGAAGGCATTGCATGGCTGGAGCAGTGGCTGTACCGGTTCAAGGGAGCCATGATTCTGGTGTCGCATGACCGGCAATTCATCGACAAGGTCGTCATGCGTACGATTGAAATCGAGAATTATCATTTTCAGGAATACGAAGGCAACTACACCGATTACGTCCGTAAGAAGAAGATGCGCAAGAAGGAGCTGGACCGTCAGTTCGAATGGGAGGAAGAGCTGCTGCTCATGGAGTCCGAGGCGATCGATGACCGCGCGAGCAGGAAATCCGCCTCCAAGGACCGTCTCTCGCGGAAGCTGGCGGATAACAAGAAGCGGATCGAGCCGCATCCCGTTAACGTACTGATTACGGATATTTACGAGAGGCTGCGTTTCCCGGACAAGCTATGCGAAGTGAAGAAGATCGGACAGACCTACGAGGGCAGGCAGATCTTCGAAAACATTAGCTTCGATATTCAGAAAGAAGATCGCTTGGTTATCGCGGGGCCGAATGGAAGCGGGAAGTCCACGCTCATCAAGACGCTTACCGGGGCGGAGAAGCCGGAGTCAGGAGAGGTTATCTGGGAGAAGGGCGTTAGCTACGCCTACTTTAACCGGATGTGGGAGGAGCTTGATCCCAAGGATACCGTTAGCCACGCGGTGAATACGTATGGATTGGGACTGGACGCCCCGCGCAAAAAGGTGGCCAAATTTCTATCGATGCTGCAATTCTCGGAGGCGGATCTGAGCAAGGTGATCGGCAATCTGTCCGGCGGACAGAAGGCTCGGGTGGCGCTGGCCAAGTGTCTTCTATCGGGTGCGGCGGTTATCATCTTGGACGAGCCTACCAACCATCTGGATCTCATGAGTATTCAGGTCATGGAGCAAGCTCTAATCCATTTTCCCGGCGCCGTTATTACGGTAAGTCATGATCGCTTCTTCATCGATAAGATAGGGACGAAGATGCTGACCTTCGATCCGGTAACGGGAGTGACCGAACAAAGCTTATAAGGGAACAAGCGGATTTCTAGTAATGAATGTAGCTCTTGTTCTGGACAAAGGACAAGAGCTACATCCATTATCGATTAGAGACAAGATTCTATTATTGCAAAGGGTTGTAATTGTAAAGCTTGTCCCAATTTGGTGTGGCCATGTTCGCTCTTTTCTTTAAGTCGGAAAAGGCCTGGTACAACGCAGTCATTTCGTTGGCAGATACTGCCTTATCGCTGAGTATGATTCTTCCGATGGGGGTTGCTAATATAATCTTCAACACTGTAAAAAACAGCATGCGATATTTTCTGACTAATAGATGTTGATTCGCAGGCGTAATTGTGTAACCGTTTTTTATCAACACTTGATGGCCTTCATCTATTGCGTCAATGACAAAGTTAAGCAGCCTTTTGTCTTTGGCGGCTTTGCGCAGGTTCCCATTATACGAGACGGCAATGCGATTCAAAGGCAAAATCATAATGAAGTGGCTTTTGAGCCATTCATCCATATTTGTAAAGGTGATCGTATTATAACTTGTGTTCTTTAAAGCTTGGTCAATGACCGATTGCCAATCCAGTTGCTCCCCTAAGCCACCGAAAGCCAAGGTCACCTTTGGGCCGCGCAAGCAGTTTACCCGACCGTTCTCTCTCCATCCGGCAAGCGTCTGAAAAGCAAAGGCAACCTTTTTCTCTACAGGGCTATTGGATTGCAAATAATGCCGCATTTCAATGGGACTCGCATTATTACCCATAATAACAATGTGTTTACTTCGATTCGCTGCAAGGGCAGGAAGGACTGCCTCGAAATCTGGATATTTCATCACTACGAAGATAAGATCATACACATCCTCCGGCTGTAATTCACGAATCACGTTTACTTTATCGACCGTTGTTCGGAGCTGTAAATAATGACGGATCACATTACCGTTCTGCTGTAACTCATCCGCGCGCCGCCCTCTGGCTAACATTGTGACTTCGTTTCCATTGTGAACTAATTTGTGAGCTAAATAACTTCCCAATACACCTGCTCCATAGACCAGTATCCTCATAATATTCCTCCATTTTGGTTGTTTCACAAATAAAAAGTTTTTAAATATGTGCAAGTGATATTAAAAAACTTTCAAACTGATTTTATCTTCGATCAGAATGTTTCGTCAATGTTTTTTAATTTAAAACCATTAAATTTAAAAATCTTTCGAAATGTGCTACATTGATTTATGCGGGATGGAGGAATGTTTAATGAATAAATTCGAAATAAGGACTCAGAAAAAGAAGAAGGCAGTTGTTCATGCAGCATTAAAGCTTTTTAAAGAAAAAGGATTCGTTCAAGTCAGCATAAAGGATATTGCCGCTGAGTCCGGCGTATCATCTGTATCGCTATATAACTATTTCGAAAGCAAAGAAGGGATTGTCAAGGAATGCGCGAACGTTTTGATGCAAAATACCCTTCAAATGGCCGAAGAGATCATGAACCAAGACATCGATTTCAAGGATAAAATCATTCAAATCATGGATATTTGCGCCGATCAGGACTATCAATTGCTTGGTTCGCCTGGCGCCGTAGAGGACCATGTGTTATCGAGTCTATATAGTGAAAATACGAATAAAATTAGAATTCAAATGCTTCAAGAGCTTATTGAACTTGCGAAAAAGGAAGGAGCTATTCACTCTTCCGTATCTCTGGAGACTGTTCTTGAATTGTTAAACGCGATTGGAACCATTCAGTTATCATGGGCAAAATCAGGAAACTATAAAGAAAAGATGGCTGAGATGAACCGTTTGTTGTTATTCGGGTTGATTGGCAATGGTTAATGTTTTCGCTTTATAGATGATATGCTGAACCGTACCATAAGTAGGGCGAATAACGGTGATATTAATGAGTCAGACATTTGACAACAAGACGTAGGAATTTACGACTTTTTGTCGAAATTAAACTTCATTACTCATTTTCTGTCTTAATTCCGGAGGGTACCCAATGATTGTTGCAACGAAGATGCATATTCCTCATGAACGGCATACTTTGGTTATTCGCCCGGATCTGATTCGTCTGCTAGATGAGGGCATGGATGCGAAGCTGATGTTCGTATTCGCTCCATCCGGTTATGGGAAAACGACGACGTTAAGCGAATGGGCCAGACAAAGAGAGAATTCTGTTGCATGGGTATCGCTCGGCAAGCAGGACGACGATTGGATTACATTCTGGAACGCGGTCATTGCTTCGATCCAGAATCGAGTCGAAGGATTTGGTCGGACGGTTGGGCCACTGATAGCTCAAGGGCCTACTGCGTCCTCTGCATCTATGGAGCCGGCAATGACTGCGCTGTTGAACGAGTTGAATCTATTGTCAAGTGAGCTCGTCATCATGTTTGACGACTATCACCTGGTGACGATGCCGGCCATCCAGAAGTCGATGAGCTATTTGCTTGAATGCCTTCCAGACCATATTCATTTATATATCGCAAGCCGCAGTGACCTTTCTTTCCCGACAACAAGATTGTTGGCAAAAGGTGAGATGCGGCGGATTACAATCGAACAATTGCGGTTCCGATTAGAGGAAGTGTCTGAGTTCTTCCAAGATACGACGGAATTGAAACTGTCGGCGGAGCAACTCCATATTCTGCACAACCGAACCGAAGGCTGGATTAGCGGTCTGCGTCTGGCGGCCATCTCCCTGAAACGGAGGGGCAATGTGGCTGAAATGATCCGCCAATTCAGCGGTCGGCAGCAGCTCGTATCTGATTATTTGCTAGAGGAAGTCATTCGCGATCTGCCAGAGGCGATGCGCGATTTTTTGCTGCAAACTTCCGTGTTAAGCCAGATGAATTACGCCTTGTGCGAGGCGGTGACCGGCCGGTTGGGAGGCCAGCAACAGCTGGAGCAGTTGGAGCAGCTTCAGCTATTCATTATTCCGTTGGACGATCAACGGGGCTGGTATCGTTATCACCATCTGTTGTCTGATTTTCTACAGTCGATGCTCGCTCGAACAGAGCCGGAGTTGTGGGTTCGGGCGAATGGGCGTGCCGCGCGATGGCTCGAAACGAATGGCTTTGTCGAAGAAGCGGCAGAGCATTATTTGGCAGGACGGCATTATGAAGATGCCGTCCGTCTGATTGAGGGTCATCTAAATGAGCTGCTTATTGGCGGTAAAAACGTCGTCGTTGCTCGATGGGTGATGAAGGTGCCTGAGCCATACGTATCGGGTAGGCCATTCCTTGAGCTTTTTTATTTGTATGCGATGGTTGGTGTTCGGCAGTTTAGTGGCATTCTGGATCGAGCGGAGCGGCTAAGGAGCCGTTTCGAAGGGATGAAGGATCATATGGACGCTGACGTATGGTGCGCGACGATGGGAGAAATTTATTATATCTGCGCTTCCGGTACCTATGTATCCAAAGACCTTGCCCGCACAGCTGAATATTTTATCCGCGGTGATAAGCTGGCGCCTGAGCACAGCTTGTTTATTCAAGGCGGTAACAATAGACATTATTCTGTAGAAGAGTTTGATGACCATCTGTGCTACATTAACGACTATCATGGCGCGGCACAGTTTTTTGAAAAGATGACGGGTCATTGGCAGGCTCAAGTGAATCATCCGTTTGCGACGCCGATGTATGCGTCATACGCCAAGCTGTTGTGCGAGTGGAACCGGTTAGAGGAAGCGGAAGTTTGGATCAACCGAATGAACCGAGCGGACGGACTCGCGCCGGTTCCTCGAAATATGTATCAACTGGATGTGGCGGCTTCGAGAATTCAACAAGCGAAGGGAAACTCGCTAGAAGCCATGGCGCTGCTAGAACAACTGAAGCTGAAGATCAATTCACCGGACTATGAAATATTTTTACGCAAAGTCGAAGCGGAGCAGGCCAGACTAGCAGTGCGTCAAGGCGACATGTCGTTTGCTCAGCGATGGTTGGAGCAATGTGGGATGTCACACTCGGACGAAGCAACGTTGGATCAAGTGCCCGAACAGCTGACGCTCGTTCGCGTGCTTGTGGCATGCGGACAATGCGAACCGGGGCTATCCCTCGCAGAGCGGCTGTATCATCTGTTGACGAAGGAAGACCGCTTGCGCGACCGAATTCAAGTTCTAATCTTGCAAAGCATGGGGTTGTATCTTGATGGTCGGACGGAGCAGGCACTGATGAAGTTGGATACCGCCCTGCGTCTTGCGGAGCCGCAGGGGTTCATCCGTAGCTTCGTGGACGAAGGATCGGCGATGGCGGAGCTGATGTCTATTTATGTGCGGTCGTATAGAGACAAGGATGGGGGATCGAATGATGTGTCCGGTTATGCGTGTCTTGTACTAGATGCGTTCAATGTCCATCTCGCACTTCCACGAATGAAGATTCGATGTTTTGGACGGTTTCGCGTAGAGACAGAGGACGGCGCTGCGATCAAGTGGCGGACTTCTAAAACCGAAGAATTGATGGCCTTTCTTCTTCATCATCGCGGTGAGACGGTGAGCAGAGATCGAATCCTCAATTGTTTGTGGGGAGAAGTAACCGTTGACCGGGCAGGGGCCCAGTTTAATACGACGACTCACTATTTGCGAAAAGCTATAAGCCAAATGGGACTTGACGGTATCGTTCAGCATGTGGAAGGCGGTTACCGGATCGATATGACCCGATTGGACCTTGATATCGAGGAGTGGGATCGGTTGCTGGCCGCTCAGGCGCAAATCGATGACATTGCATTGCGTGACTATGCCAGGGAACTTGTTCAATTTTACGGACAGGGCTATCTGGCGGGCACTTCGTATGAGTGGGCAGAGCCGATGCGAGTCCGCCTGGGAAGCGAGTACGTCGCGATGTTGCTCCGCCTCCATGACCGTGAGAAGAAGGAAGGGCATTATAATGTCGCTGCGGAGCTGCTTCGGGAGGCACTTGGGCATGATCCGCTGAACGAGTATATCCATGAACAGCTTATTCGCTTGCTCGTTTTGGCAGATGACCGTATTTCTGCAATCAAGCAATACGAAGTGCTAAGGGTGATGCTGTTAACCGAATTCGGGATTGAGCCCAAGGACGCAATAGGGACACTGCTGGATTGTGGCGGATAGGAACATTACGAATACCTGATGAAGCGATCCCATTGTTTAGGCTTTGTTTAGACTGACTGTGATAGAGTGCAACAAATGGCTTTGACACTCACAACAGGAGGGATGAATCCGATGAGAAAAAAAATCATCAGTTTTTCGCTAGCTGTATTTCTCGGCTTGAGCGCTGTCATCGGCTTTGGAGGCAGCGCGTCTGCGAGGACGTCTGCTGACTTTGCGGACTTAAAGGATCTGGATGCGGCAACGAAAGCCAAGTTTGACGCTATGATTAGCGCAGGGATTTTCGATGGCATCAGCGATACGACGTTCGGGTTGAAGGAGGAAATGAACCGCGCGCAGTTCGCCAAGGTTGCGGCATTGATAACGGGCATTGAAGTCAATAAAGATCTGAAGACGTCCAGTTTCAGCGACGTCTTGGCGGATGATGCCGCCAACGGATATGCGCTGCCTTTCATCGAAGCCATTAAAGCTGCTGGCATTACGGATGGTTATGGCGAGGGCACATACAATCCGGCTGGCAAAGTGACCAAAGAGCAGTTGGCTACGTTCTTGGTTCGAGTGCTAGACAAGGAAGCGGATTCAAAAACGAAGACTGGCGACGATAGTACGGTATCCGGCTGGGCACAGGGTTATGTGGCCTTGGCGCTGGAACTAAAACTATTACCTAATCGTATTGACGGAACGTTCGGCGGCAAAACCAACGCAACACGCGATCTGCTCCTTACAGGCGCATACGAAGCCAAGCAACAGTACGTTGCACCTGGGAAAGTGAGCCTTACGGGAGCAAAACAGGTCGGAGCAAAGAAGATCAACGTGACCTTCAATAAGCCGGTCGACACACAGAAGGCGAAGCTTTCTGTCTCGAAGGGGAGTTACTCGGTCGCTTGGTCGGATGATAAGAAGAGCGCTATCTTGACCTTTGACGACAATTTGGTTGCAGAGGAGTATACCGTTACTTTGTCTGGTCTTGATGCTGCGGATGTGGACAAGGTTACTGCAAGTTTGACAGCAGAAGCCGAGAAGATTGTTAAGATCGAATTTACTAACGGCTCAGACACCATTGCTTACGCGGAGCAGGTTGCTATTCCGTTTAAGGCTGCTAATCAGTTCGGAGAAGCGGTTCAAGCTGCCAAACTAGACGTAACTACTAACGTCACTGCTCAGGTTGACCTCAATCGTATGGCTGTTGTAGTGGATACCACGAGTATAATGCAAGGTGATTTGATACCTATAACTCTAACTAGTACAAATAACAACGATACTGTCACTGTCTCTAAAAACTTTAAAGTTGGACATGCGCCAATTGTTGCAAAGATAGAATGGAGTGGCTTGCTTCGTGACTCGAACGGTCAAGAAGTAACGCAAGCTGAATGGTCTCGTAATTATCATGTGAACTTCAATGCGTATGATCAATATGGTTATTTGATATTGCCGTCATCGTCTAACCCGTTGTCTAGTGCTTCTCTCACATTCTTCCCGTATCTTCCAGCTTCCATTGGAACGATAGATACGGCGCGCACTGGTGAACCAGGCACCTTCTCGGTACCTTTCACAATGCCGAGTGAGGGTATATTCGAGGAATACACTCTCACTCTTTATGTGATTACGTCGTCTGTCACACTGAAATTCAATGTTGTGACTGAGCCGCCACAACCAACACCAACACCACCGTCAACACCAAGACCGACACCAACGCCGACACCAACACCAACACCGACACCGACACCAACACCGACACCAACGCCGACACCAACGCCGACACCAACACCAACGCCGACACCAACGCCGACACCAACACCAACGCCGACACCAACACCAACACCAACACCAACACCAACGCCAACACCAACGCCAACGCCAACACCAACGCCAACGCCAACACCAACGCCGACACCAACACCAACAACGCCGGCTTCGGAAGAAGCGCCGTTGCTGGATATTAGCAACCTCTCATTCGGCTCTAATGGCCCGGGCTTTGGGAATATCATGGGAATAATCACTTTGCCAGCGGGAGCTACCCAGTTGATGATCAGTACGAGCAGTTCGCCATTTGTGACTCCTACGGTTGGTGAGGTCATGTCCGGATACATGCCTTGTGCTATGTCAGGCAACATGCTTCAAGGATATTGCAATTACAGTTATGGAAGTGAAACGTATTATGTTGCATTCGCAGCAACGGATGCTATTGGTCAGGTGGTAGCATTCGCAACGATCCCAATGAGCGGCAATCTAGAGCAACCTCAGCCGGAAAATGCAAATGTGACATTTGCGCCGGTGCAAGCTGGACCTGTAACGTCACTAACATTAACATTTAATTCACCCGAACTGAGTGAGACAACACTTGAGAATACATCCACTCTTATTGATTCAGTTACTGTCAATCGTGGTGGCTCGAGTACAGATCTAACGGTTACTCAAGTTCAATGGATACCAGGTATGCCACAACTCCTCATCACACTGGATCCATCAACAATCCTTCTGCCTGGTGACACGATTACGGTTACATTCGCTTCAGAGGCCTTGATAGATTCAAATAATGTCCCTCTCACGACAACTGTATTCGAAACAACCGTTAGCGTTTAGTTAAAATCAAGCCCAGAGCTGTCCCATCGCTGGATGTGGCCACTGAAAAATTCTAATAAAAGGTACTGACGAATCAGCTCAGGGAATTGGAAAAACAAGACATCGTCCGTCGGGTCGTCTATCCGCAAGTTCCGCCGAAAGTTGAATATTCTGTCACTGAAATGTCTAAAAAGATCGTCCATGAAGGTTGCCTCTTCGGACGATCTTTTTTTCACAATGGCCAATTACTTGTTCCCCAACACCTCCACTCTGTCCTGCAATTCCTCTACAACCTCCTTAGGTATTTCCCTGACCTTAATATCTGCACCCAAGAAAAGCAGCCAATTTGTTACCTCGGTCAATTCATCCGGATGATGAACATTGAGGAACGTCTTTAAGATCGCCGTAGTTTGATAAGGATTCGTATATGAAATCGTCATTTTTAGAGGATGATACTTTTTGAACTGAGCAATCGCCTTGGGACCAAGTTCGACGACCAGGTTGATGTCTTCTTCCTGTCTGCCTAGCTGTTCTGCAATCTTTTTCTTGCTCATTCTTTTTTTCTCGGGGTATGGTTTGACCTCGGTGAGATTGTCGACGGGTATAATCCGCCTCTTCCCCTCCAGAAGGTCGAAACCTTCAATTTGCCATGCGCTTTTTTCGCGATACAGGCGCATGAGATAGATGGGATAAGACTTGATTTCCCTTGCTTCTTCGACGGAAACCGCTAAGTAGCGATCTTCAAGAAGGATCTGGATGAGTTGTTCTAACATCGGATGGGGCAGGTCTGATAGATCAAGCAGGTCAGGATTGTGGGGGTTGGTACCTTCGAAGAGCAAAATCTGATTTAACAGAACAAGATCATCTTGCTGGTTTTGAGAGATGAGACCGAGCAATTTCTCCGCCAAAGAGTGGCGGCTCTTGAGATAAGGGAGCTGCAGATTGCGCGTGGCCATGAAGGCGATAAAAAGGGCCTTAATCTCATTATCGGTAAAGCGGACTGTAGGCAGGACGGAATTGCTCATCACAAAGTAGCCCCCGTCCCTCCCGACTTCGGCGACTAGCGGCATTCCCATCGCTTCAATCTCCCTGATGTCTCGAATCGCCGTCGAACGGGAGATGTTGAACTCATGCATAATTTCCGAGATGGTAAAATGGGCGCGGTTGTTAATGTACCGCATGATGATGTTAATCCGTTCAACTTTTTTCATGGAGCCCTCTAAACAGTATCATATTTTGACATGATTAATTGTTATTATAAACCCATCAAGAGGAAAAACAAATAATCAAATCGAAAAAGGAGCTGGGATGATGGCAACGTATATCCTTGAGGAAAAAGGCGGCTTTAACGTTGTAGGTATCGGAACGGAATTGAAGAGCGAGTACACGGACTATACAGGCATGAACAAGGAGAAGGAAGACTTCTGGCGGACTGTGGAGCAGGATGGGCGGCTTGACGCCTTAAAGGCTGTCGCTGCGAACGGCTGCACCTTTGCTGTAAACGAATTGGTAAACGGCAAGCGGATGTATTATGCCGGCGTCATGACAGAGGCATCGGTACCGGAAGAACACAGCGTGATCCAATTCCCTAAAGGACAATACCTCGTCATTCAAGGCGAAGGGAAGACGGCTGATGAGCTCAGCAGCTCGCTTACCGGCATCGCCTTTGGTCAAGTGCTGCCGACAGCCGATAAATTCGCCTATGTCGGCGGCCCCAATGCAATAGTCGAGATGGGGCGGCGAGACGGCGTTGTAAATGGGGAAATGTGGATTCCGGTTGTGCCGAAGTAAACGAGAGCAAAGGAGGAATTGGAATGAGCACGATTACTGGTAATGAGAAGATCGCAAAGGTTGAAGCTCGTCCTATCGGAAGGATGGCCGCTTATTGGATCGTCACCATCATTCTCGCATTCTCCATTGCCTTAAGCGGGATCGGGCAATTGATGCGATATGGCGGTAATGTGGATTTGGTCACGGATATAGGTTTCCCGTTATATATCACGTACCTTCTCGGGACTTGGAAATTGCTTGGAGTCATTGCGATCCTAATCCCAGGCTTCCCCAGGCTTAAGGAATGGGCTTACAGCGGTATCTTCTTTCTAATGACGGGCGCGTCCTTATCTCATGTGTTCGCACATGATTACGGCGATGGCGGATTCCATGTGATTCTTCCGCTTTTCTATGCCGCGCTTGGCATTGTCTCTTGGGGGCTGCGTCCGAAAAGCCGCAAACTTTAAAAGGCTGTGACGCTAAACGGTAGCAGATATTGACACGATTTATGGTTATGATAGACCTATCAAGTAATTAAACAAAACAATATATTCATTCAAAAAAGGAGCTGGAATCATGGCAACGTATAACTTTGAGGAAAAAGACAGCTTTATCGTGCTTGGTATCGGAACGGAGCTGAAGAGCGATTACACGGACTATGCCGGCATAAACGAGGAGAAGGAGAACTTTTGGCAGACTGTGGAGCAGGATGGAAGGCTCGACACGTTAAAGGCGGTCGCTGCGAACGCCTACATCTTTGCCATAAATGAAGCGGTTAATCAGAAGATGATGTATTACGCCGGCGTCATGACGGATTCATCGGTACCGGAAGAGCACAGAGTGATCCAATTCCCTAAGGGACAATACCTCGTCGTTAAAGGCGAAGGGAAGTCGGCCAATGAGCTCAGCAGCATGCTCACCGGCATTGCGTTTGGTCAAGCCTTGCCGGCAACCGATAATTACGCCTATGTCGGCGGGCCCAATGCAACGGTTGAGATGGGGCAGCGGGACGGCATCGTTTATGGCGAAATGTGGATTCCGGTTGTAGAGAAGTAGAAGTAAACGAGATCAGTAGGAGGAATGAGAATGTCCGCTATCGTTGATTTTAAAAACGTGTCTACGTCCGGTCTGGATTCTTCGCCGGTAGCAGAAGCGCTAGCTGGTTTGCGTGCGAATGAAGCCCGCTATTTCATGAACAAATACAAGCATGAATTCACGGTCGTGCCTGCCGGCGAAAGCCAGAAGACACTAGATTATGTGGAACGAGTGTTAAAAGAAGAACGTGGTATTACGTTTGCGGCCAAACCGCTGGAAACGGCGCGTTTTCAAGTCGAAAATATCCAATGGGCCTTCGTCTTCTATGAAGACGGTCTGGCGGTTAACGTCATGTATACGGTGGATGATCCTAAGAAGCGAGCCGTAGGGTTTAAGCTGTCCGAGGGGATGGAAGTACCTCGAGAGCTGGAAGAGAAAGGGTTCAAATTCGCAAGACAGAAGTCCAAGCTGGCCGGGACGATTCGAGGTTCGTTCTTCGTCATTAAAGGGGAGTATTGAAACAATCAAGCCCTCTGGACAAAGAATTACATTGCAGCAAACTTCAGCTAAACACAACGCATGGCGGCCATTAGGCCGCCTTTTGTTTTTGCCGATAGCTCCGTTAAGCTGAACCATACCATAGGTAGGGCGAAGTTTTAATTATTTCAATTGTTTGAGTATAGTTACCCAAATTCTCAAACCCGTCGCCCATAGAGTCAAGGCTGACCCAAAACCGATAAAAGTAGAAGTCGCAATCAGAGATACACTGCCAATCGTGGCGTTCATGGGTAAAAAGAAAGTGATAGTGCCTAAAATACAGAGAACTACACCTGTACCATAATAAAAATTTTCGCGGAATAATTGAGCTAAAGGGAAAAAATGAATACCAACAATGATAGCCATGATAGGAAAAAAGAGTTCAAAATGATTGATCAGGTTACAAATTATACTTGCTATAAGGATCGCAACACCTTCAAGACCAAAGATCAAACCAAATTTTTTATTTATTTTTTGCCAATGTTCCTTCCCTTCCGGTGTAACAGCATGGTTCATGTTACGAGCTTTACCAAACAGCGTAATGGCTCCAATCAGTAAGACTAATGTTACAATACCCGAAAGAACAAGCAGCCATGGGGCTCCAAGCTCATGTGAACCTACAATTCCAATGGAAGCCCAAAGCGCTCCAAAAAACGTCATGAACATTACGCCATTTGCAGCTCCAAATACAGCAGACTTCGGTAATTTAACTAAATCACTCATGCTCATCAGACTCCTTATAATCCCAGTCTTAATACTTCTTACTCGTAATTCACAAAGGATGGCGGCCCACAAGCTGCCGTTACAGACGGCAAGCTTCCATAGACCCGCCTCGCTCATCCCCAGAGACATTTTCTTTTATACCATCTCTAGTTCTGGCATAACAAGATTATAACGGATCTATGCTGTTTCAAATAGAAAAATAGCAGATATTTAAAGGGGAATAAAAAATAATCTGTTGAATAAGTTAGTACTAATTTTATATTCCAGATATAACAGACAACTAACCTTTTCTCTTTGAACAAACTAAAATAAAGGGGGGATATACCATGAATGCTTAATAGTAAATCTGATTGCAGAAATGAAGATATCACTGCACGATTCTGTTCAACCTTCACTTTAAGTATGGCTCGTCTCGGGGTAAGCTAAATAAAATATGGAGGTTTTAAAATGACTATTAAAAAGTTTTCTTTTAAAGCCCTATCCCTTATGTTAGTTTTTGCATTTATCATATCCACATTTTACGTGGTCTCACCAGTAAATGCAGCCGCTAGAGGAGCATGGGCTCCAAATACAGCATATGCAGTAAATGATACAGTTACATATAGCGGAAGTACTTATACCTGTCTTCAGGCACATACTTCCCTCGTAGGTTGGGAACCATCCAATGTTCCTGCTTTATGGCAGAAAGGTGGCAGCGGCGGAACTACACCACCACCAACCACAAACGGAGTGACTTTCTATGCAGATATAAACTATGGTGGAACAGCAATAACACTTGGAGTAGGCAATTATACACTGTCTCAGTTGAACGCAAGAGGAATTCCGAATGACTGGATGTCCTCTCTCAAGGTACCAAGCGGCTGGACTGTTGAAGTATATGAAAATGATAATTTTGGCGGAACAAAATGGACCTATACTTCAAGCTCCTCCTGGGTTGGCAATACTGTTAATGACAAAATGTCATCAGTTAAGATCTATACGGGTTCACCAAACCCATCAGTAACAAAGCCGTCCGAAGTTCCAAGCCACATTTGGACTTATACAATGAATGCAGATAATAAATTTGGTAAAGGCGGAGATTTTGCTTTATTGTTGAGTGCTGTTATCAAAAAAGAAAGCAGCTTTGGTGCAGGCTTACCAGGTAGTCCATCAGCCGGCGACGGATTGATGCAGGTAGAACCAAACACACGTAATGCATATTTATCTCAATTCAGCTCAACATTTGGCCGTGCTTATAATCACAGCAGTGAACAAGATCAGGTGTACTTGGGTGCACTGATTTTAAACGAGAAAATTAATAGATTCGGCAACATCTATAACGGCTTATTACGCTATAACGGAGGAGATAATTGGTATCCGGGAGCAACCGATTCTTATGGCCGTCCTATTCTGGCCAATCAATATGCAGATTCAGTTTACGCAACTTATAAGGGCTATGGAGGTAAGAATTAAGTGAAATAGGGAAATGCCCTAGGAAGACGCTGAGCGGATCGGCGTCTTTTCTTTGTTTCCCTGAGTGAGGATCACTTGAAGGTAGGCTCGATGGCCCGCTTGAATTGATTTCGTTTAAGTTGTCTTCCGTACCAAGTAAATTGGAACCCCACGAAAGAGGCTATTTGTTCTTCTTGAGTCGTCTGAATGCGTTCATGTTGGCAATTAATACGATCAACGACTCCAAAATGAAGTAAGGCACTCATTCGCGAGTGCCATCTTCGTCGTTTAATGGGTTACAGTACTAGGTCGCGTACAGTCTCAATCTGCCCCGATCAATTCGTGTATGCAAACAAGGCATTAAATTTCCTTAATACCTCTCTGCTCAAATACATTCATGACTTGTACCATAGCACTGCATGCTTTTGGGAAACCAACATAAGCGGCACAATGAATGACGAGTTCAACGATTTCTTTTGGACTCATCCCTACATTGAGCGCTGCATGAATATGAAAGCCCAATTGCTCAAAAGCGCCCTGTGAAATTAACGCTGTCAGAGTGATGGTTTCTCTTTGTTTGAAATCCAATGCTTCTCTGGAATAGATTTCTCCATAACCGAATGAAACTAGGAAGTCTGCGAAATCGGGATAAAACTTTTGGAATGCTTCTATCGGTTTTAAACCTTGTTCTCCAACCATCTCATTCAGAACTTCAATTCCCTTGTTATAATGCTCTGTATTTCTGCTCATATTTATCCCCTCTTCGTTGTCGGTGGAATTTCGGTTGGATCAAGCATAGCTTCAATAACAACCGCTGTATTTGCAAGTTTTGCTTTCTCTATCGCATCTTCCAGCTCCTCAGCATCGAAGCATTTGAATGAAAGAGCTCCCATGGATTCTGCAAACTTATGAACATCTAACATCGTTTTATAAACGGTTCCCACAGCTTTTCCCAAGTTTAGAGTCATTCCCGTATCAACCATATCGATCTTCCCATTATTGAATACGACAAATATGACATGAGCTCCGTAGTTAACCGCAGTAGAAATCTCCGTACCATGCATAAACGTGCATCCGTCCCCGGTTAAGCAAACAATTTTAGCTTTGGGATTGGAAAGCTTAGCTCCAATAGAATATCCGATAGCATGTCCCATTGTACCGAACACATCATCAAAATAAAAAGTGCCGGGCATCTTAATGTCATAATATTTTATTGCATAAAAAGTATGACTCCCATCATCGCCAAAAATGATCGTATCTTCATCTAAAGCTGCGTTCATCACTTTAACCGCCTCGACCGCAGACATTGGAGATTTGCTTTCCTTAGAGGATTCTGTCACTTTATAATCATGAATATTAAAGGGCATTTTCGTTATTTCTTTGTAACGAAGGATATCAAATAATGCATTTAGATTTGTTTTAATATCGCCAACAATGGGCAAGGTTTCGGCCGGGATAGACTTACCTATAAACGTTTGATCGTAATCAAATTGAATGACGTTTTTCGGGAAATTGGAAGCGTTCAGACCGGCAAGGGACATATCGGAAAGCTTCGTTCCAATGACGATCATCAAATCTATACCGCATTCGACGTAAGCGCTCGATTCATTAGTCCCGCCAAGACCAAAAGCCCCTAATGATAAATGGTGATGACTCTCAAATACACCCTTGCCTCCTGGTGTGGTCATGACTGGAATATCGAAAATCTCGGCTAACATTTTCACTTCTCGATATGCCCTGCTCGAATGCACGCCTTTGCCTAAAAATATAACTTTTTTGCCAGGACGGTTTATCAAATCTGCACACTTATCCAAGTTTGGAGCAACAGGATGGATAACCTCCGGCAAGTTCATTTCAAACTCAGTTATAGGTTCAGCCAAAACGTCTGCAGCTATAGATAGATGAACCGGGCCTTTCACTCCTGAGCAGGCTTTTTCTATGGCATGCTGAAAATAAGACTGAAACGTATCCGCTCTCTCCACTCTGGCGCTAAACTTTGTCACAGGTTCAAACATCTTCACAAGATCTGTACCGAATATCGATGAGTCTTGACCCAAAGCTTTACCTGAATCTTGGATAGAGGGATGTCCGGTAATAAATAAAACAGGAAGATGAGAGGCTTTGGCCTGACCGGCAGACGTTAACAGATTCGTACCGCCGGGGCCAGATGTTCCAATCGCAACGGCCAATTTATTATTCATTAATGCATAGCCGGCTGCCTCGAATCCAGCCCCGGTCTCATGCTTGGACAACACGAACTCGATACCATTATGATGCAGATCAAGAATGAGTGGAGTGACTGGCTTTCCTGGTATGCCAAATACGTGGTTGATCCCCCATTTTTTAAAATGGACTGCTAATATCTCGGAAATCTTTTTCATGTTAACCACCTATTCCGTTTGACGATTTGATTTCTATTTCGTCGTTTAGTTGATAAAACGATTTTTCAAATTCATCGACAGAAAGAGGCTTGCTAAAATAATAGCCTTGAACAACATCGCATTTTTTCGTTTGTAAAAACATGAGTTGATCTTTTGTTTCTACTCCTTCTGCTACAACATCCAAATTTAAATTATGTGCCATCGAAATAATGGTACTGACAATATTTAAATCATTTTGATCTAACATGATATCTCTGACAAAGGATTTGTCAATTTTTAAAGTATGGATAGGGAATTTTTTTAAATAATTCAAGGAGCTGTATCCAGTCCCGAAATCATCAATGCTAATCCTTACTCCCAAAGCGTTTAATTGACCTAAAACGTTTATCGCACGCTCAACATCCATGGTCATCGTCTCTGTAATTTCCAGCTCCAAATAATTCGGATCCATTCCTGTTTCCATTAAAGTTTTGGAAATGACTTCAACCAAGTTATCCTTTAAAAATTGCTGAGAAGAAAGATTAATGGCTACTCTAAGTTTAGGAAACCCCATTTCAATCCAACGTTTCCTTTGAACACAAACCTCACTTAATACCCATTCACCAACTTGAGAGATTAATCCGTTTTCTTCTAGGATGGGTATAAATGTATCAGGCGCTACAATGCCATATTCCGGACTATTCCATCTTAGAAGGGCTTCCAAGCCAATAATGTTCTTATGAATTAAGTCAACCTGCGGTTGATAGTACACCATAAATTCTTTATTTTCCAAAGCCTCTCTTAATGCAAGCTCCAATGACAATTTATTTTTTTCATTTGAAGGGGACTTCATATTTGAATCGAATAAGGTATAATTATTTCTTCCCAATGATTTCGACTTATACATTGCATTATCAGCATATACCATGAATGTTTCAGCGTCAGTCCCGTCATTGGGATAGATGGCTATACCGATACTCGAAGTTACATGGAACTTGGAACCGTTAATGGTAAAGGGGGTGTTGAATAAGTCATTAATTTTCTTGCCTGTTTGAATGACCTCTGTGCGCTCACTTAGGCCATGGAATAGGAAAATAAATTCATCTCCGCCCATTCTGAATACTTTCCCTGTGTCCCCCAAAAATTGTGCCAGCCTAGCGGAAACTTGCTTTAACAGAATATCGCCATTGGAATGTCCAAAAGCATCATTAATGGTTTTAAAGTGGTCTAAGTCCAAGAACATGAGTACCAGATCAATATTTTCTCCAGAGGTTAGAGAGGATGAAATAAGATTATTTAATGTTTCATGAAGAGAGCGTCTATTTGGCAAGGATGTCAATTCATCATGATAGGCCAAATAATTGTGCCGTTCTTCATTTAAATAACGTTCCGTAATATCTCTAAGCTGAGAGTATGCACCAATAAAGCTGCTGGTTTCATCATAGATGGGTTGAGCGTCGAATAAACAAACTACTTTTTGATGATCTACGGTTATTAAAATCATTTGCACATTATCAAAACAAGATTTGTTTTGTATAACTTGTTTCATATGGTTACTTATTAGACATTCCGGGTTCTGCAGACTTCTATCCATGATGTTGGCGTCTTTGAGAATGCCGAAGGCGTTGACCACAAAATCGTTTACTGAAGTAATGATACCATCGGCATTGGTAATGATAATGCCATTTCTATTTTTATTAACCATAATCTGATTTAACATATTTAGCTTTCTATTCTGTTTCCTAAGTAATAGCTCTCTCTCAATAGAGTCAACTACTGTAGACAACATGGTTAAGAAAAAGGGGTTATGCAACTCCGTTGCTGTCATAATACATATACTTCCGAGCAAATCGTTGTTATCTGTATAATGAAAGGCCACTCCATAGCATGCTGTGTCATGAAGAACCTTATGGTAATGATTTGAACCTACAAGCTGAACAGGATGACTTTGTTGAAGAGATAAGCTGATCACATTCGTGCCCATATCTTCTTGAGTAAATTGTGCGCCAACTTCTATACCTAATTGTTGAATTGTATTTTTAATGGTTTCATCGCCAACCATATGCAGCAAATATCCATTTGCATCAGATATGACAATAAGTACAGGCGTTCCGCTTAACGAGTTTAAAATCTTTTTTGAGAAAAAATCAACAACGGATAAAATCTCACTGTACGTGTTTCTTTTTTCCAGCAATTCTTGCTCTGACATAGAGCGTTTCGGTTTTCTAATTTCATTTGGATCCATTCCTGCTTCGACACATTTTCGCTTAGACTGAGTAATATAGTCCTGTTCATCGGTCGGTTGTATCATTAAATAATCACCCCCCAATTGCTTTTTATATTAGCAAAACTATTTTTCGGAAATTATAAGCTTTTCTAATCATTATCCTCACTATTATTCGACAAAAGGAGACTTTACCCTGCAAAACTGAAATCCGAATTTATGGACTCTTGTGATAAATGAGCCCCTCGGCTATTAGCCGGAGTGCCCGCTATTTCGGCTTTTCCTTGCTTTAAGTACAGTGAAGGGATACAATCGCAACATTTTTGATAAATTGCAGGTGAAAAGGCGGACCGAAGCGATCGCCCGTGCCAGAGAGCTCGGGCTGATTTGATCTGCAGTCTGTTCCGGTCTCAAGCAATGCCTAAAACATACTTAAGTATCTACACGGCCATCCTTTGCGGCAAATATACTAAACTCATCATCAAAGGCACTCTTTTGAGAAGATTCTGGAGGAAAGGAGTGATCATCATAAAATCAAACAGAAAAACGGCGGTCTTGCTGGGGCTGCTGTTCATATCCAGCTTTGTCTTTGGAATCCTTAGTTCTGTTCCTGCGTTGGAACAACCGGATTATCTAGAAAAATTGTCAGAGATTGAAGCGCAGGTTTTAGTTGCAACTTTTTTTCAAGCGGCAATGGCCGTAGTATATGCCAGTATCGCAGTTGTATTATATCCAATCGTTAAGACATACAGTAAAGGTTTGGCGGCGGGTTATTTCGGTTTCAGGTTGATCGGAGCGGGATTTCTTTTTGTTGGTATAGGGTCCCTGCTTCTTTTATTATGGTTAAGTCACCATTTTGCAGCTGCAGGCCAAGCCGACTCATCGTATGTTGAACTCATAGCTGAATTGCTCAGACAAGGCAGAGACATTCTGAATCATATTGGAATGATATTGCCCTGGAGTATTGGCGGCTTGATTCTCTACTATTGCCTATATCAAATCAGGCTGGTTCCACGCTGGTTATCGATAGGGGGGATGATAGGCTCTGCCTTTACTCTCGTGGCTACATTATTATTGATGTTGAATATCATAAAATTAGTGAGTCCGGTCTACTTTATTTTAAACGCACCCATCGCTTTTTGTGAGCTGATCCTTGCTGTATATTTGATCTTCAGGGGGTTCAATTCCATTCATATCAATCCAAACAAAGATGGATAGTTCGGACGATGAAAGCCATCGTTTACGCCGTTTGTTGATTCAATCCCATACGGGGCTCAGCTTGCTTTAGACGGCTGAGCCCCGACGCTTTTTGGTTGTATCTTTATTTTGAAAGCTGAATGGAGCCGATCCGTTCATTTAATTCGGACTGTAATTGCAGATGGAGCTTCTCTACGATCGAAAAATCTGTGGCCGCAACATAGTAGGCCTTGATTTGAGAATCGAGGGCTTCGGCTTCCGCCAGATAAGAGGTGGCCTCTTTCATTTTTGCCGAATAGCGTGCTTTGATATCGGCGATTGCTGCAGCATGAGCTTCGTCTGTCCCAGGAGCTATAGCCAGGGTATACATATCCAGAATCTCATCCCCGTCCCGATCTGGAAAGTATTCATGCGGAGCTGTACTGTCGAAGATAGCTGTTCCAAGCTGCGGGAATATCAGCATATCCAGACTGTTCGGATCAAAGCCGCAATGAAATACTTGAACTTCGATTCCTTTCGTCTCGGCAGCGGAGGCAAGCTTTTTCAGCAAAGTCGATTTGCCAGAACCCGCCCTTCCTTTGATGAAAATCCGTCTTTCCAGCCCAGCGGTCAAGCTTTGAATAAAATCGAACGCCCCCCTTGGAGTCGCAGCTCCAAAAAACAAGTGACGCGAAGCGGTGGGCGTATCGCTTTCATGACCGTCGTATAATTGTTGAGTCAAATTCTGCGCTATCTGGTCAGCCTTTGAGAAATCCATATTATCGATATAAAACGTTTCCCACTCGTCATGAATCCGCAATGCCGCTGCGAACGTTTCATACGCTTCTGAATAGGCTCTTTCAAGCTTGACTCTAAGAGCTTCTATCGTTATGTTGTGTTCTGGTGAAATAATGCTGTTATTAACCGCTTCCTCGAACTGGACAGATACGATTTCCCCGGCCCCGCTTTCCGAAATCCCCTTACAGACTCGCCCGTCGACAATACCAACCTTCAATTCCGTTACAACAATGCCATCCAGTTCGTCGGGACGGATAGGGGAGTGGAAGCATTGCACATGCAAGTCTTTATCCAGCAGGTTATCCGCCAAGCTTTGAATGACCGTCGATTTTCCCGTACCTTGAGGCCCAGTAAGGACGAATATCTGGTTCAGACCATTAAATGCGGATGTATACAAGAAATGAGCTCCGCGCGCAGTGTTGCCCTGGGCGAAATAGTGAGATGGTTTTACTGCCAACTTGAAACACTCCTTTGTGCCTATTCCGATTCCCAGCAGAATAAGCATGATTGGGATAAATGCCTATTCATTTGTATATTCCGCATTGTAAAAAGTGGTGTTCGTCCTCGCCCATGTTTTTCGCTATTTGTGTTGTAAGCCCCCAATGATGCCCGGCAAAAATGTCTTTCACTCCTATAGGAAAACACTACAACACTTCCCAATTATTCATTATAATAGAGGGAATTAAGTGAATGAATGATATTTAATGCCATCTTATTATTCATAACTCCTCGCTGCTCCCAATGAGTAAAGCTGCCTATTAAGATTTCAAGATGAATTACAATTGAGAAACTAGGTGAATAATGAAAATGCTGCTGGAGGAGTTAAACAAAGAACTGGGCAAGTTGAAGGATGATGAAAATTACATCATCAAAATATGTGAAAAATTAAGAGGAGCTGATTCTAAAGCCGCAATAGAAGCCTATGAAGCAGCTACTCAATTTGTAAGAGAACATAATATGTTAACCTGTGCTTACCCATGGATTCTTTATAATAAAGGCTGGTTATCCTTTGATTCCACAGACTTTAAATCGGCGACAACTCTTTATGAAGAGGCGTACTATATTTTCAAAGAAAATAACAATATCGATGGCCAATTGGCGACTTGCAGTGCTTTTGTAAGCGGATATTCGGTACAACAAAAGCTTTCCCAAGCCATTGAGCATGGTATGGAAGGGATAGAGCTTGCCGAAAAAGTGGGTAACTATGAGCGACTCACGCAAATCAAAGGGAACCTTGCAGCGCTGTATATGGAAATAGATGAGTATGAAAAGGCCAAAGAGCTATTAGACCAGATCGTCAACATACCTCGTGTGTATAGTAATGCGTTTAAAGTGGCTTGTTACACGAATCAAGCGGAATGTTGCAACCATTTAGGCGATCCAGATCAGGCAATCGTATACATCACGAAGGCGCTTGAGCTAGCAGAAGAATACATTCCCAAAATGGTGCCCAATGTGTTAAAAGAAATGGCTCATATTTATGCGACCAAAGGGTGCTACGGTACAGCAGAACAATATTTCGTCAAGAGTGTCGAAATGGCGAAAGCGGGAGGAGCGCAGCTGTATCTTCAAGATGCACTATTGTACTGGGCAGAGCTGGATTTGGTACAAGGCCGATATAAGGAGTCTGTTGCTAAGCTGCAACAAGTCGAAGAAGGGATAGAAAAGGCTAAATCTACAAGGAATTTAAATAAAGTGTATTGGAGTATGAGCAAAGGCTTCAAAGGGCTGGGAAATTATGAACAAGCCTATGCGTATTTAGAAAAACATATGGCATTAGAAAAACAAATGCAGGCTATTCGCAGTGCTGAGAGTATGGATATGCTGAATCGAAAAAGAGAAGAGGAAGAGGGGAAGATCTACAAGTTTCTCTATAATCAGACGGAAGCTTTGAATGGTGTGGGTCAGAATATCCTGTCTAACTTGGACAAGAAAAGTATCTTTAATATTGTTGCTAAGGAAATACAGGATTTGATCCAAGCGGATATTATTCAAATTGGCATTTATAACGAAGAGGAAGGGATTCTTCACAATGAGTTGTCTATCGAAAAGGGACAACGTTTGGTCGTAGGGCCTAAGTCGATATTAGAGGATAGCTTCTGGGCATATAGTGTCAAACATAAGCTGGATATCTTTATTAAGGATACGGAAAAGGAATATAGCCGTTATTTTGAAGATTTCAAGGAATACTTAGAGAAGGTAAGGAAGAAGAAGGAGTATGTAGTAGAGACAATGCCTTATTCGCTTATATTTGTACCTATTATTATGAAAGATAAGGTAATAGGGGTGATAAGTACTCAAGCTTATA
This sequence comes from Paenibacillus sp. NPDC057967, assembly GCF_042887015.1. Lineage (NCBI taxonomy): Bacteria > Bacillati > Bacillota > Bacilli > Caryophanales > Paenibacillaceae > Paenibacillus > Paenibacillus sp. NPDC057967. The sequence goes on from NZ_JBHVQB010000008.1 coordinate 103,980, forward strand.
AGAAAGATTCTTTTAACTTAAAGGACTTGAGTACGTTAAAGACTCTGTCTAATTATCTGGGGATTGGGTTAGAGAATGCCCGGCTGTATATGGAGGTTGAATATGCATCCAAGTATGATGCATTAACCAAAGTCTTTAATCGAAAAGAGTTGTTCGAAGAAACAATCCAAATGTACGAGCAACTTAAAGAAAGCAATAACGCAGAAAAAGCACTATGTATCCTGATGATTGATGTGGATAATTTTAAGAGAATCAATGATGTGTACGGGCACCAGGAAGGAGATCGGGTGCTGGAGCGTGTGGCGGATCTGATTCAAGCTAGTATAGGTGAAAAGGATAAGGTAGGCAGATATGGCGGGGAAGAGTTTATGGTGGCAATCCCCGATGAAACATTAGAGCCATGTATTCAAAAAGCAGAGAGTATTCGATTAAACGTGGAGAAGGCAGCTATAATCTCAGCTCCAGGGATACCCATTCCTATTACCGTAAGTATAGGGGGAGCCAACCTTAATACAAAGAAGCATACCGTAGAGCAAATGATCAATTATGCGGATAAAGAACTATTCAAAGCTAAAAATTCAGGTAAAAATAACGTATGTGTATATCATCAAGATTTTCTGTGAAACGAAAAGCCACCAGCACCTTTTCAGAAGGATATTGGTGGTTTTCGTTTTTAGTTTATCTGAATTCGAAGGAATTGAACGTTCGCTTCGTTTCTTTGTTATTTGAAGTAAGTTTAGGCCAGTAATTCTGCAGGCTGCAATTTGTTCCGCAAAATATACAGCATGATGGCGCCAACAAGGAATGCGACGGCATCCGCAATGACGAGCGACCAGACCACCCCGTGGAAGCCGTTCGTCTGATTGGCGATAAACAACACAGGAATCAGGGTCATTCCTTGAATAATTGACATCACAAATGCGGCAGTGCCTTGCCCTGTTGCTTGGAAGATCCCGATAAACAAGGTAGTCAATCCTGTAATGAACAAGGATAAGAATGTCACATGTAGAATGTAGCTGCCCATTTCAATTAATTGCGGGTCCGTTGTAAATAAACCAATCAAGTGGTCGGAAACCAAATAGACGATAATGCCAAACACGACTGCTAATGCCAAAATCGCTTTGATCGTAAATCCAATGGTATTCTTCATGCGTAATTTATTCGCTGTAAAAGTGAAAGCAATCAACGGCACGACTCCCTCGCATAAGCCCATCAGAATAAACTCTGGAAATTGCAGTAACCGTGATGAAATTCCGTAAGCCGCTACGGCCTGATCCCCATATTCAATAAGGAAATGGTTGAGGATGAGCGACATGGCACCCAAGAAGACACTCATGACAAAGACAGGAACTCCGATTTTGAATACATTGACCAGAATGTCCTTGGTTGCCTTGAACCATTTGAAGGAGACGGTTAAGAATTGGCTTTTATGTCTCATATGGAAGGCGTAGAAAACACTCGCAACCAGGTTAGAAATGACCGTAGCGGACGCAACGCCGATTACGCTCCAATGGAAGACGAAGATGACAAGCGCATCGAGTATAATATTCACGACAACGCTGAGAAGCATACCGATCATCGACGTCATTGCTGCACCCTCCGAGCGAACGATATTCTCCAGCGTGAAGAATAATACGACGAATGGCGAGCCCAACAGCATAACCGTGACATAGTCCTTCGTGAATCCGAAGGATTCAGACGTTGCACCTAAGCCGTGAACGATTGAATCGATCAACGGGAGGCCGACGGCGATCACGATAAGACCGAGAACTAAGCTGCTGTAGAATGCGAATGAAGACACATGTTTGACATCGTCATATTTTTTCTCCCCTAGCAAACGAGAGATGAATGTACCGCTACCAATGCCAATCAAGTTGCCAAGCGCCATAATAATCGCGAATAACGGCAAAGTTAGTGCGAGCGCGGTTAACATGGCAGTATTGTGGAGCGTTCCGAGAAAATAGGCATTCAAGATGGAGTAGATGACACTCATTGACGTGCCTAACATCATCGGTACAGCGAAGTGAGCTACGGCTTTTGCGACCGGTGCTTTTTCAAAGTAATGAAGGTTTTCTGCATCCATGCGGGTCACTTCTTTCTTCATTTTGTTTATCTAACAGTGTTAGATTGAACCTTACAGTGTTAGATGATATCATGAAGTTATGAACCTGTAAAGAACAATCTTACACTGTTAGATAAAGGGCGGATATCAATGAAGAAACAGCAGCCTCAAATTTCGGAGGACATGATTCTGGAAGCCTCTTGGGAGCTTCTAGGGGAGGAAGGCATAGAGAAATTCAGTATGAGACGATTGGCCGACCGGCTGGGGATTCAGGCTCCTTCTCTGTATTGGTACTTCAAGAGCAAGCAAGATCTCTACCAGCGTCTGGCCAACCAGGTGTCGAAAATCATTCTGGAGGAGTTCCACTCTGATGGGGACTGGAAAGAGCAGCTGGCAGGGCTTGCGGAGACGGTACGGAGCGTGCTTTGCCGATACCCCTGCTCCACGCAGCTTATGATGATGACGCTGCCTCACGAGCCGGATTATATCCGGTTCACCAACCGTACGCTGCTCTGTGTGGAATCGACGCCTCTTGAGCAGGATCAGAAATTTCAAGCCGTTCTTACGCTTTTGAATTATGTCTTCTACTTTGTACTGGACGATTATCAGCATCAGCGCAATGTGTCCACTATCCTTAAGGAACAGGGCGTGCTTCCGGGTGACGAGATGATCCGCCTTCTGGACTCCATGAGCGAGGCGGAAGCGGGCTTGTTCCGGAGGATGTTCAATAATGGCTTGTTCGAGCTGATGGGGACCGATGGGGCGTTTGAGTTTGGCCTCAAGCTGATTCTGTCGGGGATTGAGCAGGTGATAAAGGAGCAAGAGAAGTAGCTGAACCGTATCATAAGCAGTCGAAAATTTTTGTTGTGACAAGAATGCTGCTCTCAAAATAGAAGCTTGCTCAAAAGCCCTTCATTACTCTGAGGGCTTTTGTTATTGGTAACGTACATTTAGCGGCGAGTGGACAAGGACGAATTGTTAATAATAAATGCAGCCGTCATAGCGTAGGGCAGGACTTATCAAGGAAGGAACTAACGAGGCTCACGGAGGCACACATTTTCTAGATAAGCAGCAAAGCTCTTGATATTCATCCGCATATGCCGATTATTGCCTTCGAGTTTGCTCATCATAATTCCGCCCTCCATGATGGAAAGGGAGAAGGTAGCCAGTGCTTCTATATCGAGGTCTGCTTTAAATTCGCCGCTTTGCAAGCCTTGGGAAATGATTTTCTTTAGAGATTCCAGCGTGTCTATTAGCGCTTGCTTGGCTCTTTCACGTAAGCCGGGATGACTGTCGTCGCTATCAATAGCTGTGTTGAGGAGCGGGCAACCTCCAATGAAGGGCGGCGCTTCCACTACTTTCTCGTATACGCGCAGGTATGCCAGCAGCTTGCCGGAGGCCGATTCTTGTTGACTGATTGCATGGGCAAGCTGGGCCCCTACAACATGGCCGGCATAGCTAAAGGCTTCATACGCAATTTCGTCTTTACTGGAAAAATGGCGGTAGATGCCGCCTTTTTTGATGCCTGTCAACTCTGTTATATCGGATAAGGATGAACCCGAATATCCTTTTTGGTTAAAAAGCTCAGCGGCTTTAGTGATAATAAACTCACGAGTTTTTTCGCCTTTCTCCATCGTCATCCCCTCACGTTAATTGTATTTGTACACGTAGTATAACAAATGAATTTCCACTCTTGCAAAAGAATGCATCTGTGTTAATATTAAAGATACCGATCGGTATCTTTTTTTGAGTGACAGGGGGATAAGAGTGGGCGCGACATGGTTTAAGGAATCCAGGCATGCTTGGATTGGATTGGGGGCTCTCTGGATTGTCGGATTTATTGGCGCCCTGACCCGATTTAGCATGGCTTTTTTTCAGGTGCAAATATCGGAGGATTTACTTATTAGTAGGGGATTTATTTCAATGGCATGGTCAACCAACTTATTAATAACAGCTATATGCGCGCTTCTGGGAGGCTGGCTTGTCGATCGTTACGGCACAAAGAAGGTGCTTTTTTTAAGTGCAATCTTGAGTACTATGGGTACTGGCGTTGTCTTGTTAGGGGACGATCCTATCGTCTTTTTTATTGGATATGGCGTTATCTCTGGATTAGCTGGCATTGGGGCAACGACGAGTTATGTATTGATGTTAGAATGGTTTAGGCATCACCGGGCTAAAGCAATGTCGTTGTTGGCGAGCGCATCTTCTGTAGGGTTGGCGATTATTACGCCAATTTTCGTATCCGTTGGTTGGCTAACATGGAAGGATGCCTTTATAGCTTCTTTTGCCTTAGGCATTGTTGTGACATTGCCTGTCATTTGGGTGGGAATCAAGAGCCAGCAACAGAAAGATATGGAGAATCCCCAATCGGATCATGCAATAGAAGTTGAAGAGCCTGATATGCCTCTTACAGTAACTCCATCCTCCAAGACGTTCATTCATCTTCCTATCTTTGTTGTGGTCGCATTTGCGCTTTTCACCTGTGGAGTCAATATGGGCTCCGTCGAAATGAATTTAGTAGCCATACATCAACTGGCAGAAGTGTCTCCAAGCATGATCGCGTTATCCATGAGCATACTTGGCATTATGGAAATTACGGGTTCACTCCTTTGCGGTTATTTTCTGGACCGATACAATAAATTAGTAATGATGTCTATTTTGTATGGCATACGTATACTGGGCTTTGCTTTCCTCTTTATGCACCTGGGAAGTTCACCTATTGTTTTTGCGATAGCGTTCGGCATTACCTACTTAAGCGCAGTGCCGGGGGGAATCCTTGTCATCAATGAATTTGCCAACGGAAAAGGAAAACATGCCGGGATATTACTGTTCTTTCACCAGGGCGGTGGCATTGCGGGTGCATTAATCGGAGGTTTTTCCTTTGATTATTTCCGAAGTTATCAGAATTTGATCCTTGTTGACATCATAATTTGTATCCTTGTCACGCTGGGATACTTCGTATTATTCATGACACATAGAAGGGGTATTAGCATTCAAAATAAGAAGGTTGCAGCAAGCGGGGCTCTTTAACTTAGTGTATGAGAAAAGCTCTTCATCTAAAAAGGGAAAAGCAACTATGTGCTGTGGTATAGTGGAATGCACGGGAAAGGTGAATGGGGTTGTCAATAAATGAATTTTCGGCGCTTAGAAGGGAATGAACAAATTTTGATCGTTTTAAGATTTACACAGTCCTTGTTAAAAGACATGTAGATTACTCCTACTGAAATTGATGACGTACCTTCATTCTTCAGTTGGCATGTAAATATATGCAAAATAAACAATCGAAAATACATTTTATTTATGAATGATTTGACCCGTATATCTCTATTAATCGATGGAATTAGAACTTCACAATTAACGTTATTGAAAGAGAAATTTCTATCGACCCTTAAGAGTTACCTTGAAAGCGAAGGGATCAAACAGAGCCATATTGACCTATATTTAAAGGATGGATCTGAATTATTGATTTCAAGAACTAACAGTAGAAGCGTATTAGGAACAATGAAAGAAGCAGCCCTTTTTTCTTCTGATGGTCCTAGGGACAATATTGAAAAAATGCAGTGGTTAAATACTATAATCTACAAACCAATTGATTATCAACAACCTATTAAGATATTTAAAGAAGCCATACAAGATCATTGTTAAAGAATCTGGGAAACAATAAGAAGACGCTGATATCACATTAGATCATATTTACCGATTGGGGCATTCGCCCTTCGATTCGGCAGAAGTTATAAGGGGCGGAGTGAGGAATAAAACGTAAGTATGCTGATCTAACTCATTGGTCCATTAAACCCGCGAATAAATATACACAATTATATGTAGAGGAATCAGACTTTAAAGGACATATTTGCTTGATGCAATTTGAAAACGTAAATAGTCCAATAACCTTTCGGATAGGACAAAATGATGAGCTCATCATTATCGATGATCAATATACATGGCTTGAACATATTCCGGATGAAGGACATCATATTTTGACAACCGTAATAAACAGTAAGGGTGAAGTCATTCAACATTATTTTGATGTCATCGCAGAGAGCTCATTGACCGATGAAGGAATACCATACTTTGATGATCTGTATATAGATGTAATACTGCTGCCCAATAATGAAATTTATATTTTAGATGAGGACGAGCTATTGGCAGCAAACAATGACAAAGTGATATCAGTAGAACAGTTTGACCTAGCTGTTAAGGAAAAAGAGATCATTAGAACGACACTAATGGAAAACAGAAATTATTTAATTCATAGATGGGAAAGAGATTGTGAAACACTCAAAGTGATGATATCAGATATCCCTTGCTGAGCCTTCATTGGAATAGGAATAACCCCTTCCACCATGGGTTCGGCAGAAGAGTTAATGCTTTTAGGTCTCTTCATTGAAGGTCAATTCGATATCTCGGATCTGACGGTTATCAGTTACCGTCTCTCAGTTCACGTTCGTTCTGATCTAGTCATCCACTAGAGAACGGTTATCCCGCTTAGCTCTTGCAAGCCAAAGCGGGATAACAGTTCCTTGTCAGTATGAAATTAAATCAAGTTGGATTTCTCAAGCAGACGTTGGATAATCATCGCTACTTCAGCTCTTGTCATAAATGACTTCGGTGCAAGTTCCGTTCTCGTTCTACCTGTCACAATGCCGGACAGTACACTGTCGGCCATACTGCTTATTGCCCATTCCGAATCTTTCGCTACATCCGCATATGGATGAAGAGTTATCTCGACGGATTGAACAGGAAGCCCTGCTTTCAGATTTGTAATGGTCATCGCTTTGGCGATCATCGTCATCGCTTGTTCACGCGTGATGTTGTCATTCGGACCAAAGGAACCATCGGCATATCCATTAATCAGATTATAGGCATATGCGGTGTTAATGTAGCTGTTGAACCAATCCGAAGAATTCACATCCGTGAATACTGAATCTCTACTCTCCAGCTTTAACCCCAGCCCACGTACAAGGATTGCTGCAAACTCGGCACGAGTGATGTTACGGTCTGGACTGAACTGTCCTTTCCCTGTACCGTCGATCACCATTCGCGATCCCATGTCATTGACGGCCGTCTTCGACCAATGGTTTACCACATCGTCAAATTCAATTGGATGCCCCACTAACGCATAGGTACTGTTCGTCAAGCTGTTAATAATCGCAACGTTTTTGCCGTCTTTCTTTATCACCTTGGTCGGTACATGACGGACAGTTCCATCCGGGTCCACGACAACGCCTGTTGTTATTCTGTTTGGGTCCACCCCGTCGGGAATCGCAATCGTCCGCTCCACGTAAGCATCGAAATTCTCAATCGTAATCGTCCGATCTCCGTACGTACCCTTGATTGTAAAGCTGACTGGTGGGGCTACAATAGTGAAGTTTCCCTTCTGCGCTGCATTCTCGACCACGTTCACCATAGCTGCAGTTGGGGCTGCAATTTCAATCTTAACCTTAATATCTTGCAAGGCGACTGATTTACCGACCTGATCAGATAAGGCGTCGATGTTGATTTGGTGGGCAGGGAGTGTGTAGGTTGTCGTTCCTGTTTTGATCTCTAGAACGGCTTGATGATGCTTCATATTTTTGATCATTTGCCCGTTTAACTCGATTACCAAAACGTCTACCTTCGTGGTTACTGTAAGGGTCACCACGGCTCCTTGGCCTTCCGCTGCGATCCTTGCTTCCAGTTTCTTCTGATCAATCGTAATGGTCGTGACTTGCCTATTATCCACCGTGGTTGTTGTTGCAAAGCCTATTTCTTCCGCCTTGCCATTTATAAGCACGATTACCCCTGAGCTTGTTGTTACACTCGGCTCAGCCGGCGCTGGCGGATTCGTCGTAAACGTCAGCGTCGTGGCTGCGCCAGCCGGCGTCCCCGTCGCGGTATCTGCTGCTACCCGTACCAGCACGGTGTGGTTACCAGCCAAATTCGGCGCATTCGTACCGTCATACTTTACGTAGCTGCCGCCATCGACCTGAAACTCCATCGTGGTATCTAGACCTACGATGATGTTAGCCGCATCATTGGCGGTTACGTTTGGCGCTGCCGGCACTGGCGGATTCGTCGTAAACGTCAGCGTCTTGGCAGTGCCTGCCGGCGTACCCGTCGCAGCATCTGCTGCTACCCGTACCAGCACGGTGTGGTTACCAGACAAGTCTGGCGCATTGGTACCGTCATACTTCACATAGCTGCCGCCATCAACCTGAAACTCCATCGTCGTGTCTAGACCCACGATGACGTTAGCTGCATCGTTGGCGGTTACGTTTGGTGCTGCCGGTGCTGACGGATTCGTCGTAAACGTCAGTGTCTTGGCTGCGCCTGCGGGCGTCCCCGTCGCGGTATCTGCTGCTACCCGTACCAGCACGGTGTGGTCACCGGACAAGTTCGGTGCATTCGTACCGTCGTACTTCACATAGCTGCCGCCGTCGATTTGAAACTCCATCGTTGTAGTCAGACCCACGATGACGTTAGCCGCATCATCTGCGGTTACATTCGGCGCTGGAGGATTCGTGGTGAACGTCAGCGTCTTGGCTGCGCCCGCCGGCGTCCCCGTCGCAGCATCTGCTGCTACCCGTACCAGCACGGTGTGGTCACCGGACAAGTTCGGCGCATTGGTACCGTCATACTTCACATAGCTGCCGCCGTCGATCTGAAACTCCATCGTCGTGGTCAGACCCATGATGACGTTAGCCGCATCGTCGGCGGTTACATTCGGTGCTGCCGGCGCTGGAGGATTCGTGGTGAACGTCAGTGTCTTGGCTGCGCCTGCTGGCGTCCCCGTCGCAGCATCTGTTGCTACCCGTACCAGCACGGTGTGGTTACCAGACAAATTCGGAGCATTGGTACCGTCATACTTCACATAGCTGCCGCCATCGATCTGAAACTCCATCGTAATGGTCAGACCCACGATGACGTTAGCCGCATCATCTGCGGTTACATTCGGCGCTGTCGGCGCTGGAGGATTCGTGGTGAACGTCAGCGTCTTGGCTGCGCCCGCCGGCGTACCCGTCGCAGCATCTGCTGCTACCCGTACCAGCACGGTGTGGTTACCTGACAAGCTCGGCGCATTGGTACCGTCATACTTCACATAGCTGCCGCCGTCGATCTGAAACTCCATCGTCGTGGTCAGACCCATGATGACGTTAGCCGCATCGTCGGCGGTTACATTCGGTGCTGCCGGCGCTGGCGGATTGATCGTAAACGTCAGCGTCTTGGCAGTGCCTGCCGGCGTCCCCGTTGCGGCATCTGCTGCAACCCGTACCAGCACGGTGTGGTCACCAGACAAATTCGGAGCATTGGTACCGTCATACTGTACATAGCTGCCGCCATCAACCTGAAACTCCATCGTCGTGTCTAGACCCACGATGACGTTAGCCGCATCGTCGGCGGTTACATTCGGTGCTGCCGGCGCTGGCGGATTCGTAGTGAATGTCAGCGTCTTGGCTGCGCCCGCCGGCGTCCCCGTTGCAGCATCCGCTGCTACCCGTACCAGCACG
>NZ_JBHVQB010000008.1:113625-380485 GCF_042887015.1 Paenibacillus sp. NPDC057967
CGTGCTGGCGGATTCGTGGTGAACGTCAGCGTCGTGGCTGCGCCTGCCGGCGTCCCCGTCGCGGTATCTGCTGCTACCCGTACCAGCACGGTGTGGTTACCAGCCAAGTTCGGCGCATTCGTACCGTCGTACTTCACATAGCTGCCGCCGTCGATCTGAAACTCCATCGTCGTGTCTAGACCCACGATGACGTTAGCTGCATCGTCGGCGGTTACATTCGGTGCTGCCGGCGCTGGCGGATTCGTGGTGAATGTCAGCGTCGTGGCTGCGCCTGCCGGCGTCCCCGTCGCGGTATCTGCTGCTACCCGTACCAGCACGGTGTGGTCACCGGACAAGTTCGGCGCATTCGTACTGTCATACTTTACATAGCTGCCGCCATCGATCTGAAACTCCATCGTGGTATCTAGCCCTACGATGATGTTAGCCGCATCATCTGCGGTTACGTTCGGTGCAGAAGGTGCTGGAAGATTTGCAACCTTCCATTGAATTCGTTGGTTGCCTGTATCTACAGCACTAACTTTGCCGCTTGGATCAATGGCTATATCTGTCGGATTGTTAAACTGACCTTCTCCATGGCCTGTGCTGCCCCACTGGTCAACATATGCTCCATCAACGGTGAAGCTCTGAATCCGGTCATTATTGCTATCAGCTACGTAGACCTGACCATGGCTGTCGATTGCAATGCCTTGAGGATGATCCAATTGACCGTTATCATGGCCAAGGCTCCCCCATTGACCAAGAAAGCTGCCACCTCGATCGAATTTCTGAATACGATGATTGCCGCTATCCGTGATATAGATATGATCGTTACTATCGATCGCTATTCCGGAGGGGGACTCGAACTGGCCATTACCTCCACCTTGACTTCCCCATTGACTGACATAGTTTCCATCGGCATCAAATCTTTGAATACGGTGGTTGCCGCTATCCACCACATAGACATCTCCATTCGTATTAACCGCTATGCCTGTAGGGGCAACGAACAGGCCATCTCCGGAACCCTGTCCTCCCCATTGACTAGTATAGGTTCCAACTGCATTAAATTTCTGAATGCGATGGTTGCCGGTATCCGTTACGTAGACATGGCCTGCGCTGTTAATCGCTACATTGGATGGGTGATCCAACTCACCATTCCCATTTCCTCTGTTGCCCCAGCCTGCGAGATAGGCTCCACTAGAATCGAATTTTTGGATCTGATGACTTCCCCTCTCGATTACATAGACACTACCGTTGCTATCGAACGCAATCCCATTCGGATCGTTAAACCGGACAATAGCGCTGGCACTGTTCAGGATGGCGAGGGATTCTCCATTCGGATCAAGTATTTGCAATCGGTTGTTCGAAGCTTCTGTCACATAGATGTTGCCATTGGGATCTATTGTTACACTATTGGGGAAACTTAATTGTCCGCTGCCGGTGCCAAAGCTCCCCCATTGGTCCATATAGATGCCATTCGAGTCAAACTTCTGAATCCGATTATTTTGGGCATCCGTTACATAAACATGGCCGTTACTGTCAGCTTCGATTGAAAAGGGATATCTAAACTGCCCATTTCCGGTGCCCATGCTTCCCCATTGCGTAATATAAGTACCGTCCGAAGTGAATTTTTGTACTCGATGGTTTTCACTCTCTGCTGTATATACATTACCGGCCTGGTCGACCGCTATGCCGTAAATCAAATTGAACTGCCCATTTCCGGTGCCAAAGCTTCCCCATTGGGTGATAAAGTTCCCATTGGAATCGAACATTTGCATTCGATAGTTATCCCTATCCGCTACATAAATATTGCCGTTGTAGTCAATCGCTAAATTAACCGGAGCGCGGAACTGTCCATTACCAGTGCCAAACGCGCCCCACTCGGTAAGATAATTTCCATTCGAATCAAATTTTTGAATCCGGTTATTACCGCGATCCGCCACGTAAACATTGTCATTCTTATCAATTGCGATCCCACTAGGGAAATTAAACATGCCTTCTCTACTGCCGTAGCCCCCCCAATCGTTCAGGTACATTCCATTACGATCTACCTTAACAATTCGATTGTTTATTGAATCTGCAATGTATACATTTCCTTCTTTGTCTATCGTTGAATCGACTGGACGATCAAAAGTATAGTGTTTTTTAGGAATCCATGGAATAAAATCGCTCGCTTCACTTGCGACAACAACCGGGACTGCGTTCAGCAGCAGCGCCATGACTAGTATGAAATGAAACAAAATTCTCCTGTGACGACTCCTGTGTTTCATCATCGTTCTTATATCATCCTTTCTATTCTAATTCGTTGAACGAAGTAGCATTCTCTGATCAATTAAAAGCCTTGGCGTGGATGCAGAAAGTGTGAAAAATCCATGTGACCGCGTATAGGATATTCGTTCATCCGCTACATCTTATCATTTCACACGTGGACGGAACTTCGCCTCTATCTGAACATCTTAAGGGAATTTCAGCAAATAATAGTCCTACTAAAGTAGTACGCAGCAAAAAAGGGCAGAAATATGCCAATGACTCTAAATTTTATTACATCTCTTTAAAGCGCTTGAATCGGTAATCAGTGCCATATCCAAGAATAAACAAATAGGCACAAACCAATAGCAATACCATTGTTAAATCTAAATCCATTAAGGCCCATGCTGTAATTAAGGCTCCAAACACAAAAACCATCATGTCATACGCTTTCGCTTTTGCCCGATTAACGATTGCCATATTACGCTCATCTTTCTTCTCAATCTCTAGCTGCTTTGCTGCGGCGGGATTATGCTTCATCGCGTATCGTCATAATTGGAATCTCCACCTTGTCATTTTAATAAAAAACAAAAAAACAACCCGGCTACAAGTAGCGGGGTTGTCTCTAGCAATGCTAGCGAAGCCGTTCTCTGAAATTACATTACTGGATATATTATGCCAACCCTTTTTCTATGCGGCAATAGCTTTTACTTTGTTGAATTTTTCGCCGATAGATCCGTTAGGCCAAACCGTATCACAAATAGAGCAAAATAAATATAGCTCTTATACGGATTGGAAATTAATCGGACTTCTTCTTTGGTTTCGGTTCATCATGAATGACGGAGTATTCTACGATATTCCCGTAATGATCGGCTTCGATAGTGCAGCAGCTTGTCATCATCTCTTTTACTAGCTCGCGGCCTCGCTGCACTCTGGATTTCGCTCCCGAATAAGAGATATTCAGATGTTCGCTTAACTGCTTCTGCGACATGCCCTGCAGCTCGGAAAGCTCAAGCGCCTCCCGATATTTATCAGGCATGCGAGTCAGGATGCTCATCATCCCTTCAGCGGCCTCCGAATTACAATCTGCGACTGGTTCTTCTTCGACAATGGTCACGTTATCCAGAAGTGCCACCGTCTTTTTTTCCTTCCGGAAATGATCAACGATGCTATTTCTTGCGATTTGAAAAATCCACGCTCGTCTCTTTTCCTCATCCTGTAGACGGGCCATCCCTTCATAAGCTTTCATAAAAGTCATCTGCACAATGTCTTCGGTATCAGCGTGATGATTCGTTTTATGCAAAACGAAATTCCGGACGTGCTCATGGTGTTCATTCCATAATTGCTCTAAATTCATCGGTGCGGTCCCCCACTCAACGAAAGTTTATTCAAAAAATGTTTCTCTTATTTGCGTCCATTCCGATTTGACTTCGTCTCCATTAATGTAAACCAAATAATGGAGGGAGTAAAGACGATGAAATACAACTTGCTTGGCAATACGGGAGTGCTGGTATCAGAGATAGGATTGGGAACAATGACATTCGGCGGCGGTGAGAAGTGGGGTGTTTTCGGCGGCCTGGGCGAAAAGGAAGCGGGCATTCTGGTCGATCAAGCGATGGAGGCCGGTGTGAATTTTTTCGATACGGCCAATGTATACTCGGACGGACAATCGGAAGAAATTCTCGGCAAGGCTCTGAAGAACAAAAGGCATCAAGCTTTGATCGCAACGAAAGTCAGAGGACGCACGGGATCTGGTCCGAACGAGCTCGGATTATCTCGCTTGCATATCATTGGGCAAGTGGAAGCAAGCTTGAAGAGGCTCGGAACGGATTATATCGATCTGTATCAAGTCCATAACCCCGATCAATTAACGGACTGGGAAGAAACGCTCCGGGCTCTCGACGATCTGGTTCGGAGCGGGAAAGTTCGCTATATCGGCAATTCTAATATGACCGGGTGGAACATCATGAAAACTCGGGGTCTCTCGCAGCTTCACGGACTTCACGCTTTCAAGAGCAGCCAATCTTACTACTCTCTCGCCGCGCGCGAGATCGAACGGGAAATCATCCCGGTACTTCAGGATCAAAATATGGGTTTAATCGTCTGGAGTCCGCTTTCCGGGGGCTTCCTGTCTGGTAAATACACGCGGGATAATCCGGGCAATGACAACGACCGGCATGCGAACGTTCCGTTTCCTCCGGTCGACAAGGATAAAGTATTTCCGATTATCGACACGCTTCAGGATATTGCGGCAGTACGCGAGACGACGGTGGCTAGAATCGCTCTTGCTTGGGTGCTGAATCAGAAGGCCGTAACGAGTGTCGTTATTGGCGCAAAACGACCCGATCAACTACAGGAAAACCTTGCGGCAAGCGGGATTACTCTAACAAGCGATGAACTGCTCAGACTGGATGAGGTCAGCCGCATCCCGATCGAGTACCCGGCATGGCCATTCTTGGAGAGCGATGATTCGATCGTGAGGAAGCATGCGAAATACTAAACTAAAGGCAAGACCAAAGAGTTCATCGTAAGATGAGCTCTTTTTTGCTGCTTACCTAAATACAATACTTGGGATTTTGCTCTATAGGTGTTACGCTTAGCCTTATCATAAGCGATGGCGATAATTTGGGTGACAAGAAGGATATAGGGATCTGTAGGAGTTATGGATGGGGCACGATTAGGGTATATCGAGTTTTTTTATTGGGCGGAGTCAAGAATGAAACGTAAGTATGCTGATCTGTCTCATTGGTCAATTAAACCCGCGAAAAAATATACACAATTATATATAGATGAATTAGATTTTAAAGGACATATTTGCTTGATGAAATTTGAAAACGTAAAGAGTCCAATAACCTTTCGGATAGGACAAAATTATGAGCTCATCATTATGGATGATCAATATACATGGCTTCAACATATTCCGGAAAGAGATTATGAAACACTCAAAGCGATGATATGGAATCCTACAAGGTGAATGGAGCAAGGAAATACGAGAGTGAGAAATGAAGTTAATGTCCATTAATATGTTAATGCGATTGTACGCGTTTATATCGGACCACTCTATCGTGATGGAAGCGGGATTGCTAGCATTACAACAACTGGTCTACGGAATGCTAAGGAGCGGGCTAAGAGCTCGACATTTGTTGATGCAATAGATACATGGGAGTTAGGCTGGAGAGATTTAACTCCAGTACTGAATACTTTGGAGGGGAAACATGAAAAAGCGGAACATACGCTATTTGTTAGTCATTTTACTATTCACGTCAGTTTTAACCTTTTATTTAATCACAGCAAACACGACATTTCAAAATGAAGTTACAGATCATTTGAATATTGACGAAATTAGTCAATTCAATGTGATAAAAGTAAATGGAGAAGAAGCAGACACTATTTATGTATCGGAACAAAATCAAATTAAT
Source organism: Paenibacillus sp. NPDC057967 (assembly GCF_042887015.1). Taxonomy (NCBI): domain Bacteria; kingdom Bacillati; phylum Bacillota; class Bacilli; order Caryophanales; family Paenibacillaceae; genus Paenibacillus; species Paenibacillus sp. NPDC057967. The sequence continues at coordinate 119,268 of NZ_JBHVQB010000008.1, forward strand.
TCTGTCCTTACAGATCTATCAAATCTAGATCTAAGAAAAGTTTTTTCTATTAAGCGCGACAACTCGGAATGGTATGTATTAATGATTGGGGTTAACGGAAAAATTCGTTATACCATTAACATCTATGGTAAAAAATACATATCAATAACAGATCACGCTTCAACTAATAGTACTGGAAGTAATAAATATAAGATTTCTAGCGACTTTGATGTGAAAACGTTACAGGATCTATTTAAATAAATATAAAAATCACCATATAACCGTAATAACACACAGAAGGACGCTAGACAAGCGATCCTCCTGTGCGTTGTTTTTTTGTTCTATCATAAATCCGGATAATACTCGAGCGATTCCGGCAAAGAGTGCGCCGCCGGACTTGAGGGAAAAAACCGCAATTGTAGCAGCTCCATCTAGAATAGACATAGCGTATAAGAGCGCTTGATCATTCGGGTTAGCAATCCCTTTATCGAGTGCGATAATTTGAGCTTAGAGGACTTTGTTTGCTGAATCTTTATTGAGTACCATTGCTGCAGATCGCCACACTCGCGCTTCCGGAGAGTACCAGGAGTGTGAGTTGAAGCATCGAGCTGCCGTTGGATATCGTGTCCGACTGCAGATCGTCCGCTCGGAACGTCCGGAGTCAACCAGCGGTGCGGGCTGTGCTCCACGAAGTAGTTGACCGTCGTGACCAGTTGCAGATCAGTAAGACTGGTCGTCCGGCTAGTAGCGCTTTGTCTGATTTACTGTTGGCAATCCATACACGAAGCTATTATGGATATAGAGTTGTGGAATAAAGCCTGCTAGACCTGCATCCTATTGCGCTCCATCCATGCCGTGGCCCAGTCGACCAGCGGTCGTTGTTCCAAGAAGCGCACATCGGCGTTTCCTACTTTATGAATCTTCACGTTTTTTTCGTTATCGTATTGCTGCCCTAATTGAATGAAATCTTCGTCATCCACAGCTTGGGTCTTGTAAGTCACCCATTCGCGTATGCCGTTAATCTTCATGGCGCTGCTTTCCTCGGAGAACTTCTTGCCAGGGAAATTGGCCCTTGTTTCCGCCAAGTGCAGCGACGTGTTTTTGTCGTAGCCGACGCCAACCAAAAGCACGTAACCGTTTAGCTGGTACAGCTTATCGAGCGGGGAGCCTTCTCCAAAAATATTGCTTAAATCATGATTTTCCGTTATATATGACGCATGCTTGCCCACTGCGGCTATGGAACGCGCAGGGTGGTCGGACCTCTTGGCTCCCGGCCAATTGCGAAGCATCTCGGCTACGACACCCATACCGATTGCGGGGGTAACCTCTTTATCATAAGCGGGCCAGTGTTCTCTAATGGCAGGCCACCACTCTACGGGTTCTTCCCAGTGCACGCCTTTAGACGGGTCGAGATTCTTCCACGTTTGGGATGGCATGACCAGGGTTCCGTCTGCTCCGACGATTTCAAGAAGGGATCGAATCAACGTCTCGGCTCCGCCTACAACAAAACCAAGCTTGCTTAACGAAGTATGGACCATGACGGTTTGTCCTTCCATCAGTCCGCATGTTTTGAATTGTTCTATGAGGTCTTCTTTGGTGAGGATAGCTCTTGTTTCGGTCATAATCAGAATCTCCTCTTTTCATTTTAATGAAAACAAAAAACAACCCGGCTACAAGTAGCGGGGTTGTCTCTAGCAAGGCTAGCGAAGCAGTGCCCTAAAATTTCATTACTAACTATATTGTACCAGCCCTTTTTCTATGCGGCAATCATTAGGGAAAAATAAGAGTTGATTAACACATATTTAATTTTTGTTCTCTAAAATGGTATCGTAAGTATGTAAACTGTACTCAAAGTAGCTACGGTTCAAAAATGAATTAGACGTCCATTTGCAGTTTTGCGGAAAAGAAAGGATGTAATTATGTATCAAGGAAAGTTACGAAAAATCACCATTATACTGTTAGCATTATATACCGTTTTGACCTTATATTTTTTGTATATAGGTTTTAACCGAGCTTCCTTTCTTGAAGATTCTAGCATGCGATATAGTTTAATACCTGAAGGGATACCGTTACACTTTCCAATGGGACGGAGCTTTCAGCTTTGGTTTTTTGAGTTGGGCAACTTTGTAGCCTTTATCCCCTTTGGAATTGTTATCCCACTTCTGTTTCGTTGCCGCTTCATTCGATTTATAACTTTATTTATTCTGTCCATTACGATTGTTGAAATCATACAAATGCTTTCTCGTTTAGGCTCCTTTGATATTGATGATATCATCATTAATACATTAGGGGCGGCGGTAGGATTTGGGGCACAGCGGTTGGTGCGCCGTGATCGAGATAACTTCAAAGGGATCTGCCGAATCTTCTTAACAGCCATTGTACTTGCGATTGGAGTCATTGCTATTGCTGGTGGCATCAATCATTATTTAGAAAAGGGAGGCGGCGAAGTCGTAGCCCTGAATCAACTCGCATTAAAAGATGGGGCTGTACTGTGGGATGAAACCCTTTCAAGTTTCACTTCCGTTCAAAAAAAGGTTGAGCCTCAGATCAATGTATACAGTAGAAACAATACAAGAACTAATGAGTTTACGTATCTTTTAAATGGGAAATATACAAGAATGGCAGGCTATGCCGCAATACCGGATGATGTAATCAACGCAGCAAGCGATGGGAGAAGTGACATCATTTTTATTGCGGATGGCATAGAGATTTATTCATTAGGTTTATCAGCCGAAAGCGGATTGAATCAGGACACCTTTCAAATCCCCTTAAATGGAGTAAATGAAATTACCATTAAATTAATGAATGATGACCCAAACCCGGCTACAAATGCCGTGATGTGGGACGTTACTCTTACAGAAGTAAACACGGGACAAATGATTATAAATCGTATGAAAGAAAAACTAAAAACGTTATTCTAAGGGTAAAAAGGCAAACGATTTTTCTTAATAGAATCTGCCATGTACACCCATCCGATCAGCCCGCATAAAACAAATCCAAACGCATGCAGCGCTCCGTAAATCGGAATGAAATCGAGTATGGTTAAGGAATACATGTTTTTCAGTAACGGATAGAAAATGGATAGGACAATAACCGAATAAAAAGCTATGCAAGAAAGGACTAAAAAGAAGGTTGCCTTATGGTGTAGAGAGTTTCTCCTTAAGTATGCAAGGAGATAAGTGGTGTAAATTACAATATTACAGGCGAACATAGTGACGCCAATGTACTCAATCGGCTTGGAGAAAATCATACCGATAGCGATCAGAATGGGTCCGATGATATCGATGGCTACGACCCAGGGATACCAGTTTTTTTTCGTCATAATCCGTCCCAGCACACCAATAAAAATCGGAACGATAGCAGATGAAAAATGAAAGTGGACTGAGCTTAACGCGTGCGTTGCAGGATTAGCTTGGAAGAGGTTAACTTGATACTGATATAAGGTGAACCAAATGCCTCCTATAAAGAAATAAACGAGCCCCGCGCCAATCGCTATTTCCGCTGTTTTTCCCTTATGAATCACAATAGTGGTCAAGCCATAAATGCAAAGCAGCAATGTGAACAGCAGCCACCCAAGGGAGAGAGTCCCTGGTATTGCGGTGCTTCCTAACCCCCACATTTTACTGCTCATTACGGAGGCTAAGGTAAGAAGCGCTGCGGGAAATTGAAGCAGCTTAATAACAGCATAGATCTTCCTTTGATGTGCATTCTTTTCGTCATGGTTCAAAAGTAAAATCACAAGAGGTACAATGACGAAGGCTGCAAACAGCAGAAATTTTTCAACAAGCTCGAATTGGAAGTAATCCAGATAAAATATAAGGATTGTCATGATTCCACCGGGAATCGCTGGGCCGATCAATGATTTCATCATTTTCCTCAAGAAACTATTCATGGTGAGTCCTTTCTAACTGCGCTTGGCGTAATCCCTGCCTGCATCCGTTTGTGAAGCTTGCTTTATTGTAGATAGTTGGGTCTCTGTTTAGTAGTTTAACACTTTTTTTGTAGAAAGACCCGTTAAGCTGAACCGTATCATAAGTGATGGCTTCAAGAGAACGCCTTCAAAAGGAGAAAATATAAAACGCCCAAAACATCTCCAAAGAGGAAGTGTTTTGGGCGTTTTAAGCTAAAGGTATTTATTTGGACTCAGTGAGTCGGCCTACAAGCAGCCCGTACATCAATAGAGCGAACAAGGCAACGCCAGCAAGGATCCACAACACCGTTCCAAAAGATACTACATCCATAAGAGACGCGGTATAGGTGATGCCGATAGAAGCCGCTACATTCAACACCAGGTTGTAGAATCCAATGGCTGTTCCTGACTTCTCTGCAGGAATGGAGCGTACACAGGAATCAAGCATAGGCGCGTACATGAATGCGAATGACCCCGAGAACAGCAGCATGGAGATCACATATACAGGAACCGAGCCCCCAGCAAGGCCAGGCAAGGCCAGACTGCATGCGATTAATCCCATAGCAATAGAAACCGCTTGCTTATTGGACAATACTTTTGCTATCTTGCCAGACAGTGATCCGACGATGATCGCCGTTACATAACCAGGTATCAACAGCAGTGAGATCGTGTCGAGCTGCAGATCATACATCTTTTGAAGCAGGAAAGGGAAAATAAAGATGTAGCCCAACTGAACGGTATAAATCACAAAAGCGATGGCAAGAACAGCTGCAAACCGTTTGTTTTGGAAGAAGGAAATCCCGATGAACGCCTTCTTACTCTTGCTGATATAGCCAAGGAATAGTGCTGCTGTGACAACGAAGCTCACAATAAAGATCCAGTTGAAATCCGTCAAATACATCAACACTGAAGTCGTAATGGCGGATATGAGAATAAGGCCGATAAGATCAACATGACTCTTCCGGGATTGCTCCTTCGGCAAATATTTCAGAATGAAGGGAAGCAGGATCAACGACAGCAGCGGAATTAAGAATAACGTTGTCCAACTTAAATAGGTGGACACGAATCCCCCTGTAAGGGAACCGATAACAAGAGAAAGCGAATAGCTGCTTGTGCTGAGGCCCAGGAACTTTTTCTGTTCTTCTTTGGGCAGGTGTTTCATTACATAGATTACGTATAAAGTTTCAGCCGCGGCCAGACCAGCAGTCTGGATCATACGAGCAATAACAATGATTAGATAAGAGTCTTGAAAAATATACCCGATAATCGAACCAATGCAGATTAAGATAATCCCTGCAACCAGCAGCTTTCTGATACTGATGGTGTCGGCCAAAGAGGCATAGATGACCGCGCCGATGCCAATTACAAGTCCCGCTAACGAGGCTTGCAAGCTAACCATAGTTGCCGAGATTCCCAGATCATCGCCTATAGCTACTGAAACCAGCTTGAAGGAGTTATCGATGATTAAGGCAAAGACGAAAAAGAGCAGAATGACAGGGACGGCCCTTTTCGCTTGAAAGGATGGGGTAGTTTGTGGTGCTTGTTCAGTTATTGTAGCCATTCGCCACATTCCCTTCTTGGAATCAGATGATTAAGCAAGTTCCAGTGCAATTTCCATCATTTTAGTGAAAGCAGTCTGTCTCTCTTCAGTAGTCGTGGATTCATGTCTGAAGATATGATCGCTAATCGTCAAGATGCACAGTGCGTTAACGCCGGCTTGAGCTGCGTTCATATACAGTCCTGCAGATTCCATCTCAGCGCATAGAATGCCCATCTCGCTCCATCTCTTCAGCGCAGTTTGATCCGCATTATAGAAGATGTCACTGGAGAGCACATTACCTACATGAACCTTCTGCCCCTGCGCATCCGCGATCTTCTTAGCTTTTTCCAGCAGCTCGAACGATGCCGTAATCGAATAGTGGCCTGGGAGATTGTATTGATGTCCGTAATTGGAATCGGTTGCAGAACCCATTGCAAAAACAATGTCATACAGATTCAAATGATCTTGAATCGCCCCAGCGGAACCAATTCGAATGAGATTTTTAACGCCGAATACATGAATCAGCTCCCATGAATACAAGCTCATGCTCGGAGTTCCCATACCAGTTCCCATTACGGAAATTTTTCTGCCCTTGAACGTTCCTGTGTAGCCCAGCATACCGCGGACATTATTGAACTGGACGGCATTCTCCAAATAGTTCTCTGCAATAAACTGCGCTCTTAGGGGATCGCCCGGCAATAGAATCGTTTCGGCGATTTCTACGCCTCCAGGTTTAATATGCGGTGTTTCTTTATGGGATGTGCTCATGTCAAATCTCCTTTTCCTAACAAATTGGTATAGTTGTATAGAAAGTTGTCTAATTGGTACATGGATAAAGTACCACATATCGCCGTCCCTTATCAACACATTTTTTCTGGAGGAATTTCCCGTATTTTATCCCTTAAGCCAATCTCCTATGCAAAAAGGGCAGTGGTCTCTCCTTTGGATGGAGAAACCACTGCCCTGCATGGCAATACGTTCTAATTTTTCGAAGCATTGACCACAATCTGGCTAAATTCTTTGGGAATATAATATTTATTGTATACCACAGGGTACTGTTCATTGACATATAGACTTTCCAACAGCAAGTCACAACCCTCGCCGGCATCAAGTTTATATTTTTGAGATGAGGTATTCATCACCGTGGAATGTTTGACCTCCACCGTTGCAGAGTTAGCCAGCGCATATACCTTATTCTCAAGCATGTCTAATAGTTGTTCTTCATTTTGGAGGTCCAGGTTCAATTCTGTTGCTGCTTCAATGGCCATAAAGGTAAACCCGTAAGCCACCGCCTGTCCTTTGCTCATATACCAACGCTCAATGGCTACCACAGCCGTGGCTTTTCTCTTCAAGACCTCTTTCGTGTAGTCACTCTCCAAGTCCAGTCTGAACTGAATGTCGACATGGTCAATGTCCTCTGTATGGCACTTATTAATGGGGTTCCCGATTTTCTCCAGCCCATCATTTCGCTGCACCATTCGAGATCGGGTTACAAAGTTCCCTTTACCATGAATACTCGTCACTAGCCCGTCATCCTGCAATAGAGCTAATGCTTGTCTTAACGTCATTCTGCTGACGTCGAACATTTTGGCAAGCTCAGGTTCAGTAGGCAATTGGCCATTGGAGGGGAACACGCCACTCATGATCTTTTTGAAAAGTTCATCGTATACGGTAAGGTATAGCGGTTTTTTGGCTTTGGGCAGATGTCCCGGCTTTATATCCATCGGTTCACACACACCTATTCTCTTAATTCATCAGTTAGAGCATATTATAGCACACCTGTAATCGTTGAGTTGGGGCGGATCTTGCTGCCAAAGGTTGATTTTCCTTTAATATGAAGAAAGGGAAACTGCTCAGCGATGTGTAATTAGAGAATGAAGAGTTTAAAGGAGTTACAAGTTTTGAAGATGTGAATTGGGATCCTCCTAGGACCTGTTAAGCTGAGCCGTATCATAAATAAGGGATAGAGAATTTTTCATAGATGGGAGAGGATTTTTTCGATGAGTGAACGTGTGGCCTGCCAAAACTCCGGTTGTTCTGCAACTATTCTTCCTACAACTGCTTTAAAGACTGGCGGAACTTGTATGCCATGTTATCAGAAGAAGCTTGCATTGGAGAAGGAGGCATATATCTTACAAAATCGGAAAGATGTTGATTGGTATAAAGGTATAATTGATCCAGTTGAGGTTCTTAAAATCATGCATACACCTCGGAAATATAACCCGCTTGTGAGAGAACTACCTTACCATAAAAGCGCACAGGAACTATATCATCAACTGACTAAAGCTGATTGCGAGCGACTGGAAACATACGCGATTTCGTTGATTGATCAAGAAGACTTTGACCAAGCCGAGACTATCCTGCTGTCACTGGTATGTTTTACAGATGCTCGAATCGAGAGGGCATTACATGCCTTCTTTCACAAAGGAATGTATTATCCTGGCATCCTTTACAAGGAAGCGAGTCCAGCTATCCGCGATGAACTAATTCATCTGGTGGAGCGAGATCCAGCTAACCGTAATCATCTGTTGCTGGCATTAGCTTGGATAGGTGATGAAGTGGTTGTACGATTGTTCGCAAAATGGAAGAAAGGTCCGCCTGTATGGGCATCAAATCTTTATGTCCCTCCAGAGAATTATGCTCATGAAGCTGGTTGGGAATTAGATCAAGATGGCCAGAAACGGCTGCTTTTCCACCTCGAGAGCTATAATTTTGAAGTATATGGGGAAAAGATCGGTGGATCAGAGCCTGTAAATGCGGCGGCGGTAGTGGCCCTGCAACCGGATGACCAATGTTGTCCATGGTGTCAAAGTAAGCTAAGGGTGTTGATTGATTGTCATTTACAGGATCCATTAGTTCGGTTTTTGAAGCTTTCGGGGGAGCGGTTAAGGATTGCGGCCTGCATACATTGTAACTGCTATGGTACAGTGTTCACGAAAGTGGAGTTGGATGGCAGCTATTCGTGGAGTGAATTTAATACCGTTCCTGAATTTTTGCCAGAAACAGAGCTGGATGAAGGTCTGCCATTGCGTACCATGCGAATATCGGGTCGATCGATAGGAACCTACGAAGGAGCCTGTTGGACACTAGAGGCACCCACCTCTCAGATCGGCGGTCATCCCGCCTGGATTCAGGATGCGGAATATCCCGCATGCCCTTGCTGTTCAGAGACTATGGAGTTTATTGGGCAAATAGATATGGAACAAGCAGCGGACAGTGAGGGGATTTATTATGCTTTTCTATGTAGGGCTTGTCTAATTGCTGCGGTAAATTACCAGCAGACATGATGAACTTTGGCAAGAAAGCTTATGGTACTAGAAATGGCCATCCCGCAAAGGATGCACGTAGAATTTGAGATCAAGTTCATACCATTGAAAATGAACATGCAGGAGCTGAGAGAATCGTGCAATTATCCTTTGAACTGGAGTACCATGGATGGCTTGATATTAAAGCAGCAGCTCAAGAAAATGAGTTTCTAATACCTGCAACCTTTATGAGTGATGTTATATATGATTGTATTCAGCGCGTTAGCAGTTTGATTGAGGGAGCCAGTGGAACAGTAATTGTCATACAAGCTGAGCCTGGCGAGTATAGAATTCGAATCAAGCGTATTGAGGGCAGCTGTACTTTTGAAATATATGAATTCGAGGATAATAATTTCTGCAGCGAAGAAATTGAACAAGGAAATAGGGTTTCATATGGAAGGAAGCCGTTCGTTATGCAGTAGTGTCACAGGCAGGCCAATCGCTTTCGAATTCCACCAAAGAAACCACCATTCCATGAATGGTGGTTCTGCATTTGTGACGGCTCCGCTAGGCTCTATAACGGCGTCCGTTCATATAAAAGTCTTCCTCGCGGCCAACCCGGAATGAAATCTCCAGATCAGGTATACCGAGCGAGCGAACATGCCTATCAATGGCCTCGGCCATTTTATCGCGCACTTCATCCCCGCGCTCAAACCACCATACGTCGATGAAAGGGTACGAATCGGTATATTTTCCGTCAAATATAGCGGTGACGTGCAAGCATTCTAAAGTGAAATTATCCGTTCCGCATTGGCATATGGCAGCCATCTCTTCTACAAGAGGTATGCTAATGGAACGTATGCCCTCGGCTGGAACTCCTCTAAAAATTAATTGCGGCATCTAATATTCCTCCTATCGATCTAACTTTAGCCTTTGTCATTTACTTATTGTATATGTACAAGTCTGCCTGTTGCAAACGGTGAAACAAGTAGGACGGTTCATTGTCTTCATCAATGAACGGAGTGACTAATCTTTTTGATAAAACATACAGTACACGGGTACATGGTTGACTTGTGTTTCTCTACTCAGCGTAAACCCAAATCTCCGATACAACTTTATATTTTCTTTATTTTCAGTATCCAAAGCGACTCCTTGCGAGGTATCGTCTTCATTTACCATATTTAACAGGTGCAGCAGCATGGCTGTACCGAGTCCCTTTCCCTGAGCCTCCGGCTTTACTCCAATCATAACGAGGTAGTGATGCGTTAATGAGGGGGCAGCGGATCTTGTGATACGCATATAAGAATTAAGGAGATTCAAGGTTTTTCCTGATATTCGTGTACTCCATAGAATAGAATACATGATTGCGAAAAATACGCCTTTTATATTCTGCAGCTTATTTAATTGCGGTTTCTCAATGAGATAAGTGCCAAGCAAGCTTTCATTTTCAAAAATTCCCCACACCTCCTCATTGCAAAAAAAGCTCTTATCAAACATAAAGGAAACAAAAGCGGTTACTTTATTTTTTGCTCTCTGGTCGAGTTGTGAGTTGCCAAACAAGTGCAGGAATAAGGGATCTTGAGCAAACGCCCTGCTCATAAGGGACACGAATACGGGTTTGTACGACTTTGTTAGCTTGGATATTCTATACGGAGAACTCATTTTTCTTCACCGATGTTATTTATTGCTTTACTATAATGATCCACGGCGAAGCTAAATAACACTTTAAGCATGAATAATAAACAGATAGTCAGCATATAGGGCTGTATATTTGGTAGCAGTGGAATACCACCCAGGCCAATAGATAGAAGCAAGCCTGCAATAAGAAGTTGTGATTGTTTGCCGTGCAGAGCATTCACGATCAATGCCCCTGCGATTGTATACGCCCAAACCCCAATGGAGTACCAAATGTCTGTATGTAATAGAAGGGCAACAAGCACAATATGAAAATGTATGGCAATAAATACGATGCGATTCGTTTTTCGTGCTGCATAAAAGTTGCTGGTTGATATAGTGAAATTGGCTACACATCCGGAAAATATATCGAAAATGAATAGGAATGCCAGTGTGCTGCGCCACACCGGCAAATTTTCCGTTAGTTGAGGGAACATCAAATATAACGAAGCCGTTAATAATCCGCCAAAAAGCAATATGGACAGAATAGACACAACAGATTGTTTTTCGCCAAAAATATCATGTAGAAATAAAGGGATCCGCAGTTGTTTCAATAGAGTACACTCCCATCATAAAGTAATGCTTGCTGGCACCGCTTGAATTTTTGTAGTTATAGAGTAAAGTCAACCGATGACTACAAATTTATTATATGTCAACAAAACGGAATTGAGAATAGTTTTATAGTGAATTTGTTTAAATGCTCTAAAACTAAAGCTGCACCTACAGTTGAGCTGATACAGATATCACTTGTGACTATGCTTCGGCAGAGCTCCTGAGCCAGGTGTGTAAGACGAGGATATCAGGACTGATTCCAATCTTTTCATATGATACAATAAGTGGAAACTATAGCAATTGGGAATTCAGGAACGGAGGGAAAGTATGCTTAAGTGGGATAGCGATGTATGGGGAAAACTTACAGGACCGTATCGTTCGGCAGACAACGTACCAGAGTTATTGCAACAGCTGGCGCAGGAGTATAGCCAGGAGGTTTTTGACGAACTCTTTCAGGAGTATTTGTTCCATCAAAATACGATTTATACGGCTACCTATGCGGCAATGCCGTATTTGGCACAGCTAGCATGCTCTACTTCGGATTCGGAAGTGCGCAAAGAGCTGTATATCAATTGCGGTATCATCGAGGCAAGCCGCGATGAGCGGGAAAAGGCGCCATTCCCAGCATCTTGGGCTGAACTAGCTGAGGATGTAGGAAGCTCCGTTTGTACGGAATTATATTTTGAATATATCGAGGCAATGGATAAGCTCCGGGCGCTTACAAAGGGAGTGCTCGCTTATGCAGCGCAACAAACTATGGATGAAACAGAGAAGCGTTACATTTTGATTGCGGATGCTGCTTATCGCGGCTCATACAGCATAGCCAACATGCTGATGACATTCAGCGAGGGTGATGAATATGTCGCCGTCTGTCCGGCTTGCGAGGAAGATGTGTACATATGGCCCGTTGAAGATCATTCAGGTATTCTTCAAGCCTATGCGGAAGATCCCGTCTTTCAGGCAGGCCAGGAACCGCAAAGGCTTGTCCCGGTCACATCATTTGCAGATGAGGAAGTACAAGCATTAGCGGAGCGGGCGGAAGCAATTGGAGAGCAAACCTTGGCCGAGCATTTGCATTATTTAGCGGGGGAAACCACATGTCCATCCTGCCGCGAGAACATTTCTGTATGGCCGTCTTTACTTCGCACATTTACAGGGTAGAGCGAAAAATAAGGGGAACCACAAGTTTAGATACGGCGGTGAGTTAAATGACTACATTGAAGCATAGCGGATTCTATAAACTTAAATTCATCATAACGCCAGATGAGTTTCAAAGTGTGTTGAGGCTTTTCGATCAGAAACAAGTACAATTTCATCGAACGAACCATGACCGGACAGAGCACGATCTAGGTCAGGTATACGAGGCTTACCAGACTTTTTATCAGTATTTCACCATGCCGGAGAAGCCCGACTATTTCCCGTTCTTTGTCTACTCTATTTCTCTTAAGATTAGTAATGAAAGCTCTGGGTTCTTCGTAAGAAATGAAGGGATCAGCTTTCCTTATAATGAACAATGGGCGGAAGATGAGCTGCCGAGTGTCATGCTTTCATTGCCTAAAGGTTATCAGATTGATCTAGAGGATGAAAAAGGGAAGTATTATGTGTATGAGGATATTCGGGAGCATCAGCCGTTAACGTACGCATTTTTCAATGAAATAGCCAATGAAATTAAGAAGATGACAAAGCTGCTTCGCTTTTCAGTTCCTGCAGGTGATACTTTGCAAGAGCAAAAGCCATCTGTACGCATCAGCCAAAATGCAATGAATGATATGATGAACGCTTGGATTTTCAAGAAATATAAGCTTGTTATGAGTAGCAAGTAGGGTTAAGATCATTTATTTCCGTGGACCTTCACCATAAAACTTTGAGGCATTGAAGCCATTACTATGGATCAAACCGATCTTCCTCTACCAGCCGAATCCACAAATAATGCCCATCCTCACCAAAACGGATAGCAATGTCCAGCAAGTTGCGCAAGGCGCGCTAGATAAGAGCGGCGTCCATCTTCATCTCGATACCCTCGTCCGGAACATTAGGCTGGCGTGACGCCTCAGATTGGGGTCTGCGGAGATGAGCTTGTATCCGTGCCAGCAGCTGAGTTGGATTACAAGGCTTGATCATGAAATCATCGGCCGATTTTATTTTAGCAAGTCCCGATCCTTTTAAGATTCAAATACAGGCGAAGCCTTGCTTCCATTAAGACTCCATTAAGAAAAGCCCAACCTGCCTCTGGAAGGATAATACATCTCTTTAGTAGAATATATGTGGTTACAATTTTTGGCATAGGAGGAAGTCATGCATGTTGGAATCCGATCAAGAAGAGTATATATTATCAAATAAAAAAAGCTGGGATGATGCAGCGCCGCGTTTTTTTGGAAGATCCTCACTTCCTGTATATGGGCCATTTCTACCCACCGAAGAGGAACTAGACTTATTTGGCGATGTATCAGGTAAGAAGGTGTTGGAGGTTGGTTGTGGCAGTGGGCATTCTCTAAAATACATGGCCTCGAACGGAGCCTCAGAGCTATGGGGGATTGACTTGTCCGATATTCAAATCGAGACCGCACGGGTACTGCTCTCAGACAGTCATACAAAAGTAAATCTTTTTCAAGGGCCGATGGAGAAGAACCCTGGCATACCAATTGAGCATTTTGATATTGTATATTCGATCTATGCGATCGGTTGGACAGTTGACTTGGGGCAGACTCTTCAGAATCTGTATAGCTATTTGAAGCCTGGCGGGACATTTATATTTAGCTGGGAGCATCCGCTTCATAGTCGCATTAGCCAGAATGGGGAACAGATCGTTATTCATAAATCTTACCATGATGAAGGTCTTCAGCAATGTGAACCATGGGATAGTCCGGCTATTATGAATCAACTGAAAATCAGTACGTATATTAACGAGCTAATTCAAGCGGGCTTTCAACTGGAGAAGGTCGTTGAAGATGTTGTAATCCAAGAGGAGATTAAATCGGGAGATCCTGCTGTGTGGTACACCCATAAGAAAGCATCCCTAGTTCCTCCCGCATTTATTATAAAGTGTACGAAAAAATAAGCTCGTCGTTGAGTGAATTGAAAAGTAGAATAAAGCGTCCCTAAAAAGAGAAGGTCATTCCACAAGGATGGCCTTTTAAACTTGTTAGTGTGGTACACCGTATTATGAGTAGTGCGGGATAAGAACGTACTGTCTGATAGTCAGTTGTTTAATAGAATGGAGTTGAAACAGATGGCGCAAGAGGTAGTCGCCTTGGTGTGCAAGACATGCAGCAGTGTATCGGAGCGCGTGAAGATGGAGAGTAAGTTTTATGATATTGTTGGCTTCGAAAATGATGTTATGGAATGGTCGGATTACGAAAATGAGATTCCTCCGCTAGATGAGTCCCGTTGGATTCGGTCGGATCACCCGCCTGAGAAAGGTCAAGTTAGAACGGTGAAGGCAGCTCATCCATTCCATATGATGATAGGGGAACCCTTTTGGATGCTGTATACTCCGGTACTCTCCAGCCTCAACGGTTGGGATTCCCATCCTGAAGAAATTGAGCAATCTTCTTTTGTACATTGCTCCATCGAACGTGTGCTTGAGCGAAATGACACTAAAGCGTGGTTGCGAGTTAAAGTATTAGAAGTAGGGATGATTAAGGATTATAATCAATGTTTTCCGGTCCGAGATGGGAGCAGCGGGTACTTGGACGACTTTGAAATGTTCGGGGAGCCTTACCTATTTAATTACCGAAATTGGCTATTTATTAGTGCTGGTGCAGAGGGAGATCTCGGCGTATGGGGATTAGTTAAACGATTGGATACTCAGTACCATATGCTTGTATATGGAGACTGGGGTTTGCATAAGAATAATGCTTTTGGCGGTAACATTCTGTTGCCTAGACATCAGATTGAGGGATGGATTGAAGAGGCGAAGCAGAATAATCGCTACGAGACGGTAGGGTGACAGATTGTTGTCTGGAAATCTGTTGACGGATCTTAGAAATAAAAACAGCGACAGCCCTGGTCGAGAATTAAAGTCCTAGCTGCCGCTCGAACTCCGTCACCATTGCTCCTAAGCTAAGTTGCTGTTCTCCATCTACAACCTCTACATTGCTCAAAATAATAATGACGGCATTCTTCTCCACATATCTGCATAATACCGCTCGATAGCCAGGCCAGCCTCCGCCATGCATCGTCTTCTTGCCATAACGCGGGTCATCATCCAAAAACCATCCGCAGCCGCAAGTCGTCTGCGCACCGCTTAACAGCACGAACGGATTTTCCATGAGCGCCACGTATGGTTCTCCCAAGAGCCGTCCTGCGTGAAGAGCGCGATCGAAGGCGAGCAGATCTCGAATGGTGGTATGCACCATGCCATCCCCCTGAATGCCATCCAAGTAATATACATAGGCAAATGCCGGATCATCGTCTAGCAGGAAATAGCGTTGCTCTGCACGCATGTATCCCCAAGCAATGGAATGGAGCTCCCTCGGCGCATAACGACGATTCATGATGAAAGTTGAAGTCATGCCGGCGGGCTGGAAGATATGCTTCTGCATATATTCGGCATAGGGCATGTCTGCTGCCGCGGCAATGACCTCAGCCAAACATATATAGCCCGTGTTACTGTAGCGACAATCCTCCGTCGGTTCGAAGTAAGGAGCAAGCCTTTCTCTTCGCAGCATATGCAGGACATCCGCATTTACGGCAATACGTGAGTGGACCCAATACTGAGTTACTCGTAGTCGGCTATACCCAGATAGTACAGCGAGTTGGGAAGATCAGCCGCAAACAAATTTTAAAGCTGTTGAAGTGGATCAATCGATAACCCTAAGAAAATGCCTCTCTGCATTTTATAAATGCTGAGAGATATTATTGTTTGATTGGATATGCACGCTTGTACAACGAATGCTCTTAATCATGGTCAGCTTCTTAGAAAGCCTAATGTTGGAGAAATTATTCTTTAAATTTTTCGGCAAAAGCTAGTATTGTATCCACGAATATTCCTTTTAGCTGATCGGTACCTTCTTTAGGGGCAGCATAAGCCTTATAACCGCCAAACGATTCAATACAGACAGCAGCTTCTTTTAGATCGGCGGGAATATTCCGTTCTATAATATCTTCCGTTTCCTTGGGCTTTTCATTGCAAATAAAGTATCCCATTCTCTTTTGCAGCAGGGCGTCATGATTTTTTTTGATAAAGTCGCGAATCGGCTTGTATATCTTCCCGTCCCGGACGCCCGCACCCAAAATAATGTGGTCAAAATCCTCGATAATAGGCTTCTCCGTCTGAATATCACAAGTTGTACAATTTGGGATTTCTTTACCCAAAACTTTTATACACTGCTCGGTTGCTCCTGTTTTTGTTGCGTAGATTACTAATACAGCCATTTGACTCATCCCTTATCATTTGCTTTATTTGGACGTGCATTTCCATGAAGATGATGAATTTGCTCCTCTAGAACGACGCTTGCTTTGTTCAGAAATTGGCTAATAAGCTCAAGCTCCTCATCGGAGTAAGATGACGCCAGCTTAACCATTGCTGCGTGAAGCTGGAGATACGTTTGACGGACTTCTTCCTTGTCTTCATATATCGGAACGATAATCACTTTGCGGCGGTCATGAGGGTCCTGTTGTCTGCGCACAAAACCGTTTTTTTCCAGGCGGTCAATTAAGGAGGTCACGCTGCCTGTTGTGAGACCGGTTAGTCTTGACAGCTCACCGGCGGTGACGGGCCCTTTTTCATGCAGAATGTCGACGGATAAGAAGTCATTATTATAAAGCCCTAAGGAAGCAGCTACACTTTGCTGGTATAGTACCGTTCTGTTTCCCAGTCCGCGCATGCTCATCGTAAGGTTTTCCTGTTGTTCTGTGGGCTGTTCTGGTGGATGGTTTGACAAAAAGGTAGTCCTCCTTGAGTCGTTATTTATCTTGATCATCAAGATACTTTATAATCAAGATACTTGATCGCGAGTCTGATGTCAAATATCTATTCGATTAAAAAGCGGAGGCGTATTGTTTGCAGACGAGTCGCTCTAGTCGGCGGATAGCGAAACTTTCCATTCCATGGAAGCGTAAAGTATTTATCTAGATCGTTCGGAGGTATACGGATATGGAAAAAAAGAAAATGAGCGTTCTCAAGAAGCTGTATCAAGCTACTAACTACACCTATAATCGTGAACGGGAAGTGAGCCTCTACCAGGAGGATTCATTATCAGATCGGGAGAAAGAGCTCCTGAAGGAAATGAATTGGCCGGTCAACCAATTGGAGTGGCTATCTCATGACTCTTGCATAAAGGAATTAATCAAGCTTAGAGGGGACAAGCGGTTAACTCGTGAACGCATTATAGACGGCTTTGTCGCGGGTGTAGGAGGCAGCTATCCTCGGGGTTTGTCTTCGTTCATCAGCTATTATACGATGCAGAACATTCCGGACCATGATTTCCAGGAGGGGGAGCGTTATGCGGCTTGCCGGGTTTGTTCCTTCTCTAAGGACAAGAAGGATGGCTTTTGGGAAAATGCTTCCTATCTTCACTACGCCCTTTACTTAGGCAACGCGTATGGCTCCAACCTTTGGGGAGCGCTCCTCGACTTGAAGGAGCTGGCCGGGCAGCCCCCGGTGAAGCCGACGAAGGAGGATATTGACGTATTTCGAAGCCTGCTGGCCAGCTTGGCGCGTTCGGGGCCGGATGAAACGCCAGGTGAATTCGAGAAACGGCTGGCGGCAGAAAAGGTCATGCCGAAAAACAAATACGTGCGGCGGGGGATATTGAATTCGCTCGCCATAGCAGGAGTTATTCCAAACCTGCTGGTTCAGACTCATTTCAACACATGGACGGATTACGAATATATGGTGAGCCATGGAGAGAAGCTTGCGAATACAAAAGGCCGATCGGATATGGAGATGCCGTGGGCAGCTTGGAGTGGAGAGCTTGGCGTGAATGGGGACGTGGCCAAGGAGCTTTTTGGCGATATGTACGTTCAAGGTTAGATTAGTTCTTCCTGGCAACACTGAAATATTCTTGAGTGCGCGGGTTTAAGCAATCTGTCTCCATAATGGAAAAGCTCCCTTTCTTAATGGCCTCGGCAAGATCGTTGATTTTGAATGCTTGAATAGCGGGCATTAGTCCCACTTTACCTGCAACGGACAAGAGGCTTTTAAGTACTCTTTTTTCACCCACGCATGGTGTTGCCGAAATCAATAATGCTCCGGGCTTCAACAGCTCGTTTATTCTGTGCAGTACGACCTGTTCATCCTCCAGCAAATGCAGAATATGAAAGGCCAAAATTGCATCAAATGAGCCTTTCTTATACCGTTCATCGAAAATGGTCGTATGTGCATAACTGATATTAGCGATGCTTCGATCGCTTGCTTTTTTCTCAGCAATCTCAATCATATTCGCGGAAATATCGATGGCATGAAGCTCCTGCACGTTTTCTGCAATTTCATTGGCTATTAATCCAGTCCCGCAGCCGTAATCCATGACTATGTCGCTTGATTTGAGATGCTTTTTTGTTCGGTTGACGATGTTTTGGTAAGTCTGGGTATCTTTCATCTCGATTTGATCATACTTGCTTGCTGTTTTGTCCCAGAAGCGTTCGGATTTGCTCATTTTGGCGGCACCTTCTTTCTAAGGTATGGCTCGCTGGCTAAAGCGATACGGTTTTAGCTTTTGGCAAGTATGGAAATAGAGCAATTTTCAAGAAATATGGCTATGCATAATATTGTAAAGTAGAGGGAGTAGAAGCTCAAATCTTGGGAGAGTGTACACATGAACCATATTGAATGCATCGAGGCCTACAAGAGTGAACTACAGCAATATTCTGCAGAGCAGCTTCGTTACATATCCGCACCAAAGGTGTGGTCTCTTGGGCAAATGTACGATCATCTTATCCTAACGGCACTGGATTATCTGGACCAAGTGGAAGGCTGCGCATCTGCAAGCGAAGAGCAGGCTGGCGGCAAGACAGATGCGGGGGAAAAGTTGTTTCGCGCTGGAGCATTCCCTGCGATCAAGATCAGATTGCCGGATGGGCCGGAGAACAACCCTAATAATTTGAGAAGCAGGGATGACTTATCGGAAGGGCTAGATCAAGTTCTCACGCGAATAGCGGAATGGGAAGGCCGATTAAAGGATATCCATCCGAATTATAAAGTAAGGCATGACGGCTTCGGCTGGTTAAATGCGCAGGAGTGGTTCAGTCTTATTGGTATGCACTCTCGGCATCATCTACGACAGCAGCGCGAGCTTGAAGCTGCGTATGAATTGGCAGGTGGGAGTGAGAACTAACCACTGAAAAGTAGCAGTCCCAAAAGGCGAAATAGTCGTGCCACACACCGCTAATCGCGCCGAAAGGGCAGAATCACGTAAATAGCGTTGTAGAGCAACGTTAAATGCTTGGAGGCGGCCCAAAAAGTGAAATAGTTGTGCCACATACCTCTAATCGCGCCGAAAGTGCGATATTTCCAGAATTAAGGGGCGTCCCTCTCTAAATTGTAAGAGAAACCAGCCCAAAGATGGCGGTGCAGGGATTGGTATAAAACCGTCATATAGAAATCGTGTAATCACATGAGCTACTCCACAACAATCAAGCCGCTGCAGCATCTGCAACGGCTTTTCCATTCTCTTCAATTACTGATACAGCCAAATCCCGGATACCGTCATAACCGCTGGCAGCGCGGATTCATCAATGTCAACATTGTCATACCAGCCGCCTACGGCAAGATTAAGGACGAGGTAGAAGGACTTGTCGAACGGCATGTCCTTCTCCATGCGGCGCTCGGCATAGCAATGGCCGTCCACGAGCCAGCGGATGGAGCCTTCGCTCCACTCCAGCGTGTAATCCCGGAACTGATTAATATTCCCGTCCTCGAGCTGGTGCGAATATTCATCCAGTTTCTTGTGGTCCCAGTCCTTCCCGTAGTGAAGCGTGCCGGAAACTTGCTGAGGCAGGCGGCCTCTGGCCTCCATAATATCGATCTCGCCGGAAGCGGGCCATGGGCCGTATGCCTGCTCCTGCGGCAGCAGCCATATGGCAGGCCATAGGCCTTGCCCGACAGGCAGTTTGGCGCGAATAACCAATTTTCCATAGAGATAAGAGAAGTGGTCCTTTGTATCCAGACGCGCGGACGTATATTGGAAGCTCCGTCCGTCATCCGTCTCGGTCAGCTCGCGGCGCGCGCATAAGTTCAAGCCAGCTTCATCGATATACAAATTGCTGTCATGATTCGTATAATACTGCTGCTCGCCGTTCCCCCAGCCCGGGTGGATCGGCTTGCCGTCGTTATCCAGCAAGTCATTGCCTAGACGAATATTCCAAGAGCTCAAATCCGTGCGGCTGTCCAAAAAATCCTGCTGCCATATTAGCTTGTTCATCCCCTGCACACTCCCTTCATTTCATCCCAGCATACTGAAATTTAGGCCTTGGTGGAACAAATCCAAAAAAATGGGATAGGGTCAAAAATCATGGCCTTTTTTTCCTATGCCTATATTCATTACGATGAAATGGGAGGGGGCACAGAATATGTTCCAACAGAGGACAGGACTAGTTAAGTCATTGCTCAGGCAATGGCAGCTGCAGAGCATGGTAATCCCCGGGATTATCTGGATGTTTATCTTTTGCTACATTCCCATGCTATGGCTGATTATCGGATTTATGGACTACAGCATTGCGAAGCCTATGCTGCAATCACCCTTTGTCGGGCTGAAGCACTTTGAGGAATTCATAGGGGATGACCGGTTCTGGCGTTCGATTCGCAACACGCTGGGCATGAGCGCAATCAAGCTGGTATTCGGCTTTCCGATTCCGATTTTCTTCGCTTTGCTGCTGAATGAAATACGGAGTATACGCTTCAAGCGTACGGTTCAAACGATCTCGTATCTGCCGCACTTTATCGCATGGACAATCTTCGGCGGCATTATGCTCAACTGGCTGGGTGAAGGCGGTGTCATGAACCAATTGATGATGGGCCTTGGCATTCAGGATCGCGAGATTCTATACAACAGCGATCCGAAGTACTTCTGGTGGATTACGTATTTCTCCGACGTGCTGAAGGAAACGGGCTGGAGTGCCATTATCTATATTGCTGCCATTGCCGGCATTGACCCGGCGCTGTATGAAGCAGCAGAGCTTGATGGTGCCAACCGCTGGCAGCGAATGTGGCATATTACGGTACAGAGCATTCGTCCGACCATCGCGATCTTGTTTATTCTGGCAGTAGCCGGAATGCTGGGAAGCAACTTCGAGCAGATCTTCATGCTGAAGAACAACATGAACATGAGAATGGCGGAAAGCTTGGACCTGTACATTTATAACATGGGTCTCGTATCCGGGCGTCACTCCTTCTCGACAGCTGTGTTGTTCGCCCGCTCGATTGTGGCGCTGGGACTGTTGTTCCTGGCCAATTACATGTCCAAAAAACTGACAGGCGACAGCATTTTCTAACAAAGGGGAGGCAGATCCATGGAATTACGGGGAAGAATGCGGCGCATCGGAGTGTTTGAAGTCTGCAATGCCCTGATTATGCTGGCGGTTTGTTTTCTAACGCTGTATCCGATTTGGTTTGTATTTATCAACTCGCTTAATGCGCCAGAGAAGGCGATACTGGGTACGGTCAACTGGTTTCCGGAAGCGTTCTCGTGGGCAAGTTACAGCGTTGTCTTTAATGATAAAGGTTTGATGAATGGCTTCTACGTCACCACAATGCGTACGCTTATCGGTACGACCGCGCATGTGCTGTTCACGGCAATCGTAGCGTATGGCATGAGCAAGACAAATCTGATCGGCCGTAAGGTCTATATGAAGATTGCTCTGATTACGATGCTGTTCTCAGGCGGACTTATTCCTACGTTCATTCTCATGACAAAGCTGGGTCTCTACGACAACTTCCTGGTCTTCATCATTCCGGCGATGTACACGTTTTTCAATATGATCATCTTCATGAGCTTCTTCCGCACCATTCCGGATAGTCTGGAGGAATCGGCGAAGGTAGACGGAGCTTCGGATTACGGCGTATTGTTCCGCATCGTCATGCCGAACAGTATGGCTGTTATTGCGACGATCTCGCTATTCTCGGCGGTATATCACTGGAACGATTACTATCAAGGCGTTATCTATATCTACTCGCAGGAAAATCTGCCGCTGCAAACGATGCTCTACAAGATTATTGCAGAGAACTCCATGTCGTTCATGCAGCAGCAAGCGATGGCGCAATTCGGCGCCAGGCTGCCGGGCAACTCCATCAAGTTCGCTTCCATGATGGTAGCTACGCTTCCTATTCTATTGGTTTACCCCTTTATTCAGCGCTATCTGGTCAAAGGTGTTATGATTGGCGCCATTAAAGGGTAAGCGTCATACGCCGATCTAAGGTAATGAGCGGAGCGGCGTATGATCCATATATACTAAAAAAGGGACAAAAAGAGAGGATGATCACGTAATGAAGCGCAACCGCATGAAGCAAAGCATCATTATGGCCCTGGCTTTAATTATGGTGCTAAGCTTGGCCGCGTGTACCGGGTCGAAGAACAAGGAGAACACGCCAACTTCCCAGCCTTCGAACAACTCGCAGCCGCCCGCTGGCGAAGCAACGCCGAACCCTGAGGTTCCGGCATGGCAGCTGGATACTAGCCCGATCGAATTATCGTGGTTCGTAGGTGCTTCCTGGTATCCGCATTCCTGGGGCGAGAGCTTGGCCTCCAAGTATGTAACTGAAAAAACAGGCGTTAAAGTCAAGCTTGAAGTTCCTTCGGGCGAAGCGAACGAGCATATTACGCTCATGATGACTTCCGGTAAACTGCCGGACCTTATTACAATGGGCTCTTGGGAAAACGCTGTCAAAAAGCTATGGGAAGGCGACTTTGTGTATGCTTTGAATGAACTGGCAGACCAGTATGACCCCTACTTCTACAAAGTGGCGGGCGATGGCACACTGAAGTGGTACCGTCAAGAGAATGGCAATACGTACGGCGTGCCGAATGATTCGTATAGCCCGAACCTGATGCATGAAACGGGCATGACTGCCGCTAACCAAACGTTTTTGGTGCGTAAGGATCTGTATGAGGAAATGGGCAAGCCGGATCTAAGCACACCGGAGGGCTTCCTGAATGCCTTGCAATTGCTGAAGGATAAGTATCCGGAATACAAAGGACAGCCGATCAGCCCGTTTTTTGCACAAGGCAATGTGCCCTACGGCATGACCGAGTATCTGCAAAATCTGCTGGCTGTTCCGCATGAGCAAGAAGGCAAGGTATATGACCGTATTACCGATCCCAATTATGTTACTTGGCTGAAAACCTTCCGTACGGCTTACGAGCGCGGACTGATCAACGTAGATTTCCTGGTCGATTCCGATACGCAAGTGGAGGAGAAAACGAATAACGCCCGTTATTTCATGATGGTTCGCGAGTGGAACGGTATGGCGGCGGTTAACCCGTTGCTGGCTTCAAGCGCCAACCCGGATTCATACTACATTGCCGTGGATGGACCACAGAACAGCAACGGCGACAGCGCGAAGCTGTTCCCGGGCAATATGGACGGCTGGATGGTTACCATGATCAGCAAATCGACCAAAAACCCTGAGCGTGCCATTCGCTTCCTGACTTACCTGGCCAGCGAAGAAGGCCAGCGCGATCTGTTCCTTGGCAAGGAAGGCGAGACATGGGATATGGTCGACGGCAAGCCGACGCTGAAGACGGAGATGGTAGATCTTCTTTCGAACGATATTGAGAAGCTGGAGAAGGAATACGGCGTCATGGATACGTACTGGATGGTTCGCAATCCGGTTATTATCAACCAGTGGAGACCGGAGAAAGCCCCTGTTCTGAAGCAAATGGAGGACTTCGCGAACGCTCAGGCCGAAATTGACAGCGGTATCTACAAGGGCCTCGACCCGCTTGGCGATTCCGATGTAGCGGTAGCATGGGCGCGTATCTCCCAGAACTGGGAGGAAGTCATGCCGGAGCTGATTACCGCTAAGGACGAGGCTACTTTCGACAAAGTGTTCGAGAGCTTCCTTGCACGCCGCGATAGCTATGGCTTTGACAAAGTACTGGAATTCCGTCAGGCCGAGCTGGATGTGCGCAAAGCCAAAATGGCGGAGTAATCGAATAGTTATAGGATGTTAATTGCCGGCTGCCGTAATGGTGGCCGGTATTCCCTACTTTTACGAGAACTATCCAGAAGGTGCCATATTGCCTGATTACCTACCTGCCGGTTTGTAATACATGGTATATTACAAAGGTAGGGGAGGGCGCTGGAATGAATTATTTGCTGACGAGAATGAGAAAGTTGTACCGCAATTCCCGCATATCCCAAAAGTTCTTTATGGCCTTCAGCCTGACAATTGCAATTCCTGCCGTGCTGGTATCCTTCCTGTTTATCCGAACGCAGGAGACTCAGCTCTACAAGGATGCGATGGCGAGCGGAAGCAGCCATGTATCACGACTAAATGAACAATTGCGCAGTCGGATGGATATGATTGAAAACGCTTCCTCCACGGCGTTGACTCAGAAGTCATTTGTCGATTTTATCCATTCCAATATGCGCAGCGATGGCCTCAGACTGGTGAAATTCAGACAGAACCAATATGAGCAGATGCACAATATTATTCAAAGCCATGAGATGATTAGTCAACTCAGCTTTTATGTTGATAATCCGAATTTGCATGAAATATGGCCGGAAATTTACCATTATGACAACTTCTATCCGCAGGATTATTGGGTCACGTTGCGGGATGAGGGAGGGACGGCATACCGCATCTTTGCCCTTCAGGATGGGGAACATACGCTGTCTTACTACCGGCTCGTTCGCCTTCAGGGGCAGCAGCAGAAGCGTCCCAGCATTATGGAGATTCGCGTTGAGCACAGCGCATTTTTCCGAGACATGCTGGAGGAGACCGGCGGGAATTTCTTTTCAGTTGTCATGGATGGCAAGGACCCTGCCCGTACGGTGTATAATCCTCAGCATGAATTTACCGGCAATGCAGGAGAGGAACTGGGCAATATTCTGGGCAGCATTCACCGGCAGCTGGATGTGCTGGAGCAGGGGGACCCCGTTAAGGTCAAGGTTGGGGATCATACCTACTATGCGTTGTACAAGTATATTGCTCCGTTAGACGCCTATGTGGTGGATATTGCATCTCACCAGGCGCTTATGAAGGGTCCGCGCAACTGGTATGCCCTGGTCGTAGCCATTACCTTAAGCGTGCTGCTGCTCATTATGCTGTTCGTCTCGCATACGACCCGGCGCATGTTCCGCAGACTGGAGAGTATATTGGTTTCTATGCGCAAGGTGCGAAGAGGCCAGCTGGATGCGAAGATTGTCACGGGTCTTGATGACCACGAGAGCGGCGATGAGATTGATGAAGTGGCTGTAAGCTACAACAACATGCTGGACGAGATCAAACGCCTGATGACGCAGGTGGTGGATAAGCAGCTCATTGCCAAGAACGCGCAGTTGCACTCGCTACATTCTCAGATCAATTCGCACTTTCTGTATAATGCGCTGGAGTCCATCCGTATGCAGGCGGAGGTTCAGCGGCAGCCGGCTATTGCTGATGCCTTGGTCTCGTTAGGCTCGCTGCTCCGTTACAGCATGCAGTGGCGCAGTGATACCGTGGCTCTCAGCGAGGAGCTTGCGAATATTCAAAGCTATATTCAATTTATTAACTTCATGGAAGGCGGCAGCATTGAATTGACAGCGGATCTTCCGCCGGAGGTGCTGCGGTACACTATTCCGAAGATGTGCATGCAGCCCATCGTGGAGAATGCCGTTCATCATGCGGCGCCGCGTGGCGGCAGCGTACGGATCGGAATCAGTGTCTCCGTGGAGGATGACAGCCGGCTGCTCATCAACATACGGGATGACGGAGCGGGCGT
The DNA here is from genome assembly GCF_042887015.1 of Paenibacillus sp. NPDC057967. Classification (NCBI taxonomy): domain Bacteria; kingdom Bacillati; phylum Bacillota; class Bacilli; order Caryophanales; family Paenibacillaceae; genus Paenibacillus; species Paenibacillus sp. NPDC057967. The sequence continues at coordinate 145,029 of NZ_JBHVQB010000008.1, forward strand.
GGAGCCGCAGATGCTGGCCAGCTTGCAGGCTGTGCTGCAGGGCGATTCAGACACGCCGATCGTGGCGAGTAAGAACGGGTTGGGTTTGGAAAATGTGCATAAGCGGCTGCAGCTTCATTATGGCAAAGGCTGCGGTCTGTGGATTGAGAGCGTGCAGGGTGCTTATACCTGTGTCACGATTCGATTGCCTTGGGAAAATGTGAATCTTGGAGGGTGGTAGAGCATGATCAACATGTTGATTGTGGACGATCAGAAGCAAATACGCGATGGCCTGCAGGCCATGCTGCGCCAATTTCCTCTAGAGCTTGATACCATCTATTGTGCTGCTAACGGGGTAGAGGCGCTGGACATTTTGCGTCAGCATAGCATCCAACTGGTGATTACCGATATCATGATGCCAGATATGGATGGGCTGGAGCTGATGGCGCACACCAAAGAGGAACGGATCAAGGTGGAATATCTGATCATTAGCGGCTATAGCGATTTCGCTTATGCCCAGAAGGCGATAGGGCTTGGAGCCAAGGGTTATCTTCTTAAGCCCGTGAAGCGGGATGATCTGCAAACCGCGGTCGAGCATGTATGGCAAGAGATCAAGACCCGGCAGGCGCTCTCGCGCAATATGAAGCATGTCTCTCGCCGCGCCAAGGAAGCGGACCGCAAGGAGCTGTGCATGTATATGCAGGGCGCTGCCAATGACGAGTCGTGGATTATTCAGACCCAGCAGCAAAATCCGGATTTATGGCGACATTACCGCCTGTGCTTGCTGCGTGAGGAGCTGCGGATCAACCAGCCAGGGGCCAGCAGTGCTCATAGCATGGAATCCATTGCGTATCGCGTCTATGGCAGACGGGGCTGTATCTGCCTGCAGCACGGCCCGCATCTGATTCTAGCGGTTGCCGCAGACGTAGATACGGGCGCTTTGCCCGCCGCGCTCAAGGCTGCACAGATTGATACCACTATAGTGATGACCAGCCCGCAGAAAGGGTTAAAGGAGCTTCCGGGCAGCTACACGCAAGTGCTGGAGCTGCACCGACATAGCTATTTGTTCCCTGATAAACGATGCATACTGCCCTCGCAAGTGGATCGGCTGGAACAGCAGTGGCAGCTTCCATATGAGGATATTTATGCGCTGTTCCAGCTAATTGGCACCAAGAACAGCGGCAAAATCGCCCAAGGTATCTCCTCCATGTTCCACAAGGATGTCCTGCAGCGTTATCATATCCGCTATACGCAGCAGCTCTGTCGCGCCATGGTCGAGATGCTGGAGGAGTATGAGCGTGTTATACGCCCCTATATGGGGGAGGAAGCGCTGGATATTGACTGCTTGCGCAATCTGTTCGATTATCCGGGCATTCGCGACTACATCCAGGCGCTTCAGCAGCAGCTGCTTCGTCTGAACCAATTCTATTATGAATTCAAATGCAGTTACCGCAACTCGCAGGATTTGAACGAAGCGATTCGTTTCATCCATGAGAGCTACCATAAGCCGCTGGATCTCGCAATGGTATCCAATCACGTATCGCTCAATTATGCTTACTTCTCCAACCTGTTCAAAAAAAATATCGGCAAAGGCTTCGCGGAATACTTGCGAGACGTGCGCCTCGATAAAGCCCGGCGGTTGCTTGCTGAGACGGAGCACAAGATCGTGGAAGTGGCAGCCATGGTCGGCTATGAAAGCTATAAGAGCTTCACCCGCGCATTCCGGGATGTTATGAATATGCAGCCTACTGAATACAGGGTGCTCATGCGGCGGAAGTATGAAAGAGAAGGGAAATACCAAGACACAGCGCTATGATTCCGGTCATAGCGCTGCTATCTTTTGAGCATAGTGCTGCAATCTAAAATATTGGGTCATAACAAAAACAATTGTACCTTTCAGGAGATTGCGATATTCGTTAGAATAAAGATGTTCTCCCATGTAAGCGGTTTCCTTTACTTGTACACGGACCTATTCGCATGGTCCGTCGCAGAAGCCGCGGGCCCAGATAAAGCGAATGACTCGGCAGGAAAGCTTGCAGTCTAATGGCCTTACAGCAGGTATGCCAGCGGCTATACATGAGCTAGCCATGTATTCGAAGCGGCAATACCCTATCTGTACAAGGGGGCCATGTGGCGCGTCAGCCACCGTATGGTGGCGAGCCTGCCCGGGCTGCACAAGGGAGTAACAGCAGGGTCGTCATGATGGACAGCGCTGACGAGCGAAGCACGTAATAAACAGGGGCAAGCTTGGTCATTAAGGCATAACTGCGCTTAATGGCACAGTTCCCGATATTCAACAAATCCCATATTTATGCTTTTTAATTAATATTATCCTATTAGTCGCAGCAAATCACAAACATCTATGTATTAAAGGAGGACAAATGTAATGCAATATTACCGGATGGAGAATAGATTGAAGCACAGAGTACTGAGTATGTTCTTAGCAATCGCTATGATCGCCAGCGTGGGATTGTTGCCGCCATCCAAGGTACAGGCAGCCGGAACCGCCGTTACTTCAATGGCTTACTTCTCAGCAGAGGATGGGCCTGTCATCTCCAAGTCAGGGGTCGGACAAGCCAGCTACGGATTTGTAATGCCTGTATTCAATGGAGGCTCAGCTACCTGGAATGATGTCTCCGATGATGTAGGCGTAAATGTGAAAGTAGGCGGCAATTGGGTCGACATTGATAGTGCCAGCGGTTATATCTACAACCAGAACTGGGGGCACTGGAGCGACGGTGGCATGAACGGCTACTGGTTCATGCTCTCCGCTACGACCGAGATTCAGCTGTTCTCTAAGGCCAATCCCGGGGTGACGCTGAATTACACGCTTCAATTCCAGAATATTAACAAAGCGACGATTTCGTCGATGGCTTTCACGCAGGGGCCGCAGATTACGGCGGGCTTTACGGGCGGAGCAGGCTTCACTTACCCGACCTTCAACAATAATGCGGCGGTCCCTTATGCAGCCGTTGCGGATGACTTGAAGGTATATGTGAAACCTGTGAGCAGCAGCACGTGGATTGATATTGAAAACAATGCAGCCAGCGGCTGGATTTATGACAATAACTTCGGTCAATTCACGGAAGGCGGGGGCGGCTACTGGTTTACCGTAACCGAGTCCATCAACGTGAAGCTGGAGTCGAAGACCTCCGGTGCAAATCTTGTTTATACGATCGTCTTCAATGTACCGGTCCGGAATTCGTATACCCTTACTCCATATGACGGAACAACCTTTACCGCGGATCAAAGCGGCGTCATCGGCATTCCGCTGCCTAAGATCGACGGCGGTGCGGCGATTGGCACAGAGCTTGGCAAATTCGTCTATCAGATCAATGTCAACGGCCAATGGGTAGATATGGCGAACTCCAGCCAAAGCGGATTCGTCTACTCTCCGAACGGCTACAACAACATGTCCGATGCCAATCAGTGGGGCTATTGGGCTGACTACATCTATGGTCTGTGGTTCCAGCCTATCCAAGTCGATATGCAGATTCGTATCGGCTATCCGCTGAACGGCCAGTCCGGCGGCAGCGTAGGCAACAATTATGTCTACTACACCTTCATTGGCAACCCGAACGCTCCGCGTCCGGATGTGAGCGATCATGACGATATTGAGATTGGCACGCCAACCAATCCGGCGATCCAGAACTGGAACCTCATCTGGAATGATGAGTTTGCCGGCACTCAGCTCGATACGAACAAATGGAATTATGAAACAGGCTATTACATTAGCAACGACCCTAACAGCTGGGGCTGGGGCAATGCGGAGCTGGCGCACTATACGGACAGCTCGCAGAACGTATTTATTCAAGACGGGAAGCTGAATCTCAGAGCGCTGAATGATCCGAAGAACTTCCCTCAGGACCCAACTCGTTATGCGCAATACTCTTCTGGCAAGCTGAATACGAAGGATAACTTCTCCTTCCAGTATGGCAGAGTGGACATCCGCGCGAAGCTGCCAACGGGCAATGGCGTCTGGCCGGCTCTGTGGATGCTTCCGGAAGACTCGGCTTACGGCGCATGGGCGGCATCCGGTGAAATCGATATTATGGAAGCAAAGGGACGCTTGCCTGGCACAACTAGCGGAGCGCTTCACTTCGGCGGACAGTGGCCGGTCAACCGCTACATTGCGGGTGAATACCACTTCCCAGAGGGCCAAACTTTCGCCAACGATTTCCGTGTCTATTCCATGGTATGGGAAGAGGACAACTTCAAGTGGTATGTCGATGGCGAGTTCTTCTTCAAAGTAACAAGAGACCAATGGTATTCCGTAGCTGCTCCGAATAATCCGAACGCGCCTTTCGATCAGCCGTTCTATCTCATTATGAACCTGGCGATCGGCGGATACTTTGACGGACTGCTCAGCCCGGACCCTCAGGATATTCCTGCAACGATGCAGGTCGATTATGTGCGTGTGTACAAAGAAGGCGACAGTGAGAATCCAGGGAATGTATCCGTTACCGGTGTAACGCTGAACCAGACTTCTGCACAAGTGGAAGTAGGGCAGGACGTACAATTGAATGCTACAGTGGCGCCGTCTAATGCGACGAATAAACAAGTAACGTGGACCGTATCCAATTCGAGCGTCGCTTCCGTGAATCAGAGCGGCAAGGTGACGGGACTTGCTCCGGGCACAGCTACGGTCACGGCGACTACCGTTGACGGCAACAAGACAGCTGTCAGCACCATTACGGTGGTGCCTGCAGCGCCCACGGTCATTGTTATTGGCGACGCGGTGCGCGGGCTGAAGAAAATCGGAAACAACCTGCAGTTCTATGTCAATGGCGCCACCTTTGCCGACTTGCACTATAAGATTAATAACGGCGGGCAGCAGAACGTCGCTATGACGTCAGCAGGCAATGGCAACTATACCTATGCGGTCAATAACCTACAGCAAGGGGATACGGTTGAATATTTCTTCACTTATAATCCAGGTCAAGGCGCGCTCGATACGCCATGGTTCACGTATGTTCATGGGGTAACGCAAGGCACGCCTGAGTAAGCGATAACGTGTTACTTGGTCTGGGAATAACAGAGTAATGCCATAGATAGGCGAGGGGAAGCATCGTTTCCCTTCGCCTATCTTGTTATGTCGCCTTACTCATATAGGCTCATGGCATTATGGACAGCAGCTTCCCCCATGATCACGCTAGTCCCTTTTGGCTAAACTTAGCAGTTCAAGCAACTTAAGGCGTGCTGCTTCCGTACATAGAAGAAGCAGGAGAGTAAAGGAGGAAGATGATGTATTTGGTATCACAGCCAGGGCCGCTATCATCGGCTCACATGGAAGCAATAGAGCTGAATTCAGCCGTCTCTTTTCCGCCGGGATATCTTCGGTTTATGAAGCGGTTTGGTTCAGGGACGTACAGGGGTTGGATGAATGTCTACTCACCGGATAACGAGGTGCTTTGTCCTTTCCCGGAATATGAATTATGGGAGCATGATGCTGACAGCCCCATTACACAAGAGCAGATTGGCGAGTGCATCGCAATAGGCCATACCGCAGATGGCGACTTTCTGGCGGTGCATCCGCAGACGAAGCAGCTGTTATGGCTGCCGCGGCATGCGGAGCGTATCGAGAGAGTGGTTGTGCAGGTACAGGAGACGGAGGATGACAGCATGTATGCTTTGTTGCTGGATGACATCTATAGCCAAGTATACGGATGTGGCCAGCAAGGGGCGGTCTATTATGAACCGTGGTCCGAGACGCGGAACCATCGTTTTTTGCGTCTGCCGCCGGGAACGAATGGACTGACGCTTCCGAAGCTGTCAGGAATGTTCCGGGAGGTTTTCCCGCCTGATCTGGTCGTCGAAAATGAATTTACCTGTCTACTGTTCTATCAGGAAATAGGCGGTTATATACGGTTTAATTATGCCTACGGGCAAGAGGTGGCTGTCATGTTTGAAAAGGATGCTGCGCAGGCGTTCGTTACGATGGAGCAATGGTTGTTGTCGCAGGGATGCGTAGGGTAACTTCAACGAGACATGCCAATCATTTGGTCTAATAAGGGAGAGGGGATAGTGGACATAACCTTTGGCTTGGATACACATGGCACATGCGTGGGCCAATTAAAAGACGAGCTGTTGCCGCTCACCGAATTGGCGGAAGCTTGGTCGTTTCCTTATCACATTGCGTTCATGTGGCGTGTATTGCCGGAAAGTTATGAACGCAAGACCTTCAGACGATTCGATAGCCGGGATCAGACACTTACACTGGATATTAGTATCCCCTATGAGCAGTATTTGCGAATGTCCAAAAACGAGCAGCGAGAGGCTCTAGGAATTGGGCTCTATCAATATTTGGTGGAGTCGATTGTGAAGTACAAGAAGTATGCGGGTACGGAAGACCAGCAGCAATTATTGGCGAAGGTGAAGGGCTGGATGCTGGAGAATAATTGGCTGGAGGGAAAGATCGAACAGGCAAGGAAGCTTCTTGCACAAGACATCGGGTTATACGAAGTCAGTAAGCAATTGTGCATGTCCCTGGAGGAAGTAGAGTATATTCTGCTTCGCATGAATGGTTATGAGCAGACTGACGTACATCCTGACAACATCGTCGCAGGGAAAGCGACGCCTTATCATTTGTAAGAACAAGGGTAGTGGTATTCAGCCCATATCGAGGTACTGATGATGAACCAAGGGCAGACGTCGCTGAATAAAGCATTGCTTTATTTGGACCGCGGCAGTCTGTTACGGGGAATGGTTATGTGAGATGGAGAGGGCCAAGGAGTCTGTCGAGTGGCTCCGGCTTGCACTTGAGCGGTCTGCCCTGTCCCCGCATTCTGATACAGATGTGTTGGATGAGGAGATCATCCACGCTCGCGAGTTGCTTGAATGGATGGCAAATAAGTCGTAAGGGTCAAATGACAGGGAGGGTTACTGGATGAATAATGCACTTATGGAGAGGTTAACAACATTTCTTCATCGTGAGGATAATAGTACCTTAGCAGGCACTCCTGCGAGCCAGGAGGAAGTGGCTCATGCAGAGCAGCGGCTGGGAGTAAGTTTTCATGAGGATTATGTGCATTTTATCCGTGCGTTCGGAGGAGCGTATGCAGGCATTGCGGTGCATGCGTTCTCTAATGGCTCTAGTATCGGAAAGGAGACGGTTACCGATATGACGCTGGAATTTCGCGAGCAATGCAAGGAACTGCCTTGTGCGGAGGTTTTACATAAAAGCTATGTCATCTCGATGGACGGCTCCGGCGATCCGATATTTGTGAATCCGGCGGGAGAGGTGCTGATTTGCTATCATGATACCGGGGAGCTTAAGGTTTTGGCAAGATCATTCGAGGAGCTTATTGAAGACAGCTTTTTCGAATGGTGAGCAGGCAGAGGGAGAGCGATTGATGGATTTTGGGATGGAGTTGTGTGTATGAGCAGGTTAGTCATTCTTACAGTAGGCAAAACCCATAGCGGTAAAACGACCTTTGCCATAGCGTTAGAGCAACAGCTTCAGGATGCACTTGTCATTGATCAAGATAACCATGCCGAATTCATTAATACCTATTATAGAACCCTGTTGCCCGCACATGGGCCCAATAGAATCAAGTTTGCCTTGACCCAGACCATTGTAGAGTATGCTATTCATCAAACCGGGCTTCATCTGATTCTTTGCAATTCCAATCGTAATTGCAAAGATCGGTTAAAGCTGCTTTCCAAGTTTCACAATGAAGGGTTTATCCGAATATTGGTTCATTTTGATCTTGCCGGTGACATTATTCAAGCGCGAGTCGCTAACAGTACCCGGAGCACAGCCATATTCAGGAGTGCTTCCACGTTTGAAGAGGTATTTCATCGGCAACAAGCAGAATCACTTAACGATGCTGACTATGCACCTCAAGAAGATGAAGCGGAATATATTTTTGTGATCAAAGACTCTAATGACGTTCAGTCGGTCATTCAACGTATAGCAGCGATTTCTCGCAATGAATAGGGTTCATAGAGCATGAATAAGGCCCGACAATGGATCATCCCAAAAAGCCATCCTCTAAAGGATGGCTTAAATGTTCGGATTATTACTTTAATCATTTAAGCTCTAGTTGCTTCAAACACATACGTCTGGTTCGCTTGGGCAGGCGCCTGGCCATATTCGAAATCAGCGGATACAACTACATTCGAGAAGCCGATGCTTTCCAAAACAAGCTTAAATTCCTCAATCCCGTACCAGCGCAGGCCAAAGCGCTGCAACTCCGTCTGAATCAAGGCCCCGTCGCGCCACTTCTCATATCGGAGATGGGAGACCTTGTATTGATGAAGCAGATCCGCTTCTACGAGCTTCTCCTCCAGCGTAATGCTGTCGCCATTCGGCAAACGGAAGGTCGATGTTGGTCCAACCTTGCCAACTTCGAAATTAGCGTCAGGCAGGAACAGATCCAGAATGAGACGTCCGCCTGGCTCAAGATGCTCATATAGGCGCTTCAATACGTTAATGGATTCCTCGCGTTTCTCAATAAGCAAGAAGGAACCCGCCGGGATAATGATCGCTTCATATCGCTGGGGCAGGGACAACTCTTGAAGGTCTGCCTCGTATAGATTGGCGATGAGCCCTCTTTCCTCTAGGCGCTGACGGCATGAAGCCAGCATTTCCGGAGAATAGTCCACGCCATCTACTAGAAGCCCAGCTTCAAGCAGCGGGATGATGACCCGTCCGGACCCGACCATCGCCTCTAGAATACGCCCTTTGCAAGGCTTAAGTCTGTCGCGGTAGTAGTCAAGTTCTCTTCCCAAAGATTGACCGACCTTTTTCGTCAGGTCATAGACCTCTGTACAAAGCTCACCATAATAACTAAAAGACATATTGTTTTCCCTCCGTAATTTGAATGTATGACGGATAGGGATGGGTTGGAATTATCCCTTCCGCACCTTATAAATGGACATCGCGGATGTAAGGACTGTCATATCAATCACACACCTTCTTGTAAAATTAATCCTATTATAGGCCTCTGTTAGGAATTGTACAATGTTACTAAACGTTTTAAACTGAACTTTCTATTAAATGATGACAAAGCCATGCGTTATGGATGAATAAATGAACGGATATCCTGGTTCATTCTTTTTTTGTTTCTGCCGAACACCCAACATCTGTTAAGTTTGTATCGTATAATAGATATAATGTTAGCCTTTATATGAATGTCTTTGAAGAATAGGACTAGGAGAGAAGACCTCTTGCCACGTTATTCATTAAGATACCCATTTAAGAAAGCACGCATTATGATCATGCTACTGATAGTTCTAGCTGTTGCATCGGGCTTACGGCTGTTATGGATGGAATGGTTCCATCTGCAGAAACAGGTATCCATTCAAAATGGACAGTTGGACTTACGCGATTGGCATGCAGAGAATGGAGATATTCTCTTGCTTGATGGGGAGTGGGAGTTTTATCCTTCTCAATGGCTCATGAAAGGCAACCGGCAGCAAGCAACCGGAGAGCGTAATTCGACACTCATTCAAGTTCCAGGCGGATGGAACGACGCGCTGAATGAGCAGCGGCCGACCCCATACGGCTTTGGTTCTTATCGCTTGCTTCTATATGTAGACCCGGCGAAGGACGAGAACTACAGTGTTCGAGTGCCGAGCGTGCGAACTTCATCCGAGTTATATGTCAACGGCAGACTCCTTGCCGGAACGGGACGTATCGCTGACGCGGAGCATGATTATATAGCGAAAAACCTTCCTTATTCTACAACGTTTACAGCCGATGAGAATGGTGTTATCGAGCTTGTCATTCAGGCAGCCAATTACGTGGATAGCCGCAATAGCGGTATTGCGCGGTCGATTAAATTCGGCTCGGAGGAAGCGATCGCCATGGAGATGAAAATCTCTGTATCAATGCAGCTTCTGGTCACGGTAATCTTTCTCATGCATTCGGCTTACGCGTTTATATTATTTTTACTCGGAAATAGAGAGAAGAAGCTGCTTTACTTTTCTCTGCTGACCGTGTGTATCTCATTTGCTAATCTGTTAAGCAACGACGAGAAGCTGTTCCACCAATTGTTTTATATCGGTACCACCTGGGATTTCCGGTTGGCGAATTGTGCCTTAATGTTGGGTGTCTATGCTTTGCTGCAATGCACGAATCATCGCGAGATTCGGTATTGGCGTCGTATGTACCCTTTCGTGATGGTCATGATATTAGGGTCTGCCAGCATAACGTTGTTCTTGCAGCCCGATCAGATTATTCAGCTGTTTCCGGTTTATACACTAGGTGGAGCTATAGCCATTATCATTACGATCATGGCCATCTTCAAAACCGTGGTAAAGGATATTAGGAGCAACCTGCTGTTGCTTGTTGCCTTACTTGTGCTGGTGCATCATTTTGCATGGTCGTTGTTTTGGCGGGATAGCGGCCTCAGTCTGGTATACTATCCGTTCGATCAGATTTTTGCTATGGGATGCCTGGCTTCTGTCTGGTTTAAGCAATACTTCAGTATGCATGCCCATACGAAAGAGATTGCATCCACCTTGCAGCGTATGAATGACCACAAGGATCAATTCCTAGCCAATACGTCGCATGAATTTCGCAATCCGCTTCACAGCATTTTGAATATGTCACAGACGGTCTTGAATCGAGAGCGGCATTTGTTGCAGAGCAGGAGCGTCAAAGAGCTTGAAACGGTACTGGCCGTAGGGCGCCGGCTCACCTTGATTCTTAATGATTTGATTGATGTCATGAGCTTGCGGGAAGGCAATCCGCGCCTGCAAAAAACATCCGTCTCGATTCAATCTATCGTGACCGGCGTACTGGATATGCTGAGCTATAATGCAGAAGTGAAGTCGATTCACATCACGAATGGAATCCCGGTAGATTTCCCTCCTGTCTATGCGGACGAAAATCGTGTTATACAGATCATCTTCAATCTGCTGCATAATGCCGTGAAGTATACGAATGAAGGAAGTATTGTGATTCAGTCTGCCGTCAAGGACGGTAGAGCGTATATCCGAATTACGGATACAGGGATCGGCATGGATGAAGAGATGCTGAAGCGCCTATTCCGTCCCTATGAGCAAGCGGGTAGAAGCGAAACCATGATTGAAGGGGGCTTTGGCTTAGGCTTAAGCATCTGCAAGCAGTTGGTTGAGCTTCATGGGGGAATGCTGGATGTGTCCTCTGCAGCAGGGGAAGGCTCCACCTTTACCTTCTCGTTAGAGCTTGCTGAGCTCGGCGCTAAGAATGAGGTCGCCGCTGCGAGCTCATTCGAGCCGGTGAATAGGCCATCGCTGCCGATGGAGGACGACTCTATTCCTACGGAGAAGACCGTTCCGCTGCTTCATGAAATTACAGCCAATTGCCCCCGTCCGTGTCTGCTTATTGTGGATGATGACCCTGTCAATCTTCAGGTGCTGGAATCGATTCTGTCGTCGGATGAGTACGATGCCACGATGGTTACAAGCGGCAAAGAAGCGTTGGCTGTACTGAATCAGAAGGAGTGGGATTTGGTCATCTCGGATGTCATGATGCCGCAGATGTCTGGCTACGAGCTGACGCGAATCCTTCGCGGTCGCTTCTCGCTTACAGAGCTACCCATTCTGCTCATCACGGCAAGAAGCCAGCCGGAAGATATTCGCGGCGGTTTTATGGCGGGGGCGAATGATTATGTAACCAAGCCTGTGGAAGCGATAGAGTTAAAATCACGGATCGAGGCCTTAATTACAATCAAACGATTTGTTCGGGAGCAGCAGCGGTTGGAGGCGGCATGGCTTCAAGCGCAAATCCAGCCTCATTTTTTATTCAATGCACTAAACGCTGTAACTGCATTAAGCAACATTAACTTGGATAAGATGCGTACGCTGCTTGAAGAGTTTAGCAATTATTTGAGGAATAAATTTAGATTTACCAATATGGATGGACTTGTTCCGATTGAGGAGGAGCTAAGTCTGGTGAACTCTTATCTATTTATTGAACAGGTTCGATTCGATGAAAGGCTGCAGGTGATTTGGGAGATAGAGGATTGCAAAGCATTGAAAGTCCCGTTCCTGTCGATCCAGCCTCTGGTGGAGAACGCGATCATGCATGGCGTAATGAAGCGCAGTCGAGGCGGCAAGATCTATATTAGGATTGCTGTCCATGAATCGTATGCAGAGATAACCGTTGAAGACGATGGAGTCGGCATGGACGAAGCACAAGTGAAACGGCTATTCGAAAGAACGGCGGACGGCAGGACAGGTGTCGGATTGATCAATACGGACCAGCGATTAAAGCGTCATTTTGGAACCGGACTGCATATCAGCAGTACGTTAGGTCAAGGAACAAGGATAACCTTTTATGTTCGTAATAAGTAAAAGGGGATTGGAGGAGGCGGCACCATGGCGATTGTGCGATTGGCTGAACTGGAAGATGTCGATCAACTTGTTCGAATGCGGTGGGAGTTCTCAGAAGAGGAAACGCAAAGCGGAGCCCGATATGAGGAGTTTCATACTGTGTGCAGCTCGTTTTTGACGAAGGCGATCGGTGGCGGAGATTGGCACATATGGGTTGCAGAAGCGGACGGGAGCATTGTCTCTCACATGTATCTGCAATTCATTCATAAAGTACCAAGACCGGGGAAGTCGCCCGATCCTTATTTCGGTTATGTGACCAATGTCTATACTCGGCCGGAGTTCAGGAGTCAGGGAATAGGCAGTCAAATTCATACCGCGATGGAACAGTGGGCCAAGGAGAATGCGGTTGAGTTTCTTGTGTTGTGGCCTAGCAGCGGAAGCATCGAGTTCTATGCAAGGAATGGCTTCTCGCGATGCGAGGAAGCTATGGAGAAGCACTGGTAACGAACTATGAATAGACGGGTGGTGGGGTGGAGATGCAACATATTGTGACCGTATGGGGAGCGAGGTTCTCCTCAGAGGACGAGCTGGCCGCTTTTGTTGAGACTCTGTATGACGAGGATGGAGAGGCTCAGCCGTCAGTATTTCTAGACAACATAGGGTGCTCCTGGTTGGACGATGACTTTCTGGAGCTGCATTTTTTGAGTGATGCAGAAGAACGGGCTGCTTTTGTCTCATACTTGCGGTCGGAGTATGCCCCGCATGATGCATTCGCAGATCAACTGCCCGCCACGATCGGTGAAGCCTTGGAGGGCTACAACTCCATTATTCTCGTATCGGGTAGCAACTCGTCGTATGGTGCGATCAACGAAGAGCTATTCCAAATTGCCAAGACAGGTGCGCAGCCTGGTTCCCCGGCGGTTCTCCTTGCAGCAGTGGAGTATGAGAGCCGGTAGGGAGTTAGAGGCTGACTTTGGTCCATACTGTACGTGTTCATGAACTCTAGGCTATAACGAAGTAATTCAATGTCTTCGAAGTCGAGCCAATTATAGGAGTCAGTCAGCCCGAACCAATGGAGCATAAGGTTATTTTCTTGCCCCCAAGCTGGATCTTTGTAGGCGGTTTGAGCACGAATTGAATCATAGAGCAGTCTCCTCAATTCCCGCTCTGGCTGTACCACTCCAAGGCCTTTCTCTCCAACTCTTTCACAAAGGCATCCTTGCCGTTCATATAAGCTTCGATGTCCCTCGGAAAGCGGACAGCGAGGCTTTCTTTTAATCCTCCATAAAGATGTGCTTCATCCGGATGCATCCGAAGGTAATCTCTGACGGCCAGATGGCGAGTAGTATCCACCAGGTTATCCTCCTGAAATATGTGCACCTGATGTGTGCGATGATCGCCGCCTTTTCGAAAATATCTTCTTCCCTTCATGCCCAACTCTCCCATGCATTCATAACCGAGCGCTTTCATGGACTCATTATACAAATCTACATTACCAATATCCCGAGCTACCGGCATGATATCGATGACCGGCTTGGCATTTAGCCCAGGGACAGAAGTACTGCCGATATGATGAATGGCAATTAATTCATCGCTGAATATCTGCTTGATCCGATTGGATTCCTCATTAAATTCACGTACCCAATCCTCACGGTAAGCTGTAACTACAACATACATCTACATACCCTCCTTAGGTCAACCAGATCGTCATTCTCTTCCTACTATACCGCTCTGGCCAGACTTATGGTCAAGCGGTTTCTTTAAATAAACCCTGGAACCTTTTTTCGCCTATACCGCGTTTATTTAATCAAAAATAGCCGGATGCTAAAAAAAGTTTGGGCATGATGAAAAATATAAGCCTCCTCAGTTGTATTAAAAGTGAAAGGAGGTGCTGAGGTGTACAATTCATATGAGCTCAATGAATCTGTACGGCGGGCCTTGGATCTATATTCGCAAAGCATGATCAAGATTGCTTTTACGTATTTGAAAAATATAGCGGACGCGGAGGAAGTGGCGCAGGATGTATTCCTGACCTACTTGCAGAAGCGCCCCGTCTTTGAAAACAGTGAACACGAAAAAGCATGGTTGATTCGAACAACCATCAATAAAAGCAAAAATATGCTGAAAACCGGATGGTTCAAAAGCAGGAATCCTGTTCCCGAACACTTAAGCTACCTCCCGAAGGAAGAAAATGAGGTTCTTCAGGCCGTACTGGCGTTGGACAAGAAGTATCGAATTCCGATTCATCTGCACTATTATGAGGGATATTCTATCCAGGAAATTGCAGCTATTATGCGGACCAAGTCGGCAACGGTTGGAACATGGCTTGCAAGAGGACGCCTTATCTTAAAAGAAAAGATTGGAGGCCTGGAGGATGAAGAAATCAGTCTATAAATCTGCGATGTCCCGTGTGAAAACAAGCGAGGATTTTCAAGAAGCAACGTACCGGAAGCTGATGAACGAAATGGATAAATCCACACCATCAACTAGAAACGATCAAAAGGAGCGGGTTAGAATGATGAATACAGCGAAAAAAAGAACGATTACAGGTTGGACGGTTGGAATTGCGGCATGTGCGGTATTGTCAGTTAGTCTGATTGCGACGAACCAGCAAGCGCCTACCCTGCCGACTCAGCCCCCGACGACGATTACACAGCCTCCTATCTCGGGCAAAGTAGCGGTGAATATCGATGGCGTAATTACAGAAGTGAGCGCGGACGGCAAAAGCTTCAAGATCGACGATCTGTGGGTTCAAGTGACGGATCAAACGAAGCTGGGCAGCAACGAGCCGACGGCTACAGCGCCTTCCGAAGAGCTGCTGCAGAAGGAATTCAAAGTTGGCAACGTCGTCTCGGGCTACACCTCTCAGGATGTAAGCAGCGGCAAAGTAACGGCGGACGTCATCTACAACAACATGACTCCGGCGAAGGAAGAAGCAAGCGCCCCGCCGATTACCGGCAAGGCTATGGTGAACATTGATGGACAGATTACAGAAGTAAGCGCGGACGGCAAGAGCTTCAAGGTCGGTGATCTGTGGGTAACGGTAACGACTGACACGATTCTGGGCATCCCCGGCCCAACTGCTGCCGAGCCATCGGAAGAGCTGCTGCAGAAGGAATTCAAAGTCGGCAATTTCGTATCAGGCTATACATCGGAGGATCTGAGCACAGGCAAAGTGAATGCAACACGCATCTACAACAACATGGCTCCGCAGCAATAAGAACAGGAGCTCCAGCATTCAGGATGATCAACGGCAAGATCGCAACCTTAGGGGGGCGGTCTTGCCGTTTTTTTGTATGAACGGATGGAGAAAGCTGGCCGATCTTCCGAATGGAAGGGAGGCTATCAAGGAATCCTAAGGCGAGGTGATCAGAATGAAAGAAGCTAAGACAGAGCGCAAGCAGGCCATTCAAAAGGTTCGAGAATTGATCAAAGGCATTGATACAGCTATGCTGACGACCATCTCTGGCGAAGAGGGGCTTGTATCCCGTCCCATGAAGACACAGGAAATCGAGTTCGACGGAGATTTATGGTTTGTGACGATGAGGGATACTGCCAAGTTCCATGAAATACGGAGCAACCCGAGCGTGAATGTCTCGTATGCAGGACAATCCTATGTATCGATTAGGGGTAAGGCTGAGTTTGTGGAGGACTTGCAGAAGAAGAAGGAATATTGGAACAAAGCCTATGAAAAGCTGCTTCACGCTTCCTACGATGACCCCAACGTCGTCCTTATTAAGGTGAATGCGGAGACAGCTGAATATTGGGAGAGCGGCAGCGTGATCAAGTCGGTGAAGCTGCTGTTGCATCAGTTGACGGGAGCGGGAGGGGACAGCAAGCTGAATGAGACTGTTCAGCTAAGGTAGCTAGCCCATAGCGGAAAGTATTCGCTTGTTGCCTCGCCATAAGAACCGGAGTCCGCTCATTCACGGCTATCCTCATGGTGTAGGGCTGTAACAGTTATCGTATCGGGGGGTGCTGAGGATCATCTGAAGCGCGTCCCACATATTCCACAGCTTGCATATGAGTTTTGGTCAGAGCGATGATCTCCTGGATGAACTCTTCCTGAGATGCCCGGAACCCTGTCTCAATCCAGTGGCGCACCAGCCCGTAGAAGCCATAGGCCGTGTAGCGCTTGAAGTAATCCATGTTGACGGGCAGCCGATTGATCGTCTCGAAACGGAATTGCTCCTGGTAGATATTCAATAGCGTCTGAGGAAATCCCGTATGGAGCCCTGGCAAGGTGTCCTCGTACATGATCAGCTCGAAAAAATCGCGGTTCTCGTAGATGTACGACAGAATGCGGAAGGATGGGGCGCCGAGCTTGTCCGTATATACCTTCTGTCCGGGCTGGTACGGTTCCCCGACAGCCCCTTCAAGACCTTGCAGCATCGTATTCAGCAGATCCTCCGTCAGCTCGATCTTGTCTTGATAATGCACATAGAAGGTGCTCCGGTTATAGGCTGCGCCTTCAACGATATCTTTTACGGTGACCGCATGATAGCCCTTCTCCTTCACCAGCTTGATGAAGGCAGACTTCAGATGCTCTCTTGTCCGGTTTTGCCGCCGGGTTGCGGCGTTTCGTTCGTTATCCATCTCCATACCCTCCTTCGAAAAAAGACACTTTTCCTGGGAGTGTCGACCAATGCGACACATCGCAAAAGGTTGCTGATTGTGATCTATAGTCAGAATCGTACAATGAAATTGTAGTCCAAATTAATCAGAGACGTATAGCTTCTGCAAGCATACGATTCTATTATACGGGAGGATTCCTAAATGGGTAAACTGAACAACAAAGTGGCAGTCATCACAGGCGGAGCATCTGGCATCGGTGCCGCAACAGCGCGCCTGTTCGTCTCCGAAGGAGCTAAAGTAGTATTGGTTGACTTGAACGAAGAGAAAGGCAAGGCGTTCGAGCAGGAGTTGAAAGCGGCTCAGGCGGATGCATTGTTCGTAAAGGCTAATATTACAAGTGAAGAAGAAGTAGCAGGCGTGTTCCGCCAGGCGCAGGATGCCTTCGGGCGTGTAGATATTGTGTTCAACAACGCGGGCATTGGACGTGTGCAGCCGACGCATGAGCTGGAGTATGCCGAGTGGCGCAACACGGTGAACGTGGACCTTGACGGTGTGTTCCTGGTCGCTCGTGAGGCGATTCGGGTAATGCTGGCATCCGGAGGCGGCACTATCGTCAATACCGCTTCGATGTACGGCTGGGTCGGTTCCCCAGGCTCTGCCGCTTATAATGCGGCCAAGGGCGGCGTTGTGAACTTGACGCGTTCGCTTGCGCTTGAATATGCGGAGAAGAATATCCGCGTGAACGCGCTGTGCCCGGGCTTTATCGATACGCCGATTATTCCGGAAGAGAGCAAGCAGGCGCTATCCGCCATGACGCCGATGAAGCGCCTCGGCCAAGCAGAAGAGATGGCGAAAGCAGTATTGTTCATGGCCAGCGACGATTCTTCCTTCATGACGGGCGGCAGCCTGATCGTGGATGGCGGTTATACGGCTCAATAATGACCCATTTTATGGCGAAAGCCTGTTACTCACTCTTATAGTGGGCAGCAGGCTTTTTTTTCTACAAAAGCCCTTGAAAGTGACGTTGCGTCATTTTGTATAATCAACCCAGAACACTTCAAGGAGATGATTTTCATGAAATCCGGAGACATTATCATTTATGCTTGTGTCATTGTTGGCGCTGGGATCGGCCTTATGCTCGATCAGTCGCTCCCCGGCGTGCTGGTCGGATTAGGTTTGGGGTATCTGATTAAGTATGCTATAGATAATAAAAAGGAAGAATAGAACGTCCGAGTGCGGGGGTGCGATGAATTGATTCATATCAAAGATGTTGCCAAGCAAACGCAAATTACGGTTCGAACGCTACGTTATTATGACCAGATCGGTCTGCTTTCAGCCCCGTCCAAGACAGAGGGGGGACATCGCCTTTATTCCGAGGAGGAGCTGAAGAAGCTGCAATATATTCATTTTTTCAAGCGTATGGGCTATAAATTGCAAGAAATTAAAGATATGCTGTCAGACCCTGACTGGGATTGGTCGACAGGGTTGAAGAGCCAGCTGTCCTTTATCCTTGAGGAGCAGAAGAGATTAAGAAGCATGGAGCTTTCTCTGCGCGAGCTCATTAACGGAATTGCAGTCGAGGGCGGGAATGAGCCGCTTGCGGTGCAGAAGCTTATTCAGCTGTCGAATCAACATAAGAAAGGCTTGCCGGATTTAAAGGAGCATCAATTGAAGGCTAAGGACCCGGACCTCTGGGCCAAGCTCCCCAAGATGAACGGAGAAGACCCGGATTCACTGGAGTGGATTGCTCTGCTGGGCCAAATCAAACGATTGATCAAGGATGATCCGGCTTCATCCAAGGTGCAGAACATTATACGGCGTATGGCGGAAAAGCAGGCGGAGCAATTCGGAGATGCTGATGAGTTCGTCAATGAACTATGGGACATCAGGAAGTCTCCTAAGCAATCGGAGAACCACGGGCTTTATCCGATCGAGAAGGAGGTTCTCGACTATATGGAGAGAGCATTCGATATCTATCTCTCTTCGGTGAAGAGCCCTTCCAGCAAGGAGGAGAAGCATGACTAATGAGCTCCTTATTACGGTAGGAGGCTTGGCTTTGCTAGATACGCTAAGTCCAGCAACCCTGGGCGTGACGGTCTACTTGTTGTTAACGGAGAAGGAACGGTTAAGCTCTCGCCTTATGATTTATTTGGCCACAGTCGCTGCCTTTTATTTTTCAGTTGGCATTGCTCTGATGCTAGGCCTTGATGCCTTGCTCCCGGCTATGTCCTCGATATTAGAAAACCGGACGGTGAGCTGGGGATTATTCATCATAGGCGCCATATTGTTCATAGCCAGCTTTTATTATCCGAAGAGCAAAAAGACAAGCGTGCACAGACCAAAGTCCAAAAGCATCGCGTCCATGATTGCGCTTGGATTCACAACGTCTTTGATTGAGGTAGGGACGGCTTTTCCGTATTTTGCGGCTATCGGGCTGATGTCGACCCATCACTTGCCGATGTTTCAATGGCTGCCGATGCTGGCTGGATACAATGTAGTTATGGTCCTTCCTCCGCTTATTGTGTTTGCATTGCATGTTTTGCTAGGAAGAGTGATGCAGAGACCGCTGGAGAAGCTCCAGACTTACATCTCCAAGCATTCGGGATCGGCGATCTCTTGGATCATGTGTATTGTCGGATTAATTCTTATCTTTAATACCTTGGACTACCTATAACACGAGAGCAGCAGGAGCCTATAACGTCCTTATCCAAAACCAAAGCAAAGACCCGAGCATATAATAAGGGCAAAGCTTTGGTTTTTGTGTTGATTGGACCGCAAGAGGAAGCTTTCTCCCCTCTTAACAGCAACAGGGTCGCCACACTAAAATTTAACGGCTTTCAAATACCAACTAACTATCATATAATAGTATATATATCAAATTCAAAATATTTTGTTGTTCGGCTGAATGATTCATTTAGAAAAGGTGCGTGACTGGTTCGCACCCTGCTTTGCTATGTACTTGAGCGGGAAGTCTTACATCTTTTCTTTAAATATTAGTGTGTAAGGGCGGTAAAAATGGGTGACAAACAAACCAAATCAGACGTTATCTTAATTGGTGCTGGCATTATGAGTGCAACTCTGGGGGCATTGCTGAAGGAACTGGTCCCCAGCTGGAAAATCACGGTATTTGAGAAGTTGCCAAGCGCAGGCGAAGAAAGCTCGAATGAATGGAACAACGCCGGAACCGGTCATGCGGCTCTCTGCGAGCTGAACTACACGTCCGAGAAGCAGGACGGATCTGTAGATATTAGCAAAGCGATTCAGATTAATGAGCAATTTCAGGTTTCCATGCAGTTCTGGTCTCATCTGGTTAATAGCAATCTGCTGCGCAATCCCCAGGACTTTATTATGCCCTTGCCGCATATGAGCTTAGTCCAAGGTGAGAAGAATGTTTCGTTCTTGAAGAAGCGTTATGAAGCGATGTCCGCTAATCCATTGTTCAAAGGAATGGAATTTTCCGAAGATCCGAAGAAGCTGATGGAGTGGATTCCGCTCATTATGCAGAACCGCGATGCGAGCGAAGCGATTGCGGCTACCAAAATCGACACGGGTACGGATGTTAACTTTGGCGCTTTAACGCGCATGCTTTTCGATCATTTGAAGAGCCAAAATGTAGACATCAAGTACAAGCATAGTGTCAATAATATGAAACGCACGAGCGAAGGCGACTGGGATTTGAAAGTGCGGAATGAAGCCAGCGGCACAACCGAGCATCATACTGCCAAATTCGTGTTCATTGGCGGCGGCGGCGGAAGCCTGCATCTGTTGCAGAAATCCGGCATTCCTGAAGGCAAGCATATGGGCGGCTTCCCGGTCAGCGGTATCTTCATGGTGTGTAAAAACCAAGAGGTTGTCGAGCAGCATCATGCCAAAGTATATGGCAAAGCGAAGGTCGGCGCTCCTCCGATGTCGGTGCCGCATCTGGATACTCGATTCATCGATAACAAGAAATCACTTCTCTTCGGTCCATTCGCCGGCTTCTCGCCGAAGTTCCTGAAGACGGGCTCTATGTTCGATTTGATTACGTCCGTGAAGCCGGATAATCTGTTCACCATGCTGGCAGCAGGCGCGAAGAACATGTCGCTAACCAAATATCTCATCGAGCAAGTCATGTTGTCGAAGGAGAAGCGTATGGAAGAGCTGCGCGAGTTCATCCCGAACGCCAAGCTTGAGGATTGGGATCTGGTTGTCGCGGGACAACGCGTACAGGTTATCAAAGATACAGCAGCCGGCGGCAAAGGCACGCTTCAATTCGGTACGGAAGTCGTTAGCGCGGCTGACGGTTCGATTGCTGCATTGCTTGGTGCTTCGCCGGGCGCATCGACTGCTGTCTCCGTCATGCTTGAAGTATTGAACAGATGCTTCCCGCAGCATATCAAGGAGTGGGAGCCGAAGATTAAGGCGATGATTCCTTCTTACGGAGAATCTTTATTGAAGAACCCTGCACTGCTTGAGGAAGTTCATGCTACGACAGCACAGACGCTTCGTCTAAGCCGTGAACTGCAACCGGTCTAATTGTCTTTATATCTTCAATGAGTTAAGCGGCCCTTTATCCTGAGATGGATGAGGGCCGCTTTTGTTATGTCTTACCCGGATGGCCACAAATCTTAGACAAAGCGCAGCTTCTATGATATGGTAGCTGTAATCCATAGGCATTCCACTCTTACCTGAGTGGGGTGCCTTCGCGCGTATTAAGGGGTTTTTACATTAAATGTATAGCTCTGATGGCGTGAGAAGGGTTATGGGAGGTGATGCTATGTTTCTCTTTGTATCCCCGCCAGGGGAGGGTTCAGCGATTAGGCAATTCACGCTAAATTCATGAAGAGGAGCGATTTATTATGGCAAAAAGCTTGCTAGCGGAAAAACGTACTCATATGAACACATCGGCGCTTCGAAATCTGCGTCACTCGGGCCGTATTCCCGGCATCGTATTCGGCAGGAATAAAAGTAATGAGATGATTCATATTTCAGCCATAGAATTTCAGAGATGGCTCAGGCAAGACGGATCGGGCATTATTCAGTTGCAGCTTGAGGGAGACATGAAGTTACCGGTATTGTTAGAGGACCTTCAGCGTCATCCGGTCACACAGGATGTGATCCATATCGACTTCCAGCATGTGCAGTCGAATGAGCGCGTGCGCACCAAGGTTGCCGTCAGGTTTACGGGCACAGCGGTGGGCACCAAGTCCGGCGGCGTTGTGCAAATCCATAAAGAATTTATTGAAGTGGACACGTTGCCTCAGCACTTGCCGAATGTTATTGAACTCGATATTAGCGGCATGGACATTGGTGAGTCTCTGTACATTCGAGATATCGAGTTTGCCCCGGAGGTAACGGTACTTTCGGGGACGAATGACTTCCTCGTATCCGTCGCCACGCCTTAAGCTTGAATCAAAAAATAGCTTTCCTCTCCATGGTTATGAAGGGGAAAGCTATTTGTATTGCTCAGCTATGTACGATAGGGTTCAATGATGACGGAGTTAGTTCCTTTTTTCCTCGCATGTTCAATGATTTCAATGGAATCCTCAATGAATTGCCGTATGTCGCCTATTTCTTGATGCGGGGCTGTAAGCCTGCACCTACTGCACAAATTCAGCCAAGCTTATTTCTCGCTTTTCATACTCCGCACCGTTCTCCTCCAGCTGTGCCTCGATCTTCTCGGCACCTTGTTGAATTCCCTTGTACACAAGGAGAGGCAGCGACTCCATAAACGCTCTTGCTTGCGCATAGTCGCAGGAAAACTTCTTTTTAATAAACGCCAATGTCTTCAGCTTGTTGCTGCCTTCACCTGTAATGAAAATCTTGTAATAGGTGTAGGTATTGGACTCTTCTGTGTCCCAGTCCAAGGAGCTGCTCGGCGGCAGCAGGACACTGCGAAGAAAGTCGGTTAGATTGTCGTATGCAACGTCAAAATCCCATGATCCTGTGCCATGCTCGGCAGCATATATAACGGTGTCCCCTCTGGACAAATCGATACAATAGGGATCGCCTTCATCGCTGGCGATGACCAGATAATGGTCAGGCCATTCTTGGAACACTTCATTTGTCTGAGGATTATGGCTGTACCCCCATTGCCCTCTCTCCAAATCCATGGCGCCGAAAATGTCCAAGTTCACATAGTCGCCGGTATTCCATGTGACGGATTGTGGGACATAGCGCTTCAGAAAATACAGGTATTCATCTGGCAATGCCCACTCGCTAATGTTATGGAGGGACTGTTCGTCCGCTTCGCTGGCCAATGTCATAGGGTATCGGCTGTAATGATCGGGATCTTGATCCTGAAGCTCCTGTATGAAGCCCCGCATGTCTTTGATAACATCATCAATTACTGCGTATGGCTGATTCAAAATAGACCACCTTTCCTAACTCAAGTCCTGCAATACTATTTCTATAATCAGCTTCGTATCCTCTTCGAGCTCTGTCTGAAGCTGCTCTCTCAAGTACGGTATAGCCGGTTCACCGAGCGAGAGGAGTTGCTCATAGGACGCATAGTCCGTCTTCTCATATTGCTGCGGGCTGCCCTTGCCGAACTCGCCTTGCTCAATCGCAGTTGTCCAGTGCAGCACTTGCTCTTGTAGAGGCTTCTTCTGCACCTCCAGCGCGGCTGCTTCGAAAGCAAGATCCATCTCCTGAACCTCCGGCATAGCCCGATACAGCTTCTCTTCGCTTATACACTTTCGGATGAGCTGGCTGGTCGTGAGATAGTCTCCGCCTACACCGTCCGCCGCAGACACATAAGCAATAAAACGGTCCGTTTGATCCAGCTGCCGGAGATCTTCCTTCAGACGATGAATAACGTTAATAGCAAGGAGAAAGAGCTGGGAATCCGTAATTTTCTTCTCAAAAATATAGTTTTGCTCTACGTCCAGGTGTTGTGGCGTACCGATCTCGATACAAGCGAGCATGTTCAGCCAATGTTCCAGACTCGGCGGATACTCGTCATACATAAAGGGGTAATCGGCTTCCGCATACTGGAGCTCGTAGTGAAGCCGCTCGCGGAGCTGGCTATCGTCTTGTCCAGTCTGTGAAGCAGAGGCGCGGGAGCGTTCATACGGAAGCGCGTCCTCTATGCTTTGATTCAGACCCTCCGCGTTGTTGATATAGACTAGCAAGCTGCCGTGATACGTATCAACCTGAATGGAGAAGGTGTAGACATCTTTATTGTGACCAGCCGCTATATATTGGGTGAGGGCAGATTGGCAGAATTCGTACAGAGCATCCTCCCAATCCTGGGAGCTCACGAGAATTCCTTGAACGGAGCCGGGAGATTCCATTTCGGTAATGGTCTTCTCCGGCGTGCAGAGCAAGTAGACTCCTTTGCCCTCCAGCTCGCGTCTTCCGCTAATTAATTTTCCAATATGCACATCATACGCGCTCATTTCGAACCGCTCCTTTCTTTAAAGCGTCTATGCAATATTCAACGGGAGGGTTGGTATTCCTGCCGCCTGCACGGAACTTGCACTCTCCGACAAATGCCCGATCTAAGTCCCTGGTCGGATGCGTTTTGCCGAATAGTTCAACTATACTTTTTGTAAGACTTAGGCAGGAGTGGATAAATCGATGATTAAGCTGAAGGATATCGGAAAGTTCGAGAGTCTTCCGGACATCGCGATGCATATTTATAAAGGCGATATT
This sequence comes from Paenibacillus sp. NPDC057967, assembly GCF_042887015.1. Classification (NCBI taxonomy): domain Bacteria; kingdom Bacillati; phylum Bacillota; class Bacilli; order Caryophanales; family Paenibacillaceae; genus Paenibacillus; species Paenibacillus sp. NPDC057967. The sequence continues at coordinate 169,482 of NZ_JBHVQB010000008.1, forward strand.
CCGGCTTTGAAAGAAGCTATTGAGGCAGGTTGGAATATAGAAGAAGGTATTGCGCTCAGTAAACATATAACGGTAAGCCCGCTGGACATGGCGCTGCTTTCGGAAAAGCTGGACGTCGTTAAACTGCTAGTAGAGCAAGGTGCTAATCTGAATGATCGTCAAAACTCCGCTTTTTTGCGAGCAGTCCGATACTGTAAGGAAAATATTGTACGATATGTGGCGGAGCAAGGCGCCAAGCTGGATATGGTGAACAAGGTTGGCTCCAATGCGTATAGCGAGGCGTATTACGGCAACAAGCACAATATCCCGCTTATTAAGGAGCTGGGATTGGATATAAAGCAATACGGGGGCTCCTTATTGCGCAAGGCGGTCTCCGATTATGACAGGAAGACCGTCACTTATTTGCTGGATCGTGGAGTGGATATTAATTACAATGAACCCGATCAAGTATATCCCTATCGGGCGACGCCGTTGACTGTCGCGGTGCGTATAGGGAATCAGGCGATGGTGAAAGAACTAATCGAACGGGGCGCGGATGTGACCCTTGCGGAGAAGGACGGCGAGCGCCCTTATACCATTGCTGTGGCCAGCAAGAACAAGGAGCTGGCCGATTATTTGAAATCGTTGGAGCCGGCAGCGTTTCATGATGCAGCCAACAAAACATACGAGCTGAAGTCCTATCATTTGTCTGAGGAGGTTATGCATTTCTTGACCGGCGACCAGCTGCGTCTGGAATTAGCGGCCAATTCGTACGAAATCGGCTATATCGACTTCTTCTCCCTGACAGATACGATTCCGTTCAAGGTCGGCCGGCAGAAGCTGCTTCGTTTGTCGGCTGACATCGACAACTATTCCCATCTTCAGCTGGTATGGAACCCGAAGAAGAAGGGGCTGGGCTGCTATGACTTGGAACACAAGGAATACGGGGACCTATGCGGATTTTCCGAATTTCTCGCTCAGCCGGAGAGCTATCTGATCCGGTTCATGGAGGGGGAGCTGCAGTAAGCCGGCCGATTGGAAGTTAAGTTTACTCTTTATAAAAGCAATAGGAGGCGCCAAAACGTATGACGGTATTGCAAGTACAACAGCAGAAAGAAGAGAGCACCGTTACTTCGGCGTTAATGGAGCTAGAGCTTACGCTCGGACAGTGCACGGTTGTGCAATGCAACTACGAGCATGGACGCCAGTTCATCGGCTCCATTCTAGGTGAACCGTCTAATCTCGGCTACAACGTCCAGTACAGGGGTGCGTCGCTTCATCTGCAGCGCTCGGAGATGAAGCATCGAGCCGGCCTTTGTTTATTGGATGACGGAGTCTACAGTTACATGAGCGTACGCGATTTCCTGCAATTTTGGGCACGGCTATATAAGATGGGAAAGCCGGTTGACGAGCTGCTAGGGGCGGTCGGACTGGAGGCCAAAGCCAAGGTTCGACTCACCAAACTCAGCATCTCCGAGAAGCGGCGGCTTAGCTTTGCCAGAAGCATTGTCCATGAGCCTGAGCTGGTCATATGGGAGGACCCCGAGCAAAATCTGGATCTCGACAGCTGCATTATCGTTCGGAAGCTCATCGCCAGTCTCATCGAGCAGGGCAAAACCGTGCTGGTGACCTGCTCGACGATGGAACAGGCCATCTCGCTGTCCGAGCATGTATACCGCCTAACGGAAAATGGCTTCCAGCGGTTCGCGACGCAGGAAGAAGCAGAGCCGGCTGAACAGACGGCACCACTACATGCAGACATCCTGGATATAAAGGAGCCATACGCGGAACAACCGGAGACGGAGACTGCGATACCTAAGCTCGCAAAATTAATGGTGAAGTCGGATGATAAATACGTGTTTATCGATCCGTCGAATATTTACTATGTGGAGAGCAATGACGGACTGTCGCATATTCATACAGGCATGGGAGAATTTGCGGTGACATGGACGCTGACGGAGATGGAGTCGCGGCTCGCTCCGCATCAGTTCTACCGCTGCCATCGATCCTATCTCGTCAATCTCCAGCATGCAGCGGAATTGATTGTATGGTCACGCAACAGCTACAGCCTGGTAATCGGCGACGGCAAGAAGTCGATGATTCCGATGTCGAAGGCCAAATTCGAGGAGCTTAAGGCGATTGTTGGCTCACAAACCTGATTCATTCAACCTCAATATGGCTGATTTCATCCCCCTGACTGCGCAATTCAAGGGGGATTTGCTGTGTGTGAGGGAGATTTTCGATAAGCTTGCCGTGAGCTTGAAAAAAGCTACTACATGACAGTGGGTGACGGCAATGGAAAGCATTATTGAAGTGGAGAAGCTTCAGAAAACGTACAAAAATAAGCAAGCTTTGAAGAATGTCAGCTTCCGGGTACGGAGGGGGGAGATATTCGGTTTTCTCGGTCCAAGCGGCTCGGGAAAAACAACAACGGTGAAAATTCTCACCTCCCAGCTGCAGCATACATCAGGACGGGTGAGCGTGTTCGGAGCAGATCCATTCCGTAACCGAAGGGCTGGTTTCCTGAGCCGGATCGGCGTGTTGACGGACAACAGCAGTATGTATGACCGTCTTACTGTCTATGAGAACCTCAAGCTGTTCTGCGGCTTGTACGGCGTCCCGTATAAAGAGATAGGGCCGGTGCTGGCGTCAGTTAATATGGCAGCTGACCAGTCGACGCCGATACAGAAGCTGTCCAAAGGGATGAAGCAGCGGATTACGCTAGCCAGAGCGATTCTGCATAGGCCGGAGATTCTTTTCCTGGACGAACCGACCTCAGCGCTCGATCCCGTCAATATGGGGCAGATTCATGCTACCCTTAGACGGCTTAACCGCGAAGGTACCACGATCTTTCTGACGACGCACAATATGCAAGAGGCGGAGACGCTCTGCGACCGGGTAGCGTTCCTGAACAATGGAGAAATATCTGCACTGGATACTCCGCTGGAATTGCGGCTGCAGCATGGCGACCGGTCCATTACTATTACAACGCCCGGAGGCAAGGAAATCGTATCGCAGGATGAAGCAGGAGCGAGGCGAATCAGTGAGCTGATGGCAAGAGGAGAACTGCTTGCGATTCATTCGAACGAGCCAACGCTCGGAGATATATTTGTCAAGATTACGGGGAGGGGCCTGGAATGATCTTATCGCTGCATCGGCTGTTGGCCATTATCAACAAAGAATGGAAGGACTCCATGAAAAATCCGCAGATTCTGTTAATGGCGGGTATCCCCATATTAATGGCTATTTTGGCAAAAGGAAGGCCCCAGACGGCAGGAGAAGGCATGGACATCTTCACACTGCCTCTAATGGTTGCCATTGTGACGGTCGGCGCTTTCGCACAGGCCTTAATGATTTCGGAAGAAAAGGAAAAGAACACGCTGCGGGCGCTCATGCTGTCCCCTGCATCGCCTATGGAAGTATTGCTCGGCAAAAGCGCCATGACCGCAGTCTTTACTGCCGTGGTTATCGTCATATGTACCCAAATTACGGGCATACCTGATCTCCATATCGGATTTCTTATTCTGTTTGTGCTTATTATGCTTATTATTTTTATGGCATTCGGTACAATTATTGGGCTTATCTCGCGTACCGCATCGGAGACATCCATTGTAGGGCTCCCTGTACTGCTTATCTTTATATTCGGGCCTATGTTCGGGACTGGCATTGACTCTGCCGTCATTGTAAAAATCGTGGAGCTGCTTCCATCCTATCAATTCATGATTGGGCTATCCGAGCATGCGCATGGCGGGGGCTTCGAGGGAGTGAAGGGCAGTCTGCTGAACCTGGCAATCTGGGCTGCGGCGGCGATTGTGCTCACCCTGATCATTTATCGCAGTAAGAGCTTTGACAAGTAAAGGCGGAATGGAATCATGAGCGGAGAGGGGGGCGCGGATTGGACAAAAAAAAGCTGGCGAAAAATATAATTGTGGGCGTCATTGTACTTGCGGTGGTGCTTATTGTCAGACGTTATTGGCTGCCGGATGGCATCATCGGATACCTGTTCGAGGATAACGACAAATAGCGATTCAGCTCTTTAAGATAAAGACCCGCAGTAGGCACATCCTGTGCTCTCTGCGGGTCTGTGCATTATGATGGCAGGTAGGCTCCAACAACTTCATAGCGCCGCTCCTGGCCGATCATCATAAACTTGACTTCAATGACGCTGCCCTTCTGAAACGAAGGGATTGATATAATTGGAATAACGGCCTTTACTTCGGTATGGACTACCTCGCCATCTGGCTTGGTCACTTCCAGATGGAGCAGTACCTCCGGCTGATTGTCGACCTGTGCGTTGGTTTGCTGAATGGACTTAATGACGGCTTGGGCTGTTGTGCCTTCCGCAAGAATCATTTTCTTCTGTTTGTAGCGTTGGCTGTTGGAACGCACTAGCTTAACGACAAGCACAATGGTTATTGTAGCTGTAATCAAGGACATAACGGCTAATGCTGTGAAAAAGATTGTCATCGTCTTCACCTCTCTGTTCATTAGGAATGAGCAAATGGGATCGGCTTCCTTTTATTATAAGGGCAATCATCCAAAAGGGTAATGGTTTTCATATTTCTTCCCTTCATGCCAGCGCTAAACAGCCCCCACAATTCGAATATGAAGGATGAGTTTAACGCTTTGTAATACTTTCGCCCTGTTCGGAGCGTGGCGGTTATGTGAAGATGGAAACATCAAGGCGAGCAGCCCGGCTGCTGGTTTTGGCCTTCAGGCTACCGTGGATCCTTCCTTCTATTATTCAATTAAAGGTGAACTAGGGGCGCAGCTTTCCTGAAGGAGTTCTCATGAGAGGAGGCAACCAGGCTATTATATTCCTTCCTTCTAAACCAACTACCAATGATTAGGGATATAGCTTTCCTGGGAGTCCATATGAATATGAATACCATTTATTTGCGAAGAGCAAACAAGTTAATTGTGAATCGGGGAGAGAATCCTCGCAACCTGCTGCCCCATACTTACTTGGCGACAGCGCTGAACAATATCGAACAGCTCGGCTATACGTTCTCGGCCCCATTGATGCAAGCTGTGCGATCCTTGTCCATTAAGCAGTTTGAAGAGTTGTATGTTCAACTTGTCGCGGATCTAAGCGTGATGACAGGCGCTCATGTTACGTACAGACCGATGTATCCTGACTTTCCGAACCAAGTGATGGAGGCTCACGATACAGAGTTGTATTTGAATGCAATCTATCACTATTACACACTAAATGTTCCCGAATATATGATGTCTGAAAGACCTCCTTTCCCGGAGAAAACGAAATTGAAAACCATTGAACTAGGCAGCGACGCGGAGTTCTGCGTCATGTTATTCAGACTAATTCAGGCAAATGCATCCATCTCTGAGACAGATAAAGCAGATATCGATTCGGTAATTGAATATGCCGATCATCGGGTACTGAGCGAGATATTGCCCGAGCAGATTCCTTATAAGGAGAATGTGGCATTCGTCGCAGGCGCTTTGCTTAAGCATGACAAAGCGGATACCGCGTTAATCGGGCGTTATGTGAAGAACGCAACGGATGTCCTTCGTCTGGCTGTCGCTTGGTCGGAAGGCGATGTCAGTCTTGCGGAGCCTGCACGCTTCCGCAAGTTCAAGCGTTCCGAGAGAAGGCTATTGCTGGGGCTGCTGGAACAATGCCATTCTATAACGGAGGACATGTTGAAATACAAGCAGCGTTGGATCAGGCTTGGCGAAATTCTGCATCCTGCGGAATATAAGCATCGTTATACGCGCTGCCAAGAGGCATTCGATATATTGCGCAATAATAAGCCGTTTACGACCTTCCGCGGAAGCGTTGAGCTGGCCTTGCAGTATCGAGATGTATGGACCTCGATGAATCTCTTGATGCAGCGTCCCGGCGAGTTCGCCAGACGGCTGGATCACCTGCTGCGTATAGGCGTCGATGATCAAGAATACGTGGTGGCGGCTTTCGGCGAGATCGCAGACCAAGTAGCTACGCCTGTCTTGCTGCAAGTGAAGGCGCACTTTGCCCTTCGTCATGAGCGGGCAGAGCTGCGGACATTTTTCCCCAAAGGCAATGTCGCCAAGGCGGTTGTCATTCCATATCAGCTGCCTGTGATAGACCGTGCGCTGTGTGAAGAGATTGTACACATCTCTGACCGGACCCTGATCGAGCGATTCTCGTCGCTTCCGCCGCTCGGGAAGTCCTATATTGATCGCCGATTGGCGAATTGTCTAGTTCCGTTCTCTCAGCGATCGGCAAGCAAGGCGCTGCGCACCATCGTCCGGGGCAGCCGTCTGGCGATGCCGGAGGGAGATACGATCCGTTTCTTCAGCTGGTGGAAGGAAGGGGACGTGAACGGCAAGCCTACCGGACGTGTGGATATCGATTTGTCCGCCGTGATGTACGATAAGAATTGGAAGTATATGGAGCATATCTCGTACACGAATCTAAGATCCGCCAGTATGCGTGCAGTGCATAGCGGCGATATTGTAGCGGCGCCACACGGCGCGTGTGAGTTCATTGATCTGCATATTCCCTCGATCGTCGAACAGGGCGGCCGTTATGTTATCGCAACCCTTCAGTCTTATACGGATCAGCCGTACTGTGACTTGCCGGAATGCTTCATGGGCTGGATGATGCGCAAGAAGCCTGGCTCGGGTGAGATTTTCGAGCCTTCGACAGTGGAGAACAAGATTGATGTGACGGCTAATACGCAGATTGCGATTCCCGTCATTTTGGATCTAGTGACACGTACAGTGGTATGGACAGATTTATCTCTGAAGAGACATCCTGGTTATCATAATAATGTGGAAGGGAACCAGAACGGTATCGTCATTATGGGCCAAGCAATGACTACCCTGCGGAAGCCCAACCTGTATGATTTGTTTACGCTCCATGCGATGGCAAGAGGCGTACTGGCTGAAGATGCGAATGAGGCTGACTCGGTATTTTCGATGGATAAAGGGGTTACGCCGTTTGATCTGGAGGAGATTATGGCGGAATATCTCGCCTAATCGAAAGAAGCCCCTGCTGCAGTGAAGCAGCAGGGGCTTTGGTTTTGTAAGGGAGCCTTAAGTGGTGACACCGTTTAGCGTAATCCCGAAAGCAAAAATGTGTTTGTCGAGATTACCGCTCTTCGCCGTGCCTATTGCCTTGCTCCCGCCATAATCCTTCCATCCCAACATGTCGATATACAAATTAGAGATATTTGCTTCCCTGGGCATATTCGAATAGATAATGAACTGGTTGCCCTCATATTTCAAGTAACTGTAGTCCAACGTCGATCACCTTCTATAGAATAGACAAGATAGACTGGGCTCAGGTTCACGAGGCAGCTAACATATTCACTTTATCCTTACTTTGATATAATTAAATTTGCAACATATTCCATTCTAGTATGATGAGGTAGACTCATGAAAAATATGAACTTTCAAGTGAATTTACAAGGCGTTATTGATCTATTATCTAATCACCTCTACTCCGATCCCGGCGTATTTGTACGAGAGTTGCTGCAGAACGGCGTCGATGCGGTGACCTCAAGAAGAAGGCTTGGACATACCTTCGACGAGACGGTGAAGGTTGAAGTATTCTCTTCCCATACGCTCGCCTTTTCGGATAATGGCTGCGGGTTGACGGAGTCAGAGATTGAGCAGTTTTTGGCTCGAATCGGCAGCTCGACGAAGCGGGAGCAGCAGGATACGGCGGACGACTTTATCGGTCAGTTTGGGGTAGGCCTGCTGGCTTGTTTTGTCGTGAGCGAGGAGATCGTGATGATTACCCGTTCCGCATTGGAAGGGGACGCGCTAGAATGGCGCGGCAAGCCGGATGGCACTTACACCATTAAGAAGCTTCAGCGGCAGGTACCGATAGGGACGACCGTCTACTTGAAGGCGAAGCCAGATTATGAGGAATACTTTGAGTATTATCAAGTCAGCGAGCTGCTGGAGAAGTACGGGCAATATTTGCCGATTCCAATCAAGCTGATTGAGGATAAATACGAGCGTACCATCAACGAGCCTATACCGCCGTGGTGCATGGAAAAGGAGGAGGCTCTTGCGTATGTGGAGCGAGAGACGTATTCCAAGCCCATGGATATTATCCCGTTATCTTCGGTCATTGGAGGCGTGTCTGGCATCGCGCATATTCTTCCCTATGCGGTTAGCTTACAGGACGAGAAGAGACACCGGGTCTATCTGAAAAACATGCTGCTATCCGATAAGATGAACAACATCCTGCCGGCATGGGCTTTTTTCGTCAACGGCATATTGAATACCGATAGCTTGCGCCCTACGGCATCACGGGAAGCCTTTCAGGAGAATGACTTGTTCTTTGCCGTCCGTGACGAACTGGGTGAGTGTATCAAGCGGTACTTGATCGGGCTGTCCGAGCGCGATCCGGAGTTGTTCCAGCGTATCATTCGCGTACACTATGCTTCGATTAAGACGATGGCCGTCGAGGATGATGAGCTGTATGCCTTGTTCATCCGTCACTTAAGCTTTGAGACCTCCTATGGGGATCGGAAGATGGCGGACATTCTCCGCGATCACCGCATCATTCTTGTTGCGGCTACTCTGGATGAATTCCGGCAGGTTGCGCGTGTAGCCAAGGCGCAGGAGTTGATGGTCGTGAATGGCGGCTACGTCCATGATCTGGACCTTGTACGGAATGTGACGACAGTAGAGGAAGATGTAACGGTCGATATCTTAAGCATTCTGGAATTCGCCAATCGGTTCGAGGAGCTGGGCTATGAGGATAAGGTGGCTGTCCAGCCTTTTCTGGACTATTCCGATCGGCTGCTTGAGCCGTTCCAATGCCGCACGTTAATGCGCTGGTTCGAGCCGGCGGACATTCCGGTGCTGTACAACACTGATCAGGAAGCGAACTTCTTTAAGCTGGCGGAGGCAAGCAAGCAGGAAGCGAACCCGCTCTTCGCGGAGGTCGTTCGTGTCATCAAGGATGGGCTGTATGAACAGCCGTATGCTCGTCTCTGCTACAACTACAACAATCCGATGGTCCGCAAAGCGATTGAATCCCGTGATCTGGAGCTGCAGAAGGCCAGTATAGAGCTGTTCTATACGCAGGCGCTTCTGCTTGGCAACCATGTCATGGGAGCGGAAGAGCTGCGGATGCTGAATGAGGCTCTGCTGAAGTTCATGAATAGAGGACTCGGCGGAGCGGCCGAGGTACGCCTATGAGCAATCGATTCCATGAATTAAGACGCGGAAGCTGGAGCATAACGGACCAGAAGCAGAAGGCGGCGACCTTCGAGGAAATGATCGTCATGGCAGACCGTTATATGACGGAAGAGGATGCCTATGACGCACGGATTAACTATATGTCGGCCGCGCTTGAAGCAGGCTCGCGGGAGAAGATATTAGTTGCTTTCTCCTGGTGCTTGGCGAAGTTCGAGCAGACGCCGGGCGAATATTCGGTGCATACCTTGCTCTGGTATTACAAGTGGGTCTTGAATGAGGTATGGCGAATGCCGGAGTTCAGTCTGGATCAGGTGGAACGGATTTATGAGGATTTCAAGCAAAAGTGTATTCAGCACGGCTTTAATCTTCGTCCTTACTATCAGCAGAAGGTCAATTTCTTATTGTCACAGGGCATGCTTGCGGAAGCCACAGAATTTTATAAGCTATGGCGTTCCGCGCCGCGCGATTCCCTCGCTGATTGCAAAGCCTGCGAACAGAATCTGTTTGGCGTATACCAGTTCAAGATGAACCATTACAAGAAGGGCATGGGAACCCTGAAGCCGATTCTGGAGGGGAAGATGACCTGTCACGCTGTTCCTCAGAATACATACAGCCATACCATTGTTCCGCTGCTGAAGCTTAAGGAATATGATCAGGCGATGGCTATCTCGAAGAAAGCGCTCCGGCTCATTAAAGGACCGCAGTTTCTGGAGGAGCATAGCATTTTCTTGGAGTTCTTCACCGTGACCGACTTGCCTAAGGCTGTGAAAATATACAACGAGACTATTCGTTATGGTCTGGATAGCAAAGTAGGCTGGGACCGGTTTCACTATTTTCTGTCCGTGCGAATGTTCCTCGCCGAGTGGCATAAGAAGAGGCGGAGGAAGAAGCTAGCCGAGGCGGATCGCGTGACAATGGACTGGGTGAATCAAGAGATTGCGCGACTGGCGGAGGCGTTCGACCGCAGGAATGGCAACGCGTATATGACTCAGTATATCGAAGAGAGGAACAAGCATATCCGCAGGCTGATTGCGGCGTATGCATCTCGATCGGAATAGCGGGGGAGCGCTTATTGCACGGCCTCCAAACAGCAAGGAACTGCACCTATAGGCTGGCAACTAGCCAATCCTACGGGTGCAGTTCTATTCGGTTCAACGGGGAATGGCCGAGTCAATGCTGCGAGACTATGCTCGCTCGTATGCTCTAGCTGGAGCCATTCTGAGACGAGGCTTGAATCTGCCGGGCTACCCGTTCTCCCAGCTCAGGCGAAGCCTGGGACAGATAGCCTAGCACGACGCTTCGTGTCTCTTGGGAAATGCCGGCGAGATCAGCGGCCAGATTATCAACCAGATGCTCTTGCTCCACAGGAGGAAGGGCTTGGTAGAATTGGCCGGCTTGTGTGAAGTCGTCTGGCTTCGGGATATCTGAGCGTTGGAGGCGGCCCTCGACATGACGTCCATCGCCGCTGGTCACGAGGTTAGCGGGTGTCCAGTTTTCCTGATGATTGACGGGAATTTTGCGGAAGTCGGGCCCGAGCCGCCGCCGCTGCGAATCCCAGTAGATGTTGGCGCGCCCTTGGAGCATCTTGTCATCGGACAGCTCAGCGCCTTCGAGCAGATTGGAAGGCGAGAAGGCGAGCTTCTCCACTTGTTCCATATAGTTGCGAGGGTTGCGGTTCAGCACGAGCCGCCCTACCGGCCTCATGGGGTATAGCCTCTCGTCCCATACCTTTGTATCATCCAGCGGGTCAAAGGGAAGTACAGCTTCATCCTGCGGATTCATGAGCTGCACATACAGCCCGTATTCTACTGTTTTGCCCGCCGCCAAGGTATCGTACAGATCCTGGCCTGCGTAATCCGGGTTAGCCGCACTTAACTTGGCCGACTCATGTCGGTCTATGTACTGAATGCCTGCGGTCGGAATCCAGTGATACTTGACGTACACGCGTGCGCCCTGCGCATTCTTCCACACATAGGTATTGACGCCGTGGCCCGGAATGTGGCGAAGGCTCTTCACCGTCCCTGCATCGGAATAAAGATAGAGAAGGAAATGCGTAGATTCCGGCGCTCTGGCGACGAAGCTCCAGAACCTCTCTGGATCGAGCAGATTATTTACCGGAGATGGCAGGAATGCCTTAATGGATTCCGGGAAGCGGATTGCATCCCGCACAGAGAAGACGGGAATATGGTTGCAGATCAGATCGAATACGCCTTCGTGAGTATAAAATTTGGTGGCAAAGCCGCGCACGTTGCGAGATGTGTCCGGTGTACCCCGGTTGCTGACAGCCAGGGAGAACCGCACAGTGACGGGAACCTGCTGGCCAGGGTTTTGCAGAAAGCTGAGCTGTGTATACGGAGTCATGGAATGAACGGTCTCGAAGTAGCCGAAGGCGCCGTAGCCCTTTACATGCACCGGTCTTTCGATGATTTTCTCATGGACAAAGGTCTCCAGTGTCTCATGGAGGATGTTGTCCTGCTCCAGTACCGGGCCGCGATCGCCTATCGTCTGCGAATGCCGTTCAGCGGGCGCATCGCTTGCCCAATGACCGGTGACGCGAACCTGGCGTTGTTCATCTCCTGCCGCATGCTGCGATGGCTGGGCGGACGGCGTCCGGGAATTATCGTTAGGATTGTCCATGCTCTTACCTCCCATGTTATAAGTTATATCTTTATTACCATATGGCTGAGGCCAGGCTTCCATGCCCTGCATCACACCGGAATTGACTGGTGATTCTCGATAAGATGAAGATGGAGACGGAGGGCGGGGAGCTATGCATGTAAATGAAAATAATATGACTAGGCTATATTAAGGTACAGTGAGGTAGTGGGACATGCAGAGAGGAGGATATAGATGTTAGCCGTATTAAGGCAAGTCCAAGGGGAATATAAGGCGCGGTTTGAGCGACAGTTGAACCACCCTGTGGCGAAGGTCTGGGCGATGCTTACCGACAACGAGCAATTGAAGAAATGGTTCTCCGAGCTGCATGTGGACGATCTGCGGGAAGGCGGGGTTATAAAGTTCGATATGCAGGATGGCACGTTCGAGGAGATGGCTATACTGGAACTGAAGGATCAGTCCGTGCTCGCATATACGTGGGGCGAGGATCAGGTCCGGTTCGAGCTTTACCCGGAAGCGGAGGGATGCCGGCTGGTGCTGGTCGAGAAGATTCACGTCTTAACCGACCATACGCCGAAGGATCTGGCAGGCTGGCATGTATGTCTGGATGTCATTGAGGCTCTGCTGGAGGAGAAGATGATCGAGTCGCGGGAGAGTGTGTGGGAGAAACGATATAAGGAATACTCGCAGCTTGTAGAGCTGCTTCAGAAGAGCTGTTAGATATGCGGCCCGCCATTCCATGGCGGGCCATTTTGTACGGACCGTTCAAGCTCGGACGAATCGATTGACCGTTCGAATAATGAGCGGCGTGCCAATCACAGTCGGAATGAACCATAGCATAATGGCTGGCATACCCGTGAGGCTGGCGATATCTTCACCATTTACGACGAGAACGGCAGTAATAATCCCGATATAGGATCCAAGCATGCCAATAATATGCTTGCGCAGCCAGCCGTCCCACCGCCGCTTGCGGGCAAGATACCCATAAAGTGCTTGCCCGTAAGAGAATAAGGCGATATAGAAAAGGTACTGGAGGGTAGACCACTTCATGATTGCCATCGCCACCGAGGTGATGAACACAACGAAGTAAAAGGCATGGTATGCTTCTCCGACTAGCGTGTGGACGCCTCTTCGCTTACGGACTCCAATGGCGATTCCTCCTGCCAGCAAACATACCGTTCCGGCGACAATATGAATCACGAGAAATACAGTGTAAAGTGTTGCCATCATGTGCTCCTCTCCGATCGTTCATTAATGAACAGTGTTCATCTATTGGTTTGAAAAAAGGCCTATGCGTGAAAGGCCTTGTAGATCATGTTTTTCGCTTGCGTCACCAGCTTTATCGTGCGTTCCTCATCGAACATGGGCATCTGAATCGCTAAGGATACAATGCCGTGAAGCATAGCCCATAGGACGTCGCTATAGGCTGCTGATTCCTCTTGCTGCATCTCGCCCTGATTCATGGCCTCTTGCACGGAATCGACCAGCACTTGAAAAGCCTCTATACGCGGACCGTCTTCTCCCGCGCGCGACTCGATCAGATAGTCAATTCTCCACATAAACATGAGCCGATAATACGCGGGGTTATTTAGTCCGAACCGGACATAAGCCTCGCCTAGCTGGCTCAGCCTTTCCCAAGGATCGGTGCTTCGACCGGCAGCTTCGGTCAACTGATTGCGGAAGAGGGTGAAGGCGTCATCGACAACCGTGAACAACAGGTCATCCTTGTCGCGAAAGTATAAGTACAGGGTAGCCACAGAGTAGCCGACCCGCGCCGCCAGCTTGCGCATTGAGAAGTCATGGTAACCCAGCTCCAGGAACATTTCGCTTGCTGTTTGGAGAATAAGGCGCCGAAGCTGCTCTTTTTGCTCACCGCGACGTCGCCGGACAACTTTACGCGGCTCAGCAGGTTCATCATTACGTACGTTTGGCATAACCACCATCCTATTTAGTTAACAGTGTTCATTTATAATAACCTATATTTGGATGGAATAGCAATATCTTTTGAAGATTCACACGCAAATAAGAACGGCTTGGCTCCCATTGAGGTGAATCAAGCCGTTCCTTATCCAGCGCGAATGAAGCATGTGAAGCTTTAGGATTCTTCTTTTGAAATATAGAGAGGGTATTCAGCAATGATGTTTTGTTCCGCATCGCGAAGAATGAGGGGATAGATCCCGGGCTGCGTCACAACTACTCGAATCTCCCGCTGCATATCCATGCCAGGCGACATGTCTGAAGGCCGGACGCTGACAATTTGGTCAATTCGGTTGTGAAGGAGCATCTGCCCACTGGGGTGATACATGGACAGGATGACCGATTGGCGCTCCTCGTTCTTCAGCCATAATTTGTTCTATACTTGAATAATGGAAAGATTTTTGATTGCGGGATCAAACTCAACTTTCTCGGCAACGAGACTAAATGTCAGGTTGTCATGTCTCGATTACTTCCTGCTTGGATGGTGAGGGATGGGGTGTGAAGTGATTCAAATACAGCTGTTGGTCTGTGAAGCGGCGAATTCGGTTATCACTCCATTCTGCGACCGTGTAGCCTGAGCGTACAAGCATGTCCCATGCCGGATGGCATTGGGTCGCATCTAGGACTGTCGCACGGGCCCCCCAGGTTTTGCGCTTGATGTTGCACAGCCACTCAGGCGCGTGCAGTAGAATAATTAGCGATTGATCACGCTCAGTAGGATGGAGAGATAGCCACTCTTCAATGGTTTTAAAGGAAGAATGGGCATAGTCGATACGTATAATAGTAGCCTTGGCGAGCACCGGAATATTATGATTAGCCAGCAATCGGTGCAACAAATCCACTTCCGAATGTCTTACGCGTTTCTTCTGATGCCATAATAAAGCGGCTACTATGGCCATGACGATACATAGTAGAATTGCTGCGTAATAGGTCATAGGTCTATTCGAATCTCCTTACTCCGTCTTAGGCTCGAATATAACTCCAGCAGCATCGTTCCGCTGATGATGACTGTTAATCCTGTCAAAGCAAGCACAGCCGCATCCAGGTCAGCCGTGGCGCGATCGGGCAAAGCCAAGCGTCCGCCTGCTAACAGCATGAGAACTACGTTACGCATGACGGGATACTTATTCAGGACTTCGATCTTTCCGAAGCAAGAACAGCTGGTATCCTCGCTCTCTTGAAGGCGCCGTTTTCGGAACAGCATAATGGTGAATCCCGCAAAAAGCAGCACTGCGAGTAAATCCCTCCATATAGGCAAAAGGCCAAATCCATAAAGCACAACCAAACCAAGCTCAGCCGCTAACACAATTCCTGCCGCTGGCGTTAAGAACGATCTGGGCAATACGCGATAGGATGTAATAGATAGGCGGAAATCGGCAAATGAAGATCCCAGCTTGGAGAATGCGGCCAGGAAGAACATGCCAGCCAGCAGCATATCGGTCAGATATGCCAATAGATGCATAGAGTCACCTCCGTTTTTCTTTTCTTTGCCTTCTTAAGCTTCGTTTTTCTCGACAGTCCAATGAGAGTGGCTCCTTGACAGCCTCTTCACTATTCGTTAGGTGGATAATCTTCATTAAATGCTGTTACTAAATATAAATACGCTTTCAAATAGAGGGAAACAGGAGTCCGCATATTCAATCATGTTATTTAATCATAAGTTGTTCATGAAATGTAGCCCTCGGGGTTGAAGAATAAGAGGAAAATTCTCAAATGCAGTTGGAGCATACAATCTTATACCTAATGCCCTGCAAGTGAATGCTGAAAGAGTATTGTATATTATGATTATAATGCTAATTTTATTGAAAAAATAGTAATGAGTCAACTCTTTGCTTATAGTGGAATTATTACATAATTGAATAAGTGGTCCAAAATTTGTGTGACCTTATTTTATGTAATTGGTTGAAGAATAATTGGATAAGTAGAAAGTGGAATTTAAGCAAGGACAGCCCCCTGGGCTTGTGCACAAATTCTATTTGAGATCGCTAGTAAAATGGAACAAGCCACGTCGTTCCATCTCCCTCTTTATATAGTTCCATAACAATTGAAAGAAATGCAACCCTATTCCTCGTTGGACATGATAGAAGCTGCAAAATATAAACCTTTGGTTATATGAGCATCTGCAGCTCATAACACAGCTGTTTGTTACTAAAGAGAGAAAGGTAAGATTTTTCAACAATTAATAAAGGACCTGTTACGTTAATGGATTGTGCTGCAGCAGCGGCATAAAATTGCTCTATATGTTGCTCAAGCTCCCTGTCATCGCTCACCAGCACTTGAATTGTGAAGTACATACCCTCCTGCAGCGTTAGATCGCAGCTGTTGTCCGACTCCATATATAGAGTAATGGTACCCGTACCGTCATACACCCAATGAATATCGGACTCAAACAAGTCCGGAACGCTCCGGGCATGCTCAGCCAAATGCCGGGCATTTAGCGTCGTTTCCATTTCAAGTTCCAGCCATTGCACCAGGCATGCGGTGTCACGCCGCCTGAACTGATACGGATGGGCCTCCGCACCGAAGCTCTCTTGCTCCAGCAGGACATGCTGGATGAATTGCTGTAGCTCCGTCAGCCGCAGCAGCTCTGCTTGAATGCCTTGCAAGGATTGCTGGAGAAGCTCCCGATACTGCTCGGCGCTATAGGAAGCGACGCATTCCTTGATGGCTGACACACAAACCCCTAGCTTGCGCAGCAACAGAATATGGGCCAATTGATAGATTTGGTCCATGCCATACATTCTGTACTGGTTGTCGTCGATGTACGCCGGATGAAGCACGCCCTTTTCTTCGAAATATCGAATTTGGTGTACGGACACCCCCATAAGCTTGGCTAACTCGCTTATCGTTAATTCATTTTTCATCGGTCATCACTCCTAAGCAGAGGTTTCTTACAACAATACGTTATACCTTAGGTCTGACCTAAGGTCAAGTTTGTCATTCATCGAGCAAGCGTAACGTTCTTTATTACAATCGGATTAGCATTAGTGATTACTTGAAAAAAAGGGTATGATGGCAGAAAGGGATTTTCGAATGACCTATGAATAATGAGCAGAGAGCAGGCTAAGAAGACATGACGAATTCTAGACAACAGCGTTACCGTTACAGTGAAGCGCCTATATGGCAATTGCAGCGGGATTATTATGAGGAAGAGGGCTTGAACGCCTGGAAGAATGATCAGGTGCCTCAATATATTACGAGCAATCCCATGATTGCAGCGGCTTATGCGGAGATGATCTTCGGATTCCTTCAAGACCGCGCGAGCAAAGGGGAAGGCACGGAGCTCGTCCAGATTGTCGAGCTGGGAGCAGGAGCGGGCCGTTTCGCGTTCCACTTATTGCAAGAGCTGTGTCGACTGAGGGAGTATGCAGGGATTGCGCTCCCGCCGTTCCGTTATGTCATGACCGATCTGGCGATGAGCAACGTGCTGGCATGGAGAGAGCATCCTGCTCTGCAATCCTTTATCGCAGAGGGACTGCTTGATTTTGCGCGTTTCGATGCATTCCTAGATACCGAACTCCATCTGGTTGTTACAGGCGAGACCATTCGTGAGGGCGATTTAAAGCAGCCGTTACTTCTCGTCGCCAATTACTTTTTTGATGGCATTCAGCAAGAGCTGCTTTATATAGGCGACGGACAAATTTACGAAACGGATATCCTAATGGACTATCCGGAAGGGATAGAGACACATCGACCATCCGAAGTGCTGAATAAGCTCTCCTTGCAATATGAGCATCGGCGCGCACCGGAATATGAGCAGGAGTCGTATCCTTACCGGGATGTCATTGCCGTCTATCAAGAGCAACTGGAGGATTCGCATATTCTATTCCCGGTCGCGGGACTAGCCTGCCTGGATCGATTGCATAAGCTGTCACAAGCAGGGTTCCTGCTGATTACCGCGGACAAAGGCGACCATTTGCTCGATAACTGGAAGTTCTCTGAGCCGCCGGAATTGATTTTTCACGGAAGCTTCTCACTAACAGCCAACTACCATGCGTTTCAGCATTTCTATGAGCAGCAGGGAGCCGAGGCGTTGTTCCCGCCGCATCATTATAAGAATATTAACGTAGGCTGTTTGCTTCATCTGGATACACCGCAGAGCTATGCTAATACGAGATTGGCGTACCGACGGTTTGTGGAGCGATTTGGCCCGGACGACTTTTTCAGCTTGAAGGAATGGGTAGACCGTCATATCGAAAGCATGGGGATGCAGCAAATACTCGGCTTCTGGCGGCTGGGCGGGTACGACGCGGAGTTTTTCATCCAAAGCGCAAAGCGAATCTCCAGCTTGCTGCCTGAAGCGAATGACGAAGAGAAGCAGGATATTTGGAGAGGCATTCAGCTGATGTGGTCGTCGTTTTATGTGATGGCGCAGCGCTACGATCTGGCGCTTGATGCAGGCCTCATTTTGTTCGAGATGGAGATGTATGAGGAGTCGCGCCGATTCCTGGAAACATCCGTTCTCGCCGATACCGATACGATTGTGCCGACCGTCTACTATTGTCTGGCCATCTGCTGCTTCGAGCTGGAGCTGGATGAAGAGGGACTGGATTATACCCGCAAACTGCTTGAGGTAGAGCCGGACAATGAAGAGGCGAAGGCTCTGTTAAGCCACTTCTGATGAGAAAAGGTTAGATCTGAGTAGATTGGGCAAACAAAAAAAGCTGTATCCGTACCTCTACGGATGCAGCTTTTCCTATCTACTGCTTTATTGAGGGTTCGTGGTCCAGATGCCGGCTATTTTCATGAATACGCGTTGCGGCAGCTTCAAGGCCGCCAGGATCAGCTCGGCTACGTCCTCCGGCTGCATCATGCGATCCTCGTCGCCAATCGGAAGTCCTGTTTTCACAGCCAGCTCCGTATTGACGGTAGACGGATTAAGCGCGGTTACGCGAATATTGGACTTGCGAACCTCTTGCAAAAGCGATTCTGTGAAGCCGATCACTGCGAACTTCGAGGCACAATAGGCGGAGCCTGTGGCAAAGCCGCGTTCACCTGCACTAGAAGCAATATTAATAATGCTTCCGCGATTTTGATTGATCATGGTCGGCAGCGCCGCGCGAGTGATATAATACGTGCCCATCAGATTGGTCTGAATAATGCTCTCCCATAGATCGGGGTCCATATCGGCTACTGTACCGAATTGACCTGTGCCGGCGTTATTGATCAGTATATCGACTGTGCCCAGCTCCTCGATCAGACTGGCTACAGCGCGCTCAGCTTCTGCCCGCTTGGCGATATCCGCTGTGGCGATGCTGACTTTGATGCCGTAGTTGCTGGTCAGCTCTTGCTGCAAAGCCTCCAGGTCAGTCTGGCTGCGTGCGAGCAGTCCTAGATGAACGCCTTCTTTGGCCAAAGCAATAGCTGTTGATTTGCCGATGCCTTTTCCGGCTCCTGTAATAATGGCGTATTGGTTGCGTAAGGTCATAATGAATGGCTCCTTTTCAGTGGTGTGTAAGAATGGCACGACCTAAAGCCATATTTGCAACAAGGTCATTACGGCCTTTATTATTAATGATATTGCGTTCAATTACAAGTACCTGCTTGTAAGCAAGCTAGTATCCCAAAGTATACTAAGGAGTCATAACGATGGGCGATCTGCACTTTAAAAAATCGGTCGAACTGACCTTGAAAGTAATCGGAGGCAAGTGGAAGCTGGTCATATTATGCCACTTAATGGACGGCGTAAAACGCTTTGGCGAGCTGAAGCGGGGTATGCCGGACATCACGCAAAAAATGCTGACTCAGCAGCTTCGCGAGCTGGAGGAGGACGGTATTATCCATCGGGAAGTGTTCGTGCAAGTGCCTCCCAAGGTGGAGTATTCCTTGACGGAGTACGGCAAGACGATGGAGTCCGTACTTCATGTCATGGCGGATTGGGGAGAGAGACATCAAGAGCGGACAGAAGCTGATTCCGTAGAATAAACCATGGATGTATAGGACCTGCAACCACTTGTTGCGGGTCCTTTTTTTGTGGAGCATGGTTTCGAAATGGGTACTACGTTACTGAATAGTGCGTACTTTTTCTTTTGGAAGGATCGTCGTACAATGGTCCCGTAACCAAGAAAAACAATAGGATAAGGAGTGACACTCTAATGAAATTGCAGTTAGCGCTTGATCTGGTCGACATTCCACAAGCCAAGCAAGTGGTGAAAGAAGTGGAAGCTTATATAGATATCGTGGAAATCGGCACACCGGTTGTCATTAACGAAGGGCTTCGCGCGGTGAAAGAAATCAAAGAAGCTTTTCCGCACCTGGAAGTGCTGGCGGACTTGAAGGTGATGGACGCAGCAGGTTATGAGGTGATGAAAGCATCTGAAGCTGGGGCTGATATTGTTACCGTATTAGGAGCTTCGGAGGACATGACGATCAAAGGTGCCGTAGAAGAAGCGCGGAGACAAGGCAAGCAGATTCTGGTTGATATGATTGCGGTGAAAAACCTGGAGCAGCGTGCCCAGGAAGTTGATGCGCTTGGCGTTGATTACATCTGCGTGCATACAGGGTATGATCTTCAGGCAGTGGGACAAAATTCATTCAACGATCTGCTAACGATCAAACGTGTGGTGAAGCAGGCCAAAACAGCGATCGCCGGAGGCATTAAGTTGGACACGCTGCCTGAGGTCATCGAAGCTAGCCCGGATCTTGTCATTGTAGGGGGCGGCATTACCGCTCATGAAGACATGCAAGCAGTTGCGGCAGAGATGCGCAAATTGATCCAGCAAGGAGCCTGAGGCCGATGAAGAACAATCGGCATGCGGCTGCTATCCTTGAGGAGCTTCAACGAGCGGTTAACCAATTGGATGATGAGCAAGCGGGGGTGCTGGCAGAGCGGATTGTGCAGTCGCGCAAAGTCTTTCTGGCAGGGGCAGGCAGATCGGGCTTGATGATCAAAGCCTTTGCCATGCGGCTTATGCATCTGGGCATTGAAGCGTATGTGGTGGGCGAGTCGATTACCCCGAATGTTACCGAGCATGACTTGTTCATTGTCGGCTCTGGCTCCGGAGAGACGAGAAGTCTCCTATCGATGGCGAAGAAAGCTAGAAGCTTACAAGCTTCCGTCGCGGCTGTCACAATATTTCCGGAATCGTCGATTGGCCAGCTGGCGGACATCGTTATTAAACTTCCCGGTTCGCCCAAGGATCAATCGAGCGATGATGGTTCCACTCGGCAGCCGATGGGCTCCTTATTCGAACAGACCCTGCTCGTCTTTTTCGATTCCATCATCCTTCGGCTTATGGATCAGAAGGGGTATGACTCAGCGGCCATGTACGGCAGGCATGCTAATCTGGAATAACAGCCAAAAAGCACATCCGAGGCGTCATGCACGCCATCGGATGTGCTTTATCGTTATAAATCTTAAGTGCTACAGCACAATCTCCCGGCCGCGCTCCGCGGACTCATAGATGGCGCTTAAAATTTTGATCATATCCACGCCATGCTCCGGTGTAATAATCGGCTTCTCGCGGCCCAGCACGCATGCGATGAAGTGGTGAATGTTCGCCGTATGCTGCGGGACTTCGTCTGCCTTGAAGTGCGGCTGTTGATTGATCAGCGTGCCCTCGTTCTCCGTGAAGAGGCTAAGCTTGTCATTCACGAGGCTGAAGCCGCCTTCCGTGCCGCGCCACTCGAGGAATTTCTTCTCCTCTTCGATATTGGAAGCCCAGCTGAATTCGATCTGCAGCGAAGCGCCGTTATCGAACCGGATGAAGCCGGCCGCCAAGTCTTCTACGTCGAAGGTGCCTGCCGGAATCTTGCCCGAGGCATCGGGACGATCTGCGAACTTGCGATAGGTGGACCCCGATACCGTCACCGGCTTCGGATTGCCGCTCAGCCACATCGCCATGTCGATCATATGCACGCCGAGATCGATTAACGGGCCGCCTCCCGACAGCTCCTTCGTTGTGAACCAGCCGCCGCGTCCCGGAATGCCCCGGCGGCGAATCCAGCCGCAGCGGCCCATGTAGAGCTCGCCCATCTGGCCTTGCTCGATGATGCGCTTGGCGAACTTCGCCGACTCGGTGAATCGATTGTTGCGCATGACCATCAGCAGCTTGCCGGAAGCGCGTGCGGCGTCGGCCATCTTCTGCGCTTCAATCGGATTAATCGCATCAGGCTTCTCGCAGAAGACATGCTTGCCTTGCTGCAAGGCCGCAATCGCAATCTCCGAATGCAGCAGGTTCGGTGTGCTGATGTCTACGATATCGATGGAGGGGTCTGCAAGCAGCTCCTTGTAATCCTCATACACTTTCGTCCCGGGATATTCAAGGGCCAGTGCTTCTGCCGAAGCGCGGAACGGGTCGCAGAACGCCACGATTTCAACTTCTTTATGAGTAAGCCAGCCCGGTAAATGTACAGCTTTGAATATGCCGCCGGTGCCAATAGCGCCAACTTTCAATGTCATGATGATCTCTCCTTAAGTGGATGTATCGGTTGTTGTCATGTGCAAACAAAATTAGGTTTGGGATGCATCCCTATCGTATCACGAAAGCGCCTTCCTATGCGCGATCCTCACTTGATCCATCTTGTCCTTTTCTTATCCATTTTTGCCTTTCTCTATCCTTAGGCTGACATAGACGTTGTCTTCTTCGCAGGCCGGTCGGTACTCCATAACAGTCGCTGGATGACAAGGCCGATCAGACCAATCCCTCCGACAGACAGACCTACATACAAGAAAGTGGTGGAGGCGCCCCATAGTCCGATCAGAATGCCGCCGGAGAGCGGAGCGATCACGAAGATCACGCTGCTCAAGGAATCGAATATGCCGCTAACCCTGCCTATGGCATCAGGCGGCGTCTCCTTCTGCAAGATATAGTTCATGCCGGTCGACGTGAATCCCGTTCCGATTCCGCCGACGAAGGAAGCACACAGAAGGAGCCATATAGGCGATTCCGGCTGGAACAGCCCCGCTGCTGCAAACATGACGCCGATCAGCAAGACCCCTCCGCCCAGCAGCCACCCATAGGCGGAGAGCTGCTGGAATCGGCGCAGCCAGGCTACGCTGGTGAGGCCGCCCAGTCCAATCGCGGTCACTAGCCAGCCCACCAGCTGAGGCTGGTCAGGCGCAATGTCTCGCAGCAGGACGGTGATCTGGGCGTCAATCATCTGAATGCCCGCTAGCCCAATGAGGCAGAAGAGGAGACTGACTTGCAGCGTGCGGCTGCTTAGCAAGAGATGCCAGCCATCTCGCCAAGCGGCACGCAGCGAGAGGGTGGTCCCGGATGAGGAATCAGCGGAGGCGGTTCGTCCTTCCCTCACAGGAATGCGCAGAAGCAGCAGCGCCGACAGGATGTAGCAGACGGCATTGACGGCCATACACGCCGAAGGGGATAGGGCCGCGGCGACAGATGCGCCAAGCAGCGGGCCAAGCACCTTCGACAGCTGGAAGACGGCGCCATTCAGAGAGGTGGCTTGCAGCAGCTGATCGGGCGCCACCACATTTCTTGTCATCGCTTGCTGAGCGGGATAATGAAAGACGCGGGCAGTGGAACGGATCGTAATGAGCCCAAGCAGCACCCAGGCATTCGGCGCGAAGATGAGCAAGATCGTGAACATGGCGCGAATCAGGTCGGTAGCAATCATGAGATTCCGCTTGTTCCAACGGTCCGCCAGAATGCCGGCCAACTGGCTGAACAGAATGCTCGGCACGGCGAAGGAGAGCGGGACGAGCGCCAGCGTCATGGCATCCGCCTTCCAGATGAAACCGAGCAGAATGGAGACTGCCATAAAGTCGAAGTAGTCCCCGAATGCTGCGAGACCGTATGCGGCGAACATTTTGGCGAATGAGCGATTCTTTTTTAACATATGAAAAAACCCCCTGACGACATCATGGAGATGATCGTAACAAGGGAATGTCAGAGAATGATCAGAGGCACTCGCGAAGCAGGCGTTCCGTCTTGGCAAGCAGACTGTCGAATTGATAGTGCTCGCCTAGCTGGTCCCATTGCCGCTGATAATTTTTGCGATAGGCTTCATCGCAGGAATACTTGCCCAGGAAGGACAGGACCAATCTCAGATTGGCAAGCAGATGGGGGATGAACTGTGTCCGTCTCGTTATCTCGATACCGTCATCCAGCGCTTGCCTTGCCGAGCGGATGTCTCCATCCCGGTAATGGAGCATCGCCTTGGCGACGAGACAAGCTCCCCGTTCCCGCTGAATCGGGTGGAGGGCAAGCAGCTCCTCGCAGGCCCCCAGCTTGACGGCAGCTTCTTGAAGCTGGCCTTCCTCAATATGCAGGTACATTTCTTTCAATATAAATACGGCTGTAAAGCTTGGGGAGTTAAGTTCAGCGATGTCGTCTCGAATGGCATCCAGCTCTTCACGCGCTTTATCCAGCATTCCGGCTTCAATGTACAAGATAACCGCGTTTAGTCGCAAGTCGATTCTCCATGCCGGCGATAGCATCTTGCCCTTCGCAATCAACCCTTCAAAGTAAGGGATCGAGACGGTCGGCTCTGATTGAAGGGCTGAGTAGATAAAGACCGCGTAAGCCGCTTTTTGCCAGCTATTGATGCTATCCGTCGCCAGCAGCCATTCGAAGTCTCCCCTGACGAAGTGAAGATACACATCGTAGTACGGATCACCGGGCAGGCTAAGCACCTCCCGATGCGCCGATAATAGCTGCAGGGCCGCTCCCATGCCCAGGCTATGGTATTTTGAGAACATGCGATTTACATCGGCTGCGAATTGATCATCCTGCAGAAGAGGGCTGTCGCCCCTGGCCGCGGAATGGCGCACAAGCTTGTAGCCTTGGCCGCGAATCGTCTCAATCTGAAGCAGATGCGACCACGCCGTTATCTTTTTGCGGACCCGGTAGATATGATCGTCCACCGTCCGGTCACTTGGTTCTTCAAGCGGCCAGACCGCTTCGAGCAAGGCATCCCTGGAGAAGGAACGTCCCGCATGCTCATAGAGGTATCGGAGCAGCGCGAATTCCTTGGGCAGAAGCGAGATGCGTTCTCCCGCGTAGGCGGCTTCATAGCGATCCGGCTCAAAATGAATCATCATGTTCCTCCTTGCCTTTCAATTGCACATAGGCTCTCTTTATAGAGATGATGGCATGGGCAATGGGAGAAAGCAAGAGGGGCTAGTCAAAACGCCAGGCACGATGCAATCCGCTCATCCTTGAAAATAAGCGGTTCAGGAACATATCCGTTTGCCGCATGATTTGGTCCAGGTTAGGATTCTCCAATGTGCCGTTTCCAGGATGACAGCCTATCGCCAAGTCGTTTAGTTTCGTATAGTGAATCAATAGGTCGTCACCAGGGTTCGTATCTGTATGGATGCATGCGATTAAGTCCAACATCGTGAGATTGGTGTGCAGCTTGAACCTATTCTCGTGCAAACACAGTGCTCTCAGCATGGCTTGGAATGCGGAGTTGCAGAGCTGTAGAGAAGTACGGCTCTGATTGTGATCCTGCATCCGATAGGCCAGCAGCATATGGTAATACGACAGGGTATAATACCCTTCGATTTTACGCTGAACGTGATCTTCCACGATTGCAGCCTCCTTGCCCCTGAAAAAGTACAATCTTCCCAATAATACCTATAGATATCGAAAATATCAATGATATCATTTGTTTGGTGTTTACCTTTCAGAAACTTGTCTACACTTTTGTCATAGAGAGAGGTGAGCCATCATGAAGGACAGAGAAGTACTGAAGCTTGTAGGAACCCGTATTCGGGTGCTGCGGAAGGAGAAAGGGCTCTCGCAAGAGTCGCTTGGAGAGAAGGGCGGATTTCATTTTTCCTATATCGGGCAGATTGAACGGGGCGAGAAGAATGTGTCGCTCTTGAATCTTGCCAAAATCGCAGAGTCGCTTGAAGTGAATTTGATCCAGCTATTTGCTTACATAGATGAGGGGTTTGAGGCTACGCCACTGGATGAAAGCATCCAGGAAGTCGTGAGCATGCTTCGTGAGGCTAATGAAGAGAAGGCAAGGCTCGCCAGAAATGTGTTGAGAGAGATCGTAAAAGGCCATTCTTCGATATAAGGTATTCTATCTCATCGTATACGTCATCTTGCCTCTCTACCTATGAGGAAAAACAAAAGTGCACCGCTCAGCATAGTCGTGACCTCCCAGGGGGAAGTCCACTGTACGTTGAAGCGGTGCACCTCGTTATTTATGAGAGACCATAGAAGCGTACTAATTCGATTCTTCTAGAGGCTTCCCGGTAGCGAGGGAGCAGGCGAGCGCGGCGTTGAAGCAGTCCCCTGCCCCGGTTGTGTCCACAACAGACATTCGATGAGCGGAAACGATTCGCAGCTTGCTCTCATCGTCTAGATAAGCTGAACCGCTGGCGCCCAGGGTTGTGACGACATGTGCCGCTCCCAATTTCATCATCCGCCGCATAGCAGACTCGAGCGACTCAAGCTGCCAATGACTAGCATATTAGGCCTTTTCACTGCTGCTGTTCCTCCTTGGTTTTCACTTGCTTGTGTTAATTGATTTTGGTGACCATTATATCGTCCACACTTATCGAACCGCCGTTGTAAATGCCTCAGATCAGCTTATAGTCGGCGTGGTTTCCTAAAAGGTAAGGGCGAACGCTGGTATGGATTGGGGCTCCCGGCTTTGCCTGGGAACCTGGTGAAGAGATGGCCTATGGTGAAATTGCGACATTAAAAACTGAAAATTTCCGCAATATAAACATTTTACTCCGCAGTCTTAAGGCGAAATCCGCAGAATATGCTCTATACGGGTCTTCAAATAAAAGGAAATTGGGAGGAACGGAAATGGCTGTCGGATTGGTGCTTAGCGGCGGAGGAGCGCGCGGAGATTTTCAGGTAGGAGCGGTGCGTTACCTCTACGAACGCAACATTAAACCCACTGTTATCACAGGCACATCGGTGGGAGCGATTAATGCAATCAAGCTTACGGAAGGCGAGGGAGACGGCAATGATGCCTCTCGAGGTCTGCACGGACTGATGGGCATATGGCGCGAATTGAAAACGAGTGCGGATATGTGGACAGAGGAAGCTTGGCTAGTGAACGTTCAGAACTCGGAAATTATTAAGTTTTTGAACGAATCGGCTGGCCGCCAGCTCGGCACGGTTGCTTTGGAGGTTGCGAAGCTGGGACTGGGGCCGATCGGCTGGGCATGGGTCGCCTATGATATTGCTCAGGTAGTGGGCGATTTGGATGAGTTGAAACGCGAGCTTGGCAAAGTAGTCAACGCACAGGCTCGTTCCTTATACAATCTGGGACCGATTTTGTCTAAGCTGAATGATCCCGCCAAGCTGGATTTGAACAAGGTGAGACAGAGCGGTATTAAGCTGCGGCTGGGTGTTGTCGCCCTGGAGAGCGGCGCTCTGCGCTATGTGACCGAGACGGGTCAGCTGCTGGAACGCGACAGCGTCAGCTATGTGCAGACGGGCCCCATGCTGGCGCCAGAATGCCGTCCAATCGCAGATACGATTAAGAACCTGGAGCTCAGCAGGGCTAATCTTCAGGAAGAGCTTCATAGAGCTGCTACCGGGGAGAAAGCGCAGCTGGTCGCACAGATACGCGATCTGAACGCCCAAATCTCGCATCAGAGCAACTTGTTGTCCGCGTGCAAAGCGGCACATCCTTCTCAGTCCAATTCCTTGAATGTCAGCTTGATTCAAGGCACGCTCGCATCGGCTTCCATTCCGCTGGCTTTCCCGCCTGTTAAGCTTGGCGGTGAAAATTACGTAGACGGCGGCGTACGGGAGATTGCGCCGATTCAGGCGGCTATTCAGGCTGGTGCTACTGACATTTATGCCGTACTGGCGTCGGATAGCCGAATGGACCCTGCCCGTAGCGCTATTGGCGGACATCTGCTGCCATCCTTTGACGTAGGTGTTGCGAATGTAGGAGATGTCATTAACCGTTCGACAAGCGATATTATGACCAATGAAATTGTACTTAACGAGGTAGAGCCGCATAACGGCTGGAGCCCGGGCATTAACGTGACCATTATTCAGCCCGATAATGATATTCACGATATTATGACGATTGATCCCGGCCTCATCGATATTCGCATGGCGCATGGCTATATGAGAGCAGACGATACGTATCAGGCTAAGCAAAATAATGCCCCGGGCTATAAGCAGTTGGCAGAGCAGTATTCCCGTGACCGGAATACGATTCTGATCTATGAGACGCGACATGAGATCTGGAAGCTGGAGTATGCGGCGAACGGCTTCAAGCTGGAATATGACAGCAACGGCAGGCCTGTCCATCCTGCTAAGAGAATGGAGGCCAGCCTGCAGGCGATGCGCGAGGTTCGCGCGCTCAAAAATATCCTGCGCGACCTGGTGCGCGAGCGTCAGCAAAAAGGGGGTTATGTTCCGTCGGAGGTCGAGAGCTGGTGGACGACATGGGAGCGCCATCCCTGGACGCCGGAACGCGGCTTGTGGCTGTCCACAGGTCCCGTGGCGCAAGGCGACGATATGCTGGCGGGGGAAATTCTTGCCTTCGAACAAGGCATTCATTCGCCGAATGGGCAATATTCATTCGTATTTCAGGGTGACGGCAATCTCGTTCTGTACAAGATCACAAAAACGACAGGGGCAATCTCGCCTCAATGCCGCCCGATCGCTAACGAAATATCAAATTTGCAAAATAACGTATCGCTTCTGCAAGAGGAATTATCTACAGCTTCTCCAAGGGAGAAGCCCGGAATCTTGGCCGAAATCCGCCAGCTGAACACTCTCATTGGGCAAAAACAGAACGCGTTGAATGCCTGCAACGTAACCTACCCGCCTCAAGTTAATATTCAGCGAACAGCGATCTGGGCAAGCGGCACGGGAGCGCCGGCAGGCGTGTGCATCATGCAGCCGGACGGGAATTTGGTTGTTTACGATGAGCTTAATCGCTCCCGCTGGCATTCCAATACCTTCAATCACCCTGGCAGCCGCCTCGTCGTACAGGACGACGGCAATGTCGTCATCTATCGCCCGGACGGCCGGGCGGTGTGGTCGACAAGAGGATAGAGAGGACAATCGCCGCGCGCTTCCAATAAAGGGAGCGCGCGGCGATTTTTTTGGACTAATTAAATTTCACCAGAAACTTCGTCATCCAGGCAATATATTGAGCACCTGGTATAAAGAGCAGCTGCGCAAGCAGCGT
Source organism: Paenibacillus sp. NPDC057967 (assembly GCF_042887015.1). Taxonomy (NCBI): domain Bacteria; kingdom Bacillati; phylum Bacillota; class Bacilli; order Caryophanales; family Paenibacillaceae; genus Paenibacillus; species Paenibacillus sp. NPDC057967. The sequence continues at coordinate 198,312 of NZ_JBHVQB010000008.1, forward strand.
ACCCAGCAGACGTGAGACAATCATGATGACGGAGATGCCTTTGAGATGCAAGTAGCTGCCCCGGCCGTTCACGACATCGTCGGCGAGCACTGATATTTTGGGATCGATGAAGAGGGCCAGCAGAATGGTAGCGACTCCGTTAATCAGTCCGGAAGCCATCATGGTGGCTCCGGATCGGTCGGGAGCGAGCAGTGATGCGTATAACGCCGATAAAACTCCGATTGTGTACACGGCCGTGACGATCATATTGAAGAAAAACAGCCGGAGCGGCACATCCTTTATCTTGATATCTTTGAGATAGGAGAGCTTCGGAACATGAATGTGCTTAATGCCTCGTCTGATATATTCAAGAGAGAAGCCCTTTTTTACCAGAGATGGAATAGAGCCGCGCTCCTGGGACATATGGATGATTGCCCGGGAGAAGAGGGCGGTGAACGTAGGGAGCAATATAATACCCACGATTGTACCAAGCGTAGAAGCGCCAATCAGCACGCGGTACTGCTGCTCCACGAAAGCAAGTGTATTTTCCTTGGGAGCGGTGTCAATCAGACTGCCTGTGACGGGCAGCTGCATCATATTCGCCATGCGCGAGACGATGACCATCATGTTGAACAGCGACAGCGCCGAGGCGATCAGCTTAACCCTGGCTCCCGACAGCCGCACGGCATAGGCAAGCGTCTCAATGCTATGAATGATGAGGATAAATAAGGCGATAAATAGAACTTTGCCTGTTAGAGCATCCAATGCGCACACTTCTCTCTAGTTATCTGTATATGGGTGTTATTGTACCATATCCTACCGTTTTTTCCGATAAGCTCCTGGCGAGATTCCATACCGCTCCCGGAACAACCGGTGGAAGTACGCATAGCTGCCAAGTCCGGTCTCCGCTGCAATCTGCTCTAGCGACATAGGGCTGTGATCCAGCAGCTTAATCGCATGGCTGAGGCGCAGCTGCTGTGCGTAGCCAATTATCGAGACGCCAAAATGCGCCTTGAACAGATGGACGGCCCGGGATACGCTGAGGCCGGTATGCTGGGCTACTTGGTCCAGCGTCAGCGGCTCCGTCGCATGCTCCTCGATATATTGCCTCATGCGAAGCGCATGAAAGGCGAGCGGCGACTGGCCCTCCGGCGATTCCTCGACGGCCCGGTCGATCAGCATGAGCAGCGACCACACCAGTGCCGAGGTGATGTCAGGATTGCCGCCGTCAAGACGCCTCTTCTCCAATATGATCTGGTACCACACGGCTCTCAGCCGATTGTCCTCGGCAATCTTGGTCAGAGTAGGCCGCTTCTTCTGATCCCACCACTGACGCATCCCGGGACCGTTGCTCATGACGTAATAATCGCCGGAGAGCTTGGGTGCCCCTTGCAGGTATCCGATGCGCAGATCGTAGATATCTCCCGGTTGGAACAGCAGCAGGTCCCCCGGACGAATCTCCTTCATCTCGCCATGGACAAGCGCCTGGCAGATCCCCTCAACCTGAAGCCTTATAATATAAGTATCTAAACCAGTGCCATAAGTTTGGCGGAATGGCTCCTCATGTCTGGAAAACTCACTCAATTGGACGTTAATGGGATTCATCGACATTCACTCTCCCTCCGCTATCATTATAACATTCAATCAGATTGTTGATGTATTCGATTATATTGTTTCTACAAAAAAGGGAGGGGCTCCCATTATAATGAAAGCATCACGGATCAAGGAAGGAGCATACATTCACTATGACTACTCGTACAGTTACAACGATTCAGACATCGCAAGGTACACAAGACCGGCTGACGGAGGTTGCATCGTTATCGCTGCGGCCCGATGAGGCCGGTGTAGAGAACCAAGTGATTAACGTATATGAAGACGTCGAATACCAGTCGATTATCGGCTTCGGCGGTGCAATCACCGAGGCTTCCGCTGTGACTGCCGCGAAGCTGAGTGAAGAGAATAGCAATCGTATCCTGAATGCTTATTATGACGCGGAAGAGGGTATTGGCTATACGATTTGCCGCACACATATCAATAGCTGCGATTTTGCGCTGGGCAATTACACTTACGTAGAAGATGGCGATGTCGAGCTGAAGACCTTCGACATTAGCCATGACCGCGAAGTTATCATTCCATACATCCAAAAGGCCAAGCAGCTGGCTGGCGAAGACTTTACGTTCTACGCCTCGCCTTGGAGCCCTCCCGCATGGATGAAGACCAATGGGGAGATGAACCACGGCGGCAAGCTGAAGCCGGAATACTGGGATGTCTGGGCGCGCTATTATATCAAGTTCATGGAAGCCTATGAGGCAGAAGGTCTGCCGCTATGGGGATTGACGGTGCAGAACGAAGCGAAGGCGGTGCAAATTTGGGATTCCTGTATCTACACAGCTGAGGAAGAGCGTGATTTTGTCCGCGACCATCTAGGACCAGAGCTGCACAAGTCGGGCCGCCAGGACGTCAAGGTCATGATCTGGGATCATAACAAGGAGCGCGTGTATGATCGCGCGAAGACGGCATTCGAAGATGCAGAAGCGTCCAAGTACATTTGGGGCCTTGGTTTCCACTGGTATTCCGGTGACCACTTCGATGCCTTGTCGGCTGTGAAGCATCGCTTCCCGAACAAAGGGCTGATGTTCACCGAAGGCTGCCATGAGGGCGGCGTACAGCTCGGCTCGTGGAAGAGCGGCGAGCGTTATGCGCATGACATTATCGGCAATCTGAATAACGGCATGGAAGGCTGGACAGACTGGAACATCGTTTTGGACGAGCAGGGTGGCCCGAACCACGTAGGCAACTACTGTGACGCACCAATAATCGCCGACACGAAGTCGGATTCCTTGACGTTCCAATCGTCGTACTACTACATCGGGCATTTCAGCAAATACATTCGTCCGGGCGCTGTTCGTGTCGCTTGCTCCAAATATACAGAAGCATTGCAAACCACGGCATTCAAAAACCCGAACGGCGAGCTTGTGGTTGTGATCTTGAACCGTTCCGACGATCAGCACCCGTATGTGCTTCGCAACAACGAGCAAATCGCGGAAGGTCATATTCCTGCGCATTCTATCCAAACGCTGATTTTCCCAAGTGTATGAAGGGGGACTGAGATAGCATGACCGCAACTTCTAAAAGCAATTGGCTGACACCGGCCATCCTTGATCAAGCGAAGCAAATTCTGTCCGGTTTGACACTGGAAGAGAAGGTCGGGCAGATGACGCAATACGATTGGGGCTATAACCCGATCAACCCGGAGACAGGCGTGTCCCAACGAGACCTGCTGGTCGAGGAAATTCGCCAAGGCCGAGTCGGCTCGATCTTTAATTTGGCCGGTGCCGAGCAAGCGAATGAACTGCAGAAGCTCATTCAAGAGAATACAGCGAGCCGTATTCCGCTCTTGATTGGACGTGACGTCATTCACGGCTATAAGACGGTATTCCCGATTCCGCTGGCGCAGGCATCGGCATGGAATCCGGATCTGGCGAGAAGAACAGCGGAAGCGGCATCCCGCGAATCGATGGCGGATGGCGTAGCTTGGGTATTCGCGCCAATGATCGATATTAGCCGTGATCCCAGATGGGGACGCATCGCCGAGAGTATCGGCGAGGACCCGTTGCTGACAGGCGAATATGCGAAAGCTTGGGTTGAAGGCTCGCAAATCGATGACGGAGCAGGCCAGGCTACCGCAAGCTGTCCGAAGCACTATGCTGCGTACGGACTTGCGGAAGCGGGGCGTGACTACAATACCGTCGACCTGTCCGATCGCGTATTGCGCGAAGTGATTCTGCCGCCGTTCCGCGAAGCGGTAGACGCCGGGGCGCTGAGCATCATGGCTTCTTTCAACGAAGTGAATGGCATTCCGGCTTGTGCCAACGAATATTTGCTGAAGACGATACTGCGGGACGAGTGGGGCTTTGAGGGCATTGTAGCGAGTGATTATAATGCGCTTCAGGAGCTGATCACGCATGGCGTCGCCGGCAGCGAAGAAGAAGCTTGCGAGCGCAGTATCTTGGCGGGATGCGATATGGACATGCATTCCGGCTTCTATATGCGCTACCTGCCGAAGCTGGTCCGTGAGGGCCGCGTGCCGGAGAGTGTCGTAGATGAGTCGGTGCTGCGCATTCTCGCGGTTAAGATCAAGCTGGGCTTGTTCGAGCAGCCATACGTGACGGTTCCAACGGAAGAGGCGGCTACTGCGGCGCGCGCTTCGTTCACGGAGCTTGCGCGCGAAGCGGCGAGAGAATCGATTGTATTGCTTCGCAACGAAGGGAAGACGTTGCCGCTGAGCAAGCAAGTTGCGTCGGTGGCTGTGATCGGGCCGCTCGCGGACAACCGCAAGGACCCGCTCGGCTGCTGGGCATTCGACGGCAATCCGGAGGATGTCGTCAGCTTGCTGGAGGGCATCCGGTCGGCTGTTGGAGCTGACGCCGCGATTCATTATGCGGAAGGCTGCTCCATGGAGTCAGACGGCGAGGAGGGCTTCGAGGCTGCGCTTGATGCGGCTCGTCAAGCGGATGTCGTTGTGCTGGCACTGGGCGAGGCGCTGGAGATGAGCGGCGAGTCTCGATCCCGGACGTCGCTGGACCTGCCAGGTGCGCAGCGCAAGCTCGTCGAGGCTGTGGCTGAGCTGGGCAAGCCGGTTACGGCGGTGCTGCTGAGCGGCAGACCGCTTGCACTGCCTTGGCTGCAGGAGAAGGCTGATGCCATCGTGCAGGCTTGGCATCTCGGCGTACAAAGCGGTCATGCGATTGCCGATGTGTTATTCGGCGATTACAACCCGGGCGGGCGCCTGCCGGTCACCTTCCCGCATAATGTCGGCCAGGTTCCGATCTATTACTACCGCAAGAAGACGGGCCGTCCGCCGGGCGGCGTCTACTCTTCTTACTACATTGATTCGACGACAGAGCCGCTGTATCCGTTCGGTTATGGCCTGAGCTATACACCGTTCAAGTACAGCGACATTACAGCCGACCGGACCACAATTGCGACTGATGGCGAGCTGACTCTTTCAGTAACGGTATCGAACGTCGGCGACCGTATGGGCGAGGAAGTCGTGCAGGTCTATGTGCGGGACGAGATAGCGAGCGTCACCCAGCCGCTGAAGAAATTGATTGGATTCAGTAAAGTGAGCATAGGGCCAAACGAATCGGCTACACTCAACTTCAAGGTTGGCAGGGAGCAGCTTGCCATTATCGATCAGCATATGAAGCTGACCGTCGAGCCGGGCGACTTCACGCTTTGGGTTGGACCGAACTCCAGCGAGGGACAATCGATTACTTTAAAGGTAGTATAACGCAAGGAGGGCTTCTGCTTATTTCAGCAGAAGCCCTTTTTTGATTTTTATGCGCAAAGACGGCGATGCACATGGCGATCTGATGATCGCGCTGGTTTATATGCTTAAGGCGGGCGCAATTAGTGGCAGGAGGCAAAGTTATTTCACCGTTTGAGGAGGTTCCAGCCATTTAGCGTTTCCTAGCACCACTAATTCTGAGTTTCCACCCTTTTGACGAGATTAGTGTTGTGTAGCAGCGTTAATTCACCTTTGGAGCATTCTAGCACCTTTCGCCATACCTGATTCAGGTTAAAGTGTAGCTGGTAAGCCAGTTATTTCAGTTAGCTACAGGCCCCCACACCGCCCGCGTCCAAGCGAGACTCATGCCGAGACGCTCCATGTTGTGCTGGCTGGAGCTGCCGAAGCTGGCTTGGCCTGCCACGAGGTCGCAGCCGGCTTGATAGGCCTCATGAAGCCGCCACTTAAGAAGGGCGGTTTGTAACCCTTTCCGCCTGTATTCAGGCAACGTAGCAGCCAGAGCAAGCGAGGCTGTACCCTCATGGATATGCATGACGCCTACAGCAGCCGGGATGTCGTTCCAGTTCGCCAGGAAGAGCTTCCAGCCGGAGCGATTCAGCAAGCCAATGTTGTTGTTGACGAAGTGATGCTTATCGTCCAGGCTCATACCAGCGCCGACGCAATGAACACGGGCATATAGATCAAAGTCCGCTTCATTCTCAATAGGCTGGATCGTAATAGAAGCGGGCAGCTCCGGTTGCTCTGCACATGGAAGCCCGTACAGCACGGATTGAAAGCCCATCTGGAGCAATCCTTTCCCCGCCAAGTACTGAAGCGTCTCTTCGTTGTTGCCGGCAGGATCAATATCCATCTGAAAGCGACGCTCCCTCGCTCGATAGAAGGTTAGAATTTCGTCGAGATGGCCGATATCCTCATGCGAGAATCCTCTTACCGAATTGAACAGTCCCCAAGGCATCGTTCTAATATAGAAGGCTGTTGTGTTGCCGAGCTTCAACATTTCTACCCCTTCGGGATTGCCGATCCTCTCGCCAATCGAGCTAATACGCGATGTCATAAATGCTGCCTCGGATTGTTGAATACGTGCTGTTAACGTTTCATTTAGAACAGGAGGTCTCATTGTACAGTCACACATCCTTTTCAGATTTTACGGTGAACGCCGTGAGTAAGGGGCTATTGACTGCCCTTGCTCTTCTGTTGATCGGGTATGATGAATGATACGCTCGTTCCCTCGTCAGGCGTGCTCTGAATCAACAAGCCTTGACCATACAGCTGGAGGAGTCTGCGGTTCGTATTGGAGACGCCGATTCCGCTCTTGCCGCTCATTGTCCGGTTCAGCAATTGGTGAATTTTGTCCGGACTAATGCCAATCCCGTTATCCTGCACTTCTATCCGCGTTCCTTGGTGTTGCCGCGCGACCCGGATCAGCACGGTGCCGCCTTTTCGGCGTTTCAGCAATCCATGCTTGACGGCGTTCTCGATCAGCGGCTGAATGGTCAGCGGAGGAAGCAGCGGATTGATGCCGGGCTCCACTTCCCATTCCACGGTCAAGCGCTCTCCGAACCGCTCCTGCTCAACGAAGAGATACGCCTTGGCGAGATCCAGCTCATGGGATAGCTCAACCAATTCCTCTGTATTCAGAAAATCAAAGCTGATGCGAAGATACGAAGAGAAGGCTTCAACGAGTGAACGCATCTTTTCGGTATTCGTCATGCTTAGCGCCATAATGGAATTGAGCGTGTTGAATAAGAAATGCGGATGAATCTGTGCCTGCAGATAAGCGGCCTCCATACGCAGCCGTTTGTGTATCGATTGCTTAAGTGTGATTAGTGCTTTAATCCGGTATTTTAACTCCAAAGCGTCTACCGGCTTGGTTACATAATCATTGGCACCTGAAGCAAAGCCGGTATAGATATCGGTAGACTGGCTGCGTGCGGTCAGCAGCAATACCGGAAGTTCGGATAAGGAATAGTGCTCCCTGATCTTCTGAGTCAGTTCATAACCGGACATCTGCGGCATCATCACATCGGCAATGACAAGATCCCAAGTCCGAGTCGGCAGCAGCTCCAATGCTTCGCGTGCGGAATGGACAGTGGTCAGCTGATAGGGCTCTGCCGACAGGATGCCGGCCAGCACGCTCAGGTTGACCGGATCATCGTCCACGGCAAGAATATGAACCTTGCTGTCATTCAGCAGCGAAGGAATGGATTCCTGCGTGAATGATGCTGGATCGTACAGCGAGCCGATCCCGGCAGCCATCTCCGCCTCGCTGCCAATGGCTGCGGATAGGGCCGGATTAAGTGAAGATGCCAGATGCTCCGCGCCTGCAAGCGGAAGCTCGAAGCTGAATGTCGAGCCATGGCCGGGTGTTGACCGGACGGCGAGTTCGCCGCCGTGAAGCTCGATCAGTTGCTTGCATATGCTGAGGCCAAGTCCCATGCCTCTGCCGTCGCTAACCCCGTAGGCTCCTTGCTCGTAAGGAAGGAATATGCGTGCCTGGGTCTCTTCATCTATGCCAACACCAGTATCGGCTACATGAATCATCACAAAGCCGTCACGGACTTCAGCGGATATGTCGATCTGGCCTTCTTCCGTGTACTTCAGCGCGTTGTGCAGCAGATTATAGAGAATTTGCACCAGCCGCTTCTCATCGGCCATGACAAGCGGCGTGGAGTCCGGAATGTTCATTTGCAGTTGAACGGGCTTGCCCTCCATAAGAAACGCCAGCATGGCCATAATGCCTGGAACCAACGCCTGAATATGCATCGGTTCTTGCTTCAGTATGATGCGATGCTCCTTGAGCCGTGCGACATCGAGCAGATCGCCCAGCATATGGGACATGCGCCGGCTAATCTGGATCAACAGCTCCATATCTTTGATGCTGTGGGCGTCCATCCGTTCCTTTTCTTTCATAACAACGGTTTCGGCGATATTCATAATGCCGTGCAGAGGCGTCCGAAGCTCATGCGACGTATTGGCCAGGAATTGGTCCTTCAGTTTATCTTCCTTCTTCAATTGTTCATAAAGCCCGGAGTTTTCTCTGGACTGGCGGTAATACTTCTTGAACCAATAAGTAGAGAAACCAATCATGGCCGCCATAATATCGAACGGATAATAAGCGGTTGTCACATCTTTTGATGTAGAGGCGAAGCTCCATAGCAGATTGGAAATAATGCTTACGGCTGACAGCAGTAGAAATACGATATCAATGTCATTTTTCTTATGAAAGATCATGCCGCCAGCAACTCCGGCAAACCATATAAACGGCACGAAGAAAAAGAAGTAAATGATCTTATAAGTGATCATGATGTCGATCAAATACGCCGGAGCCGCAAACACTACGGCTGTAAAGGCAACAAGGGATACCGTGAAGGCACGAAGCCATATATTGCCTGGCTTTGCTGCCGAAAATCGTCTGAACAAGAGCAGGATAAGAAAAATCTGCCACATGAGAGAGACCAGCCTGATCTTTATCGCCCAAGTGTAGTTGATGGGCAGCCACAGCATAAGCAAGTGATCGTGACCGGCAGCGATAGAGACGCCAACGGCAATCAGCAGCAAGCCGGTAAGCAGCAGAGTGCGCTCTTTCCGATTAAAGTAGTAAAGAATAAATGCGTACAGGCTGTGCAAAACAAGCAATACAACCGTAACCAACTGGAATCCAATCGAATACCATCGGACTGTGTCTATCGCAGCGAGCGAGCCGAACCGAAGGGATCGAATAATACCGCCCTTGCTTGGCTTATCGTAGTTGGCGACGCGAATAAGCACATCAAGCTCCGTTGTGCCTTCCACCGAATAGGTGGCCGTATAGGACACGCTCTTCGGGGTATAGTCGTCAGCCCTGGCGGCAGGCTGGCCTACGATGGCCAATGTATTTCCATTAATCTCAACTTCCGATGAGGCTTGAATCCCCTTCAGCCAGATCGATACGGGCTGCACGAGCGGATCGGTCAGAATGCGCAGGCGATACGTGCCATAGCCGTAGGCATATCCCTTCTCATGGTTCAATAGATTTCCCCAGCTGCCAGGTACTTGAATGGACTGCGGTGTCGGGGCATCGGTGTGCACATCCTGGCTCGACAACAATTGCTCCGGATAGAAGAGCCATTCCCCGTCCATATAGAAAGAGTGAGAGGCTTCCAAATCTATACCGCGCATGTCCAGCACGCCATTCACAATCGGATGAGACTTCGAGGTAGGGAAGATATCCGACCATGCCCACCGAAGCCCAGTGAGGCAGCCTAGAAAGAGAATAGCTATTATTAAATAAGCAATCGTTTTATGTTTGAGTAGTCGCGTCGTCATAATCATAAAATTCGACATAAGCGTCTAACAATCCTTTAGGCTATGTGGATTGCACAGAAGATTGCAGAGGTTGAAGTGGCCGGTTGTTTCATACCGCGAATGACAAGTATTTCAACATAGAATGAGCAAATCCATTGATAGGTTTGAAAGGATGGCCCATAAGCTTTACACTATAACGAAGCGGGTTAGAGATAGGAGGAATGTCTTGGATCATATCGGGATTTTCATAGCGATTATTCTGGCCGCTTCGATCTTGCAGACTAGCACCGGCTTTGGTTTCTCGATCATGGCAACGCCATTTTTACTTCTGTTATTTCAGCCTCAAGAAGCGATCCAGATCAACATTATTTTGTCGCTGGTGATCTCGGTATCCTTAATTGTGAAGATAAGAAGGGACATCGATTTCATGCTTCTCAAAAGATTTACCGCAGGCAGCATAGCGGGTGTGCCTTTTGGCTTGCTTATTCTGTTGTCTGTGGACATCAACACCTTCACATTAGGGGTGAGTATCCTTCTGCTGGCGTTAACCGCACTGCTGATATTCAGATTCAAAGTGAAAGCGACAAGGCAGCGGGATTATATCGTAGGCGGAATATCCGGATTGCTCACGACCAGCATCGGAATGCCGGGGCCGCCGTTATTGCTGTATTTCACGGGAACGGATGCGGAGAAGGGGAAGATAAGAGCCACTACACTCGCTTTTTATTTGTTTATTTATTTCGTAAGTTTGTTGACCCAGATAATCTTTGCAGGCACGAGTGAGAGGACTTGGACATGGAGTCTTTATGCCATTCCGATTGTGTTCCTCGGTTTGCTGATTGGCCAGATATTGTTCAAAAAGTTGAATCAACGCATATTCCGAATCATAACGTACATTCTGCTGAGCGGAACGGGGCTTTTTCTGCTTGTCGATAGTCTGGCCAAGCTGTAAGCAGCGGTGGCGGGCGACCCCTATGAAGATCATAAGGAAAATCAAAACCGGCCCCTGTGCACAGGAGCCGGTTTCTTCATGCTTATATTTAGAAAAAAAATGATTTCAATCGAAGAACTTTATTATACAACGCCTTGCTCGATCATCGCGTCTGCTACGCGTACGAAGCCTGCGATGTTGGCGCCGACAACAAGGTTGCCCGGGTAGCCGTACTTCTCGGCTTCGGCCATGCTGTTGTGGTAGATGCGGCGCATGATGTCATGCAGCTTCGCGTCTACTTCCTCGAATGTCCAGGACAAGCGCATGCTGTTCTGCGACATCTCCAGCGAGGAGACAGCTACGCCGCCTGCATTCGCGGCTTTCGCCGGTCCGAACAGGACGCCGTTGTTCAAGAATACGTCGATCGCGTCAAGCGTCGATGGCATGTTCGCGCCTTCGCCAACTGCCACTACGCCGTTCTTCACGAGCAGCTCGGCCGCTTTGTCGTCGATCTCGTTCTGCGTTGCGCACGGAAGCGCGATATCGCAAGGAATTGTCCAGATGTTCTCACAGCCTGGCGTGTATACAGCATCAGGATGAGTCAGGACGTATTCGCTAATGCGCTTGCGCTCTACTTCCTTCAGCTGCTTCACGAGTGCAAGATCGATACCCTTCGGATCGTAGATATAGCCGTTGGAGTCGCTGCATGCAACGACATGTGCACCGAATTGCTGTGCCTTCTCAATCGCGTAGATGGATACGTTGCCGGAGCCGGAGACGACAACGGTACGATCCTGGAAGCTCATGTCTTTGGCTTGCAGCATTTCGTTGACGAAGTAGACGCATCCGTAGCCCGTTGCTTCTTTACGCGCAAGGCTTCCGCCGTAGAGGAGGCCTTTGCCCGTCAATACGCCGGCTTCATTGCCGCTCTTGATCCGCTTGTATTGGCCGAACATATATCCGATCTCGCGAGCGCCCACACCGATGTCGCCAGCTGGTACATCCATGTATGGACCGATATAACGGTATAGCTCGGTCATGAAGCTTTGCGTGAAGCGCATAACTTCGCCTTCCGATTTGCCCTTCGGATCGAAGTCGGAGCCGCCTTTGCCGCCACCGATTGGTTGGCCGGTCAAGGAATTTTTGAAGATCTGCTCAAATCCAAGGAACTTGATAATGCTGGCGTTCACGGAAGGGTGGAAGCGAAGTCCGCCTTTGTAAGGGCCTAGTGCGCTGTTGAATTGAACGCGGAATCCGCGGTTGACTTGTGGCTTGCCGTTGTCGTCAACCCAAGGTACGCGGAAGTATACGACGCGCTCAGGCTCGGTAATTCTCTCCAGGATGCTGTGCTTCATGTAATGCGGATTGGCCTCAATGACAGGGATCAGGGAGTCAAGAATTTCTTTCACCGATTGGAAAAATTCCCGCTCCCCTTGATTGCGGTTGAGAATCGTTTCATAGACCGACTGGACATATTCCTTGGCGGTCTGCTCCTTTACCAATACATTGTTCACGTGGGTGGACGCTCCTTCTATAGAGAAAATGACTAGCTAGTTACTTTCTATCTATCAAACCGAGAGATTACAGAAGATCGCGGCGAAGCTCTTCGCCGGATTTAGGCGACAGGTAAGCGAACGGAATATCGAATACCGTCTTCGCTCCGTTTTGACCTTCTTGGCTCAATCGGTTGGCAGCTCTTGCATAGGCAACGAGTACGCTTGCCGTGAATTCAGGGTTGCTTTCCAGCTTCAGGCCGAAATCGATAATTTGCTTTGTTCCTGCACCGGTTACACCGCTGCGAATAACGAATCCGCCATGCGGCATGCCTTGATGCTCGGCATTCAGCTGTTCCTCGGTAATAAACGTTACAGTTGTATCGTAGTCTGAGAAGTAGTTCGGCATGGACACAATCGTCTCGCGGATCACGTCTTGGTCAGCGCCTTCTTCCGCCACGACATAGCACTGACGAAGGTGCTTCTCGCGTGTCGTAAGCTCTGGCGTCTCTCCATCGCGGATGCGGTCGATAACGGACTGGACTGGAACGGTGTATTGCACGCCGGCTTTAACGCCCGGTACGCGGCGAATCGCATCGGAGTGGCCTTGGCTTACGCCTTTGCCCCAGAATGTGTACTCGGTGCCTTCAGGTAGAATGGATTGGCCCAGCAAACGATTGAGCGAGAATAAGCCTGGGTCCCAGCCTGTGGAGATGACGCTCAGATTGCCGCCTTGCTTTGCTGCAGCGTTAACCGCGTCGTAGAACTCCGGAATTTTCGCGTGTGTATCGAAGCTGTCCACTGTGTTGAACATGCTTGCGAAGAATGGAGTCTGCTCAGGCAGGTCTGTTGCGGAGCCCCCGCACAGAATCATGACGTCGACTTTGCCTTTGTATTGTTCTGCTGCCGAAATGTGCTCGAATTTCACGCTGCCTGTTGCCAGCTGCTCTGGCTGTCTGCGCGTAAATACTGCAACGAGCTCCATATCCGGATTTTGCGCCAGGGCCTTCTCGACCCCTTTGCCTAAGTTGCCGTAGCCTACGATGCCAATCTTGATTCTACCCATGTTAAATCCTCCTAAAATAATGCGAGATTCAGCCTAATGCCAGTCACTCTCTCAGAGCGCGATTTCGTATTATTTTAAGTTTTTTAACGCAATAATGCAAATTAATAATAACATAGTACAAACCAGTTCGGGAGGAATTAGAAAGATATGGTGTTTTTTTGTCCAAAAACCGAACGATACAAATATCGTGGAAGCCGCATGGAATAAGGCTTTATTGCTGTGACAGAGTAGTGAATTAACTCGTTTAAGCGGCGCGAAAAAATTTTTTTATCGCATACATTTAAGGGCCTTGGCGGATAGTGGGAAGGGTATAATAAGGGGATAAAGAAGACGAATTTCTCATAACGATGTTTTCCAAAGGAGATATCATGACGGACCAAAAACCGAACATAGCCGCTGGCTGGAACTTTGACAATAGTTATGCCGGCTTGCCGGAATTGTTTTATAGCAGGATGGAGCCGAACCCGGTACCCGACCCGGAGCTGATCGTGCTTAATGAACCGCTTGCCGCGTCGCTTGGTCTGAATGTGGAGGCGCTGAAGAGCGAGGAGGGCATAGCTGCATTCGCAGGCAATACGATGCCTTCAGGCTCGCTGCCGCTTGCCCAGGCGTATGCGGGGCATCAATTCGGACATTTCACCATGCTGGGAGACGGACGGGCCATGCTCATCGGAGAGCAATTGACACCCGCTGACGAGCGATTCGATATCCAGCTGAAAGGATCGGGACGAACGCCATACTCCCGCGGAGGTGACGGTAAGGCGTCGCTTGGGCCGATGCTGCGCGAGTATATCATCAGTGAGGCGATGCACGGGCTTGGTATTCCGACGACACGCAGCCTGGCCGTCGTCACGACAGGCGAGCCGATCTACCGCGAGACGGAGCTGCCGGGGGCTGTCCTGACGCGTGTGGCGGCCAGCCATATCCGCGTCGGGACGTTCCAGTACGCTGCGGGAGGCGGGACTGTGGAGGATCTGCGGGCGCTGGCTGATTACACATGGGATCGGCACTATGCGGACGCCGATCCAGGCGACAATCGCTATCTGGCGCTGCTGAAGGAAGTCATCAAGCGCCAGGGCGTGCTTATTGCCAAGTGGCAGCTGGCTGGCTTCATTCATGGCGTGATGAACACGGACAATATGACGCTTAGCGGAGAGGCAATCGATTACGGCCCGTGCGCGTTTATGGATGCCTACGATCCTGCGACCGTGTTCAGCTCTATCGATACGCAAGGACGCTATGCCTATGGCAATCAGCCCAATATCGCGGCATGGAATCTGGCAAGGCTTGCAGAAGCGCTGCTGCCGCTTCTTCACGAGGAGGAAGAGAAGGCAGTTGAGCTGGCGGAGGATGCAATCAAAGGATTCATCGACAGCTTCTACAGCCACTGGATGAACGGCATGCGGGCAAAGCTTGGGCTGTTCCATGAGGAAGCGGACGACGAGTCTCTCATCAAGGCTCTTCTGGATCTGATGAAGGAGCATCATGCGGATTACACGAACACCTTTAAGGCATTGACATTCGGCAAGCAGGAGGATGTGGCGATGTCCTGCAGCGAAGGTTTTCGCGAATGGTACGCCCGCTGGCAGGAGCGGCAGGGCCGCCAGCAGCAGTCGGCTGAAGAGGCGCAGCGGCTGATGAAGGCGAGCAACCCTGCTGTCATCCCGCGCAACCACCGGGTGGAGGAAGCGCTGGAGGCGGCTGTGGAGGAAGGTGACCTCTCCGTGATGCACAGACTGCTTGCGGTACTGCGCAATCCCTACGCTCATACGCCTGAGCAGGAGGAATATGCGGCATTGTCCGAGCCGTCAGCTTATCCGTACCGCACCTTCTGCGGAACGTAGCTGCGGACCGATTCGAAGCAGGAGGAAGATGACAAAAAGGACCTCGCAGGAGGTCCTTTTGTCGTCTCGAATCATCTTCCGATATCTCGGACATCATAGCCGAGGAATATCAGATACCAAGTCTTGTCTGCAGTCATGCGAGCGTTATTCATGGTGCCTGCGTCTAGTCTTAATCCAATGGAATCAGCTTGGCTTCAATCTCGGCGCGGCGTCCTTCCAGAAAAGGCGGCAAATCTAGCGCATGCCCCAGCTCCTCCACAGTCGAGTCGGCGGTAAAGCCCGGCCCGTCCGTAGCCATCTCGATCAATATCCCGTTGGATTCGCGGAAGTACAGGCTCTGGAAGTAATAGCGGTCTACAACGCCTGTCGAGCGGAAGCCGTGCTGCTGAATGACGGCATCCCAGTAACGAAGCTCGCCCTCGTCCTTGACGCGAATGGCGAGGTGATGAACGCTCCCTTTGCCTGGTCTCTCGTTGGGTCCATCTTCCTGCCTCACGACGATCTCGCCGATTATTTCCCCCGGGACGGATTGATAGATTGCCTCCCCGCTTGTGCGGATTGCTTCCGTATACCCCAGTATGTCGCGGAGTGTACGCGCGGTGTCCTCCAGATTACGTACGGTGAATTCGACGCTGCCCATCCCGAGAATGCGATGCTCTTGATCCACGCTTGATCCATCCCAAGGGGCCCAATGCTCCGGAACGGCTTCTCCGTTGTGATTGATCAGGACAAGGCGGAGACCTTCCTCGTCTTCGAAGAGCAAGGCGTCCCGTCCGGCATAACGGCTAATCTCTCCGTGTTGAACGTCATGCTGCTCGAAGCGCTTTTTCCAGTATTGGAGGCTGTCCATGGACGGCACGAGCAAGCCGATGCGTGTGATTGCATTCGTGCCGCGGACCGTGGCGGCAAGCCGGGGCATCTCGAAGAAAGATAGCTCTGTGCCTGCTGCGCCGGTCAAATCGCCATAGAAGAGATGGTACATGGATGGGTCATCTTGATTGACCGTCTTCTTCACGCGGCGAAGTCCCAGGATGTTTTGGTAAAAGTGATTATTACCTTGTGCATGCTTGGTCAACATAGAGATGTGATGATGACCGGTAATCGTCGGCATATGTCATTCCTCCTTTTATAACTTGACTAGTCAACTGATAATCAAAATAATTACTCAGGCGGTACTTCTTTTGTCCCGCTATGCTTATGGACGCGTGTCATGAGCGTGTATAGGGTCTGTTGTTCTTCTTTGCTCAGCACTTCCTCGAAGAAGGACGATTGAAAGGCCAACTGCTCCGGCATCGCCAGCTCCAGTACGGCTTCTCCTTTTTCCGAGAGAGAGATCGTCTTCGTCTTCCAATCTTGCTTGCGAACGATGTAGCCTTCCTTCTCCAGACGCTCCAGCATGCGCGAGATGCCGCCTTGCGTCACCGTTACTTTCTCTGCAAGCTCCATCTGGGTAAGCGGCTGATAAGCGCGAATCTGCATCAGGGCATCGAATTGAGCGGTTGTAAGGCCGAACCGCTTCAAGAATGTGTTCGACATCTGATTGCTCTGATTTGTAAATCGCATCAACCGCAGCCAAATTAAGGAGCCGATTGTATTGTTCTGCATCTGATCTCCCTCGCAATCGCTTATCTTAGTTATCACTTTACTACTCAATTGATGAATAGGCAAGGAGACTCTATACAATATCTTATTTTGACATAAATACTAATAATTGCTATATTAAAGGTGGACGTCCAATCTTGTGTTAAATAGAGGAGTACTCCTGATTTTATTCCAATTATAGAAATAGGAGAGAGATTATGAGAAACATTCAAAAGAAACTGGTGGCGTTAGGTTTAACGCTTGTTCTGTCCTTATCCTTATTCGGAGCGGCCAGCGCTGAGCCGGCAGTTGCTTGCGAGAAGCCGGGCGATTTTACGCTGACGGCAACCCCGGGCAATCGCTCCATGGCGCTGTCGTGGACACCGTCTGCAGGCGCTGACGCTTATGATGTCTATTATTCCCCAAGAGCGCCATTCGCTGCTCAAAATATTCAAGCTACGAGCTTCACCGTAACTGAGCTGCGCAATGGCTATATCGGATATTCCTTTGGCATTATCGCCAAAAATGAATGCGGCACGACGTGGTCCAATTCCATTAATCAAGTGGCGACATCGGCCACTGGAGCACCTGCCAAGCCTAGTATAGAGCTAAATGATAATAAATTGCATACAATCGGTGAATTTGTCATCAAATGGACAATTTGGAACGGCAATAAAGCGACCTCCGGCCGTCTCTTGGAGAATGGACAAGAGGTGTCCCTGCATTACTACGAGGAGATTGGCAATACGTCTGGACAGTCGGGAAGCTGGACCTTCAGACGCCCGCCGGGAACCTATACGTACCAAGTCGAGCTCATTAATCCGTTCGGCACTGTTCTGAGCGATACAGTTACCGTCGTCGTACCGTAAAGCATCGCAATCAAGGACCTCCACCCGCATTGAGGGTGGGGGTTTTTGCTGTTCCTGCACGGCAGACGGCTCTATCTCATCCATCCATTTTTTTAGTATACGGGAAGATCGTCATATTAGTATAATGATGTCGAATAGGATTATATTGGATAAATATATGTTTGATCGATAACTTCTATAACACGTTGTCCTGGCAGCGCGGACACAATAGGGGGCTAGCGGATATGAAACGTTACAAGGAGCAGCACGTCTGGCTGGATTTGATCGGATACGCTTTTCTGATTGGCGGCTCATTTATCCTCTCTACGTTAGGTGTGGCTATCGTTCAGAACCTCATGGAAGAAGGGTTTACGTGGAGCGACCTTAATACGAATGCCGCTACAATCGTCGGCGTGCTGCTTGCCCTGATCCTTCTTGCAGTCGTGACCCGTCAGGAGAAAAAGAGATCGTTATGGGAGTTTTGCGGCTTTCGCGCCATCGGGATGCGGCGAATCGGTTTTTTTATCGGACTTGGGATGCTGCTTAGCCTTATGTTCGGAATTATTCTTGAGCTCGATGTATGGGGGCAGCTTGCCGTCAGCCACGAGCAGAAAGTATCAGCTGAGTTGGCCTCCGATTCCATTCTTATGGTAGGGGTCACGGCCGGCATTCTAATTCCGTTCATGGAGGAAATTATGCTGCGGGGACTCGTTCTGCGGACGCTTTATCATGTCTACTCCCTTACAACAGCCGTGATTGCGCAGGCTGTTCTCTTTGCGCTTCTCCATACCGCTCCCCTTCAAATGAGCTATACCTTTCTGCTAGGTCTTCTTTTTGCATGGGCTGCGCTTCGTATGAAGAGCCTATGGGCTTCCGTCATTATGCATATATCCTTTAATTTAACCACGCTTCTGATCATAAGTGCGATCCGCAAGTATGAGTCGGCCGGGCTATTGGTAGGCTCGATCATGATCGCGGTCCTTCTGATTGGCATGGGTCTGCTGCCGATTGGCAAGAATCCACAGGGGAATACGCCTTATTTTTCTGGAAAATGAACCTTTCCGCTTCTGTCGGCCAATATAGGCTGAAAGGGGCGGTTGCTATTTGCGCATCAAACAGATCATTTTCATCATTTTAATTATATTGGTTGTTCTCACAGCGCTTCTCCCTCAGCTGACCCATGCCACTCCCATCGTGAATGAATCATGGATAGACAAGGAAGCAGAGCAAGGCATGCGGGATTATCATATCCCGGGTCTTGCTGTCGGCGTGGTGAAGGATGGTCGGATTGTGTTTCTGAAAGGCTACGGGAAGGCGGATGATACAGGCAGAGATGTGGCACCGGAGACGCCGTTTATACTGGGCTCGGTCAGCAAGCCTATTACGGCTGCAGCCATTATGCAGCTCTCCGAGCGGGGCATGTTGAAGCTGGACGAGCCGGTACGGACCTATTTGCCGTGGTTGCAGTTGGACGGTCTGGCGGACAGCCGAGAGGTGACAGTGCGGGATTTGCTCAGACAAACAAGCGGATTGTCTACCTACGATGGCCGGGTTATTTTGGCGGCAAAAGGTCATACGGCTGAAGAAATTATGCTGCGGCAAGGTAAGCCCAAGCTGGAGGGACAACCGGGGGAACGCTTCCGCTATTCCAATTTGAACTATATGCTGCTTGGCACTATTATCGAGCATGTATCAGGCGAGTCGTATGCGGCCTATATCGAGAAGCATATCTTCAAGCCTCTTGATATGACAGACAGCTATGCTGATCCCGCTGCAGCCCGTGAGAATGGTCTTGCAAGCGGGTATCAGACCGTGTTCGGCAAGCTGATGGAGACGGAGCCGAGCATTTCGCCCGCTCTTGTTCCTGCGGGCTATTTGGCCGCTTCTGTGAAGGACATGACCCACTTCCTGCTGTCTCAAATGAATGGAGGCCAATATGACGATGTAACCGTATTGTCGGCAGCCAGCACGGGACTGATGCAGCGGCACGAGTCCGGGTTTCCCTATGGCATGGGATGGTTTACAGCTCCGGCTCTGATTTCGCATGGAGGCGATGCCGAGCATTATCATTCCGATGTCATCATGGATTTGGATTCCGGCTGGGGAATTGTTGTACTGATGAATACGAACGATGCGCTGCTTACGACTATCTACGGCAGTGGGTATGGCGATTTGTCCATTCGACTGCTGCAGGCGGCTAGCGATGGGGCTTTGTATTCGACCTATTTAATGGCTGAGCCGGTGAAGTTTGGGGCCGCAGGCGTGTACATGAACTCCGGTATAGCTGTACTGGCGTTATGGCTGATCTGGTCGTTATACCAGCTTGTGCGCAAGCGGAATTCGGACCGACTATATACTCCATGGTTTTTTATAAGAGGGATTCTGATTACGGTTGCCTATCTGCTTGGTCCGGTACTGTTTTTGCTTCGATTCCCGGAGCAGATAGGAACGCCATGGGGGACTCTTCTGCGGTTTGTTCCCGGCTGGGGGCATGCTCTGCTTATATTCCCTATGCTGTTTATGATGATTGGGCTGCTGAAGATGGTTCTGTTGTATCGCATACGTCGGCGATTGGGTAATGACCAAGGGGTTATCAACGGGCTGCGATAAGCAGTCCTTTTTTGGTTGATGGGAGGAGGAAGCGTTATGATGAAAGTAGTGCATGCAGGAATGGGCGAATATCCCTTATACTATTAGTGAAATAGATAGAAAACGCACATCATGGAATCGAATAAATTAAATATAGAAAAAATATACAGGCAGGTGTAAGATATGATTGAAAAAGTAATGGAAATTGTACGCGAAGCAAGCGATTTATTTAAGAATAAAGAATTTACCGTGCTCAGCAAGGGCTCGGCATCGAATCAGGTGACTTCCGTGGATTTGTCGGTGCAGGAGTTTTTGAAGGAGCGTCTGACGCCGCTTATAGAGAATTGCGGTTTTATTGGCGAGGAGAGCGAAGTGGACGATTACGACCATGACTATCTATGGATCGTGGACCCGATTGACGGGACGTCCAATTTCATACGGGATATCGGGCTTAGCGTCATTTCCGTTGGTCTTGTGAAGGATGGCGTGCCTGTATTGGGCGTCGTCTATCATCCGTACCGGGATGAGATGTTTTAT
Source organism: Paenibacillus sp. NPDC057967 (assembly GCF_042887015.1). NCBI lineage: Bacteria > Bacillati > Bacillota > Bacilli > Caryophanales > Paenibacillaceae > Paenibacillus > Paenibacillus sp. NPDC057967. The sequence goes on from NZ_JBHVQB010000008.1 coordinate 218,775, forward strand.
GCCGAGCAAGGGAAGGGCGCTTACGTGAACGGAAGGCCGATGAAGGTATCCGATCATGATTTGTCCCATTCGTTATTTTGTACCGCTATGAGCCTCTACAATAAGGATCTTGCGGGGTCTTGCTTCCGCATCATCGAGAAGGTGTACGAGGACTGCGACGATATTCGCCGTCTGGGGTCGGCTGCGCTGGAGCTTGCTTATTTGGCGGCTGGGCGAGTCGATCTGTATTTTGAGATGCGTGTCTTCCCATGGGACTTTGCAGCAGGCGAGGTGCTGATCCGGGAAGCAGGCGGTTATGTCGGAACGGTCGAGTTCGATCGAACCGTCTTCACTCGTCCGATTCCGCTCATCTGCGCGAATTCGAGAGAGAATTATGATTACTTGAAGCGAGTCGTTACGGACGAGGTACCGAAGATTCCGTACGACCAATAGGACATGACGAGGCGGGGGCTGTCAGGGTGGCTGACCAGGAGAACACGAAGAAAATCAAGTACAAGGACTATAAGATTGACGAAGAAACTATAGACGCCGAAAAGGATTATCATCTGGAGCAGGCATACAGTCTATGTGTTAATGAGCTTGGCCTTCAGCAGACGAAGAGAGATCAGATTATCGCGTTTTACATTGCCATTATCAGCTTTGTTATTCCAGCCATTATTGATTTAAGCCTTTCTACTTTTATTAAGGGGCTTAGCTTCCTTGCCTTGTTTATACTGGGTATTATGCTTGCTTGGGTTGTTGTGAGATATCGGGTGTACAAGGAAGTGTACTGGATTACTTCTCGCGTCATCAAGCAGCTCTATAATTTCGAGAAAGAAGCGATTAACAAAGAGCTCGTCCAGCATATGTTCTATCGGAATTTGAAGATGAGCATGGACTCGGTATTTGTATATCGTAAAAATAAAAAGGTTAGCGGATGGGGGTCCTACCGCAAGAACCTGTATAGCTCCGAGACCATCCTGTTCCATATTCTCGTTTTGATTAGTTCTGTCGTGCTCGGGATCGGCGTGTATATGCTTTTATTTGACTTTCCCGTTGTTCGCGAGATCGTGGCATTAGTCCTAGCGCTTATGAATCTGCTGTATTTCACTAGACATTACTATAAGCAGCTAACTAAGATCTACGATGCTGTATTCAATGACGATGACGATGATAAATCCTTCAATGCGGTTTTTAGCAAAGCATGGTTTCTACATTTCCATTTGGATTTCAATGAAAATAAGAAAAACTCGGAAGGCTTAACGGCGTAAGCTTTCCGGGTCTTTTTTACGTCTCTGCGTTTGCCTGCCGAACGGCTTCTTCCACAATGAGATAGGCCAGATTGTGGTCCTCCATGACATAGGCGGCCAATTCGGGCTCCACCCATATTCTTGCCGTGCATTCATGCTCCTGAAGATAAGGGAGGCATGCCGTGACGTCAGCTCGGTAGAAGAGCTGGTAGCCGATTAACGGGTATTTACCGTTCGGATCGAACCTCAGATTCTCCTCGTGGCTAACTTGAATGGCGCCAATCAAGCGAAGGTCCTCACATCTGACATAGCCCTCCTCCATACACTCCCGGGTGACGGTTTCCTCGGGCGATTCTCCGTCCTCTACATGCCCGCCTGGCAGGTTGAAGCCCCGGCCAGTGACATGCACCAGCATGATTTTGCCTTGATCCATGCATACGCCATGGACGCTTGTGACGAGGGCGGGATCAGGGCTGTCAGTCCCTGGCAGCCAGGTTAATTTCACATTATGACCGCCCCAGTCGGAGTAAATGGTAGTTGCCATGCTAGAACCTCCAATCATGCTAATGTGCTTCCGATACCAAAAGCAGTCTGTCTTATTTTAATACAACGCCTGGATGAAAAGCGACGGAACGCGCGCAGTTGCCGGAAATCACTCTACTCCGGGGCGGTTTTATTTCCGGCTGAGGTATGATACATTAGGCAGTACTTGAAGGGACCGGCAAGTACCCTATCGATAAGGAGAACTCTGCATGCAGCCATTCACGAGACGCGTCATTCACATCATACAGAACATACCTGAGGGGTATGTGATGACCTACGGGCAAATTGCCGAAGCCGCCGGCAGCCCGCGAGGAGCGAGACAGGTCGTCCGTATTCTCCACTCGATGAGCGCCGTCCATAAGCTGCCCTGGCACAGAGTGGTGAATGCCAAAGGCATGATTGCCCTCATGGATGAGGAGTCGCGCTTTAAGCAGATCCTGTATCTAAGCAGCGAAGGCGTATTGGCGGATGACGAGGGCCGTGTGGATCTGGAGCAGTACCGTTATCAGCCGGGAGAGGCAATGGAATGGACGGATGATGAGCAGCATTAGCGGGTTTAGCCCCATAGGAGCAATAAGAAAGAGCGCCGGACAAGGCGCTCTTTTCGCTTTTTTATAATGACCTTACGCTTTTAAAATATCATGATCCACATACCGCTCGCCATTCAGCTCGCTGATGACGTTAATCGCGACTTTGGCGCCATCGCCGGCTGTGACAATGGTATGCACGCTTACGCCTGCCACTGTGCCTGCTGCCCAGATGCCCGGAACGGATGTTTTGCCGCTAGTGTCGACGTCAATAACGGTTTTAATCCGCGGCTCGGTGCCGTCCTTGGTGGCGATGCCCGCCTTATCGGCCAGATCCACGCTTAATCCGGTGGCGAGAATGACATGACTTGCCTCGTAGCTTTGATTTTCTGTCTCTACATGAATGCCGGACTCTGTTTGGACGAGATTGACCACAGTATCCTGAATGATCTCCGCGCCGAACTCGGCGGCTTGCTTCTTGCCGGTCTCCACCAGATCGGGCCCGGTAATATCGGGAGCGCCATAATGGTTGCGGAGAAGGGCTTTCTTGGTGATGCTCTTGTCATTGTCAAAAAGGAGCGTTTTCTTGCCAGACTTGGCGGCATAGATAGCCGCGCTTGCCCCTGCGGGCCCTGCGCCAATAATAACGATATCGTACATATTCATCTACTCTCCTTCGGCATAGTGGGATAAGTGCGAATACGTGACTATTATAATAGATTCCAGAAGGAATGGACAGCTTGGGTCCCGCCTCAAAGGTGTGTCGTCTGCCGAAGGACTAGGCGTCTGGCGCTTCTGATTACTTTAAAATAAACGTCCCCGTCACCGGATTATGGTCACTGTGCTCGAAGGCTAGAGACGTACCCGCAACCTGCACAATCTCGATATTAGGCGAGACGAAGAAGCCGTCGATGACCGCCAGGAAGTTGACGCCTTCCTCATAGGCGGTGTCGAGCGTTCGAACGGTAGGCACAGCTGGATCGACTGCCCACTGGAAGCCGTCAGGGCCGAATGTCTCCGGGAACGGCTGCAGCCACTCCGGCCACTCCTGCTGTGCAGGGAAGGCGTCTGGATCCGTAGACGGCAGAGAGTGGTTCCAGTCGCCGCCAACTATGATGTAATTCCCTTTAGTGGCCTCACTCTCCAGATAGTCGCCGAGAAAGTCGAGCTGCTGCTTGCGTATCCGGCCTCCTTTGTCAAAGGCAGACAAATGCAAATTCACAAGCACTAGCTCCTTGCCGTTATCGACGGGCAGTCTGCTCTCGATGAAGCCGCGATCCAGCTCGAACAGCTGCACCGGCCAGCTTTCCTTGCCCGGCAGATCGTAGCGGGTATGGGAGCTGGCTGTGAAGGACGACAGCGTCAGCAGTCCGCTCTTCACCGCACCCATCGGCTGCGTCAAGGGAACGGGCACCCACGGAACTTTATAGTTATAGGCAAAGGTTTGGTCATAGTCTTGCAAGCCATCGCCAATCCACTGAGCCTCGTCGACCTTATAGCTGCGGGAAGACTTTCGGTCTACCTCCTGCAGCAGAATAAGCCGGGACTTTGATTCTCTCAGAAAGTGGATCGCCGCTTCCAGATTAGCCTCTGTCTGCTCTTTGCTGGCGGCTCTCGACCTCGTACCGCCATCCATGAAGAAGTCCTGTCCACGGTCCAGGCCGGCATAGCCAATATTGAAGGTTGTTATCTTGAATGGCTCGTTGTGCTTAATGCCCGCCGACTGTCGGCTTTCATGGGGCAGCTGCACCTGAGCTGGCGGCTTATAGTCTATCGCGGTGATGTAAATCAGGAATACGGCTAGTAGAGTGATACCCGTGATCGCAATCCAGAGCAGCCACTTGATGATTTTTTTGAGCATGGTATGTAAAGCCTCCTAGGCAAACCTGTAGTGGGATATTTCGTGCGTATTCCTTTTTGCGCTTTCTAAAATGTACTATATTTCCATTCATTCTAGAAGAGTTCATTCTCCAAAGCGTCTAGCTACACCATTGCGCAAACGTTGTCATTTTGGCGAGAATTTGTGGAATTTTGTTTCCTTAGCTCAAATGGGACGATAAAAGGATTGACAGCGCTTTATTTTGGAGCTTAAAATTGACGGTAAGCAAACGCTTTCAAGTTGATTTTTGCCATTTCGGCAGTCCGGATTTAGATACTTGGGTTCGTTTGTTTTTATTTTGCGCATGATGCAAACGTTTGCGCAGAGAAAGGGGACTAATGCATGGCTATGATGAACAAGTTCAGAAGGCTGATGGCGATTGTCTTGATCGCGGCGCTGACCTGGACGACGATGGGCATTCCGCCCGCACAGGCGAGCGGCGAGCTGCCCGGCAAGGTGACTGTGGTGGGTACGCTGCAGACAGCGCTTGGCGCTGCCGGAGACTGGGACCCATCTTCGGATGATACGGCAATGACTTATGCGGGAGGAGGAGAATATCGGCTTACCGGCACGCTGCCTGCAGGGGATTATTCGTACAAGGTGGCGCTGAACGGCACGTGGGACGAAAGCTATGGGCACGGCAACTATACGAATCCGGCTGGTGTAGAGGACGGCGGCAATATTGTGCTTCATCTCGCTGAAGAGACGGAGGTCACATTCTACTACAACCATACGACCCGGAAAATTGCAGATTCCACGTACTACTTGCCGCTGCCAGGGGAGCAGACTCCGAGAGTAGTGGGCGACCTGCAGACGGCGATCGGTGATGCGGGCAATTGGAGCCCGGCTGACGCGTCGCTTATGCTGACAGATGAAGATTACAATGGCGTGTATGAAGCAGTCGCGACGCTGCCTGGCGGCAGCTACGAGTATAAGATCATTCTCGGCAACAGCTGGGATACGGCGACCGCTTATCCTGGCTCGAATGCTGTATTGGCGCTGCAAGAAGAGCTGCCGGTTACGTTCACCTACGATGCGACAACGCATGAAGTTAATGCCCGCTATAACGTACCGGTCGATCCCGACACGGACCCGGTACCGGAGGGGCATCTTCGTATTCACTATCAGCGTGCGGACCTAAGCTATGATGGCTTCGGCTTATGGCTATGGGATCACGTAGCTTCGCCATCGGCGAACTGGCCATCCGGCGCAACAGCTTTCCCTGCAGACAAGCAGGATAGCTACGGCGCTTATGTCGATGTGCCGCTTGCTGATGACGCGACGAAAGTAGGATTCCTGATAGTGCATCGTACGACGGGAGAGAAGGATGGCGGCGACAAGTCGGTTGTGCTGTCATCCGTTGCGAACAACCAGATTTGGATCAAGCAAGGCGACGATAAGGTCTATTCTTCGCCGACTGGCGAAGTAGCCAAGGCTATTGTAGCGGCGGAGATCATATCGGACAACGAATTGCTGTTAGGCTTCACGACGACAGAAGGCATGCAAGCAGAGGGCTTGCTTCAATCGGTCATGATAGAAGACAAGAACGGCGATCCGCTGACAGCGGCTTCGGCAACGATTACCGGTCAGACGACTGTTCAACTGACGCTGTCCGGGAACGTTGATCTGGAGCTGGCGCCGTTATCTGTAACCTATGAGGGTAGAACGGTTGCGGCGAATGTGAGCTGGAGGCTGATCGATCATAAGTATGCCTACAATGGCAATGATCTTGGTGCGACCTACCATAACGGCATTGTGACGCTGAAGCTGTGGGCGCCTAAGGCAAGCGAAGTAACCGTGAGCTTCTACGACAAGAACGATGCCACGAAGCTTGTGGGCACGGCAGAGCTTACACTAGGCGAGCATGGCGTATGGGCCGCAACAGTGGCTCCAAGCGGCTTGTCTGGCGGCTCGGTCACCGATCTGCGCGGCTATTATTATCAATACGAAGTGACAAATGACAGCGTAACGAAGCAAGTGCTTGATCCGTACGCCAAATCAATGGCCGAGTTCCGCGTCAATACGAAAGGCGAGGCAGGTCCGGATGGCGATACAGTGGGCAAGGCTGCCATTATTGATTTGAGCGGCACAGACCCGGCTGGCTTCGGCTATGCATCCATCGACGGCTACGGGCAACGCGAGGATGCGATTATATGGGAGGCGCATGTTCGCGACTTCACCTCCGATCCGTCCATTGAAGGCGATCTGGAATCACGCTGGGGCTCGTACAAGGCATTTGTCGACAAGCTGCCTTATATCCAGTCACTCGGCGTCACACATATTCAGCTGCTGCCGGTTATGGCTTGGTACTACGGCGATGAAGCAGCGATGGACGTGCGCGAGCTGTCGTATTCCGCCAAGGACAATGAATACAACTGGGGTTACGACCCGCATAGCTATTTCTCGCCTGACGGCGCTTATTCCGAGAATGCGAAGGACCCTGAGCTTCGCGTGAAGGAACTGAAAGAGCTGGTCCATGCGATTCACGAAGCAGGCATGGGCGTGGTGCTGGACGTCGTCTATACGCATATGGCGAAGTCGGATTTCCTGAATGACATCGTTCCGAACTATTATGCTTTTCAGCGTCCTGACGGCTCGTTCATCGGAGGCTTCGGCAACAACCTGGCGACTAATCACGCCATGGCCGAGAAGTTGATGGTCGATTCCGTGAAGTATTGGTTTGACGAATACAAAATTGACGGCATGCGCTGGGATATGATGGGCGATGCGACGTATCCTTCCGTACAGAAGGCGTACGATGCGGCTGCTGAGCTGAATCCGAATGCACTCTTTATCGGCGAAGGATGGCGCACATTCGCCGGACACGAAGCTGATCCGTCGCTCGCCGGCATGGGCGCCGACCAGGATTGGATGGATAAGACGGATGATGTCGGCGTATTCTCCGACGAGATCCGCAACGAGCTGAAGTCCGGCTTTGGATCTGAGGGCGAGCCGCGGTTCATTACAGGCGGCGCCAGAAGCATCCAGACCATCCTGAACAATATTAAAGGACAGCCAAGCAACACGGCTTTCGACGATCCGGGCGACATTGTGCCGTATATTGAGGCGCATGACAATCTGCCGCTATACGATGTAATTGCACAATCGATCAAGAAAGACCCTGCCATTAAGGAAAATGATCTGGAGATCCACCAGCGCATTCGACTTGGCAATCTGCTCGTATTGACATCGCAAGGTACGGCTTTCCTTCATGCCGGCCAAGAGTATGGTCGTACGAAGCAGTGGCTGGCGCCGGGGACACCGGAGCATAAGTACCACGCGCTGGAGGATCAGGAAGGCCAGGTATTCGGGTATTTCGTCCATGACTCCTACGATTCGTCAGATGCAATCAACATGTTCGACTGGACGAAGGCAACAGATGAGACGGCCTTTCCGGTCAACCATGTGACAAGCAAATATACGAAAGGGCTGATCGAGCTTCGCAGACATACGGATGCGTTCCGTCTGGGCGATCAGGATTTGGTGAACTCCAACGTTACACTGATCGATGCTCCGGAGATCGGGGACACTGATCTTTTGATCGGCTACAAAAACATCGCCATGGACGGAACAGGCCATTACTATGTCTTCGTTAATGCCGACGATGAGAGCAGAACGTTGACGCTCCCGGCTGACTTGACGGGCGGTACGGTCATTGTCGATAACGACGAGGCTGGCACGGTAGCCGTATCCGATCCATCGGGCTTTACACTAACAAAACAGTCGCTTACAATCGATCCGCTAAGCGCGGTCGTTATCCGTATGGATGCGGCGGCACAAGCGCTAGTATCGATTCAGCTAGATAGCAGCAAGCAGACGATTAAGGTTGATGGCAGCCATACCGTCTCGGTGTACGCTCAGTACGAGGGCGGCAGCCGGGAGAAAGTGAAGAGCGGGGCAAGCTTTGTCTCCGACAAGCCAGCCGTAGCGACCGTGTCTTCAGCAGGCGTCATTCAGGCAGTCAGCCCGGGCCGTGCGACGATTACCGTCGAATACAAGGGCTTCCAGGCAACGGTGCAGATTGAGGTTGCCGAGCCAAATACGGTTCGTACGCTTCAATTCAACTACATTCGTCCTGATGGAGACTATAAGGACTGGAACATTTGGGTGTGGAACACGGGCGCGCAAGACGGCGAGGTGTTGTTCGATAAGATAGAGAACGGCATCGCCACCGCTACTATTGAATTACATGATGATGCCATCGGTGTCGGCTTCGTCCTTCGCAAGGGTACGGACTGGGATACGGCGAAGCAAGATATTCCGTATGACCGTGTCATCCCGCTGACCGATGGCGACCGCTACATGAAAGTGAATGTGAATAGCATGGTCGGCGAACTGGACGTATTCCCGTCCATCTACGGTCCTTACCTGCATGACGGGAATATCACGTTCCGCTATCGTGACGCCAGCCTGTTCAGCAAGGGGCTGATGGATACAATAGAAGGTGTTCAGGTGAAAATCGGCGGCAAGTCGTATGATATGGCTTACGACGAATCCAGAGAATGGTTCACTTATACGCTTCGGAATGTATCTCCGGGCAACTATGAATACAGCTATCTGGTTGCGAAGGACGGCGGGACTACAGAAGTAAGCGACCCGGCGAACACACAGGACGGCAAGTCCGAGGTTGTGTATAAAAAGCCGGCCGTTACGCTCTCGGGCAACGTAAAGCCAGGCGCCATTACGTATGACGAGAATGCTGTGCTTCGCATCAGCGCTGCCAGCGCGGAGCCGCTGGCATTCCGCGAGGGCTATATGGACCTGACCGCATTGGGCGGTTCGGCAACGGCACCGTTCAACGTGGAGCTGATGGCTCATACGATTGCCGTGAAACAATCGGTAACCGCAGGCGTAAAGACCATACCGGTGACACTTGTGGACCAATATGGCAATGCGTATACGCAGCGGATTCAAGTAACGGTCAAACCGAGAACGTTCGCAGGGGATCTGGATTTCGACTGGGATGAGTCGCGTATTTACTTCCTGCTGACGGACCGTTTCCATGACGGAGACGAGACCAATAACATCAACGTAGACAAGTCGCATCTGGAAGCTTATCATGGCGGCGATTTCAGAGGCCTAATCGACAAGCTCGATTACTTGGATGAGCTGGGAATCAACACGCTCTGGATTACGCCAATTGTAGACAATATCGACTTCAACCAAGGTACCGGCTTCGGCGGCAAGCAGTATGGCTATCATGGCTATTGGGCGAAGGACTTCACAAAGCTCGATGAGCATTTGGGCGATATGGAGACCTTCAAGGAACTGATTGAGAAGGCGCATGACCGCGGTATCAAAATCATGGTCGATGTCGTCCTCAATCATACTGGCTATGGCTTGAAGCCCGGAGACAATCAGCCAGGCGTGACGGAGGAAGACAAGGCGCGTTTTGCAGATATGCTGCGGACGAACGGCTTGTCAGCGAACATTAACCCGATTAAAGGCGAGCTTGACGGCCTGCCGGACTTTATGACGGAGAATGCCGACGTGCGCGAGCAGATTATCGAATGGCAGACGGGCTGGCTGGAGAGAGCCAGAACGGATCGCGGCGACACCATCGATTACTTCCGTGTCGATACGGTGAAGCATGTGGAGACGACGACTTGGGTCGCATTCAAAAACGCGCTGACCGCCATCGATCCAAGCTTCAAGCTGCTGGGCGAATACTTCGGCGGCACGGTGGAGGGCGACGGCGGCATGCTGGCAAGCGGCCAGATGGATGCGCTGCTCGACTTTGGCTTCAAGGCGCAAGCGAAAAACTTTGCCAATGGCAGCATCGACGCGGTGGACGCGTATTTGCAAGACCGTGAATCCAAGCTGTCGAATACGACAATGATGGCACAATTTCTGAGCAGCCACGACGAGGACGGCTTCCTGTCCCATTATGTGGATGGCGACAAGAGCAAGTTGATGATTGCGGCCGCACTGCAAATCACCGCGAAGGGCATGCCGGTCATCTACTATGGCGAGGAGCTCGGCCGTTCTGGCGCGAACGCACGGGATATGAGCCAGGGCCAATTCAGCGAGAACCGGGGCGACATGCCTTGGGATCGCTTGGACGAAGAGCAGAAGCTGCATGAGCACTATACGAAGCTGCTCAATATTCGGGCGAAGCACTCCAAGCTTTATGCTAAGGGAGAACGCTTGAAGCTGGCAGGCTCGGATGAGCTGGGTTATCTGGCCTTCAGCAAGAAATACGGCAATGACAATATCGTAACGGCGATTAATACGGCTGAAGAAGCGGCAGTCGTGACGCTGCCTGTTCCATTCGTGCCGGGTACGACGGCAGTGGATGAGTATAGCGGCGATACGTATATCGTCTCGGCCAACCGCACCGTTGCAATTGAGCTTCCAGGCCGAGCAGACGGCGGAACGGTCATTCTGAGCGGTGTCTCGCCGAAGCCTCCACAGCAAGGCGGCGGTGATCCGGTTATGGAGACCCCGCAATGGCCAGGAGCAGACGTCATTCAAGACAGCGTACTCACAACGGGAACAGAAGGCAAAACAACGGTCAAACTGTCAAGCGGCAACACCTCCGCTATTCTTCCTCTGCAAGCTGCCAAGCTGCTGGGAGACCGCGATCTGGAGCTGGCAGCTGACGGGCTGACTGTCCTGTTGCCCAATGAAGTGCTAGCCGCTGCAGCAGCAATGCTGCCTGCTGGCAATTCGGCTGAGAATACGGTCCTCCGATTCCAGGCGAAGCCGTTGACAAACGGGGAGCTTGAAGCGCTGCTTGGCAAGCAGGACCGGGAAGGCTGGTCGTTCAAGCAAGGTTCGACCGCTTACGCCTTCCGCATCTCTCTCCTTCAAGGCAATAGTGAAGTAGGCGTGCTATCGCAGTTTGAAGAGCCAGTTACGGTCACCTTTGCCGTAGAAGCAGGCATCAATGGTGAGCTAAGCGGGATCTACTTCATCAGCGAGAACAGCACCGCAACTTATGTAGGCGGAGACCTGCATGAGGGAGCTATGACGGCGAAGCTGAATCACTTTAGCGCGTATGGCGTGCTGGAAGCCGACCGCAGCTTCACCGATGTGCCAAGCAGCCACTGGGCGATGCAGGCCATTAAGTCTCTAGCTGTGAAGGGCATTATCGAAGGCATGAACAGCAAGCAGTTTGCGCCGGAAGCCCAAGTGACGCGCACCCAATTCGCGACGATGCTCGTCCGGGCGCTGGATGGAGAGGCGGGCAAGAAAACTGCGACAGGTGTCTTCGCCGATGTGCCTCAAGATGCTTGGTACGCGCCATATGCGGAATCAGCCTTCCGTCTTGGTATCGTAACGGGCCGCACTAAGGAAAGATTTGCGCCGAATGATGCAATCACTCGCGAAGAGATGGCGGTCATGCTGCTCCGCGCTTATCGCGCAATGGAAGGCAAGGCGACATCTAAGAACGCGCCATCCTTCGCCGATCAGAACCAGATTAGCGATTGGGCACTGGAGGACGTCCGTACAGCCGCCGAGCTTGGTCTTGTGCAAGGACGTACAGGCGAACGCTTTGCCCCGCAAGAGAATCTGACGCGCGCAGAGAGCGCGCAAGCGATCTACAATGTACTGAACCGCGAATAAGCGGATGCCGCACAGCACAACTGTTGCTGAAATACAGAGAGAACCCCGATCATTGGTCGGGGTCTTTTTCATGTGGGACATCCCTAAAGGTTTAAGCTATTTCAGGAGCATTGCATCATTTGCCCATATAATAGTATTGGAATTATAGAGGGAGCGGTCCTATGATAAAACAAACGAGGTCCAAACTTATTATGCCGAAAAGTCTCCCTTCCACAGAGAAGTCTCTCCATTCGAGGCTGATCTGCTAGGTGTGGATATAGCCGAATGAGCATGGGGCCGGCATACCCGGGAGTTAAGTCCCTTTTTGCCATTCGTGGAGGGCTCCGTCTTCACTCTGCCGCGGTTGGCGCCGATGGATTTTATGTAAGCGCTCACTTAAATCGGCATATCGTCATAAAGGAAGATTAGCTATAACTTTACAAGCATGAAGCGGCAATACGCTTCACATCGGGGGGAGAGCGTGTTATGAAATGGGCGCACAGGCTGTCGAACAAGTCCATACGCTTCAAGCTGCTGGTCGGGTTTCTCTTATTTGTCATTCCGCTTCAGCTGCTTCTGATCTTCGATAACTATTACGCGATGAGGGTCGTAAGCGAGCAAGTAGCCAACTCCAACCGTAATCTGGCCGCCCTCTATATGGATCAGATTGACCGAAATCTGGAGGAAGTGGACAAGTATTTGCGAACAACGGTCGCTTTTGAAAGCGATTTAATTATGTTGGATAATTCGAGGGAAACCAGCAGCGATAACTATTATTTGGCCAAAATCAACTTGTTCAACAAGCTGGAGCGCGATATCAATACGTACAAGGAAATGGATTATCTGTTCGTCTATTCCTCCGTCAATCAGGAGCTGATTACGAATCAGCCGCCGGGGGAGACCATGGATCGGCTGAAGGAGGTTCGGGAGGGCATGACGGACATGCTGCTGGAGCGGGAATTGTGGCCGAAGCAGGCATTCGAGAAGTGGTTCCCCTACCAGCTTGGCGAGGACTATTACATTACCAAAATCCAGAAAATTGGCAATGTCTATATTGGGGGCTGGGTGAAGGCCTCGAAGCTGATGAGCCCGCTGGGCTTGCTGGATATGGGGCCAGAAGGAAAGTCGCTGCTGGTGACGGATAGCATGGTGCCGATGAACGGAGTCATGCCCAGTGACAACGGGGAGGATTACCTGCAAGTCAGCACTCAGTCTGAGCAGGGGCAGTTCTCATTGCTTATCTTGATTCCGTACAACGTCATACTGGAACATTTGCCATTTCTCCAACGCATCTGGTATGTAGTCATTCTAGGGGCGCTCATTATATTGCCGATCTTCTATATGTTCCTGCGGCAGAACATTCTAATCCCGATCAACCGGATCGTGACGGTTATGCGCAGGGTACGCGACGGCAATCTGGATCAACGGGTCGAGCGCCATCCCGTCTCCTCGGAATTTGAATTGATGAATGACGTGTTCAACAGTATGGTGGATCAGATCAAAGCGTTGAAAATCAATGTCTACGAAGAGAAGCTGCTTAGCCAGCAAGCGGAGCTGAAGCATCTACAGCTGCAGATTAATCCGCATTTTTTCTTGAATGCGCTGAATACGATTTATAACCTGGCTCAATTCCGCAACTATCAGCTGATCCAGGATATGTCGGACTACTTGATTCAATATATGAGATTCATGTTCCAGAGCAATCTGAAGCTGGTTACAGTGGCGGATGAGATTGCGCATACCCGCAATTACTTGAACATTCAAGCGATGCGGTTCCAGGACGGCTTCACGTACGAAATTGGCAGCGATGATGAGTCGCTCATGCAGGCGCGCATTCCGCCGCTAATGATTCAGACGTTCGTGGAGAATACGATTAAGCATGCGATTACGATGGATGAGCCTATTCATCTAAGCGTTGATATCAGGCGGGATGAGCCGGATGGGCTGCGCTTGATTATTCGGGATACCGGGCAAGGCTTCCCGGACGAGGCGCTGGGCAAGTGGCAGCAAGAACCCGCCGCGGAACATCATGGAAGCGATCATATCGGCATATGGAATGCAAGACGGCGACTTCGGCTCATCTATGAGGACAAAGCTCAGCTACAATTGTCCAATCATCCGGACGGTGGAGCGAAGGTCGAGATTCGGCTTCCGCTTCTGCTCGAAGACCAGCCCTAAGGAGGGATACGATGTATCAATTATTGATCGTTGACGATGAGATCCATGCGGTAAGAGCCGTTCAAGGGGGCGTGAACTGGGAGGAGCTGTCGATCTCCCGTATTCATATCGCCCACAATATGAAGCAAGCGAAGGATATCTTCGCGGAGCATCCCATTGATATTATGATTTGCGATATTGAAATGCCACAGGGAAGCGGCATTGAGCTGCTGTCGTGGGTGAGGGAGGAGCATGCGCTCACGGAATCCATCTTTCTCACCTGTCACTCCAACTTTGATTACGCGAAGGAAGCACTGCAGCTGGGCAGCCTGGATTATATGCTGAAGCCGGTCAAGTTCCAGGAGCTTCGGAGCGTGGTGCAGAAGGGAGTCGAGAAGGTAGGCGAGAAGCGGGAGCAACATATGAGCAAGGCGGAGGGGCAGTACTACTCCATGCTCTGGCAGACGCATCGCCCCGTCTTGATGGAGCGCTTCTGGCATGACGTGATGGACCGCCGCCAATCCTCGCATCCTGATCGCATACGGGACGCGCTCCATAGCCAAAGCCTGCCGATCAAGGAGACGGAAGCCTTCTTGCCTGTATTGGTCTACGTACAGCGGTGGGCGGAGAAGCTGAGCCTTCGCGACGAGAAGCTGATGGAGTACGCGCTTCGCAATACCGCAGACGAAATCATTTGGCGAGGCTGCGAGCACCGTCCGTTTGTACGCATGAGTGGTGATCTGTATGTCGCCATTCTGCCCGCAGACCCTCCGGGAGACGAGCGGGAATGGCTGAGGGAAATATTGATTGACTATATTGCGGCCTGCAATCGCTACTTCCGCTGCGACATCTCCTGTTACATCGGCGAGCCCGGTATGCCGCATGAGATCGCCACGCGGTATGACAGCCTCATTCGGATGAAGGACAATGTGCTGAACCGCAGCAATGACGTCCTCTTCTGGAGCGAGGAGCTCGTCAGTTCGCAATCGATCGACGTGATTCGTATGAACGTGTGGCTGAAAATGCTGGAGCAAGGCGCTTATGACGCCATTCTCTCGGAGTCGGAGCATTATTTGCAATCGCTGCAGGAGGTAGGCTGTCTGAAAGCGGAGGTGCTGCAGCAGTTTCTCCAGAATTTCCTGCAGATGCTGTATCACTTCTTTCAGTACAAAGAATGGCAGGCTTATCAGGTGCTTGGCGAGGAAGTGTCGCTGGAGCGCATGTCGCAGGCTGTTCGTTCGCTAACGGATCTGCAGATATGGACAAAAACGTCGTTGACCCGGACGATCGTCTACGCCCGCAATACAGAGGACAATGCGACTGTGATGGATAAAGTAAAGTCCTTCATTTCGCAGCATGTCAGCCAGAGCATCTCTCGTGAGGATATTGCGAGGCATGTGCATCTCCATCCTGACTATTTGTCGCGGCTGTTCAAGAAAGAGATCGGTCAATCGATCGTAGAATATATATTGGACGAAAAGATGGCTATTGCGAGAGAGCTGCTGACCGGCACGGAGCTGTCCGTCAGCGATGTCGCTTCGTCTGTAGGGTATTCAAATTTCTCCTACTTTTCGAAGGTGTTCAAGAGCAGCGTTCAGATGAATCCGAATGAATATCGCAAAGCAGCAAGAAAGGCGCCCGGCAGGAAGCCGTAATATCGGCGGGACAGAAAGCCGGGCCGTCGGCAAGAGTCGGCGGTGCGGCAGGCCAAAGGCAAGACAGACAGGAAAGAATCAACAGTGCGGCAGAACAGAAGCTATACCATCCAGAACGGACAAGCCGTTCCCATAGCAATTCCCTTACCCCATTCTGACGAGAAGTCAGAATATTGCGATGAACTGGTCAGTATGTTGGCGGTTAGCGCTTACATGATCCTCTACAATAGGTGTTGTAGCCGGCGTTACGATCATGTGAAAGAGGGAGGGAGGCTGGCCATGAAGGCGATGGCTAACGGGAGTACCCTGAAGAAAGCTATGAAATACAAGATGTTGTACATCATGTTAATTCCCGGCATTGTCTATCTGCTGATTAACAACTATGTGCCTATGCTAGGAATGATCATCGCGTTCAAGGACATCAACTTTGCAAAGGGGATTCTCGGCAGCGACTGGGTAGGCTTCAAAAATTTCGAATATCTGTTCAAGACAGCAGATGCCTACATCATTACCCGCAATACGATTCTGTACAACCTCGTCTTTATCGTTGTGAATCTGGTGGTTGCGGTTGGACTGGCGATTCTCTTGAATGAAATGAAGAACCGGTTTCTGTCGCGGTTCTATCAAAGCGTCGTCTTGCTTCCGTATCTGATTTCATCAGTTATTATCGGTTATCTGGTATTCTCGCTGCTTAGTGCAGAGACGGGATTAATGAACAAGACGATCATGCCTTGGCTCGGCATTGATCCGGTTATGTGGTACAACGAGCCTGGGTATTGGCCTTACATTCTAACCTTTGTGAAAATATGGAGCACCGCAGGATATCTATGCATTATCTACTTCGCGGCTGTGGTCGGCATCGACCAGGAGTATTACGAAGCGGCGACGCTTGACGGGGCGAACAAGTTCCAGCAGATCCTGAAGATTACGATCCCGTTAATTACCCCGGTCATTGTCATTATGACGCTTATGCAGATCGGACGTATTTTTTACTCGGACTTTGGCTTGTTCTATCAAGTAACCCTGGACTCGGGCGTGCTGTTGCCGACGACCAACGTTATTGATACCTATGTCTATCGTTCCTTGCTGCGCAATGGCGATATCGGCATGTCATCCGCTGCCGGACTGTACCAGTCCGTGGTTGGATTTATCATTATTCTGGCATCCAATTATGCTGTGAAAAAAATTAATCCGGATAATTCGTTGTTCTAAGGGGGGAGACAGAGACTATGCGCGCCAATCGATTGGAACAGACGGTTATTCATATCATTTTCTTTCTTTTCGCTTGCATCTGCTTAATTCCGTTCGCTGTGCTCATCTCCGCTTCCTTGACTAGCGAGAGCGCGATTATCCAGAATGGCTACTCCATCTGGCCTAGCGTGTTCAGCGTGGAGAGCTACCGCTACTTGCTGAAGGAGCCGATGATGATTCTGAATGCATACGGCATCTCCATCTTCGTCACGGTGCTTGGTACGGCGGTAAGCCTGATCATGATGACCTTGCTGGCGTATCCCATCTCCAGAAAGGATCTGCCGTTCCGTAACGTCATCGCATTCATTGTGTTCTTCACGATGCTCTTCAATGGCGGTCTCGTGCCAACGTATCTCATGTATACAAATGTCTTCGAGATCAAAAACACGCTAACCGCTTATTTGGTGCCGGGCCTGCTAGTCAGTGCGTTCTTCGTCATCCTGATCCGGACCTTCTTCACGATGAACATTCCGACAGAGGTCATCGAATCAGCGAAGATCGACGGCGCGGGAGAGTTCCGCATCTTCTACGGCATCGTGCTTCCGTTATCGAAGCCCGTGCTGGGGGCCGTAGGCATCTTCCAAATTATCAACTATTGGAATGACTGGTTCAATGGGCTGATCTATATTACCGACAGCAAGCTGCATAGCATACAGGTCATGCTGAATACGATTTTGCTTAACTCGCAGTACCTGATGACGAATGTTCAGGCGGCGGACAACATGGTTGAGGCCGGGGATATTCCGAGTCATGGCCTGAAGATGGCCATTGCGGTAATTGGCGTCATTCCAATCTTGATTACGTATCCGTTCTTCCAAAAATACTTTGCGAAGGGACTTACGGTTGGGGCGGTAAAGGGCTAGTGCCCGGATGAGAATAGCAACGACATACGAATGGCCAAAAAAAGGGGAGGCTTGGGATATGTTCAAAAAAATCAGCACAACGGTATTGGCACTGACGATGACGGCAAGCTTGGTGCTTGCAGGCTGCGGCAAGTCGAATGAGCCCGCGAATAATGGGCAGAACGGGACGGACGACGGAGGATTGCCGCCTTACGAGATTAATATGGTGTTCTATGGCCCGCCGCAGAAGGATCTGGACGAGGTTGCGGCAGAAATGAGCAAGATCACGAAGGAAAAGATCAATGCGACGGTGAAGTTAGTCAGAATTGAACCCGCTGCGTGGGCGGAGCAGTCCATTCTCATGCTGACGGGCAATGAACAAGTCGATTTGATTGTGACTGGCGGAGGTGATTATTCCAGGCAAGTGGCGCAAGGGCAGCTGGTGGCGCTGGATGAATTAGTCCAGAAGCACGGGCAGGGTATCGTGAAGGCGTTCGAGCCTGAGGTGCTGGGCGCGTCGAAGGTGAACGGGCAAACCTATGCCATTCCGACCAACCGGGATTTTGCATCCCATCCCATTATACTGATGCGCCAGGATATGCTGGATAAGTACAAGCTCGACATTAGCAACATTAAGACTATTGATGATCTGGACGCTATCTACAAAGTTATTCATGAGAATGAACCGAATGTCAATGTACTGGGCAAAGCAAGCGCAGCTGCCTCTATTGCGAACAGGCTGCTTGAGACCAGATGGGATATCCTTGGCGACTACATTGGCGTACTGCCTAATCTGGATGAGCTGAAGGTTGTTAATCTGTACGAGACGCCGGAGTATGCCGATATGCTGAATACGATCAGAAGATGGTATCAGGCCGGCTACATCCATAAGGATGCGGCGACAAGCAAGGAGACAGCGGTTGATTACATTAAGGCAAATATCGGATTCTCGGTTATCAATAAAGGAAAGCCGGGCGCGGTCGGTCAGACGGAGAACAGAGTCGACACAAAGCTGGCTTCGGTGGATATCGGCTCGCAGATTACGAGCACTACCTCCATTACAAGCATTATGCTCGGCATTCCGACCAACTCGAAGGACCCGGATCGGGCGATGATGTTCCTGGACCTGCTATACTCTGACCCGGATCTCGTCAACCTGATCAACTGGGGCATTCAAGACAAGCATTACGTCAAGGTCGGAGACAGCTCGATCGACTTCCCGCCGGGTGTGGACGCTTCCAATAGCGGATTCAACCTCAGACAAGGCTGGATGTTCGGCAATCAGCTCTTATCCTACACTTGGGCGACGGATGTGCCGAATCTGTGGCAAGAGATGGATAAGTACAACCGAGAAGCGAAGAAGTCGGCAGCGCTGGGCTTCACCTACAATCCGATTCCGGTGAAGACAGAGCTGGCAGCCATTACGAATGTTACCCGCCAATATGCAATGGGGCTGGAGACCGGCACGATTGATCCTGAGGTGAATCTGCCGAAGTTCATCGCCGCTCTGAAGGCCGCTGGCATTGACAAGGTGATTGCAGAGAAGCAGAAGCAGCTGGACGAGTGGGCCAAAAATAAGTAATCGGGAGGCAATTCTATGAAGCTTTCAATCGGTGGATATTCATTCAACAATACGTTTGTGGAAGGCAAAATGGATATATTCGGCTACCTGGAGACAGTCAAGTACCGCTATGGACTGGACACGGTCGATCTGTACAACGGCTTCTTCGTGGATAAGAGCAAGCCGGTCTGGAAGCTGGCCGATGAGGATTATCTGGTGAAGATTCGCGAGGCGCTGGATGAGAAGGGGATGACGGTCGTCAACTTTGCAATCGATACGGCCTCCCTATGGGATACGGACGAGGAGAAGCGCGAGCTGCAGTACCAGAACGCGCTGGAGCATCTGAAGGCTGCGAAAATATTGGGTGCCAAAACGGTCCGCATCGACACTGGGGGCTCGTATTCCAAGGAAGAGAATGGCGACTTCTATGAGATGAGCAATGAGCAATACGAGCATTTGGTGACGAGATACCAGGAGTATTGCAAGATTGGCGCCGACTACGGCTTCAAGGTTGGTCCCGAGAACCATATGGGACCGTCGCTGAACCCGCACTTTCTGAAGCAAATTGCTGAAGGCATTAATCATCCGAACTTTGGTGTGCTGCTTCATGTGGACCGCTGGAAGGTTGATCCGGCGCGCGGCGATGAGATCATCGCCCCGTGGGCCTGCCATATTCACTTTGGCGGCAATACGCTAGCGATGGAGGAACGTGCGACGGCGATTGCGAAGATGCTGGTCGGTACAGGCTACGATGCTTATTGGGCAGTCGAGCATAATGCTCCGAGGAATCAGTATATCGAGGTGGAGTGGACGCTAGCCGCGATGAAAAAAGTATTGGGCAACGTACAATAGGAGGCGAACGCAGCGTGAGCAAAGTTAGAATCGGTATTGTCGGCGTAGGACTAATCGGACAGACACACTTGAGCAACTATGCGAAGATCCAGGACGCCGAAGTGGTGGCGGTCTGCGATATTAATGAACAAGCGGCGCAAGCCGTGGCTAGCCAGTTCGGTATTCCGGATGTGTATACAGATTTCCGCGAGCTGCTGAAGCGGGATGACATTGATGCCATCGACGTCTGTCTGCATAACAACTTCCATGCCCCGGTGACGAACGAGGCGCTTCAAGCCGGGAAGCATGTATACTGCGAGAAGCCAATCGCGGGTACGTACTACGACGGCGTAACGATGCTGGAGACGGCTAAAGCCACTGGTAATATGCTTCATATTCAGCTGAATACGTTATATAAGAAAGAGACAAAAGCGGCGAAAGCCTTAATCGAGGAAGGAAGCCTAGGCAAGCTGTATCACGCCAGATCGACCGGCTTCCGCCGCCGCGGGCGTCCGTTCGTGGACGGTTACGGAACGAAGTTCTTCAACCGCAAGGAGACGGCTGCGGGCGGCGCACTGCTGGATATGGGCGTCTATCACATTGCACAGATTCTGTATCTGCTTGGGGTTCCGACGCTGAAGAGCGTCTCCGGCAAGGTGTATCAGGAGATGGATATGAACGAGGCAAGACGCGAGGAATCCCAGTTCGACGTAGAGGAGCTTGGCCTTGGCTTCGTCCGCTTCGAGGAAGGCGTGACGCTTGACCTGATCGAGGCGTGGTCGGTCCATATGGGCGGCTTCGAGGGCTCCAGCGTGCTGGGCAGCAAAGGCGGGGTTCGCCTGCCTTCTTACTCCTCCATCTCGCAGACAAGCGCACTGACCTTCCATACGACGGTAGCCGACATGGATCTGGACAGCACGGTTAATCTGGATGACATGGATCTGCGCTGGGGCAGGCTGAAGCCGGATTATGACGCTTATGCCTCCTCACAGCAGCATTGGATTGCTGCGATTCAAGGCCGAGTGCCGTTGCTCCCTACGGCGGAGATCGCGCTGCAGACGATGCTGATCAGCGAAGGTGTATACCTGTCGGATCAACTGGGACGTGAAGTGACAGCAGAAGAAATTATCGCGCATTCACAATCTACCAATGTCTTAGTATAAGGGATGAAGGGAACATGTCGGACCACACGATAAGCCGTAATATGCTGGGAATGCTGAAGGTATTCAACTTTGTGCTCTATGGGGCCCTTGCGATCTACAGCACGTTCTTTGCGCTCTATCTCAAGGATATCGGGCTTTCCAATGTACAGATTGGATTACTGGTAGCAGGCGGCCCGCTCATCGGGCTGGTAGCCAATCCATTCTGGGCGTATTGGGCGGATCGTCTTCGCAACAACAAACGTATCCTGATTATTTGCTTAATCGGCAATTTCGTCTGTATGCAGTTCGTTTTCATGACGGAATCTTATACGTTGATCTATACGCTTATGCTGTTTTATTTCGCCTTCCAGAGCCCGCTGTTCACGCAGAGTAACAGCCTCATTCTGAATGTCATCGAAGGAACGAACCGTAAATTCGGGGAGTTCCGGGCATGGGGCTCGCTGGGATGGGCGCTGATCGCAGTCGCAGCGGGGCCGATCATCGGCTGGCTGGGTATCAGTAAGCTGTGGATCGTATTCGATGTGATGCTGCTGTTCGCTATCTTCTTTACCTTTCTCATGCCAAGCGGCAATGAAAGACCGCTGAAGCAGAAGTTCTCGAATAAAGGGTATCTGAAGGTATTTCAGAACAAATATTTTCTCATGTTTGTGTGCCTGGGCGTCCTGATCTCCATTCCCAATTCAATCAATATGACCTTCCTTGGCATCTACATTAAGGGCTTGGGGGGAACGGATACGGTTGTGGGATGGTCCGCCTTTGCGACGGCGATTCTGGAAGTGCCCGTGTTCCTGCTGCTGGATAAATACTTGAAGAAGAATTCCCGTACGATGCTGGGCTGGCTGGTCATTATTAGCGCTCTCTTTTCGGTTCGATGGCTGCTCATGTCCCTTGCAAGCTCAGCGATTCAAGTGATCTTCATCCAGCTGCTGCATTCTATCACGTTCGGCGGGTACTACTATATCGGTACGCAGCTTACATCCCATCTGGTGCCTGCCGAATACCGGTCGAGCGGCCAGGCCGTCTACGGTCTGACATGGGGCGGCGTATCCGGTATTGTCGCCGGGGTGCTTGGCGGCTGGATGTTCGAGAACTTGGGCGCATCGACGCTGTACCGAATTTGTTTTGCCTTTACATTATGCGGCGTGCTCGGTTTCTTCCTGCTGAGGCAGCTGTTCCTCAGAGCGGAGAATTCACTCGGCGCATCCAATAGACAACAGATGATGTAAGGATAGGGAAATAGGTGAGAGTTGAGAAACCCGTAAGCCGGCGCTCCGCGTGGAGCAGCCGCTTACGGGTTTTCGGCGTGTCCGGGTAGGCAGTGACGTTCATTCAGGGTACACTAGTCACTAGTAATCATAGGTATTGGGAAATTTAGCATTTGGCTATAACCCTTGTATAGGAGAGATGCGATTTATGATAGATGGCTTATATGGAAGAGAGACATTAAACGATACGGAGCTGGATGCGATTGGCCTGCTGGCCGATACCTGCAATCGGCATGAGGGAATTGAGCTGAAGCTCAACTGGAATATGCTGCGCGAGCGTTCAGGCACGGAGACGAGTGATTTTCTCTATTACCAATCCGGCCGATTGGTTGGCTTTCTGGGCATCTATCAATTCCAGTCCACGGAAGTGGAGATTAGCGGCATGGTGCATCCGAGGTATCGGCGCCAGGGCATATTCAGCCAGCTGGTACAGGCAGCGAGAGAGGAGTGCCTGCGAAGGAATGTGCCGAAGCTGGTCTTTATGTGCCAGCAGGGAACAGCGTCTGCCAAGGCGGTTATGGACCACTGGTCCATACCCTATGTCTACTCGGAATACTGGATGCAGCTATTGGAGCCGCCTGTCCAGGAGGACCGCGAGCATATTGGAGTCTTGAAGCTTCGTGAAGCTGATTCAGACGATGATGCTGTCATTGTAAGAATGAATGTGGAAGGCTTCGGACTATCGGAGGAGGATGCGGCGAATCTGCTGGAGAAGCCGAATGGGACGCGGACGAGCCGCGTCTATATAGCGGATATCGAAGGGGAGGAGGGCGCTCGCCGAACCGTCGGGAAGGTTCATGCCCGCGTCGTGAACGGCAGCGCGTTCATCTATGGATTTGTCGTAGCTGCCAGCGAGCGTGGACGCGGATATGGCAGAACCATTCTGGAGCAGGCGATTGAGGTCATTCGAGCCGAGGACCCGCAAGCGTCCATTGCCCTTGAAGTGGCTGTGAAAAATGAACGTGCGCTAGGGCTGTATGAGTCCACAGGATTCCGCATCAGCAAAGCAACGGATTATTATGAAGGGATAGCTACGACGAGTTCGTGATAACTTTCTGATTTGAGGTTGAGTACGGGTAGCCACAGCGTCTATGCTCAACCTTTCTCTAGAATAGCTGGATTAAGCTGAAGCATACGTTCCGCAGTTGCCCATAGCTCTGGCAAGAATTGCAGCACGGCTTCAGCTCTGCTTGCCATGGCGGATGCATCTGTCACGCCAAGATCATCGGTTAGCGCCTGAAGGGCGGGCAAGTAAAGCTGCCGTAAGTGGGGCGCATCGGCGGCGAAAATTTGATGGCATCTGGCGAAGGTTGCCGCAATCCAGAATACCGCTTCATTGTGCTGGCCAGAGCGAATCAGCTCATAGCTGCCGTCAATGGCAATCGGTTTCGACAGAGCCGAAATGTCGGAACGGAAGAAGAAGGGAGTGCGCACTACTTCAGTAGCGGCATCGAAGGCACGGGCAAGCTCGCCTAGATGATGCTCCACGCGCGAGGCTGACAGATGACTGCAGCCGAGCAATCGCAGCAGCTGCGGGTACAGATGCTGCTGGCCATACTCTTTCAGAACTTCTCGCGCAGCGGCATAGCGCAGCCGAATGGTGGGATTACGAAGAGCGGCTACGAGCAGAACGTGAGTGGTCACGCCAGTCGGGAACAGCCATGCCGTCAAGCGGTCATGCAGCGGGGTATGAACGTCGAGTGCTCCGAGCCCGTTTGCGATTCGGTCACGGGCACTTTCACAACGCCGCCGCACCCATGCCATCTCGCCAAATCTTACTCCTACTTCGGCCTGAAGCTTACGCAATTGCCCTGTAGGATCGGTGATGATCGTATCTTTGCGGAAGCCTCCTGCCAGATGATAGGAAGCGAGCACCTCTTCCGCTGAGACGAGCTGGTTCCAGGATACCAAGGTCACTTCGATCAGCGCGTCTTGAAATACCAATTTGCCGGGCTTGACCGGCGGCTCGTCCTCTGCGGTGACAACCACGATATCGACATCCGAGCTGGCGGGGAGCTCGGCGTCATCCGGCATATCGATCGTCGAGCCGCTGAAATAAGCGCCGCGAAACCATTCTTCTGGAGCGGCATGCGCCTGTATCCATTCAGCCGCTGCCTTGCGCGCGTCTTTCACTTTCATGTGGATGAACCTCCTTAGAGAGATGATCCCCTTTCTTCTTCCGAATGAAGAAGAGAGGGGATGTCTTCGTTTGTTTGCCCTATTTTCTTCCTATTAGAATCGTGACATCCAAGGTGAGCTCAAGGGAACTTAGCTCCTGCAAAGACTGGAGGCTCCTTGTGTCCGCATGCCAAGACAACGGGGTCATCGCAATGGCGTGAGGGATGAGAGAGGCATCCAGCTGCGATCGGGTGCGCAGCGGAAGCGATTGTATCAGCTTGAAGTTGTCCCGAAATCTCTCTTCCAGCCTGGTGCCGGAATACGGCCTGCTAGATGTGCGGAAAGCCGTGCGCAGCTCTTGCAGATGTTCGTTGCCAGGAATGACCTTGATCAGAAATCCATCATCCTTCAGCAAGCGTTGGCATTGTGCATAGTTGGAAGGCGAAAGAATATTGAGTATGAAGTCGAAGCTGCCATCCGCGAGCGGACTTCGAGCCAGATCGGCGACGCACCATAGGAGATGGGGCTGACGGCTGGCGGCCATTCTGTCGCCTTCTTTGGCAATATCCAGTCCGACGCCCGCCGTACCATTGCAGCCTGCGGCCTGCATCATGTCCAGGATGCGGGCCAGATGTGAGCCTTCCCCGCATCCCATATCAAGCAGACGGAGGGGTTGGTTTCGAATTTGTGCAAGGATTTGGTCGGTTATCAGACGATCGAGAGCCTCGAAGAAGCCGCTCTTGCTCACGATGCTTCTGGAGCGGAATAAGGTTTGATCGTATTTGGACGCCGCAGGACGCGGCAGGAAATTAATATAGCCTTGCTTTGCGATATCAAAGCTATGACCTTCGCGGCAGATGAGTTGCCGAAGCTCCTCGACACGCATCGAGGATGAACAGAGTGGACATTGGAATAAGCTGCTGTGAATGCTCATTGCTTCGGCAGCAAGAATACGATTGCGTTTGTTCAGCACAAATAAACACCCTTCCATTCGTTTTCGTTGAATGAAAAAGGCACAGCCAAATAAACCTGGCTTCTTCTCTCAGAAAAAAAGCCGAGCTTTATCTACCGTGCCGCTCATTAACGTAAACGAATGTAATGAATCATGGTGAATATAGCCTCCAATAGCAAAGATCTGATCAGCGATACTACACCAGCATAACATGAACGCTGTTCCGGGGGCGAGGAACATACCGGTCGGCAGAGCTGTCCAGATTCGTTATAATGGAGAAAGCAAGGCGGCTAGGCAGATTAGGCAAGGAGGAATGAACAAATGAGTTCTGAGAAGGAAAAGATGATTCGGGGCGAGCTCTACATGGCGGTTGATCCGGAGCTGACTGAGGATCGGCTAAATGCCAGAAGGCTGAGCCGCTTGTATAATCAAACCTTGGAGACGGAAGACGGCAAACGAAAAGCGATCCTGAAGGAGCTGTTCGGCTCTACGGGAGAGCATCTTTATATAGAACCAACCTTCCGCTGCGATTACGGATATAATATCCATGTGGGAGAGAACTTCTACGCCAACTTCGATTGCGTCATTCTGGATGTATGCGAGGTTAGAATTGGCGATAATTGCTTCCTCGCTCCGGGCGTACATATCTATACGGCCACTCATCCGTTGAATGCTCAAGAACGCATATCGGGAGCCGAGTTCGGCAAGCCTGTCACGATCGGCCATAATGTCTGGCTTGGAGGACGTGCAGTCATTAACCCTGGCGTAAGCATCGGCGACAATGTCGTGGTCGCATCCGGGGCGGTGGTAACCAAGGATGTGCCCGCGAATGTCGTCGTAGGCGGCAATCCGGCAAGAGTCATTAAAACCATCGACGTGTAAATCTCCCTATAGAATCGAAAAAAGCTGCCGTTGGGCAGCTTTTTTTCTTTGAGCGCCTGGAATCATTCATTTACGATGAGGCCGAATAGCGCTGCGAATACATACGCTTGCTCGCGCGAGATCATGCAGCCCTTCAAATCCTCGATATTGACACTCAGTCCGTTGAACTCACAGTCGCTTAGATCCATGCCGCTTAGCGGCGTGCCGGAGAACTGGGCGCGATCAATATTGCAGCGGGACAGCTCGGTCTTCTGAAGCTTGGCGAAGCAGAAGTCAGCTCGGCTGAGAGAACTGTCCTGAATGATGAATTGCTTCGTATTCGATACTCGCAGAGAAGCATAGTCGGCAAGGGCGTTGTCGATCAGCACATTGCGAATGGTGGCCCCTGTTAGCTGCATGCCGATCATTTTGCAATCGCGGAATTCGGTGCGATGGAGGACAGCGTCCGTCCAGTCGGCGTTCGAGAAATCGCATTTCTCGAAGATGACGTCAGTCAATTCCATTCTGGCCCAAGACGTATCCGCAAAGGTCACATTCCGAAATATGATTTTCTCGAACGTAACCCGGTCAATATCACGTTCGTCGAAGGAGCAATCCTGGATGATGCCCATCTCCACGAAATCCTGGACAGTTAGATCTGGCTTTGGCTGAATGGGCAGCTCAGCTGGCAAAATGGGGGTTTCGATTTTCATCGTTTTCTTCTTCGTCATGGCTTTCATCTCCTACATATTAAGGCTCCGGTCGATAGATGTTTACTCCTACTAGCATAGCAGAGTCGTGAATCAATAGGGAAGAAGCAGTGTGCGCAGAATGCGGAATAGGTTCTATTGCTAACCGGCTTGTGATAAGCATTGTTTATATGGGATATAGAAAAGATGAAATTTTGCTTATCAACTGAGCATGGTAAAGTGGATAAAAATAACAGCGGGAGTGATCGTCATGGGATTGGATGTCATTGCGGATTATTTTCGTCAATTTGCCAAGGATTGCAGCGGTTCAAGCCGTCTGTATGAGTCTCTGTCAGAGCGGATTGCCGGAGACCGGGAGCTTCTTCAATTATCATCTGAGGCTAAGAAGGGCCAGCCTATTCCCAATCTGTTGTTCGGAGCGGTTCACTATTTGCTGATGAAAGGCAAGGTGCATCCACTGGCTAAGTACTATGGAACTTTTGTAGCTGAACCAGATGCAGCCGAAGAGGCTTTCCCGGCATTCAAGCAGTTCTGTGAGCAGTACAGAGATGACATCCTGCCAATTCTGGCGATCAAAAATGTGCAGACGAACGAGGTTAGGCGTTGTGCTTATCTGTATCCCGTCTTCTGCTCAATCTACGCGTCGATGCAGCGGCCGCTATCTTTGATAGAGATTGGCACGAGCGCCGGGCTGCAGCTGCATTGGGACCGTTACGGCTATTCCTACTCCTCTAAGCCAGGCAAGATTTATGGCAATCCGGATTCTGAGCTGGTGCTCTCCTCGGAGATGAGAGGGAGGGATTGGCCGGAATTGCTGCTCCTAAGTCCACCGGTAACCAACCGGGTTGGCATCGATCTGCATGTGAATGATCTCTCGGAAGCGGAAGACTGTCTGTGGCTTCAAGCATTGATCTGGCCAGAGCATGCCGAGCGCAGAGCAAGCTTCGATAAAGCCGCTTCTATTGCAACAAGAGTAGGGGCGCGGCTCGTTCAAGGCAACGGGGTGAAACTGCTTGCCGAGCTGGCGGGAGAAACCGATTCGGAATCGGTATTATGCGTCTTCCATACCCACGTTGCAAATCAATTGTCCAAGCGTGACAAAGAGGAGCTGCTTCTGACAATCGAGGGGTTGGGACGTCAGCGGGATGTATGCCATATTTACAATAATATGCGGGATCGGCAACTACACGTGGATAGCTACAAGGGTGGCGTACGACAAGAGATTATTGTTGCAGAAACAGACGGTCACGGCCGTTGGTTTAACAGGATTTAGCCTTGATTTTGGCTTAAAGGTAGCATGACTGACTGAAAATAAATTGTGTACAACGAAAAATGGATTTAATTTTCAGAAATGCTCATGTTTTTCAGAAAAAAATCCGTTATATTATTTGTATAAATAATGGGGAGGAAGTGACATGCGGAAAGTTGTCGTAGCTTGGCTCTTAATAGGCTGCATGATGTTCTCGGCGGCAGCCGGAGCCTATGCGCAGGATGGAACAACGAAAAATTTTCAAGACTTAAAGGACTTGGATGCGGCGACAAAGGCAAAGTTTGACGCCTTAATTCAAGCAGGTGTGTTCGATGGAACCGGCAACGGGCAATTTGGTCTCCAAGAGGAGATGAATCGCGCTCAATTCGCCAAAGTTGCAGCTTTGATTTTTGGTCTCAATGTGGACACATCACTCAAGAGCTCCAGCTTCAGTGACGTTCAGGCGAATGATCCGTCTAACGGGTTTGCGCTGCCGTATATTGAAGCAATAAAGAAAGCCGGCATTACGACGGGCACAGGCTCGGGAGAGTTCAACCCTGCGGGCAACGTGACCAAGGAACAGCTGGCTACATTTTTGGTGCGCGGATTAGGGTTGGCGGGAGAAGCCAATCCAAAACCCGGAACGAATACCAATGTATCGGACTGGGCCAAAGGCTATGTTCAGCTAGCGCTTGATTTAAAGCTGCTCAACGGTGGCCAGACAGGTGAATTCGACGGCAGGTCCCAAGTCAAAAGGGATGAGCTGATCCAAGCTTCGTTTGAAACCAAGAAACAGGTTGAGCCTTCGCCAGCACTCTCCGGCGTATCGGTAGACGGGACGAGCGAGCTGAAGCTGACGTTCACAGGCGCGATTGATCCCCAATCGATTGATCTGTCTCAATTCAGCATCAACGGCTACGCCCTGAGCAATCAGGAGGATCGCTTCACGCTATCCGAGGATGGCAAAACGCTGATCATCACGTTCCGACCGGGCTTCCACTGGGGCTCCGGCTCGAATCCGGTGATTGAGATTGGTGCCGTGCAATCGCCATTCGGGCATAAGCTGGATGATAAAGCGCCAACGCCAGTTGTGTCGGTTACCAATCCGCCAGCGCCTTATATACCGGCGCCGACGCCAAGCCCGACAACGGCTCCGACCGGAACACCAGAACCAACGGTGACGCCGAAACCGAGCGAAAGCACGGGACCGACGGAGTCGCCAGTAACGACCGCAACACCAAAGCCTTCGGAGTCGCCGAAACCGAGCGAAAGCACGGGACCAACCGAGTCGCCAGGGCCGACTGTGACACCTGAGCCTAGCCAGGTGCCAGAGGTTTTGTTGGTGGAGCCGGTTGTATTCACGGATGTAGGCATTAATTTTATGGTGGAATCGATGAATGCGGACAAGCTGTATTTTATTTATCATTCCGGTACAGAGCATGCTCCCTTAACAAAAGGTGAAATTAAGGAAAAAGCGATTGCAGCATCTTCCTATGAGCCAACGAGTGTTAGAACAGCTACTGAGCCATGTACCGTATATTCTGTTCAACTATTGCTGGATGAGCCGTATACGCTGTATATCGTTGGAGAGAATGAACATGGTCTTTCCGAGATCAGTTCCATTACCGTATCCAAGCCGTTAAGCGCACAAGTCAGCGGAGGCTCATGGAGATCATACGAAGGTGATCCGCCGGTGTATGGCATTTATCTTAATGTTTAATACGCACCTGTACAGCCTGTAATGTCTTATTATCTGATCTCAACCGTCAAGTATGATATAGCTCCGGCTGCCGAGGACATTGCATATTTGGAATCGGAATATGGCGACTACGTATTTGTTCATGAGGGACAGGAGCTTTCGGGCGGACAAGGCGGTATTACAATCGAGACACCGAATATTGTAAACCTGATTGGCGAGACCTTATACGTATATATGGTATTGGAAACACAAGATGGCAAGCTTCATTATGTTGGAAACCCAGAGGAGCCTTTCTCCTTTAAAGTGCAAATTGAAGCTTAACCTTTAATGCACAGCAGTTCTTGTCCCTTAGCGGGAGAGGGGCTGCTGCTTTTTTTGTTATAGAAATCATTTGGGTTAGACTATAGATAAAAATGACAGGTCTAGGATGGAGGCTCGCAAAATGGCAAAGCGTATCGGAGAGATAAGCGCGATCTATCGTTACCCCGTCAAGTCGTTCGGTGGAGAACGGCTGGAGGGTTGTGAGTTGGAGGAATACGGGCTGCATGGCGATCGTGTATGCTCGTTTTATGATGAGACCAAAGAAGGCTGGAACCGATTTGTTACCGCTAGAACCATTCCGAATATGCTGTCGTATCAGGCAAGTTATGAGAATGAGGGAGTACGGGTTAACGGGCCGGATGGCAAAAGGTATAGCTGGGATGACCAGCTATTAGAGCAGATTCAAGCTCTCTCGCGAAAGAAATTGTCCTCGTCGGCGATGTTTGCTCCGAATCCTGAGAACGATGAGCTGCTGTCTGTTGATGCGGCGAGCCTTCTCCTTTTGACGGACAAGACGGTGAAGAGGATCGAAGCAAAGTGGGGCAAGGAGCTCGATGCGCTTCGCTTTCGGCCCAATCTCATGCTGAAGCTGGAAACGCAGGAAGAAGGGGAACAAAGCTGGATCGGCAGACGGATACGTGTAGGCAATGCTGAGCTTCAGATTGATTCCGACTGCGAGCGCTGTTCGATGATTACGATAGATCCGGGAACACTCGAAAGAGACCCCTCCTTGCTAAGGCAAGTGCATGAGCACTTTCAACTGAACGTCGGTGTGTATGCTTCAACTGTCAAGACGGGATATATCCGGGACGGCGATCCTGTCTATCTGTTGGACGAGTCTCCGGTATAGCGAAGCCATCAGAATTGAACAGAATGAAATCATCCATGCGGAGGATGCATATTTAGATCCACGCTTCTTGCCAATAATCACATTGCGTAGGCCGGACTTATTCGGGCAACCTATGGTTAAAAGACAGAAGGAGCGATCAGTATGGCCCGGAGAAGAAAGTATATTGTGCCGGAGGCAGCGCGCGGCATGCAGGCATTCAAGGCAAACGTGATGAAGCAAGAGGGGTATAATGTGAATCCCGAGCGGCCTGACGATGTGAAGTATGAGGTGGCCAAGGAGCTGGGTATTCCGCTTAGACAAGGCGACAATGGCGATCTGTCGACGGAATCTGCCGGACATATTGGCGGCAAAATCGGCGGTTCGATGGTGCGGGAACTCGTACGCATGGCACAGGACCGTTTGTCCAAGCAATAAATTAAGAACCGTCAGAGCATGACTTGAACTGCACCCCAATAGTTAGACACCATCTAGCGATTGGGGTGCAGTTCAATGAACTCTGGCGGTTTTGTTATCTATTAATACATCAGCGCGGCAGCGTCCTGTCGAATATGCTCCACATATGCCTTAGCCTGTTCAGCAAGATACTCATCTGTCCGCTCTTGGACATGGTAGAGCACGAATGCAGGTAGGTAAGTGCCATTGATTTTGGTAACGGTCGCTTGAATCGGTCTAAGCAGCTCGCTAATGGTAAAGGCATTCTGTCCCCCGGAGCGGTATTGCTTCTCTGTCCCGGCCGTTGTGACGGCAGCCAGAAACTCCTTCCCTTGAAGCTGAGTGCCTCCCGGTCCGTAAGCCCAGCCGAAGGTGAGTACATCGTCAAACCATTTCTTAAGCAGCGGCGGTGTGCTATACCAGAACAGGGGGAATTGGAAGACGACGCGGTCATAGGCGAGTAATAATTGCTGTTCCTTTTCGACATCAATGTTCCAGTCAGGATATTGCTCATAAAGATTGTGGAAATGGATAAGTTCATAAGTTTCTAGTTCATGAGCCAAAGCTCTATTGCCGCGGGAATCCTGTAAATGAGGATGAGCGTTTATAACTAAAATATGCAAGGAAATACACCCTTTCAGTTGTTGTAGCAATCGCGATTACAACTCCATTATTAAGCAAGATGTGTTCGTTGAAAAGTACGCAGTTTTCCCGTACTAGGTTCTATAAAACGTACCATTGGCTCTTGCTGGCTTACAGTCAGACAGTACGGAAAAACGTACTAAGTACGTTGAAACTGCGTACTGTTGTTATGCGAGATACTCTGATAAAGTAACGGTAATGAATATTTCAAAGCGGGAAGAGGCGAACGGTATGCCAATGGATGAAAATGATCCTACTCGAACGAAGGGCATATTAGCAACGCTCCAGGTAATCGGCGGAAAGTGGAAGCCGCTTATTGTCTTTATTCTGCTCTATCATGGGACGAAGCGATTTGGCGAGCTGCGCCGGATGCTGCCGAATGTGACGCAAGGCATGCTGACTAATCAGCTGCGGGAGCTGGAGCGGGACGGATTGGTTGTACGGAAGGTCTATCAAGAGATTCCACCGAAGGTCGAATATGAGCTGTCGGAGCATGGCCAGACGTTAAGCGCGGTCTTAACGGATATGTGCGGCTGGGGCTATAAGCATATGGATTTTATGATGGAGCAAGAGGGCAAGCAGGAAGAGGACTATACCAATCATCCTCATCCGCAATCCCAATAGAAGAGGCGAACGAAAGAAGAGCATCCACTCATTCGAGGAGGGTGCTCTTCTTTATTTTTAAAACGAGCTATGCATAAGGCTGCTGCTGCTCGGTCTCCGTATAGACGGAGATCAGAACGATCGCCTGCTCATCGCCGATATTGCGGACGAGATGGGGCGTGCAGGCATTCCAGGAGAAGGAGTCGCCCTCCTCGAATTCGGCAGAATCTTCACCTTGCTCGGCATAAATTCGGCCTTTGATCACCACATGAACCTCTTCCCCTTCATGGGCATGGGGAACTTCGCCTGTAGATGCGCCGGGAGGGAACTCGACAAGCATCATGTTTACATTTTTGGAGGAGCTGAGATGCTCCACCTTCAGCTGCTCGCTGCCGCTGGTAGTCACTTTGCGCTCCGACTTGCGCACAATATGCATGCGGTCTTCTTTTTTCAGCAGCAAATAAGCAAGCGGCACCTTCAGGGCATTCGCAATATTCTCCAGCGTAGCAATGGAGGGTGAGGTTTTATTCGTCTCGACCTGACTTAAGAAGCCTTGGGACAGGCCGGTTTCTTCGCATATTTGGGCGATCGTGATCGCTTTCCGCTTTCGTATGGCCCGAATGTTGGAGCCGATATCCATAGGGTTCACGCATCCTCAAAAATATTTGTAATACAGATGATATATTCATATTATCAATTTTTCCATTGACATGCCAGTGTTCATTCGTATAAATTACTTATATAAAATTAATTTCTTTATTACTAATATTTGAACCGAGAGGTGAGTTTTATATGATACCAGCATACGCTTACCAGATTCACTTGCCAGAGGGCATGGAGCCCGGCATGACGTACCCTGCCTTATTCACGCTTCATGGGAAAGGGTCAAATGAGGGCAATATGGCGGGTCTGACGAAGCCGTTTGAAGACCGCTTTATTACGATTCATATTCGCGGCGATCTGCTGCTTGGGGCAGGCTATCAATATTATGAGCTGAAAAGCCTGGGCAATCCCTTGCGCGAGTCATTCGACCGGGCTGTGCAGCAGCTCGAAGCCTTTATTGAGTATGCAACAGAGAAATATCCGGTGGATGCGGGCAGCCGCTACTTGCTGGGGTTCAGCCAAGGGGCTATTCTTTCCTTGACGCTTGCCCATACGATGGGGAACGCTCTGCGGGGCATTGTGGCGCTGAACGGGTATATTCCGCAATTCGTGAAAACCGAATATGACGTCCAATCGATGAGTGACGTCTCGGTATTTGTCTCCCATGGAGAGTTCGATTCCGTATTCCCGATTCGCATCGGCCATGAGACAGCCGAATATATGGGTAGCGTAACCTCCAAGCTGACTTTTAAAACATACCCGTCCGATCATGGGGTGACAGAGGAGAACATGGCTGATTATGTGAGCTGGCTGAAGCAAGATGCGGCAATAAACAATGATAAAGGAGCGATGGGACAATGATGCCTTCTTATTTTTTCGCGCATGGAGCGCCCTCTCTTGTGTTGGAGGAACATGCCTATACAGAATTGATGAAGCAATTTGGCGCAAATACGCCTAAGCCGAAGGCGATCGTATTATTTTCCGCCCATTGGGAGGAGTCTGTCCAGACGATTGGCGCGGCGGAGCCATACAGCACGATTTACGATTTTGGCGGATTCCAGGATGAGCTGTACCGGATAACCTATCCGGCCCGAAGCGATCGAGCGCTGAGCGAGCGTATCCAATCCTTATTCGCCAAGCAAGGCATAGACAGCGTATTGGATGAAGAGCGGGGCCTTGACCACGGCGCATGGGCTGTACTGAAGCTGCTGTATCCGGATGCGGACATTCCGGTTGTCGCGCTATCTGTGAACCGGCATTTGACGCCGGAGCAGCAGTATGAGATTGGCAAGGCGCTTGGCGAGCTTAGGGAACAAGATGTTCTGATTATCGGCAGCGGCGGAACGGTTCATAATTTGCGACGGTTGAACTGGCGGTCGAGCGACGGAGTTGACGATTGGGCGGAATCCTTCGATCATTGGTTGCAGAGCAAGCTGGAGGATTGGGATGTGGAAGCCCTGTTCCGTTACATGGAGCTGGCTCCTCATGCGCGCGATGCGGTTCCGACAAGCGAGCATTTCATTCCATTGCTGCTTGCGATGGGCACAGGTGATAGGAACCGGCAGGCGAAGCTGCTTCACCGCAGCTATCAGTACGGCAATCTAAGCCTGAGCTGCTGGCAGTTTAATTAAAAGAAGAAGGCGAATCGTATGGCAACATCTATACGGGCAGCGGCGGAGAGAACAGTCGTGTTCTCGCTCGCTGCCATCTTTATCGTGCAGCAGCTCACCCATGTGGAGCTGCTGCTTTATCCGCTTGGGGGACTGGCGTTTCTGGCTATTGCACTGGCTCTTCCAAGGCTTAAAGGGATATCCAAGTGGCTGGCGACGGGTTTTATGGCGGGCGGAGTTCTGCTCATGCTGCTCCAGAAAGCGGATGTCCGGCTTTGGTTTGAGTCGGCGGGCATTAATGCAACGCTTGTTACCCTGTTTGTATTCGCACCGTTGTTCGGCATTCCCGTTCGTCTGCCGGCATACGTGGCGGCGCTGCGCCACTTCTATGAAAAGAGCGTCAAAAGCAAAGCCGTGATGTTCACAGGCACTCAACTGCTTACTCAGATCATGGGCGCGTTCATCAATGTAGGCTCCATCTCGGTCGTCTATCATCTCGCTTTCGTCAAGCCTCATGCGAGCGGTGCAGCCCGGCTGCTGGCTGCAGCGATGAATCGGGGCTTCGGCGGAGCCATTATGTGGTCGCCTTACTTCGCTGCGATGGCATTAGTCACGTCTGCACTATCGCTCCGCTGGACGTCGATTCTGCCTTATATTATTGGTTTATCGCTCCTTAGCCTATTGATAAGCATGGTCGTGAGCAGACGCGAGTTATGGTGCAGTGAGCAGAATGATTCTGATATGGACACAGAGCGGGAAGCAGAGGAGGTCAGACCCGCTCCGGTAGGCAATCTGTCAGACCGCGCATCATTTCCGTTTGGACTGGCCGCTTATCTTGTTCTGGCGATTGGGGCTATTCTGCTGCTGGAGTGGCTGCTAGAGCTGCCAATGGTGCTGATCACCTGTCTGGGCGCAGTCTTGATTCCGCTGCTTTGGTGTGCGGCGAAAGGAGCAATGGATACTTACCGACAAGGCATTGCGAATCATATATCGGTTACGCTGCCAGCTCTCCAGAAGGAGATTACGTTATTCCTTGCTGCCGGATTTTTCAGCGGCTCCATTCGATCGACGGGCTTCGGAGCCTATGTGCCTGAGCTGCTGGAGAAGCTGCCGGTACCGCTTTGGCTGGCGTTTACGCTATTTACCGTTCTGCTCATTATGGCGACATCCTGGATTGGACTTCATCCCATTGTGCCGGTTACGATCCTTGCCACGGGTATTGATCCCGCTGCGGTGGGCCTATCCTCCGCTTATTTTGCGGTGCTGCTGCTAGGCAGCTGGGGCTTATCCAACCCGATCTCGCCAGCTTCGGCTGTCAATCATTTGCTCGCCGGCTTGCAGAACAAGACCGCTATGGAGATGGCTCGGCCGAATTATGCCTATGCGCTCTGGATGGCTGCGGCGCTTGTGCTTTATTTGGCCCTGTGGAGGATTCTGTTGTAGTTTGGCTGTTGAGCCATGGCATGGGCGGTCCACAACTGTACGGGACGCATATCCATGATAAACTATAACCATGAGCGACCTTAACAGAGAAAACGGAGATTGTATCCCTATGCTGCAGTTGAGCGAACATATCGAACTATGGAACCAAGTCCATATCCAACATATCCATATCCAAAAGCATATTCTTAAACCTGGGGAGCGCAGCGCTGTGACTGCCCAGTCCGGCAGCTTTTTCTGCATAAGCAAGGGGAATGCGCTATTGATGTTGAATCAGCGAACCTATGCCATGAACGAGCTGCAAATAATCCATATGCCTAAAAAAAGCTATTGTGAAGTGAACGCTGGGGTAGATGGGGTTGAGTACAGTATGGTTGGTTATGAAGCTGATCTGGGGAACAGGCTGACGAAACATCAGATGGCGCTGTTGGCCGAATACAATCCTTTCGAGATGGTCTACCACCTGACTCCCAGCCAACCGGTCGCACTCTATGACCTGCTGTCCGATATGCTCGAATTAAGCCAGCTTCAAGAGCAGACGGCACTCTTGGAATTAAAGGCGGCGTTCTACCAATGGCTATCCGGGGTCATTCAGCAATATCATGCCAAACCACAGGCAGCCAAACCGACAAGTCCGGCTGAGCTGGTGACGATGACGCTGGAATATATGCTCAAGCATTATGCCGATCCTCATACGCTTGATACCTTGGCGGCTGCCATGAACAGAAGCCCAGGCCATCTCTCGAATTGCTTCAAGCAAGTGCTCAATCGCGGCCCGATCGATTGCCTCATTCGCTTGCGGATGAGGAAGGCTTGCGAGCTGCTCACCGAAACCAAACTTCCGCTATATATGATTGCTTCCGCTATTGGATACCGGGATGCCTATTACTTCAGCAATGCCTTCAAAAAGCAGATGGGCATGTCCCCGCAAGCGTTCCGCAAGCATGACAATAAGGAGGATATTACATCACAGGCAGGGAGAAATTCCATTGCCCGTCCTAATGAGCCATGCTATATTTCTATTCATGATAATGATAATTATTATCAACACATGAATGGAGGATCAGACAACATGTTTAACTTTGCAAAAATGGTGCCGGCCAGCCTGCTGCTCGCTTTCGGCTTGCTGCTTGGCGCCTGCGGAAGCGCCAATACGGGCAACAGCACGAATTCAAACGTATCAAATCATACAGCCCCGCAGACCACTTCGGAAGCAACGGCAACCGCAGATTCTGCGGCTAATGGAGGGACGCGGCTTGTGTCTACTTCGATGGGAGAGGTTGCAGTGCCGGACAATCCTCAGCGGGTAGTGACCGATTTCTATCTGGGCTACTTGCTGGCGCTTGATGTCAAGCCTGTGGGAACCAATCGCATGTTTATGGAGAATCCTTATCTGCAGGATCAAGTTGAAGGAATTATGGACGTTTCTGAAAACTTGGAAGCAATAGTCGCGGCAAATCCCGATCTTATTGTGACAGGCGATGCCCAGAAATATGAAGCCTATTCCAAAATTGCAACAGCCGTTTATCTTGACCACAGCACGAATATTCGGGAACAAGTAAAGCAGCTTGGGGTTATTCTGAATAAAGAGGCTGAGGCTGCGGCTTGGCTGGAGGAATTCGAGGAGAAGCTGGCCGGAGCCAAAAAGCGGGTACAAGCCTTGCTGAAAGAGGGCGAGACAGCCGTTGTATTTGCCGGCGGGATTCAAAAGGAGTTAACGCTTTATGGGAACGCTTATACGGGAGGAACCATACATGGTGAACTGGGCATCCCTATGAATGAAAATGTCATCCGGGATATCGATCCGAAGACAGGCTGGGCCACTATTTCCAGTGAGGTCGTGGATCATTATGCCGGCGATCATATCTTTATGTCGGTAGATACGAAGAAGGAATCGTTTGATTATGCGAGTGACCCTCTTTGGGGAACATTGCCTGCGGTTAAAAATAACAAGCTGTACGAAATTGACGGTTACCGCTTCTATTTCTCCGATCCGATCTCGGTGATGAACCAAATCCAAGATATTGCGAATATGATGGAAGAGGGGGCAAAAGCCAACGTCGCAAAATAAATAAAGAAAAAGACGGTTGTCGGTTTAATTACCGGCAGCCGTCTTTTTAGGTCCACAAATTTATAACGATTGGTCGTCTACCTCATTCAGCCAGCTGTCGATAGTTCCAATGACGGAAGTGACGCAGCCGTCCTCGAACGGAGAGACAAGGCCAGCTTTGGCGACAAGCTCGGTGAAGGACAAGCTTCCCCCCAGCTTGCACAGATTCAGGTAGTCCGTCCATGCGGCGCTGCGGTCCTCGTGCATCTTCTTCCAGAATTGAAACGCGCAAATCTGCGCGAGCGTGTAGTCGATGTAATAGAACGGCGAATTGAAGATATGGCTCTGTCTGTGCCAGAATCCGCCTTGCTCCAGGTACGCATTTTCCGCATATTGGCGATGCGGCAAATATTTCTTCTCAATTCCCCGCCAAGCTGCCTTCCGCTCCTCTGGAGTCGCTTCCGGATGCTCGTAGACGAAATGCTGGAATTCATCGACCGTTACGCCATACGGAATAAAGATCAGCGCGCTTGCCAGATGGTCGAAGCGGTATTTGTCCGCGTCTTCCTTGAAGAACAGATCCATCCACGGCCAGGTGAAGAACTCCATGCTCATGGAATGAATTTCGCAAGCTTCGTAGGTCGGGAAGCTGTACTCCGGCACCGCATAGCTCCGGCTTTGGTACACCTGGAAAGCATGCCCTGCCTCATGTGTCAGGACGTCGATATCGCCTGATGTCCCGTTGAAGTTGGAGAAGATATAAGGAGCCTGGTGCTCGCTAATATACGTACAGTAGCCGCCCCCGCGCTTGCCCTTCTTGCTGACGAGATCCATCAATTCATTATCCTGCATGAAACGGTAGAACTCATCGGTCTCCGGCGACAGCTCCGCGTACATTTTCGCGCCGTTGCTTTCGATCCATTCGGGATCGCCTTTAGGTGTAGCATTGCCCGACAGGAACGCCAGGTTCTCGTCATAGTAGAGCAACTCATCGACGCCGATACGGCTTTGTTGGCGCTCCTTCAGCTTCGAAGCGACCGGAACGATATGCTCCAGCACTTGCTCGCGGAAGTTTGCGACCATCTCGGCATTGTAATCCGTCCGGCTCATTCGCGCATAACCAAGCTCGACGTAATTGCGGAAGCCGAGCTTATGCGCGATCTTCGTCCGTGTCTTGACCAGCTCATCGTAGATGCGGTCGAAATCGGCCTCATGCTCAGCCATGAAGCCGAAGGATGCTTCAGCCGCACGCTTGCGCATGCTGCGGTCCGGCGACTGCTGGAATGGCGTGAGCTGCGCAAGTGTACGCTCCTCTCCCTCGAATGGAATCTTGGCGGAGGCAAGCAGCTTGCTGTATTCCGTCGTCAGCTTGTTCTCAAGCTGAAGGTCCTCGATGACTTCAGGGCTGAACGTCTTCAGCGACAGCTCGGCCAGCTGGAAGAGCTGCCGTCCCCACTTCTCCTCAAGCTGTCCGCGGAACGAGGAACCTGTCAGTGCGCGATAGTAATCGGTAATGTATTCCTGGACGATGGGGCCGTTCTCATCGAAAAAGTCCTGCTCCGCTTTGTAGAGCTCATCGTTCGTATCGATGGAATGGCGGATGCTGGCAATCGTCTGCATCGTATCGAATTCGCTGCGCAGCTTATTGACCGCAGTCATGGCTTCATCCTGTTCTTCGTACGTAGCTGCGCTCGTGAATGCGTTCAGCAATTCCTTGAATTGCAGCTCGAACGTCTTCACGTCCGGTCTTTCGTAGGCATATGTACTAAATTTCATGTGCTTGCACCTGCTTTCCTGTCATTTACATACTCCATTATACGCCTGATGGAATGGGGTTAGTCTACAGCCAAATTGTCGCTACCTGAGGCAAAGTAGCCGATGACGAAATCTCGGAACGAACGAGCCGCTCCCGATACATAACGGCCCTCCAGCCAGGCCAGCTGCATCGTTCGCATACATACCGGCTCCTCAATGGTGAGAAAGACTAGCGAGCTATTACCACTACGCGCTGCGGCAGG
This sequence comes from Paenibacillus sp. NPDC057967, assembly GCF_042887015.1. Classification (NCBI taxonomy): domain Bacteria; kingdom Bacillati; phylum Bacillota; class Bacilli; order Caryophanales; family Paenibacillaceae; genus Paenibacillus; species Paenibacillus sp. NPDC057967. The sequence goes on from NZ_JBHVQB010000008.1 coordinate 259,384, forward strand.
AAGGAAAGCGATGCCGAGCCCGGCTGCTACCAGGCTTCCGATAGAGGTAGGCTCATCTCCCTCGCACACAACGCGCGGCACGAAGCCCGCCTCCTTACAATACGAGAAGGTCAGATCCCGGAAGCTGTATCCCGGCTTCAAACTTATAAACGGTTCATGGGCTGCCTCGCTAAGGCGTATGCTGCTGCGACCTGCAAAATGATGCTGCGGCGGCACGACCAGCATAATCTCCTCCGTCAGCAGTTCCGAGCCGACTATCCCTTCGGCTGTAATCGGCGGCGCGGCAAAGACGAAGTCGATCTCGCCGCTTTGCAGCAGCTGGACCTTCATCTCCTCCGTAGGCGTCTGCATAATGCGGAAGTTCGCTTGCGGATGGGCAGCCAGATAGGGTCCCAGCACATTCGAGAAGCGGTTAAGCGTCGTCGCCGCAATGCTGATAGTAGCCTTCTCGATGCCGGCCAGATCGGACAGCTCGCGCTGGCCCTCCTCCAGCGCATGAAGCGCCAAATTAACCTTCTCCAGATAGATTTTGCCGTATGGGTTCAGCTTGATACGCCTGCCTTGCCGGTCGAACAGGGGCACGCCGAGCTGTTCCTCCATCCTAGAGATAATGACACTAAGAGCGGGCTGGGCGATATGCAGCTCTTGGGCGGCAAATGTCATATGCTCCAGTCTGGCCACGGTCTGAAAATATTTCAAATGCTGCAAATCCATCATCGCATCTCCCTTTATAATAAAATCATTATTAATTCATTCGATATCATCTATTTTTCTTTATGAGCATTCCCATTTACAATGGGTTTATGACAGATATGGCAAAGGAATGAATGAAGATGGCAGCAACAGAACAACATAGGGCTACAATGAATACCATTCCATCCACCTATTCGCTACGTAAAATGACATGGGTCGTCGCGCTCAGCGTCATTCTCAATCCGCTCAATTCTTCTATGATCGCCGTTGCGCTACTGGGCATAGGCGCAAGCTATGGCATTAATGTTGCGACGGCAACCTGGCTCATTACGGGCTTCTATCTGGCAGCGGCAGCCGGACAGCCGTTAATGGGCAAGCTTGCGGATCTGCTCGGCGCTCGCCGCGTCATGATGACGGGGCTCACGATTGTCGTTGCGAGCAGCCTTCTCTCCGTATGGGCGCCGTCATTCGGCTGGCTGCTGGCGTTCCGGATCATGCTGGCGCTCGGCAGCACGGTAGCTTTTCCGGCGGGAATGGCGATTGTCCGCTCCTTCGCCCAGCCGGCAACTGGCGGACAGCCTAAGGGCATGACGTCGTCGCTAGGCATCATCTCGGTATCCGCCAATGTCATGGCGGCATTCGGCCCGACGCTGGGCGGTCTGCTGGTTCAGCACAACGGCTGGCATTCGATCTTCTGGATCAATATTCCGATTGCGCTAGCCGTGATCGTGCTGGCTTATCGCTGGATGCCTGCCGACCGCAAGCGGGAGAAGGGGAGCAGCGGCGGCTTGTTGAAGCTGCTGGATGTGCCTGGCGTCCTCTTGTTCATGGGAATGCTGATCAGCTTCATGCTGTTCCTCACCTCGCTCGGCTCAGGCGCCATGTGGTGGCTGCTTGCGGTCGTTCCGGTATTTGCGGTTCTCTTCGGCATTAGAGAGCTGAAGACGGACAAGCCGTTCATTGATCTGCGCATGTTAGGCCGCAATGTGAAGCTGCAATCGGTATATGCGCAGTTCGCCGGGCTGAATATCGTGTTCTACTCCTTGTTCTTCAGTATGCCATTATGGCTCGGCCAGGTGAAGGGCTATGATCCGCAGACAGCAGGCCTTCTGATGCTGCCTTTCGCGGGAATCGGAATGTTGGCGACGCCAATCGCGGTTCGCATCATCCAGCGCTGGAGCTACCGCCCCGCCATTATTGCCGGGAGCAGCACACTGCTTCTAGGCACGTTGCTGCTGTTGTTTATGGGCGAGGATACACCGATCTTCTTCATCTTGTTGGCTACTTCTATCGTAGGGATAACGAATGGGATGAACAACATGGGGCTTCAGACGGCGCTCTATCAGCATACAAAGCCCAGCGAGACGGGAGCGGCATCCGGCTTGTTCCAGACCTTCCGTTCGGTCGGCGGCATCCTGTCGACCAGCTTGCTCGGCATCGCTTTTGGATCTACGGTGACGACAGCAGGGCTGCATACGATTGCGCTGGTCGGTGCGTGCATCGGTGCCGTATTGCTAGTGATTAGTTTAACGCGCAAGCTCAATTGAATCGGATATCGATTAGCGGCAGAAGTCGTCCTTGGACGGTTTTCTGCCGCTTTTTATAATGGAAGCTAAGTGCTTGGGAGACTATGCTTGCGGCTTGTCTAGTTTACAGATGCTATGCAGGAAGCTATGGAGTGCCGGGCTATTTGCCGATATACTTTGATATAGCAAGAGATAGAGCAATCTTGTAAGATATTGAGGATATCACCATTAACGGATGTATTACGGAGGACTTATGACGATCATAGGCATTGATCTGGGGACAACGAATAGTTTGGTTACCTATTGGACGGAGGAAGGACCGGTTATTATCCCGAACGGGCTTGGGAAGCATCTGACGCCATCGGCGGTCAGCATGGACGGCGATGGCGAATTCGTCGTGGGACAGATCGCACTGGAGCGGCAAATCTCTCATCCCGAGCTTAGTGCGTCTTTCTTCAAAAGGTATATGGGTACGAAAAAGCTGTTTAAGCTCGGCGAGCAGGAGTTTCTGCCTGAAGAGCTGTCGGCGCTTGTCATTAAAGCGCTGAAGAAGGATGCGGAGCATGTGCTGGGCAAGCCTGTGCATGAAGCGGTGATTAGCGTTCCGGCGTATTTCAATGATGTGCAGCGTAAAGCGACGGTTCGCGCCGGTGAGCTGGCGGGGCTGCGAGTGGAGCGTCTGGTTACGGAACCGACGGCGGCAGCCATCGCTTATGGACTTCACCAACGGGATGCGGATACGAAGTTTCTGGTCTTCGATTTGGGAGGCGGCACCTTCGATGTATCCATCCTGGAGTTATTCGACCAAGTGATGGAGGTCAGAGCTGTAGCGGGGGACAATTACCTGGGCGGTGAGGACTTCACGCAGCTGTTGATTGATATGTTCTTGAACCGTCACGGATTAACGGAGGATGACTTTGAGCCGAAAGAGTTCGCGAAGCTGCGTAAGCAAGCGGAGATGGCGAAGCTGTCATTCGCCGACAAGCGCGCCGCGCGAATGGCTTTTATGCATAAGGACAGTGAGCTTGCGTTAGAGATTAGCCAGGGTGAATACGAGCTGGCGACGAAGCTGCTGCTGCAGCGGCTTCGGGCGCCAATCGAGAGGGCTTTGTCCGACGCCTCGCTGAAGGTGAAGGATCTCGACGCCATTCTGCTCGTAGGCGGCGCAACGAGATTGCCCTTCATCCGCACGTTCGTCAGCAAGCTGTTCGGACAGCTGGCGTATGCCAATGTGAACCCGGATGAAGTCGTGGGGATAGGGGCTGGCATTCAGGCGGGCTTGAAGGAGCGCCATGAAAGCCTGAAGGAAGTCATCCTGACTGACGTATGTCCTTATACGCTGGGCACTTCGGTCTCGGTAACCAAGTCGAACGGCTATCATGAGAGCGGACATTTCTTCCCGATTATTGAGCGCAACACGGCCATCCCGGTGAGCCGGATTGAGCGCTTCTATACAACCAATGACAATCAGCGGATGATCAAGGTCGATATTCTGCAAGGGGAAGCCAGACTTTCGCGGGAAAATATCTTCCTTGGGGAGATTAACGTACCTGTGCCGGGTCGTTCGGCAGGGCAGGAATGCGTCGATGTTCGGTATACCTATGACATCAACGGCTTGCTGGAGGTCGAAGTGAAGGTGCCGTCCACCGGCCTTGTGAAACAAATAATGATCGAGCGTAATCCGGGCGATATGTCCCAGGAGGAGATGGCAAGGCGCATCGAACAGCTCGCTACGCTTAAGATTCATCCCCGCGACCAGCAAGAGAACAAGTGGGTCATCGCGCGCGGCGAGAGGCTGTATGAGGAGCATATCGGCTATGAGCGGATGGAGATTGCGAAGCTGCTGCGGGAGTTCGAAGATACGCTGGACAAGCAGGAGCCGCGAAAGATTGCAGAGATGAAGAAGCTGCTGAAGGACGTATTCGACGCTATTGAGGCAAAGGGAGAGTAGAGCATGGAGGAATTTGCGGTCTTACGAATCGAACCGACGACGGATGAGAAGGTCATCAAGCGGGCATACACCCAGCTGATCAAAGTCTACAATCCCGAGACGCATCCAGAGGAATTCCAGCAGATTCGGGAGGCCTATGAGAAAGCGATAGCCGCTGCCAAGTCCGGCATGGTATCGGGCGGCGAACCGGATGACCCGCTGGAGCAATATTTGAATCGTCTGAAAGGGGTCTATGACAACTATGAGGCCCGGCTGGATATACGCGCTTGGCAATCGCTGCTTGATATGGATGTCTGCCATCTGATCGATACCCGCGAGGCGGCTAGCCGCGTGACGCTCAATTTTTTGACGGAGTTTTTCCACCTTCCGCAACCGGTATGGGTGGTGCTCAATCAGCATTTTGAGTGGAATAAGCAGAAGGACAAGCTTCTGGAAGACTACCATCAGAACTTTATTGAATTTGTCATGAACCGGATCGAACGCGATCAGTTTTTCCGCTATGGGGAATTGCTGAACTGCGTGCCTGGGCAGCAGGAGACATTCATCAAGCAATATCGCACAGGCATGCAAGCCGTCGATGATTACGATTATTATACTGCACGAGAGGCGCTGCTACAGCTGGCTCAGCTGTGCCCGTCCCATCCCGATGCGATTATTCTGGGGACCCGCTACAGCATGGCATTGGGCAGGCTGGCGGAGGCAGGGGGGAAGCTTAACGAGCTGCTGGACAGGGATGAGTCGGATTATTATGCGCGCTATTACCGTGCAGGCTTGTTGTTCCGGCTAGGGCGCTATGAAGAGGCGTATCAGGACTATAAGGAAATCTTGCCGATTAGACCGGATGCAGCCGATGTGCTCTTCTCGCTGGGCAAGTGTGCCGTCAGCCTGGGCTATTACGTGGATGCGTCAACTTATCTGAATCAATTGAAGCAGATATTGCCGAACGATCATGAAGTCATTAATTTACTGGCTTCCGCGCATCGCTTCCAGATTGAAGAGATGACGACTGAAGCGAATGGACGGCCCGATGATATCAACGCGGCGCATGAGCTGGTGACATCGTATTTGGCAACGGGGCGGGTTGAGGAGGCTTATCAGCTGCTATGCGAGCTGGAGCCGCAGCATCCCTCGGCGAAGCTTCAGGTACAGCTATGCGTCGTTCTGCACCATATGGACAAGAAGGAGCTTGCCTTGACGAAGGTCAATGAGGCGCTGGCGCTTTATCCGGATCATATGGATCTGTATCATTGGAAGGCTGTCTTGCTGGAGGAGCTGGGAGAGCTGGAGGAAGCAGTCGTCTATTATGAGAAGGCGACTGAGCTTAAGCCAGACGAGGCTTCGCTGTATAACAACAAGGCGTATACGCTGAATAGGCTGGGGCGTCATGAAGAAGCGCTGGCGTCTGCAGAGCTGGCTATTCACTATGATGCGAGCTTTGCCAATAGCTACAGGCAGAAGGCTGATGCGCTGCTGGAGCTTGAGCGGTATGGCGAATGCTATGAGGCGGCGGACAAGGCGCTATCGATCAACGCCTACTATACAGAAGCGTACATCGTGAAGATGAACATGCTGAACCGAGTCGGACAGTACCAGCATGTCATCGAGGCTTTCCATCAGGCTGCGAGGCATAATCTCCGGGATGTGCGCTTGTATGTGGAGAAAGCGAACGCTTTGCGTTATATGGGTGAATTCGAGGAGTCCATTGCCAATTGCGACTATGCATTGGAGCTCGAAGCGGAGCAAAAGGATGCGCTGCTCTGTAAGGGCATGTGCTACTTCCGTATGCAGCAGTACGACGAATCGGCGGCTGAGTTCGAGAAGATTATGGCTCGTTATGTCCTCGAGCAAGCCGTCTATTATGCGGCGTTGAGCTATTACAATATGAGACAGCTGGATGATGCTTACCGTCTTGCGGTTGAATGGATGGAGAAGGCAGAGCAAGCGGATCTGTTCTATGACTTAATCGGCGATATTCATCGAGACCAGGGAGAGCGTGACGAGGCGATCGCTGCTTATCGCCAAGCGATTGTCATCGATTCCGCTGTTGCCTCTTATCATTTGCAGCTGGGATTGTTGCTCCATCAAGAGGAGACATGGCAGGAGAGTCTCCATCACCTGGACCAAGCGATTGCGATTGAGCCGGCGCTGGTGCGGGCCCATGAGAAAAAAATTCATGTCACCTTTGATCATGGAAAAGATTACGAGCAATGCATTGCTCTCTGCCATGAGCTGCTGGCTATTGACCCTGAGAGTGCGTATGCATACGACTTCCTGGCATGGTCGCATTACATGCTGGAGCGGAAGGATGAGGCAGCCTCTTACATACAGCAGGGGCTGGCGCTCGACGCTCAGTTCGTCAGCATTCTGCATCTGCGCATGACGATGATGATCGAGAATGGACAAAGCCGGGAAGCTCTGGCCGTCTGTGACCGTATTCTGGAGCTGGAGCCTGACCATGAGGATACGCTGGCTCAGCGCGCGAGATTGGTACAAGGCGATCAGAAAAAGTCAGTATTCTCGTGGCTGGGCAGGAAGTAACAAATCTCGGCAAATAGAAGCTCACTAATAAAAGAGGATATCTCGCGATCCGGCTTTGGATCAGGAGATATCCTTCTTTTGTACGAATCAGGTCAGTTCCGTTGGAGCCAGATACGACCATGGCGGCAGGTTGCGGGCCAGACCGTATAGTAATGTGATCGCTAGCATCAATGCCATTATAGTCCCGCCCATTCTCCGTTTCTTCTTGGCATTCGTCCATGCATACAAGGCAAACAATGGCGCCAGGACGAAGATGAGAGAATTGAAGCGGAATGCCTGATGGACATCAAGCTCCAGCAAGGAAAGCGCCGCTCTCGTAATGCCGCAGCCGGGACAATACAATCCAGTCACGGCGTGAATAGGACAAGGTATGGCTAGTCCGGTAAGGGGTAGCCATGCCTTGGCATACAGAAGGCCGCCAGCGCCAAGCATCGTGCCCCAGAAGAGCTTGGGATGCCGCTGCGGCAATCGGTTAAGGCATTTCCATTTTGTTGACATCTGATTGCACCAGGGCATACGTTACGATGCCGAGTCCGAATAAGGTCAGCAGAATATAGATCAGGGCGTTGTCGGATGGTCTGAACCCGCGCTGCAATTGCGCGTACTCGATTTGCTTAGTCACTTGGTAAGCCCATACGAAGCTCCAGACACCGCAAGTGACAAGAGTAAGCAGGAAATGCTTAAAGCCGGTGAACGAGGGATCTCCGCTTAATTGACCGACCTCGTCCGTCATGACGATGAACCAGTAAATGCCGTAAATACCGCAGGTTACAATCGTTAGAATAATAGCTAGCGCGATATTTCGTTGACGTATCATGAACGTGCACCATCCAATCTAGTTGATATAGGTTTGTTAGCATACATAGCGCTCGCCCTAACATCACGATCGATCGAATGGTCCATGTCGGGATCTCACTCCATTCGAAGTATTTGACATAGAACGACGAAATAAGTATATGCAACAAATATGACTATCAAGATAAGGGAAAAAAGAAAGATTAGAAAGCAGTGCGAAGAGGCGCTTCGCTATGCCGAATGAATCTTAGTTCTAGCCATTCGCTCCCGATGTGCACAAATCATAAGTTCGCAATGAATACTACTACAGAAAAATGAAATAGATCATGAGCGGTTTGCGCTGCTCGTGATCTTTTTTTGTGAATAACACCTTACTACGAACAGGATCACCCAGATATTTGTCAGAAATGGCCATCGTTTCCTTGGCTTGTCTGTATCTCCAGCACTTGTTCCGATATACTGGTATAAAAACAATGGAGAACGATAACATGTCTAATTTGCCTAATTGTCCCAAATGTAATTCCCAGTATACTTACGAGGACGGCCATTTGCTCGTTTGTCCGGAATGCGCGCATGAATGGTCGCTGACAGCGGATGAGGAGCATGCTGAAGAGAAGCGGATTATTAAAGATGCGAATGGCAATATATTGAGTGATGGAGATTCCGTGTCGGTCATTAAGGATCTAAAGGTGAAGGGAAGCTCGTCGGTCATTAAGATCGGCACAAAGGTGAAAAATATCCGTTTGATCGAAGGCGATCACGATATCGATTGCAAAATCGACGGATTTGGCGCGATGCAGCTGAAATCGGAATTTGTAAAGAAAATATAGGAAAAGGTAAGGCCAAATAGGGTACAATAAGATTGGATTGTGAAAGGGGAGTATCTGTAGTGGCTAAAGAAGAATTGATATTAACGCCGGAAGGCTTGGCAAAGATTGAAGAAGAATTGTTGGAGCTGAAGACAGTCAAGCGCAAGGAGCTGTCGGAGCGCCTGAAGGTTGCGATCAGCTATGGCGATTTGAAGGAAAATAGCGAATACCATTCTGCCAAGGATGATCAGGCATTTATGGAGACGAGAATCCTGCAGTTGGAGAGAATGCGGAAGATTGCGCGCGTTGTAGATGCCAGCAGCTTAAGCAGTAATCAGGTGAGCATTGGCTCTTTGGTTATTTTGAACGACATCGAATTTAACGAAAAAATCGAGTATCGCGTCGTGGGACCGGCGGAAGCGGATGTCACGGACAATAAGATTTCCTACGAGAGCCCGCTCGGCAAAGAGCTGATGGGCAAAAAAGTCGGCGATACGATTAACGTAGATGCGCCGATGGGTATCATCAAGTATGAGCTGCTGGAGATTAAAGCGGTCTAAGCGATAGCCATAACAGAAGCGGGACAGGTCATTGTACCTGTCTTTTTTTGTTTCTTCCTCCTTTGAGGGGCTGCCGTAAATGGCATATCCAAGTCTGGTAAGGAGGGCAGCGATGTGCTACACTTTATGTATAGGATTATGAATTAGGTAACCTAAATCATATGAAGCGATGTGAATGACATGAGTGAAAAAGAGGTTAAGGTCGTCCTGTCCAACAAGGAAGGACAGCTCGGTTTCTCGTTTACGAGAGGGGGGCTTCGAGAGGGAGCAGGCCGCAAGGCGATCGGCATGACCAAGAAAGTATCGGTTACACTCCCGCAGGTGCTATGGGATCGCTTGGAGAACGAGCAAGAGGCGAAAAGGCTGTCCCGCTCGGAGTTGATGCGGGATATCATCGAGGCTTATTATGCGGGTTCCCATTAAACGGAGAGCGGGGCGAACGGAGTGTTGATCCGCACGACAAGAGAAGCGATGCTTCAAGCGATAAAGCAGGTAGGAAGAGCGGTGTCGGCTCATCCCGTCATTCCGCTGCTTACAGGCATTCACATGAGTGCGCAGCAGGAAGAATTGCGGCTGACGGCGAGCAATATGGCGATGACGATTGAAGTCTGTATTCAAAATGGTCAAGAGTCCGAGCTTGTCGTCGAACGGGCTGGCGCGGTCGTTGTGCCGGCGAAGTATATGCATGATATCATTCAGCGGCTGGATCCAGGACGATTGATGTTGGAGCAGACCAATAATGATGAAATTGTGATTACGTCGGGCCTCTCTCGATTCCGGCTGAATGGACTCGATCCTCATTCATTCCCGCTTATATCAGCTGTGCGGAATTCTGACAGGACAAGTCTCTATACCGTTAACGAACACCTCAAATCGGCTATTCGTGAGGTCGTTATCGCGACATCGGCTTCGGAGACCAGGCCTGTCCTGACAGGCGTCTCCGCGACGTTCCGTTCCGATTCGCTGGAGCTTATGGCCACGAATGGCGTCCAATTGGCGCATCGCATCATTCCTTTAACCGGACAAGCGCCGCATGAGACGATCGTCGTCATTCCGGGCAAGACGTTGTCCGAGCTATCCAAGCTGATTGGCGACGATACGGAGGGGCTCATGCACATCGAAGCGGACGCCCAATCCATCATCTTCACAACAGGGAGGCTGCAGGTGCAGTCCGCTCTGCTGGAGGGCAGTATGCCAAGCATGACTAAACTCATGCCCGCCTCGTTGCAATCCGAGATTCGATTAAGCAGCAAGGCTTTGTTGCGGTCAGCTGAGCGTGTCTCCGTATTGGCAGGCGGGAATCTGATCCGGTTGACCGCAGGGGATGGCCGTCTGAAGCTGCTCGCGAAGACGTCTGAGATCGGGGATGTCGAGGATGAAGTGGAGCTGGCGTCAGTTCACGGAGAGGCGTTTTCGGTAGCGTTGAATGGTTCCTTCCTAACGGAAATTATGCGGTGCATTCATAGTGAGCAAGTCAGCTTGCAACTGACGGGAAGCCGAAGTCCGGTAATGATTGTTCCCATTCGGGAGCAGCGGGATGCGCTGTATTTGCTGACGCCCGTACTCACTTCTACCGGCTCCTAGTCTGTGTCACAGTTATACCTAAAAAAGCAGGCTGTCGAGACATCTCGACAGCCTGCAGTGTTATCGTATAGGAAAGTTTGGTTTTACGACTTCACGACCCCATTGCGCGGGTTGTTTCGCTGGCATGTCAACATCTCCATTTCTGCTTGGGAATGAGTTGCCTGAACGAAAAAATGATAGTAACAATATCGCTGTAATATTAAGCATATTACTCGAGTTTAAGCAATTCAACTTCTATTGCGAGTGAAAAAATGTAAAGCTATAATAGCAGAAAGAAGAAATTGGATAGCCAGAGAGGGTTCGTGTGGAATGGAACCAAAAAAAAGATACAAGCAAGAGTTAAGCGATCTGAAGCAGCATCGCGAAAGCGTCATATTGGAGACGGCAGAGCGTGTATTTAACGATAATGGCATAGAGAAGACGACGATGCATCACATTGCGAAGGAAGCAAGCATTGGCATCGCGACATTATTCCGTTATTTTCCTAAGAAAGAGAAGCTGATCGTAGCCGTCGCCACAAAAATGATTGAAGAGGTATTTCTTGAATTCCAGACGATTAGCCAGATGGAGAAAACGTGTCTGGAGAAGATGGATTTATTGTTCGATTATTTTATTGCACCGCTTCCGAATCATCGCGACAGCAGTATCAAGTTTCTCGAAGACTTTGAGAATTATGCCGCTCATTCGGATGAGCCGCTGGAAGATATTGATGAGTTCAACCGTCTGTACCGCCGGGTATCGTTAATGTTTTCGCGCATTATTCAAGACGGGCAAGAGGATGGCTCCTTGCGCGGCGATATCTCCGTACGCGAGACGCTGACGACGGTTATTAACGCATTCGCCATGTTCTCTCGGAAGCTGTCGCTGCAGCGCAATATCTTGCGGCTGGAGTCGGATTTGGAGCCGGAGAAGCAGCTTGCGGTTCTCAAGCATATTTTGATGGACTATTTGAAGGCGTAATTACCTTCCGAATCATCTGCTGGATATATATTGAAAAGGCAGCAAGGACCAGTATCCTTGCTGCCTTTTTGATAGGGATATAAGTTACCCGATCGTATGCTCCTTCCGGTATTCGCCGGGACTTACTCCTTCAATTTTCTTAAAAACACGGCGAAAATACTTTTCGTCCGGATAACCGACCATCTCGGCGACTAGGGCGACGCGCAGATGAGGATTGTGCAGCAGCAGCTTGGCCCTGTCTATGCGAATGCGGCTTAAGTAATCCATAATGGTCACGCCATAGGCTTGCTTAAACTTGCGGGCAATGTACTCTCTGCTCAGATAGAAGCGCGCGGCCAAATCCTGCAGCGATATTTCCTCCCGGTAATGCTCATTCAGGTAGACGGCAATCGTCTCAATGAATGACGTGTGGCTGGCATGCAGCCGGGTGAGCGGCGCAGAGGCGTCGGCCAGACGTTTCTCCAGCTCATCTTGCAGCCTATCCCATGACAGCATCCCCTCTTTGTTCAGCGGAAGACAAGGGGGCATATCAGTATACGGCTCCAGAGAGTCGGCGGCGGAAGCAGACTGGCCTTCATCAAGCCATTGTGTCCTCATCCACTCCCATTCCTGATTCCACTGCAGCAGCTGCTCCGGCGATACCGAATCAAGCTGTCTAACCTCTAGTATCCATTGTTCCGCTGCTGTGCGAATTCGGTCACTGCTGCCGCTTAGCGCTGCGAGTCGGAGCTCCTCTTCAAAGGCACTCAGCCGAAGCGGCCGGCTCGCTTGATCCGTCTTCTCGGACTGCTCACGATGAATGCGGACAGGATCAAGCGCATTGCGCTTCCATAGCGCCTTCGACGCTTCCAGATATGCGCGCGGCAGTTCCCCCGGATAAGGACGTTCCAACGCCAGACCAAAATGAACGTGACGCTGCAACGTAGCCGAAATTCCCTTCCCAATCTCAATCAACAAAGCTTCGAATGGCTCGGAGGGTCCCCAGAATAACAGCACGATCTCTCCCCGGCTATCGAGCTGCCGGAAGGCAATGCCCCGGCTGCGAAGCAGCTCGTTGCAAATATTAAGAATAGCGAAGTGAATTAGCTGCAACCTGTTCTGGAATTTCCCGAATAGCTCATGGTCCAGCTGAGATACAGCGACAACGGCGACGGAGCAAGTGGCAAGTCCCGCCGGGAATGGGAATTCATCTTGTATCTGCTTCAGGAACTCGCGTCCGTTTTGGCCGGAGACCAGCTCTGTGAGCAGCTTGTCGGTATAATGCGGCTTCATTTCATTCATCTCAATCATCTGCCGGGTCATGCGGATTCGTTCATCCTGTTCCTTCCGCCAGCATTGTACGGCCTTCGCAAGCGCCTCATTCAACGCCGTAGCTTTCACCGGCTTAAGAATATAATCCATGCCGCCATGACGGATGGCGTGGCGTACGTATTCAAAATCGTCATAGCCGCTAATGACGATCGTCTTCATATGCGGCTGATTCTCCGACAGCCACGTGAGCAGCTCGGCTCCGCTTTTCCTTGGCATTCTCATATCTGTCAATACGATTTGGGGCTGATGCTTTTCAATAAGCCGCACGGCTTCTTCGCCGTCGGATGCCTGCAGCACTTCCTGAATGCCAAGCTTGTCCCATTCCGCCAGCATAGTAATCGCACTGCGTACATGCTTCTCGTCATCGACAATTATGACTTTCATTCCGTCACGCTCCCCGTCTGTAGTTTAATCTGATGCTGACGCCTTGAGGCTGCATGTTCGCAATCTCCAATCCGGCTGTATCGTCGGTGTACAGCTTAAGCCGCATTAGAACATTCTGCAAGCCAATCGAAGAGGGAGTTCCTGTCCCCGGCTCGCGATCGTTATGCTCCTCATCCACTTTTATCTCCAGCGCCTCTTGCAGCTGGCGAAGTCTATCCGCTGGAATGGAGGCCCCGTTATTCTCGATCTCCACAATGACTCGGTTATCTTCCGTGATCCAGCTCCGAACAGTCAGCCTTCCGGTTCCCGTCTGAGTGCTCATGCCATGCTTGAAGTAGTTCTCCACCAGCGGCTGAAGCGTCATCTTGGGCATCGGTGCGGACAGGCTGGCCGGGTCAATCTCCAGAAAGAAGTCGAATTGCTCGTCGAAGCGCTCCTTCTGCAGCTCCAGGTATAGCCTCAGCTGATCGAGCTCCTCCTCCAGCGTCACCATCGCTTCGCCGCTTCGCATCTTGTAGCGCATCATATCGGCCAGCGACGACAACAGCGAGTAGACCCGCGGCGCGTCATGCTGCAGGGCGACTGTGCCAATCGACTGCAAGGTATTGAACAGGAAATGCGGATCAATCTGGGCTTGAAGCGCTTCCAATTGATTGCTCTTATTAGCAAGCTCAAGCTTGTACTTGCGCAAGATCAAATTGTTGATCGTATCCATCATCTGCCGGAATCTCCGGGTGAGGAAGCCGATTTCATCCCGGCTGCGAACATCGATATCCACATCCAGCTTGCCGGTCTGAATCTGGTTCATGTAGCTGGCAAGCCGCAGGATCGGTCTCGTAATTCGAATGGAGATATACAGCGTGCCCACAATGACGACAATGAGGGCGACAGCCGCAATAATAGCATTGATGGTAATTAGCTCATTCGACTTGCGATAAAGCACGCTGTACGGAATTTGCTTCACAATCGTCCAATCGGCAAAGGCGATGTCGAGCTTCTCGTACACGCGGATGGCGCCGTCCTCGTCGATAATGCCAGAGCCATCGCTTCGCATGCGCTCGAATAAGTGAGGATCAGCCGCCGGTTTCCCGATCTCGTCGGCATGCCCGCTATAGATGATGATGCCGTTCTCGTCCAGCAGATAAAACTGCTCGTCCTCCGGATGGAAGAGCTGCTCGGAGATTGCCGTGATACCGTCCAGCTTCAGGTCGATAGCCAGCATAGCCATCCGCTCTGTCGATGGAATGCGGACGATCGGCCGGTAGTAGGTGAAGACCTGCTGCTTCGGATCGTCATGAAGAGAGGGCGGGAAGCCGTAGCTGTGCGCGTAATGCGGAGGCTCTGTACTCGGCTTGACCGGGTCGGCTTCTTCGGTGCCAGGATAAGGAGATTCGCGAAATTCTCTCCGCGGCACTGTGTTGGTAATAAGCGTCGATTGGTTCGTCAGATAGGAATGCAGATAGACCTGCTGGATATCGGGCAGCGAGCCTTGCAAGTTTTGCAAGGTGGTGTACATTTCCGCAACAGCTTGGTAGTCGTCGAAGCTCTTGGACAGATTGTTCAGGAAATGAGGGTCCGAATACAGCACAATCGAAGCCCGGTTAATGTTGTTCAAGTAGTTGACGAGATTGGTTTTGCCTTGAAAGATCAGCCTCGCATTTTCGCTCATCGACTGCTCTTTGATGGATTCCTTCGTATAGACCAGTGTGATGACAAGCGACAGTGTCAGAGGAATGATCGTCACGGCCAGCATGAAGGCAATCAGCTTGCGGCGGATGCTGTAGGTTTTGATCGGAATCGCCTCGTTTCGAATGGAATCTTACGGTTGATCGCTGCCCTGAGATAGATCAATATTGTCCTGCTAACGGTTCACGATCGTCTGTATTTTTGGCAGGAGGGTTCAAGCATAATTATGATAAGCAAAATTCGAATTGCGCAAGGGGGAGTATGGATGAACCGTAAAAAAACAGCTCAGTTAGGCCAGCAGATCGTATTCGTCGGTCCGGCCGTCCTGGTCTTCGTCCTCATCATTCTGATTCCATTCGTGTCGGGTCTGTATTATTCCTTTACGAGCTGGAACGGCGTATCCGGCGAGGTGAGCTGGATTGGCCTGGATAATTACAAGCATATCTTCATGCAGGATTCAGCGTTCCGGGACTCCTTCTGGTTCACGACCCGGTTCACCATTATAGGCGTTGTAGCAACCAATGTGCTGGGCTTCGCACTGGCTTACCTTCTGATCAAGCCGCTCAAGTCGCGCAATGTGCTGCGTACCGTCTTCTTTATGCCGAATGTCATTGGCGGCTTGCTGCTCGGGTTTATCTGGCAGTTCATTTTCGTCAAAGGGTTCTCGGCGGTGGGCGAGCTGACGGGCCTTGCTTTCTTCAACCAGCCGTGGCTAGGCACGGAAGGGACGGCGTTCTGGGCAATCGTCATCGTATTCGTCTGGCAGACGGCCGGCTATCTGATGGTCATCTACATCTCATCCCTGAACAATGTTCCGAAGGATATTCTGGAGGCAGCCGAGATTGATGGGGCCAGCAGGTGGCAAACCTTGCTCACGATTATCATCCCGCTGATTATGCCTGCGGCTACGGTCTGTCTGTTTCTGGCGCTATCATGGTCGTTCAAGATGTTCGATCTGAACCTCTCGCTCACTAGAGGCGGGCCGTTCGGCTCGACGGAATCCGTGGCGATGAATATTTACAATGAGGCTTTCTCCAATAATCGCTATGGTCTTGGCACGGCCAAAGCCATCATCTTCTTCATCATAGTAGCGATCATTACGAGCATTCAAGTCAAATTCACCAAGAGCAAGGAGGTCGAAGCGTAATGGAAGCCGCCTACAAAAAGAAGGCAGGCATCGCCGCCGTCGAGCTGGTCATGATTGCGGCCGGTCTGCTCTTCCTGATTCCGTTCTACTTTCTGTTCGTGAATTCCGTCAAGAGCTTCAGCGAGCTGCTGACGGATGCAGCGAGCTGGCCGTCCTATTTTCAATGGAGCAATTATGCCCGCGCGTTCGAGATGACGAATTTCCCGGTAGCGTTTCGGAATTCATTCGTCATCACTGTCGTGAGCAACGTCTTACTCGTTCTCCTCAGTTCTATGGCGGCATACCGGATGGTGCGCAGCAGTACGCTGTTTAATCGCATGCTCTTCCTGATCTTCGTCGCAGCTATGGTCGTGCCGTTCCAGTCCATCATGATTCCGCTGGTGAAAGTAACCGGCATGGCCGGATTAATGAACAGCATCCCGGGACTTATCATTTGTTATCTCGGCTTCGGTGTGCCGATGTCGGTCTTCTTGTTCCATGGCTTCATCAAGTCGATTCCGATGGAGATCGAGGAAGCGGCCACCGTGGACGGCTCCAATACTTACGGTGTTTTCATCCGAATTGTGCTTCCGCTGCTAAAGCCGATGCTGGTGACAGTCTTCATTCTGAATGCGCTGTGGATATGGAACGACTATCTGCTGCCTTCGCTGATCCTGCAATCGCCGGAGCTTCGTACGATTCCGATTGCGACTTTTGCGTTTTTCGGTCAATATACGAAGCAGTGGGACCTGGCTTTGCCAGCTTTGGTTATGGGGATTATACCGATCATCGTATTTTTTCTGGCGATGCAAAAATACATTATCGAGGGCATTACGGCAGGCGCGGTGAAGGGATAGCATAGGTCAATTTTGTCTACTACTTTGATCAATATCAGGTCTACTCTCAGGTTAGGGCAATCTCTACAATGAGGATGTAAACCAGTTGAAGCGTTTTCATAAAGCTTGTACGTAAAAAAGGGAGGAACGACTAATGAAGAAGAATACAAAGCTCACACTCATACTGCTGCTTGCCATGATGGTACTGCTTGCAGCCTGCGGCGGAACAAGCAACAAGCCGAATGCCGGCAGCGGCGGAAGCGGCGGAGGAGAGACAAAGACGCTGAAAATTTTCCAATTCAAAGTGGAGATTGCAGAGGCGCTTAATCGCTTGAAGGCGGAATACGAGAAGGAGCATCCCGGCATTAAGCTCGATATTCAGACCGTGGGCGGCGGAGCGGATTATGGCGCGGCTCTGAAGGCGAAATTTGCATCCGGCGAAGAACCTGATATTTTCAACAACGGCGGTTACCGCGATCTGGAGACTTGGCTTGGCAATCTGGAGGATCTATCCGATCAGCCATGGGTAGCGGATACGATTGAGGTTGCGAAGGAGCCGATGACCAAAGACGGCAAAATCTACGGCCAACCGATGAATCTGGAAGGGTACGGCTTCCTGTACAACAAGGATTTGTTTGAGAAGGCAGGCATTACCGAGGTGCCGAAGACACTGAGCCAGCTGGAGGAAGCGGCGAAGAAGCTGGAAGCGTCCGGCGTCACTCCATTCGCTAATGGCTATCAGGAGCTGTGGGTGCTGGGCAACCATGCGCTGAATGTTGCATTCGCCCATCAAGAAGACCCGAATGGCTTCGTGCAAGGCCTGAATGACGGAACGGCGAGCATCGCGGGCAATCCGGTATTCGAGCAATGGATCAAGCTGCTGGACCTGACGCTGAAGTACGGCAACAAAAATCCGCTAACGACAGACTACAATACGGAGATGACAATGTTCGCGAACGGCGAAGTCGCCATGACGCAGCAGGGGAACTGGACGCAGGTTCAGATCGACAGCATTAATCCGAATCTGAACATCGGGATTCTCCCGATGCCGATTAATGAAGACGCAGAAGCGAACGACAAGCTGTTCGTCGGCGTTCCGAACAACTGGGTGGTCAACAAAAACTCCCCTATGAAGGAAGAAGCGAAGGAGTTCCTGAATTGGCTCGTTACATCCGAGACGGGCAAGCATTATATTGCAAAGGAATTCAAGTTTATTCCGGCCTTCACCACGATCGAGGCGACAAGTGAAGATCTGGGCGATCTTGGAGCAGAGGTGGTGAAGTATAGCCAGGATGGCAAGTCGCTGAGCTGGAATTTCAACAAATTCCCGGATGGAGCGAT
Source organism: Paenibacillus sp. NPDC057967 (assembly GCF_042887015.1). Classification (NCBI taxonomy): domain Bacteria; kingdom Bacillati; phylum Bacillota; class Bacilli; order Caryophanales; family Paenibacillaceae; genus Paenibacillus; species Paenibacillus sp. NPDC057967. The sequence goes on from NZ_JBHVQB010000008.1 coordinate 277,484, forward strand.
GAATGAGTTTGGAAGCAAAATGCAGGCGTACATCGCGGGCAAATCCGATGCGGCGCGCTTGCTCGAAGACTTGCAGAAGTCATGGGATGGACTGAAAGCGAAGTGAGTGAATTCAAGGCCGTGACGCTTTAGTCCGCTCAATTGCCGAACATTTGCTGATTTGCTATAATCGGGATGGCCTAACAAGCACACGCATGAACGATACAACTTCAAGCGAATGCCCTTGCGGTATTCGCTTTTTTGTTGATGAATAGTGCACCAGCGAAAGGACATGTGAAAGCAATGAAAAAACGACTGATAGACATTTTGATGATTATGCTGGGCGCGTTTATTTTTGCGGTTGCGATCAATGTGTTTGTCATCCCGAACGATCTGGGCGAAGGCGGCGTTACCGGCCTGACGATTATCGCCTATTACCAATTCCAATGGTCACCCGGTCTGGTCAACCTGATCATCAACTCATTTCTGCTTATTGTGGGCTATAAATTTTTGGATAAAACGACAACGATCTATACGATTATCGCCGTCTTGTTCAACTCGCTGTTCCTGCATCTGACGGAGAGCTGGACGATTGGCACGCATGATCTCATGATCAATACAATCTTTGGCGGCGTTCTTGTAGGTGCCGGGATCGGCATTATTATCCGAGTAGGCGGGACGACAGCGGGAACGACGATTCTCGCCAGAATTATGAACAAATATTTGGACTGGAATATCAGCTACGCGCTCCTGTTCTTTGATCTGATTGTCGTGTTTGCGTCGTATTTCATCATCGGCATTCAAGGCATGCTGTTCACGATTGTGATGCTGTATGTCGGCACGAAGGTGATGGACTTTATTATTGAAGGCCTGAACTCGCAGAAGGCGGTTATGATTGTCTCCAATGAGCAGAAGCTGATTGCGGAGAGAGTCAACAAGGTGATGGACCGCGGAGTAACGGTATTTTACGGAAAAGGCAATTACACCAACACGCCGAAGGATATTCTGTATATCGTCATCACGAAGCCCGAGGTCAGTATGCTGAAGAAAATCGTGAAGTCGGTCGACAAAAATGCGTTTATTACAATCCATGATGTGCGGAATGTATTCGGCGAAGGTTTCGTTGATATATCGAAATAGCATGTATAAGCAATGGCAGATTGAATGAAAGACGGAGCTGTCCAGTAAGTTTGCTCGTTTGATGAGATGGTTCACATGATTACAAAAAGGAATGGCGGTGCGAGGGGGATTCCCCTTTCACCGCCATTTCTGGTTTTGATCTATCGTATGATGAAGGGACGTCTCTCAGTCATTGATGGCTTTGGGATCGCCCTCTTGTCAGGCGAGGCTGATTCGCGGATTCAAGTCGATTTTATCGACTTATTCAAGCCGGACGAGGGTACTACGGGCATTTAAGTCGCTTCTATCGACTTATACGGGACGATGGAGGCTGGTTCACGGAATTAAGTCGATTTTATCGACTTATTCAAGTCAGACGAGGGTACTACGGGCGTATAAGTCGCTTCTACCCGACTTAATCCCAGCGAATGAGCTGACAATGGCCTGCAGTTCGTACGCAGTATAACAATAACAACATTACTGACTCAAAAAGAGAGCTGTCCCAATGTCACTTCAGACATTCGGGACAGCTCTGTCTTTATGCAGGGACTTAATGAGATCGCTCATTCCTCGTCGCGATGATGCATACGCATTCGGAGGTTGTCGGATACGATGTCCTTTGCCTTATGAACGAGCCAGCTCTTTGCGCACAATCGGCGCAACCTTCGTGCCAAGCAGCTCGATGGAGCGCAGCACTTCGCGATGCGGCATGGAGCCGATGTCTACATGGTGCAAGAAGCGGGTCAGGCCCAAGTTTTTATGAAGCAATACGATTTTCTCCGCTACATATTCCGGATCGCCGACATAGAGGGAGCCTCTTAGGCTGCGCGCGGAGTCGAATGCCTCGCGGTCATAATGCGGCCAGCCTCGCTCACGCCCGATCGTGTTCATTTGGGCCTGAGTATACGGGAAGAAAGTGTTCGCCGCTTCCTCGGTTGTATCAGCAATAAAGCCGTGCGAATGGGTCGCGATCTGCAGCTTCCGAGGATCATGGCCGGCCCTAATAGCTGCTTGCTTGTACAGGTTCACCAGCGGGGCGAACCGCTCCGGCATGCCGCCGATAATGGCGAATACGACCGGCAAGCCAAGCGTACCGGCACGCACAGCCGATTCCGGGTTGCCGCCAGTTCCGATCCAGACCGGGAGCGGGTCCTGTACAGAGCGCGGATAGACGCCGCGATCTTTGATGGCTGGGCGGTGGCCTCCGCGCCATGTCACCTTCTCGGATTCACGCACGGCAAGCAGCAGCTCCAGCTTCTCCTCGAACAACTCATCATAATCGTCCAAGCTTTGGCCGAAGAGCGGGAAGGATTCGATGAACGAACCGCGTCCCGCCATAATTTCCGCGCGGCCGTTCGAGATGCCGTCCAAGGTGGAGAAGGCTTGATACACGCGGACAGGGTCATCTGACGACAAGACCGTTACGGCGCTGGAGAGTCGGATGTTCTTCGTGCGGGAAGCCGCTGCTGCCAATAATACGGCAGGCGCGCTTGCGGCATAATCGGCGCGGTGATGCTCGCCGACGGCATATACGTCAAGGCCGACTTGATCGGCCAGTACAATCTCTTCTACTCCATTGCGCAGCCGTTCGGCATGGCTGATGGCCTTGCCTGTAACGGGGTGCGGCGACGCTTCCATAAACGTACTGATTCCAATTTCCATATATCGACGCCTCCTTTGTTTGTATACATATTACTATAAAAATTAATGTAAATCAATTATAGTAAGTAAGTTAATGAATGAACAGTTCAATCCTACCTTATTGTGGCATAGAACCACCTGCTTTACACGGCCTTGTTGCATCAACTGGACAATTATTTCCTCTTCCATCGTCATCTATATCGAATCTACACAAGTTCAAGGTAGAATAGAGGCAGCTCTATGCTTATTGGAGGATGGACATGAAAACAATCGCAGTGGTTGATGATGAACATAAAATACGCGACGTGCTCGTATCTTATTTGGCTCAGGGAGGATTCCGCTGTGTTGAAGCCGGGACCGGGCGCGAGGCTTTGCGGATCGTCTCAGAGCAGTCGCCCGACCTGATTATCCTGGATCTGATGCTGCCGGATATGGACGGGGAATCCGTGTGCGAGGCGATACGCCGGATTCATTCCATCCCGATTCTGATGCTGACTGCGAAGGTATCGGAGAATAACCGAATCAGGGGTTTGTCGCTGGGGGCTGACGATTATGTCGTAAAGCCATTCGATCCTCGTGAGGTAGTGGCGCGCGTGCGCGCAATCTTGCGCCGTACCGACGATGGCCAACTGCTAGCTGACCGCTTGGTGTTCCATAGCGGCCATCTGGCGATCGATTCGCTGAAGCAAGAGGTGTATTGCGGCGGCGAAGCGGTGAGTCTGACACCGAATGAATACAAGCTGTTGCTTGCGCTGGCGAAGCATCCGCAGCGTCGGTTCACGCGCGAGGAACTGGTGGAGAAGGTGTTGGGTTATGAATTTGAAGGAGATATCCGTACGATCGATCAGCATGTGAAAAACATCCGTTCCAAAATCGAACCCGATCCCAAGTCGCCGATTTATATTGTCACGGTGTACGGAGCGGGATACCGGTTCGCGGGGGGAGAGCTATGAAGCAGAGGCTCCATCTTCGGCTGGCGCTTATTATAATCGCACTGGCGGCAGGTATTGTCGCGATTGCCACGGTCAGCATTGTAGCAGAGACGCATTATCACTTCACGATGTATCAAGAGCAGCATGAAGCGTCAGGGATGAATGGCGATGCAGGAGCGCTCGCCTATCATTTGGAGCAGGCGCTCATCCAGACGATAATTTGGACAGGCCTCGGATCCATTACACTGGCTGTTATTCTGGGCTTCTATGTCGCGCGGCGCATATCCGAGCCGCTAGTTCATATGAAGCGGATTGCGGAGAGAATGTCGAACGGGCAGTGGCATTCGCGCGTGCACGTGAAGGGCGAGGATGAGCTGGCGCAGCTTGGCGCTTCGCTGAACTCGCTTGCCGATCAGCTCCGCCAGCAGGAGCAGCTTCGGGTGACGATGACCGAGGATATCGCCCATGAACTGCGCACGCCGCTGGCTACATTGAAGAGTCATATGCGGGCAATGGAGGATGGTATTTGGGCTCCGACGCCAGAGCGCATCCATTCCTGCTATGAGGAGATCGAGCGGCTGACGCGTCTGGTTGCAGAACTGGAGGATCTGACCCATGTGGAGTCTCCGGGATTCCAGCTGAATCTCAGCAAGTCCTCGCTGGATGAAGTCATTCAGCGCGCTGGCGATCTTGTGCAGGCGGCCTTCAGGGAGAAGGGCGCAGTTCTTAGTTGCCACACAGATCCGGGGCTTCAACTGGACATGGACCCGAATCGGATGATGCAAATTCTGGCGAACCTGCTGAGCAATGCGCTAAAGTATACCCCGGAAGGAGGCCGTGTCCATATAGAAGCCGCCGATGAGGGAGAGAACGTACGCTTGCTGGTGCGGGATACAGGAAGCGGCATCCCGCCAGAGGAGCTGCCGTTTATTTTCGAACGGTTCTATCGTACGGAGAAGTCGCGCAATCGCCGGACAGGGGGCAGCGGCCTGGGACTGACCATCGTCAAGCAACTGGTTACGGCGCATGGCGGGACGGTGTACGCAGAGAGCGATAGTAATGGTACGACGATTCATATCCGGCTGCCGAAGGGTTAATGGACATCTACACAGGATCTTCAAAACCTCCCCTTATACTGATCTTGCCCGGCGCTTGTCCCCGAAGTAAAGGATATCCAAAGCAGGGAGACAACACGCACGGAGTCCAGTTGCAGGATACAGGAGGTTTGGCATGTTCAATCATACATGGAAAGCGGGCATCGTATCCGCTGCGCTTCTATTAACGCTCACGGGATGCTTCGGTTCGGACAAGCCTGCCGCGAATACCGAAGCCAGCGGAATGGCGGGAGGCCCATCGGCACCATGGATTGCTTCCAAAAATACAACAAGAATCAATACGGCCCAGCCTGCGGAAGCGGCGGCTATCGTATCGCAGACGCTATGGATGGCCACAGAGGACAGTAATCGGCCGGGAGGCGTGATTATTGCTGATCCCAAGGATTGGCAGACGGCTCTGGTCAGTGCGAATCTCATCCACCATCCCAATGATGGTCCCGTCTTATTCGCCAATAAGGATAGCCTGCCAGACGAGACGCTGCAGGAGCTGAAGCGTCTCCGTCCCAAAGGCGTGGACAGCAACGACGGTATCCAAGTGATACTGGTCGGCAATCTGGGCGAGAACGTTGAGGTTCAAGTTAAGGCGCTTGGTTACAAAACGGATCAAATTGAAGGAGCGAGTGCTCCCGCCATTGCTAAGGCAGTGGATGCCTACTATGCCGGGTTGACGAAGGATATCCCGCAGTCCGTCATTGTGGGCTCGATGGATAGCGCTGAATATACGATGCCGGCTATCAATTGGATTGCCCATATGCCAGAGCCGCTGCTGTACGTTCAGAAAGACCAGATCCCGCAGGAGACGATTGATGCATTGAGCACGCGCGGCGGACAAGCGAACATCTATATTCTGGGGCCGGAAGCAGCCGTATCGGCCAAAGTCGAAGAGCAGCTGAGCCAATACGGGAAGGTCATCCGCATTGCTGGAGACGATCCCTATGAGAATGCGGTAGCGTTCGCAAAGTATAATGACCCGGAGACAGGCTTCGGCTGGGGCATCGACTCGCCGGGCCATAACTTCTCATTCGTAGCGAAGGCTTCGCCGGAGCTCGCCCTTGCGGCTGCTCCATTCTCGCATCTGGGCAAGCACGCACCGCTGCTATGGACGGATAAGAAGGGGATGCCGGACTCCGTCATGGCTTATGTCATGTCCCTCCAGCCGAAGTACAAGGACTCTCCGGTCGAAGGCCCTTTCAACCATGCTTGGCTGACAGGTTCGGCGAACGCTCTGTCCGAAGCGGCGCAAGGCGAGATTGACGCCATGCTGGAGATTGTATCGGAGTCGGGCGCGGGACATGGCGCTCACGGAGGCGGACAATCGGCAGAGGAAGAGCAGTCCTCGACTGGCGAGCAAGAGAGTAACGGCGGGGGCGGAGGCTCCCATCATTAATCCGGCAAAGAAGCCTTTATTCCGCGGTATTCGCGGAATAAAGGCTTCTCTTGGTTCGGATGACGCGAATAGCGCCATTAATGAGTGCATGGTGACCCATTTCCGGCCGTTCACCGACGGTTTATGCAGGAGCAATGGCTTTATTGTTTCTTCTTTTTGCCAACAAGCTCATTCTCCCCGACACTGCCGCTGCCGCCGCCAACGGCGTGCTGCTGCTTGGTGCGCGGGCTGTCAATTGCGGAGTTGGTTCCGGCCGCGCTGTAGCTGCCGGCGGCCCCTGCCACTTGGGTTGCGGATGCAAGCTCTTGGCCCTGAGGCAGTCTGACCACTTGCTCATTAATGAGAATGACGACTTCCTTCTCTTGGTGATGCTTGCGTGAACGATCTTTGTCCTTATGCTTGCTTCCCTTCTTCAATCCTTTGTTCTTCGCTATGCCGCCTGCGCCGACGCTTTGCTGCTGGAACGTATCCGGAGAATTAATCACTCCGTTATTGCCTGCAGTACCGCTTCGGCCTGCGCCATTCGCGATCTGGGTCGTGTTCGGCGCGTTGGTGAACTGCCCATTGTAGACAAAGATAACGCGGTCTACACCCTTTAGCGGAGTTTTGGAGATATACTCCTTTCGTCCTTTGCGAAGCGTAATCACTAGCTCGTCCTTTCGTTTGCCCACAGCCTCATCCCTCTCTGGAATCCGTTATGATCCATCTTATGTAAGGTGGAAGGGAGAGGCGTGGACAAGCGCGGCTTCTAGCAAAAATAAGGAGTAAGACCGGGGGTCTACATGCGTGCAGGAGCCGGAAGACCAAGCGTATCCAGCGCCTCGCCCATGGCCTGCTGGAACAAGGAGACGAGCCACAGACGGTATGCCTTTGTATCCTCGTCGGCCTTCAGAATCGGACAAGCTGCATAGAAGTTATTGAACAGGGAAGCCAGCTCGTAAGCGTAATTGCAAATGATTGTCGGAGATAGCTCGCGGGCGGCCGCATGGAGCGTATCCTCCCAAGCGGCCATATGGCGGATCAAAGCCAGCTCCGCTTTCTCCTTAGGTGCGGCTTCAGCTGGTATGGCAATACTGTTTGTGCCGTTCTCTGCCGTCTTCGCCATGATATTCGCCGCGCGGGCGTACGCATACATCAAGTAAACGCCGGTATTGCCGGTTACCTCAGTCGCTTGTTGAAGGTCGAATACCACTTCCGTCGACAAGGCGAAGCGCAGGAGATAATAACGGATCGCCGCCGCTCCGATGATGCGGCTGGACAGTCCGCTTGCGTCCGAACGCTTCTCGTCAATGACGCCTTCCATCCGGTCAAGCAGATCGGCGATCTTAATGCCCACGCCTTGTCTGCCGGACATGGCATAGGAGGATTTGCCGGACGACACATCAATGCCAAGCTCCTCCGCTGCGGCTGGGCTCAGCGACACGACCCCGTAGCTTACATGGCGCAGCTTATCTGCTTGCTCGGTATAGCCCAGCACCTCTAGCGCCTGCTTCACCATCGCCTGCGGATATTCCTGTCGGTAGTCGATGACGTTAATGACGGTATAGGCCTTGCCGTATGCAGAGGACGAGGCGCCTCCATGATGCGTCGACCATAGACCGTCTGAGAACGGCTGGTAGGAGAAGTCTTTGTCCAGCAGTCCGAACTTCCATAGGTGGTAGGCGATATCCTTGGCGGTATAGGTCAGAATGCCGTTGGACCGCACTAACACCTTATCCATCTGATGCTGATCGGCCTCTTCTGCTTCTGTCGCTTTCTCACTCGCATCGTTTGTGGATTGTCTCAGCACCCAGCAGCCTTCCAGCTTGCCGGACTTCTCCTGCACGAAAGAGGATGTGTCCCTCAGCAGCTCGAATGCCGCCTGCCAGAATCCTTCTCTTACGATCTGGCTTTCCCATACGAGCAAATCATAATGAATGCCGAATGCCTTCATCTCTTCCAGATGCTCGCGCACGATGCGCTCCGCGACGAGCAATCCAATCCAGGACAGGCCGTTATCCCCCTCCTCTAGCGCATGCAGCACATTCGTCCGTTCGCTGAGCTTGACGGGATTCGCCGCATACTCTCGATTGACCCCGGAGTAAATGTCCCAGCAGAAGTCGCCGAAGCGGGCGTGGTTCCTGTTCAGCGGAACATGCAGCAGTCCGACTACGGTATCAGCAAGCTGATTGCCCAGATCATCGATGTAATTGTGCACTTCAACCTCACGGCCTGTTTTCTTCAGAATGCGGGCCAGCGTATCGCCGATACATGAATTGCGCAGATGGCCGATATGCGCGGATTTATTCGGGTTGATGGAGGTGTGCTCGATAATCGCTTTGCCGCCAGTCAAAGCTGGCGAAGGAAACTCGCGGCGGGCCCAGACGTTCCAGTCGATGTGCACGTTCAAAAAGCCGGGCGGCGCAACTTCGATCAGACGGGCCAGAGCGGCGAACTCGGAATCACTCTCCAGCTTGTTCTTCAGCAGTCCTGCGATATGCAAGGGGGACTTGCGCAGTGTTTTGGCCAGCTGCATAGCTATATTCGTCGAGTAGTCCCCGTGCTCCAGATGTACAGGCTGCTCTACAGTGATCTTCAGCACTTCCGGTCGCTCTGCGCCAAGTTCCTCATGCAATTCCAGCACAGACTGGGCTATGCGTGTTCTCATCCATTCGATTAACATCCTAGCATCCTCCTTTGTCTAATAAAAAACGCCCTCGTCTCTTGGAAAAGAGACGAAGGCGCATGCATTCGCGGTACCACTCTTGTTGCTGAACGGAACGTTCAGCCACTCTAACGGATAACGGCCGCAGCCGAGACTTCCTACTCTGAAGGTTCAGAAGCCTATCTCATGGGTCCGCTTCACTGCTGCATCCGTACCGGCTCTCACTCTCCCGGCTCGCTTGAACTTCCGCTGGCAGTTACTCTCCCAATCGTGGATTGTTCGATATGTTTACCAATTATAACGATTCGGCAGCAAAACGCAAGCCCCTTATGAATGACGCAATATAGCTTCGGCCACAGAAGGGAACCAGCGATTCAGCCATTTCAATATTTTGACCTTGCCGATGGCGATTTCCAGTCGATTATGCCGGAAATCGCGAAAAAATTGTTCGGCAAGCCGTTCCGGCGATAGTTTGCCGCGCCCTCTGCCCCGGGTCATGGCGGTGTCCACAATCGGCGGTATGATTTCAAATACCTGTACAGGTGATCCCCTAAGCTGATCGCGCAGCGACTTGGTGAAAATATGCAGTGCAGCCTTTGTGCCGCAGTAGACCGGAGCCGATTTTTTGGGGACGATGCCGAGTCCTGAGGATACGTTAATGATGGCTGATTTCGGCTGACGGGCCAGCAGCGGAAGCAGCTCGGCGATCAGCAGAATGGGAGCGGTCAGATTGATTCCGATCTCTTCCTCGATCAAGTCGGCTTCAACGCCATTTATAAAGTCGTAATTATGCTGAATGCCCGCATTGTTAATGAGAATATTCAATGTCGGATGTCGCTCATACAACGCTGCGGCCAGCTCTTGTATGGCATCTTTTCTGCGAAGGTCGCATGCATGCGTGGAGATGGTTGGATACCTTTCCTTTAATGCATGCAGCTTCTGCTTGTTTTGCCCCACGACGATAACTTTATTGCCGTGCTGAATGAATTGCTCGGTTAACGCTAATCCGATACCCGAGGCACCGCCTGTAATAAGAACGGTATGTCCGTTTGCTTGCATCATCACCATTCCTCCTTACGTCCCACTATAAAACGGAGGAGAATAAGGCGCATTAACCCAGGTTTATGCGTCTTCGAATTCGGCTGAGCGCTACAGGTGTAATCCCAAGATAAGAGGCGATGTGGTATTGTGGAATCTCGCTTTCAAGATGCCCGTATTGCGATAAAAACAGGCGGTAGCGCTCTTCGGCGGTCAAGAGAAGCAGCTCGCGCTCTCTTGTTTCTTTCTTCACGAACAGCTGCTCGGCGACGATCCGGCCGAACCGCTCCCATCCTGGATGACGGTCATAAGAGGCGGCTAATTGCTCGTAGCGGAAGACGAGAATTTGGCTTTCTTGCAGCGATTGAATCGATAAGTACGAAGGGATGCGTTGAAGCAGCGCTCCATACGGCGCAATGAAATCATGACGCGAGCAGAAGCTTTTGTTATGCTCATCGCCACCCGGTGTCTCATAAAAAATCCGAAATAGCCCGTCGATGCATATGCCGATTGAATCCGAAGTCTCACCTGATCGTACCCAGTACTCCCCTTTTGCCAAGAATGTAAGAGCCGCTGTGCGGCCTAAGGTCAGCCATTCCTCTATGGGCAGAGAAGGAGGGATTTTGAGTGAGGCATAAAGCGATCTTAATTGGACTTCCATACACACATCTCCTTAACCTGTGACATAGCTCAGCTTCTAGTTAATTCTGCATGCGATGCGGCAGGTCCTGTAGCCTGCCAAGTGCATTTCTCAGGACATTCGCCAATATTGCCTTCTACCAGAATTTACTGGTAAATCGCTCCTAGTATGGAATTAATTCCATAGTCCTAACTATGGCGTCTGACCACTTCTAAATGGACTAAAAAACAAATTGACAAAATCTTAAAATTTCCTTAATATTAGGACACAATCGTTCTTAATTAAGAACATTGGATCATTCGCAGATCGCTTCCGTACTCATTCATGCAGGATGATACCACCCGTCAGAAGGAGGTGTTAGGCCTTGGAGAAGAAGGAATGGAAAGTACCGCAATTGGAAGTGCTGAATGTGAGCATGACGATGAAGAAGAAACCGCATAAGCCCGGCAAAGGATCAGGTTCCGGCTCCGGTTCCAATCCGGGATCCGATCCCAGCATTGGCTTTGGCAGCTAGTAAGCGCATACATACTCGTGAGAAAGGCCCTTATTCCATATTAGCTGGGATGAGGGCTTATTACGTTAATAGGAGGTCCTGCAGATGACGACAGTTGCCCTGACTTATCGATATTCGGCCTTTGGCCTGCGCTTCAGAAGCGACATACCGCCAGCTGAGGCGCATGATTTGGATAACGACTTAGAGAGTCCCTCGGATGTAGCTGTAACCTACGGCCAGTTGGAGGAGCTATGGTTGGAGCTGGCGGGGGAGAATGAGGCTTATGTGGTTCAAGAGAATTTTGTAATGTTCCTGATCGAGAACACAGCCCATTATCTTGTCCGCGATGGCAATAAGATTGTCGTCTCGCCAATCGGGAATCCACCGATCGAGAAGCTGCGGCTGTTCTTGGATGGCTACGCGGTATCCGCTCTATTGTTACAGAGAAGGGTGCTGCCCTTGCACGGAAGCGCGATTGCTATACAGGGCAAGGCCTATGCATTCGTAGGGCAATCTGGCGCAGGCAAGTCAACGCTGACGCGGGCCTTTCTGGAGCGCGGCTACGGCTTTCTGACGGATGATGTCATTCCGGTTTCGATTCCGGAGGGCGGCGCAGCACCTGTGGTTATGCCGGCTCTGCCGGAGCAGAAGCTATGGCAGGAGTGCCTGCCTCACTTTGATCTGAATAGAAGCAGCCTGCCCACGATCTATACACGCGAGGTGCAGCGCGGAGATACTGTGGCGAGGCGCATGAAATATGCGGTAGCGGTCGAACGGCTTCAGCGCGAAGCCTTGCCGCTCGGCGGCGTTTTCGAATTGGTGAAGGAGCCTTGCAGGAACGAGCGTGTATCGCTTCATCCCATTCAGAAGGCGGAGAAGTTTCAAGCTTTGCTGCAGCACACTTTCCATCGGGCCATTATTCCGCCGCTTGGTTTGCTGAAGTGGCATTTTGGAGCCATAACCACTCTTGTGAGGGAAATTCCGGCGTACAGGCTGAAACGCACACCTTCGTTATTTACTGCCCATGAGTTAGTGGATTTAATTGTAAGCCATATAGAGGAGGCGCAGAGCTATGATCGCGGCATTAACATTGGACAGTCTCGTTAGACAGTCAGAGGACCATCTGGCGTCAGATGTGGACGGGGAGAAAGTGCTGCTCCATACCAGCACCTATGCTTATTACAATCTAGGCGATATCGGAGGCGATATTTGGTCCCGGCTGGAAGGCTCAGCGACAGTCCGGCAAGTGGTGGAAGCGCTCATGTTCGATTATGCGATTGAGCGTCCCGAGTGCGAGCGCAGGGTGCTGGATTTCATGGAGCAGCTCCACCGGGAAGGGCTGATTCAGGTTGTGGCGTAAGGATGCTTGGGCCGGACGCCTCGACAAGGGAGGCAAGCCGCGATGAGAGCGATCGCTTATTTTATGAAGGATATGCTTCGTTTTGCCGGGAGACGGCTCGTGTTCAATTTCGCTGGCATGCTCGTGATCGGCATGATGCAATCGGCAGGCATCCTGCTGATCATTCCGCTGCTCGGCATCACAGGCCTCATCGAGCTGAAAGCAGATGACTATGGCTACTTGGCAGGCTTGCTGGAATGGTTCAAGCGTATGCCATTCATGCAAAGTTTGGCTGCTATCTTGGCTCTGTATGTGCTTATCATCGTAGGACAAAGCTTCATCGGGCGGCATCAAGCGATTGTAGACAAGAGCATTCAGCAGGGCTATCTCCGCAAGCTTCGCGAGGATACGTACGGCAATCTGCTGCGGGCCGACTGGGCGTTCTATCTGCGCAACCGCAACGCCGATTTGGTGAAAATGCTGACAATTGAGATTGCTCAAGTTAAAAAAGGTATCGGGCTATCGCTGGACTTCATCTCGGCGCTCCTTTTCGCAGTTGTAAAAATTGGATTGGCAGTAGCGCTTTCACCTGCCATTACGCTCGCAGTGCTGCTGAGCGGCGGTCTCCTACTGCTGTTCTCCAGGTATTTCACCCGCAAGGCCAAGCAATTCGGCCAAGATAATCTAGAGTTGTCCAGAATCTATCAAGCAGGCGTCACCGACCATCTTGGCGGCATGAAGGATATTAAGAGCAACACGCTGGAGCGGGCGCATGTCCACTGGATGAACGTCCTGCTTCGCAAGGTTGAGCATAATGCAGTGGCTTATACGAAGATGAAAACAAACTCTCAATTCATATATAGCGCTGTGTCGGCTATCCTGCTGGCGGTATTCGTCTATGTGCTGGTTAGCTTGTTTCATTCGCAGCCAGCCCAGCTGCTGCTTATTATCGTCATTTTCTCCCGGCTGTGGCCGGTTGTTGCAGGGATGCAGTCCAGTCTGGAGAGTGTGGCTTCGCTTGTCCCGTCGCTGGAAGCGCTGATCAAGCTGCAGCGGGAGTGCTCGGAGTCCCGAGAACTGGGGCATGCGAGCTTTGCAGGCGGTGGCGCGCTGGAACTCCGGCACGGTCTGGAGCTGCGCGGGGTCAGCTTTCGCTACCGGGAGGGTGAGGAGTGTCCGTATGCGCTGCGGAATCTGCAACTATACATTCCGGCCGGGAAAATGACGGCAATTGCCGGCCCTTCGGGAGCCGGCAAGAGTACTCTCGTCGATATGCTTCTGGGATTGCATAAGCCGACGAGCGGAGCAGTGCTGGTCGACGGCCAGCCGCTCGGGGAGCATAATTTGCTGCCGCTTAGGCGTTCTGTCAGCTATGTGTCGCAGGATCCCTTCCTATTCCACGCCTCGCTGCGCGACAACCTGATGCTGATGAACGAAAGCGCGACGGAAGCGGAGCTGTGGGAAGTGCTGGAACTGGCTGCGGCTGGCGACTTGGCACGGGGGCTTCCCGAGGGTCTGGATACGATTATTGGGGATCGCGGCGTCCGGCTGTCCGGGGGAGAGCGACAGCGGATCGTGTTGGCGCGGGCGCTATTGCGGAAGCCGTCTATCCTGATATTGGACGAGGCGACGAGCGCGCTGGATACCGTGACGGAGAGGCGGGTGAAGGAGACGCTGGACGGTCTGAAGGGCACGATGACCATCATTGTGATCGCGCACCGGCTGTCTACGATTCAGCATGCGGATCAAGTTATTGTGCTTGATCATGGAGAAATTGTGCAGCGCGGCGGCTATGACGATTTGGCAGTCGACGGGAAGAGGCTATTCGGCAGGATGGTTGGACATTCGATCGGCTGAAAAGGACGTTAGTCGATTAGAACTAGATGATCCCCCACATGGGGGATTTTTTACTTTATAGAAAAAAAGTAGTATTTAGTTGATAGACGCGAAAACGGTCGAAATAGTAAAATTGGCATAGATGAACGAGGGGGTAGCAGTCATGGATATCAGCTTTTCCGTATGTGCTACCGCAATGTATCAGGCCAAGTACCTGGATTTTATGTTGCAGCATTATGACGATCTTGGCATGCCTTATCCGTTCCAGGTTTCTTTTGGCTTTATCGCAAGTCCCGTTCTGATGGAGAAGGAAGCGATTCTGTGCCTGGACGAGGAGAACGAGGCAGTTGGAGCGCTTGGCTATATTTTCGGGACAGGCGAGAAGCAGTATGAAGATAAGCAAGTCGTACAGATGCAGGCCGTCTATCTGGACAAGGCCTTTAGAGGAACAAGGCTGTTTCTGAGAGGACTGCAGTTTCTCCTCCATCATCTGAAGCAACAGCCCGTTAGTGTAACAGAGCTGGTGTTTTGGACAGGACCGGACCCTTTCATTAACCGCTTGGCGGCCAAGTTCGCCAGTTTGGAGTCGGTGACCGAATCGGAATTCGGCAGGCTGTCGGCCTATAGGGTCCCGGTGCCTGATTTGGAGGCCTACTTGCATAAGTTTCGGCCTATTCAGCTCGCTTAAGCCAGTACAGATTCAGGAGGATCACGGATGATTCGTGCGAGAACCAAGCTATGTGAGTGTGATTCCGATTATGCACGGTTTGCGCGCTTTTTTATTGCTAACAGCCGTCAGTTTAGCCGCAATTATCAGATTGATTCGGCGGTAGCCCATGTTCTAATGACTTTGCCGACTAGCCGTATTTTGATGTATGAGAATGAATCGGGAGAATCAATCGCATCTGTTCAATACTATTATGAGGCGGATAGTGACACGGCGTTTATTGATTCGGCCGTTCTGTTGAAAGAGTACCGCAGCAGCAGGATATTCTTCGAAGGATTACGAGATCTTGTCCGGTACGTATGCCGGGATTATCCCGCTGTTCGCCGCTTTCGCTTTCACGTGCAAGCCGAGAATCGTTACTTGAACCGGCTGTACAGCAAGTTTGCCGATCCGGCGGGAGAGAGAGAAGGCTACGATGGGCCGGAACTGATTTATGTGTCGGAGTTGAACAGGCTGAAGGCTTATTTGAGATTGGAACAGGCCGGCTAGGCATTATTAAAGAAGGAGGTGAAAACAATGTTTCCAACAGTTGGATTTGGTAATAAGGTCACGAAGGGCAGCGGTTTCGGCCGTATCGACGTCCTGAACGTTCTGAAAGTGAACGAGCAGCTCAGAACTTCTGCGGCTTCCAGCAAGTAAGACGCGCTGCTAGGCCAATAGGGCCAGGCCACAATTAAGCAGGCAAGAGCATTCGTTGCGGGATGCTCTTGCCTGCTTTTTTTGCGTTTGCGTCAGGATGCCTTTTGGCTACGTATTGGAGCCTTGAGAGCGGGAGAACTGATTGAGCAATCCTTGCAGGATGGCTCCAAGCCCAGCAGGATTGCTCAGCATCGGCAGATGTCCGGCTTGCAGCTCTATTACGCGGTTAGCGGCAAGATTAGCGGCCATACGATCTTGAATCTCCGGGGTGAACTCTTGATCTTGCATAAGCTTGATATAGTATTTCGGAATTGCTGGAATAGGCGCATTCGTCCGATCGAAGTATAAGCGTTTGGCTTCAGGAACGTAGCCGTCTACGACAGAGTCGGATTGAGCAGGGGACAGATCATTGCATGACCCGGAGCGAATGGCAGAGCCCGGAGGTTTTGTGCCAGCCAGTCTCATCAAGACTGTAAATATCATTCGTTTGAGTAGAGGCAGCGATGAGAGGAACGAACCTCCGCCACGCGGAATAGAGGCACTGACCGCAATAAGCCCGGCCACACGATCCTTCAAGTCCTCGGCCAGCCGCAGCGCAATTGCTCCCCCGATGGAATGGGCGACGATAATGAATCGACGTACCGGCCAGTCCTCAATTTGACGTATAGCCTCTGCGCAATAATCCAGAAAGGTGAGCTTGCAGCGCTCCTCGTCTTTGCCGCTTCTCATGGGCAAATCAATGAACAGACTAGGCGCATCTACATACTGTGAGGTCATCTGCCAGACCTCTCCCTTGAGTCCGGCCCCGTGAATAAATACAACCCCGATACGATCATTCATAGCATTCCTGTTATTAGCGTTCATAGTATCACCCTTTGGACTAGTTTTCTCTTTTTCCTATGTATTCATCCTAGCTCATAAACAAGACAAATACTGTCTTATTTATATGGTATGATCGGAATAAATAAGGGAAGGGGAGGCACATGCAGAAATCGCAGCGACTGATTCAGATGATCATGATGATTAACGCCAGGCGTTCGTTTACGGTACGAGAGCTTGCCGACGAGTTTGACCTGTCTACGCGGACGATTACGAGAGATTTGCAGGAACTGAGTGAGCTTGGCATTCCCGTCTATTCGGTTCAAGGACGGGGAGGCGGGTATAGACTGCTTCGGGAACGACTGCTTCCGCCGATCAGCTTCACGGAAGGCGAGGCTACAGCGGTTTTTTTCGCCTGCCACTCCCTGCAGTTTCTAGGTTCGCTTCCATTCGGAGAAGGAGCGGATTCTGCGCTGCATAAGTTCTATCATTATTTGCCCGCCGATATGAAAGAGAAGATCGATACGATGAGAGAGCGGGTCATGATCTGGAGTCCGTACAGGCCGATGTCGGAGCAGGTACTGCGAACGCTGCTGCTCAGCATCATGGAGCGAAGGATCGTTACCATTCGCTACCGGTCGGAGTCGGGGGAGTCGGTACGTGACATTCAGGTCATTGGGTTATATGCCAGCTCCGGCTATTGGTATTGTCCCGCTTACTGCATGCACCGCAAAGAGGTTAGGCAGTTCCGGGCGGATCGCATCGTATCGGCAGAATGGAACGAGAACGCGTCGTATGTGGAAGAGATTGCACAACTAACGCTGCAGGATAAACCGGATAAGAGAGATCTTGCTCATGTAGAGCTCCAGGTGTCTTTGACGGCAAGAGGAATGCGGGAGCTGGAATCCAATCCCCGATTCACTCCCTGCCTGGAGCGTGCCAACGACGGCAGCGGCAAGGCGATGATGTCGATCCCGCAGGAGGACATTCCTTTCTATGGAGACCTCTTGTGGTCGCTCGGGGCTGAGGCTGTTATCGAAGGGCCGGAAGAGGCGGTGGCCTATGTCAAAAATAAAATTCAGGCTATGCTTACCCAGTATGGCAAATAGGAGGAAGTTGGATCGGCAGCCTGCAAGGATGTTACTGAATTGAAGCACTCGGAGAATGCGTCTTCTAATGAGGGCGTATTTCTTTTATTCAGCTATTATTTTATACACATCACTAACATGTACCTCCATGTTTATCACCTCTCAAAACTATTTTTCACGTAAGTTTACCTCTTATGCTTTTGATAGTCGGAGCATCCCTGTAAAAAGGTGCAGCAGTGCGTACAAAAAGTTCAAGTACGCACAAAACTACTTATATTGAAGCATGAGGTGGTCAAATGAAATGCTCATGCGGGCGGTTCATTACGCAGAATGCAAAAGCTTTAGCAACTATTTATGAGACTGAAGGCGGCAGGTGCATTCACTGTTTATCTAAGACTCTCAATGTGAGCTATCAAGAATTAGTAGATAGGTATATGGGAATCTACGAGTGCCGTCCATGTGCTCAGGATAAGAAGAAAGCGGAGATTAGAAGAAAGCTACTAGGGTTAGGGGGATAAGAGTGGATGATAGAGCCATCGAATTTGCCAAGAGAAACGAATACAATACTCGGATTCTTCTTAATGGGGATTACATCGATGGAGTAACTAAACTCAGTAAAGGGTCGACGTGAAATGGATTCGTTAATCAAGTGTATCAAGTGTAGATTCAGGTACGTGACTGACAAGGCAAAGGAAAACTATGAAGCTGAAGGGCTTGTGGAAGAGCCATTGCTTTGTCTGCACTGTCTCGGGGAGATTACAGGAAAAGTAATGAATCGTTATGGGTACTTAGTTCTTCCTGAAGAATTAGAGGGTTCAAATCAACGTATGCAAGTACTGCCAAAGACGCTGACGGGATGTAGACCGTGTATGAAGAAGAGAGGTTTAGTGGAATGAAAAGTGAACGAATCTACTTGAGAACAACACCTGAACATAAGGAGTATCTGCAAGAGGTGGCTGATAATCATTTTGAAGGTAATATGTCAGCAGTATTCGAGTTCATGATTGAAAGACTTGAGATGATCATTTCCAAGGTGAAAGGAAAGCGAGAGAACGCACACATGGTAAACGAACTTCTGTCGGGAGGACTGAAGTAATGGAGACTAATATCGGACGATTGGTCGTTTATGTGGGCGCTATGGGAAGCGGCAAGACCAAGAAGTTGATTGACCTTTACGATGAGATGGTTTCGGACGGCATTAGGGTGGCGATTTTCAAACCATTTCTAGCCTGTGAGGGAGAAGATAATGAATTTGTACGCACAAAGGATGGGAGAAAAGCCCCTGCAATCGCCGTGGATTATCTGTATGAAATATCATCTATATCAAATTCGGAACGATTACAAGCCATTATGGTGGACGAGGCGCAGTTCTTTGATGAAGAAGAGTACGGGTTTCAGATATTAGAGGGACTGGCTATGGGCGGTCTGGAAGTGTATGTGTTCGGTCTTGATGTAGACTCTGAAAATCATACTTTCGGGCATATGGGGGACATTCTTGCACATGCAGATGAAGTCAATAAACTTCGCGCCACTTGCGTCAAGTGTGGAGAGGAAGCCCGCATTAGTAAGTATGTCGGTGAAAGCAAAGGAGAGGGAGTTCAGGTGGGAGGGGTAGATGACTACACCCCACAATGCCGCTCTTGTTACCACGGATGGAAAGAACGAATGGAACAGGCCCGCAATAAGGTTGAAATTACTATAAGACGCAATGACTTCTTCTTTGTCTGTAGTGTAGAAGCCGACCGTTTACTTGAGATGGGATACGAAGTCGAGTCAATTAAAGATAGACTGCAATCGATGGATGAGGTTATCACATTTTTAGCAGAACTAAAGAAAGTAGGATGATTACATACCAAAGGACTAGCTAATGCCTAGTATCAGGAGAGCGTCAACACATAGATGTAGTAACGACAGAATCCTGAAGTGTAAAATGTACACTTTAGGATTTTTGCATTAAAAAGGGTGGTTCTAAAGTGTAAAAATTACAATACAGAAATTCCTGAAGTGTAAATTTTACACTCAATAAAGAAATAAAAGATTAAGAGATAAAAGATTATAGATAAATACAAATAATAAAACATAGGCAATGGGTAGTGAGAGTTCTTCCCTGGTAAATATGTGGTAGTGCTTGGCGTTCCTCTACGGGTCAAAAACCCAAAATATAAGTCTAGCATAAATTCTACTAATTACGATTTTAGTGTTAAGTCGGGTGATTCATCGCTCTATAATGTAGACAATCTGAAAAATCTTCCAAGAAACGCACATGTCCTGTGTTACTTGTCAAAAGCTAATCTGTAAGTCTTTACGAATATCAGATAGCGAGGGGACTTTAAACGTGTTAGGTAACCAGAAGACGCGTGAACACGATATGGAAGACTCCAAGGCGCACTTCATCGAGACTGAAGAGTGGTACGGACAGACGTCAAATTGACCGTAAGGTGGGTAGGGACTAATCCCGCCCACCATTTTTTTACTCCAATAAACCAATGAGGGGAGAATTTCAACATGGCTAGAAAAAGATTGACCGCGGCTGAGAAGGCTGCACTGGAAGCAGAAAAGATGGCTAAGAAAGCGCCAGATGTAAGTAATGAGACTGAGCAGGTGACAGAAAAAGTCCCTGCGAAAGACAAGAAAGTAAAAGTAGAAGAAGTGAATGGAGAAGTAGTAGCAGAGTTTACTCAGCAACTTTCCATTTTTAATCAGTTCATCTACAACGCAAAGGAAGCAGACAGTACCTTAATTGTCGAGAATTTAGGTTATGGTGATATTTACGTCAGCGACAAACCTGATATTAGGATAGGTGACGAGGAGCACAGACTGCTGTTTAAGGAACAGAAGGCTTTCAAAGCTAAGAAACTGTTCCTGACTTCTGCAAGCCAACCAGTGGCATCCATTATTGAAATCAAGTAGGGCGGGGTGAGATCCCCTCATATGGTGGTTATGCAAGCAAGTCGTGACATAAGGAAGTGATGCTGTGGGTAGATACGTAAAGTTTGACCAAGATGGTTACATGAAGACTGTACGCAGGGCTATCATGGATGAGCTGCAGTACCTAGAACCATACATCGAGAATTCTCTACGTACTCGATTAGGGGCTGTGCAGTGGCGCTCTGTTGACGCTAAGTATAAAACTGCCGCACTTCATTCAATCAAAGCTGTGGCACTAGATAGAGCAAGGAACTTTATCATGAGCATCGGGGGTGGCGGCAAGGATCCATGGGACGGCTGGAACATGGCTCGCAAAGGTAGGGACATGTTCCAAAGGCCTAACGGAAACATGTCAAAGATAAACGAGCATCGGAAGCTACCAGACCAGGGTTTCGGAAGAGAAATCGAACTGTCTCAATGGTTTGCATATGGGTTAAATGACGCTTTATCCATGTTTGACGAAGCAGTACGCAGGGCGGTTAAAAGTGTGCCTATAGCGACTTATATTGATATCGAACGAATTACGAAGAGGATGTGATGAGTATGGGGAAGATAAACATTTCCGATGTGTACGCCTATATCCACACAACACTTCGACACGACCCTAGAATTCTCGAATTACTAGGCGTGGCGGCTGACGCAACTCTGGAAGACTTGGCAACAAGGATTCAGAAGAGGAAGAAGCCGCAGGACGTAGTTCAGCACAACTTGCCCCTGATATCTTTCTACAAAAACCCTGGAGTACGTGGTGAGAACTACCTTGAATACAGGTTCATAGTAGACTTTGATATCTACACGCAAGATGACGTAGAAGTGGCTATTCACATAGCCGACCGAATTGCCCAACTCTTCGATGATAAGTTCATGTCGGGGATAAAGGGAGGAAGTGTGTTCAAGGGTCAGTATACCACAAGTGCTGAAGATGATACGGACCTGGCGAACACCTACAAGTATTTCACCCAAATAGGTTTCACTATTGGGATAGATGAATAAGGGAGGATACCTAAATGAAGGTTACCAAGAACAAGAAAATGCTGATTAAGGGTGCAGGTAAGTTTATGGCGAAAATTCCGAATTGTGATGACCTTATCACAATCGGTACGCTGAACAACATGCGTCTGGATATTCAGCTAGACATGCAAGACATTGAGGGTGGCGATTCCAGTGTCGCTCTTGACACTTTGCTCCGCAAAAAAACGATCGACATTACTGCAGAATCCGCCAAATTCGACATGAACATGATTCGTCTTGTGCTCGGCTCGAAGCTTCGTGAAGGAGTTTCTGGTTCTGCGTACAGCATGGTAACGGAGACCATTGTAGTTCCTACTAACTCTCCATACCAAGGCAAGCTGACTCAAAAGGCTCTTTCCACTCCTGCGCCGAAGGCATACGAAGGCAAAGTTGGCGGAACAGATTTGAGCATTGATGTAACGGTTACTGGTGATGATGTAGTGTTTGATATGGCACTGGCTGGCAAGACAGTTGTCATCGTTTACGCTGTGTCTCTGGCGGGCGTCACACAAGACCCTGACGGTTTCGTGTGGGTACTTGAAGAGAAGCACACAGTCAAGGAAGTAGGTTCAGAGTTTACTGTTGACCTCGTGTACGGTGCTTCTTTGAACGCCGACCCTCAGATATCCGTTCGTACCCTGAAGGGGAACAAGCTCCTGAAGAAAACTACTGGCTCTGCCCCAACAGAAGAGCAATACGTAGTAAATGGCGGCACTCTTAAGTTCAACTCCGCACTGAAGGATGTGGACATTTATGTCAACTACAAACGTAACGAAGTTGTAGATATCTTAGATATCACGACTAAGGACGTTCCGTTGACCGTTCACGTTGTACATGATGGTCAGTTTGAACAAAACGACGGCACAATTCAAGGTTACCAAACGGAGTTGTACCAATGTCGTGTGAAATCCAACTTCACCCTTGACGCACAACGTCAACAAGCATCCACTCACAGCGTGACGCTGTCTGTAATCGACCCTGAGCGTATTGACGGTAAGCTTGGTTCTATCAAGCGTTACGAGACAGGTTCTGCTTTGGTAGATTGCTAAAAACCAGACTCCCTTCGGGGAGTCTTTTTACATTCCTTTTGTTAGATGTATCTACTGGCGACTTAGAATGTTCTGTGAGGTGACTGCAAGGACACCCCCACCTTGTGGTCATTCTTGCTTCATGACTACTTGGGGGATAAAACAAAGGGGGCTATTAAATGAGTGAAAGAGACTTGGTTATTCCAAAAGCCGATGGTGTTGCAGAAGAGGTAACCCGTCAAGTAGACGAGCACTCTCCAAAGGCGATTGAGGAAGACAAGAAAGTATTGACGCAAGAGGACGCCGAAATTCGTGAAAAAGTCTTCTTTGAGGAAGACGAGAAGGTTCGACTTCGTGACGGCAAGACCTATTACATTCCACCGCTTGGTCTCATGGACGCACGTAAGCTGATGAAGAAGCTGAATACGATTGACTCTGGTGTAATCATCGCAAACCTAATCCCTGAAGACGAAGGCGAAGAAGATAGATTCGACGAATTACTGGACGTTCTGCTTATGGCGTTCAAGCCTTACTACTCGCATATGACTGTCGAGCACCTTGGGGAGTACGTTGACCTTGAGACTGCCAAGAATATCATCGACAGCATGATTGGTCTGAACGGGTTAAAAAAGTCCATGTAACCACTGAAAAAGAGGAAGAGGATTATGACAATAAGCCGCCAGTAGATTGGGCGAACATCTTCTTCAAACTCGCACATTACTGTCATCTCGACAAGTACGATGTGTGGAAGTTGACCCTCCCTCAGTTGGGTTACTACCTAGATCAATGCAACGAACACATTCAGTTTACCATCAAGGTTTCATCAATGGCACTTGGCGGATTGTTCGGTGGGGGAATGACCTCAGACGAACCTAACGGCGAAGAGGAAAGAGCCGATGGGACTTATGTGGACGGATACAAGGTAGCCAATGCTGAAGACATGAATTTCTTAGCACAGCTATTATAACGACTCCTGTCTGCTCCGTTGGGAGGGGCAGGAGTTTTATTTTATAAGAGGTGGTGAACTTAGTGAACAACATCCAAACTGATGTTATCTTAGAGTTTCAGAAGTCCATAGAGAATATGACTCGCTTCGGGCAGGAGATGGAGACACTTGACAATAGATTTGGTCGATTAGACGAGCGAATTAACGCTATGCGACTCTCCATGTCTAGTCTGCAATCTCAAGTTTCTAGGGGAACAGGAACAAACCTGCGGCAGCAGTTGACCAACGAACTTAATAATCCAATTTCTGGCAACGGTGTTGTTCTTCAGCAGTTGGGCACAAAAGGGCTGACCATCAAGAAAGAAACTCTGCAAAGAGTATTCGGTAAGGTTGAAGACGAACTTAACGAAGAGTTGCGTAAGTATGTTCGCAATATGAACGTGGATATAGACCCTAAATATGCTGGCGGACAACGGTTGCCTATCGGAAGTGAAGAGTTTAACGAAATCAATAAAGAAGTAGCCAAGGTCGTCAAGCTTCAGATTAAAAACCTGGTCAATACCATTGAGCGGCACAAGTCTAATCTGATTAAGCCTGAAGCACTTGAAGGTCTTCAGATCACGATTGGCAAGCAAACGGTAATGGCGTTTGTCCACAAGCTGAAGAATGAGATTCTTGCAACTCTTGCTAACCCCAAAATCGCTGACGCAAGTGAGTTAAACATCACTAAGGCGGATATGAATAAAGTGATCAAGGAAGCCAAGAGCAAGCTTCTTAAGGCGCTTGACGTTGATTTACCTGAATTAAGTAACGTAGATCCATCTTCGAGCGTGAAGAAAATTCCTATCGAGATTGAGCAAAGCCTTACTCAATACGTCACTAGCGCTGTGGCGGGCATCAACGATGCGATGGCAGGTAAGATGGGGACTCCTGTAAAGGACCTCAGTACTAAATTTAAGAATATTCTTGCGAGTGAGCTAAACACCACTGTTGACAAGTTGGACAACCTCAGAACGGTAAATACGGGTTCTGATCATGGGATGGAACTAAAGGTTCACCTTGAGCGTGTAGCCCAAGCTCTCGACAAGAAGTTAAGCAAGAGCGTACAGGAAGAGATTGAGGGTATCATTAAATCTATGAATGACGTTGAAATCTTACCTTCACCTAAGCTGAAACGTCATATTATAAACGAGATTGACCGAATCAACAAAGCTCTTATTAACAAAATCCGTGAGCAAATGGATATCCAAGTGCAGTCCATCATCCAAGAGATAAACCAAGGCCAAGTAAGACCAAAAGGGCTTGGTAACATGGGCGGTTCTGGACTAGGTAGCTCAGGGGGCGGAGGATACGGCTCTGGCGGTTTCGGTGGCAGTAATAATAGCGGTCCTACACCTACTGTGACTAGCGAAAGTGCTAAGGCTAGCGAGTCAGGGAGCAAGAACGGAGAAGGTATGCAAGGCGCAATCCTTAATACATTGCGACACGTCATGTCGGGTAATATGGTAGATGCTGCAATGGTGATGATGTACCAAGCTGTTGAAACGTTCAAGAGTGTTCAAACGGAACAGATCAAGATGACTCAAAACTTGATGCTGAAGCCCCAGTACCTTAACGATAAAAATGACCCTATGAGTGGGACGGATTTTGGCAAAGTCGATAGCGTTGTTCAAGAGTTGCAGTCCTTTATTCGACAACAGTCCCACCTTTATGGT
Source organism: Paenibacillus sp. NPDC057967 (assembly GCF_042887015.1). Classification (NCBI taxonomy): domain Bacteria; kingdom Bacillati; phylum Bacillota; class Bacilli; order Caryophanales; family Paenibacillaceae; genus Paenibacillus; species Paenibacillus sp. NPDC057967. The sequence goes on from NZ_JBHVQB010000008.1 coordinate 302,548, forward strand.
ACTAACTACAACAAGCTTTACCAAGTCGGAAGTATCGGCACACAGTTGATGGAAGACCCTCTTGAAATCAAGAAATTCATCCAGCTAACGGCGCAGCTTAGTGCGGTAGACCCTAAAGCAGACCCTATCAAAATTGCTAATGGGCTTGGCTCAATGAAAGCTCAGTTTGGACTTGAGCTTGCCGATATGACTGAACAAGTAGCCCAACCACTGGCGGCTGTATCTAACATGACGAACACAAGCACCGAGTTACTGATGGACTCTGTTAAGCGAATGGGCACTACTGCTAATGCCAATGGATTTGACCCTCTGACGACTATCGTGCTTGCTGGTATTACAAAACAAGCAACGGCTCTTGAGGCGGCGAACATTGGCAACTTCTACAATAGCGTAATCAACAGCTCGCAATCTAAAACAGCAGTAAACGGCATGGAGACATTGGGTACTCGTCCTTACGATGACGCTAAGGTAGCTAATCAGATGGGGTCGGATGCAGCTAAAGCTAAACTTCAGGAATTGAATATCAACATGGCGTCGAATGAAGCCACGGGCACGAAAATGCTTCAGGAAGTAGCTAGGGCATTGGCAGGCAAGGACAGCGCAACTAAGCGTAACACCTATGATGCTTTGTTTGGAACGAATCAATCTTCCAAAGGTGCAGCTACCATGCACGAAATCCTGAATACTTTCGTGGAAGTTATAGAAAAAACGAACGATTTCGACAAACAAAACTACGACTCCATGATTAAAAAATCTCTCGACAACCCTCTGGTAAATGCCAAACGAGCTGAGGAGAGTTGGGCTATCGGGCTCGATGCTTTAGTTCAAGAGTTGACTCCTACTATTAACAAGGTCTCTCAAGCCTTAATGAATATGGGGAATTTCGTGGAACGTAACGCCTATCAGTTGCAACAATTCGCGGGGGTTTTTTCTCATATCTTAATTGGGATGCTGATGATGAGGGGCGTTAAGTGGGGAGCAGGTAAGCTTAAAGAAGGAATCGCACCAAATTTCCAAGCGGAGAAGGAGCGTTCAGAATACCTGCGTAAAGTCAAAGACTTCACTTCTGAGGCCAAGTTAGTAAAGATGAGCCGAAAAGACTTGGCTACGTACCAGCAAGACCCATTGCTGGGCAGTAACGTTCGAGAGATGAGCGCCATGGGCGACGAACGAAGAAGCCATCTCAAGAACTACCTGACAGACAACAAGCTTGTTGTTAAGGACATGGCTACTCTGTTTACGGCAATGGACGAATCCAAAGGCTGGGTCAAGAAAGAGGAACTGAATCCTAGCGAAAAGTTTGACCGCACAAAGCAGTATTTTAACCGACTTAGTACAAGACCTGACTTGGCTAGCGTTTTTAACCCTAGTTTCTTGACTACTATGAACCATAGCACCGTTAACGGAGCGACCTATGCCAGCCATAGAACAACAAGTGTGGACTATGCAAACATGTCCGACAGGCTATCGGGGATGACTCAGGGAGAGTTTCGAGGGTTTGAGGATTCCTTGATACAGCGTCAGCGTAATGGTTTACCCGCGATTGACGATATCGGAAAACTTTCAAGTGCCTTAGACGACTATGATAGAGAACAAAGGACTGCTATTGAATCCGCACGACAGGCTAACCCAACATTCGGAAACCTCTCCAACGCTGTTCGTCACATGAACGATGAGATTGCTCGGACTGCGAGCCTGAAGAACGGGTTCAAACAGTTCTTAAAGGACATACCAGACATGGGGAGAGGTGCGCTCAGTTCCATTAAGAACTTGGCTGGCGGTATCGCTAAGCTGGCTCTTGAAATCGCATCGGCAGTTGGTGCGGCAGAAGTAGGTAAGTCGCTTACCGAATCATTTACCCTGACTGCAAATCAAAGGCAACTAGCTAGCGTTGAAGCTCAAGAGAATGGGCTAAACGAGTTAGCTCAGATGTTTAGGATGATTGGTGAAGGTAAGGAAGAAGCTGGACAAGCGAGGCGGCTATATGGTGGTTCGATGAACGCGATACGTAAGCAATTTGGACTAGACCCAAGCTACTATGGAGGAGAACAGTGGGACGAGGACTCCGATGATATGGTGAGGTACTTTATGCGGAAGCACGGAATATCCTCAATGACTAATGGGGAACTAGGGAAATTTCTGAAAGAGAATAACATAGACCCTGAAGAAGCTGTAAGAGAGTGGGCTGAAGCGTCAGGTAAGACTAAAAAAATCGAAGGCCAGAAGCAGGATGCCATCAATAAGCAGTACGCAGAAGCTCAAATGAAGGAAGTCGAAGAGAGAACACTTAGTGAGATTGCTGCCGAGAACTTCAACAAGAAGTACAAGGAAGGCGAGCTTAGATACCCTGCCTTTGACGCTACCCAAATCAAACAACGTATCGAGACGAACCTGGGTGAAGTAAAAGACAAAAACTCCATTCAAACTTTAAATGCGCTAATGAGCGGCATGAAGACTGACTCTGATGAGTACATCAAGATGCGGCAAGAGCAGGTTAAGAATCTGAGGGGTGTTCTTAACGAGGAACTTGGCATCATTGATAAGTACATCCTGAACGCTAAAGCCATTATGGAAAATGCAGACCCTGATTCTCAAGAATATAAGAATGCCGAACAGAATGTGAAAGCTCTTACCTCGACTAGAGAGAAGATTCAGAAAGATTTGGACGAGCAAATCATGCAGGAAGAGTTCAATGGTATCCAAGAAGCTTATCGAAGCAAGGTAAATGCCATAAACAATAAGCTTCAGCAAGTCGAGCTTCTTGTACAGGCTAAAGAACTTGCGGCGGCTTACAACATGGACACGGAATCCCAAGCTTATTACGATGCGATGAAGAGTATTACCCAAGGTAGAATCTCACAGATGAAAGCAGAGTTGCAGAACCTCAAGGAAATCGAAGCGCTAGGAGACCTCTCTACAGGCCAAGCCGTGCAGATACAGCAGCTCCAGAACTCCATTGCTTCTGAGCAAGCTAAGATCAAGGAGTATAACCTTGCATCTATCGGGATTGGGCGTTCTAAGATCGATGAGAACAAATCGATTCGAGAGAACGAACTTCTGGCTCTTAAGCTTAGTACGGGAAACCCTGACGACTCCACTGCAATCATGCGTAACAAGCGCATCGCCAACGCTAAGGCTGAGGTGTCTGATATCAATACTGAACTTGCAAAGCTTCGTGCACGGACACCTGTAACAGAGGATGAGGCCAAGAAAATTCAACAAGAAATCCGTGACCTGCAGAAGCAATCGTTACAAGCGCAGCTGGGGATCTTGGATGAAATGAAGGCTACGGCGGGAACATTCAACATGCCTGATGGGGTCAGAGCCATGAGCCGTTATGAGTACCTGACAAGGGGCAACACCCATAATATGACCACAATCGGAAACGGGGATGTAACAGTTAACATTACGCTCCCTAACGTGACCAACGGCATGACAGCCAGCCAGTTGCAACAAGTCGGTCAGTCTATCGGACAAGGCTTGTCGGTGGGACGGGTGGGAGGCCTTCGTAAGCAGCAGGCTATGAACCCACACAACTACCGAAGTTAGTTCACTCACTCCCCGTCTTATAATGAGATGGGGAGTATTTTTATAAGGAGGTAGAAACATGACACAACAGAATACCCTTCTGTCGGAGGATTCGGTATACAAGAAGAAACTGTTCTACGATAACGGAATCAAGTTCACGGAGGTTAGAGCTAAGCTGATTACGGAATACAAGCCTCCTACTCCATATCTAAAGACGCACGTGAATCAGACTCTTGCCTCTTCGGCGGGACTTGTCCAGAATGGCACTTCTCATTACAACGCCACGCTTACGCTTCTGTTTTACTCCAAAAAGGAATATGCAGACTGGCTTCAATACGTTGGTTCACAACACAGGTACTATGACGAGAAAGGAACTGTGTACGTAGGCATCATCACGGGTGAGCCCGACGTTACGACAGCTGAAATGGAGACGAAATACATCGTCACCATAGGTATGTCTCTTGTACGAAAACAGGAGTTCGAATACAGGTATCTGACAGAGTTTATTGACACGGACACCCATTGGGCTAAGAAACATATCGACGAGATGCAACAAATAGGTCTTGTCGCCACCAACTGGGAAGCTGACGGTGAGTCTGTTGCCTACTTCAGACCAGATGAAGCGGCTACACGGGCAGAGTCTATCACTTTTTTAATGAGAACATACAGGTACGTGGATAAATTGCTGAGGGGGTATTAAGATGAAACGATGGATTGATGTTGACCCCTTGGATTGGTATTACCGTGACACGCTAGAGGCATCAAGACTGAAGACTGACGGGACGGGATTGATGGATGTCGTAAGCGGAATGACTTATAACGTATTCAAGACGGGGCACGGCAGAATCGTCAAGAGATTCATAACAATCAGCGGGCAAAAGGAGTTTCTTGTTCCTGACTACAAATATCATGCAGATAACCCAATGTTCGTTCTAGTAAATGGGTTGGAAGTCCTTCCAGAGAAGATTGCGGATGGAAAGATAACCATGTCGAATCCACTAACTGAAGGTATTGAGGTGGTGTGTATCGCCTACGGAATACCTGACAGAAAGGATATTGGATGCGTCAATACTCCTTATAATGGGGCAGCTGATTACCGTATGCCGCATGCTACATTGAAGTACGCGACAACGTATCATTTTAACTTAAGCAATCCTCCTGAGTCCTGCACAGTGCTAGGGGTAAAGCTGAAGCGGATGATCGTAACTGTCAATACAGGCAGCGATGCAGGAGTAGTAATCCGAAACGCTATGGGGTTTAAGCGAGATGTGTTTGTCATCCATAAAGGAGAAGTGTATCTGCCGTACATGTACAATGGATTCCCCGCCGTCATCGGGTATAATGCTAAGATTAATGGAGTTAATAGACGTACAAGTGAAACGGTTATTGTCGAGTCCCCAAGGGTTACTTATAACGACAGGTTCTTCGGAGACGTTCGTATTCGACGCGGAGACTTCTTCGGACTTCTGAGCAGGATTTATATAAACATCCACAACAGGTACACGGATACTACGTTTGCCTATAACGCAGTTCCTCAGCGCTATATAAAAGATAAAGCCGCGATCGAAGCTCAATGGTACAAGAACGATGTTCTAACCCTACTTGACGAGAAGTTCCATGACGGGTGTTACGTGTTCCCTCTTTATGCAGACGATACGTTCGAGCCTGAAGCTTGTATCACACGTGCAGAGTGTGTAGTGTTCCTGAGCAGATTCATTGAGTGGATTACGGAGAAATATAGATAAGGCAGGTGATGTAAGTGGCTTACGTATCGAACGTGAACTACCCTTCAAAGCAGTTGCTCCAGGGGATTATGGAGCGTGTGAATGCGCTTGGAAATAGCCCTAAAGTGATTATAGAATTAGACAAAATGTCCTACGTACGGGGCTTCCGTAGAAAATACGATGCCGTTCAGTACGTTTACGATAGCGCTGTTACTGACTTGCTATCTATTGATGGTGCAGAGAAACTTACTAATTACGTAGACGGGACTTATATCACAGCACCAACAGAACTCCGAAATACGGCAATGTCCATGCCGATAAAGTCTAGCTCTACAATGAACGGCAAGAAAAACGATAATCTTCATATCGAAGGAATGAGGATAACAGACTGGCATGAATCTGACCCGCGATGCTCCCGTAAGAAGCATGGGGGAATCGACCTTGACCTTGCCATGAATGACCCTGTGTATGCTGTATGGGCGGGAACGGTCACCTATGCTCAGACCAATGGAAGTTACGGCAAGGTGGTTTACGTCGACCACGGAAACGGTTGGCAGACTAGGTATGCCCACCTCAATACGATAGCTGTTAGCAAAGGTGATAAGGTTGTCGCCGGTGGGCTTTTGGGTGGCGGCGGCAACAGTGGTCGCTGGATTTCCAGTGGCGGCGGGGACGGCACTCATCTTCACTTCGAGGTCAGACTGAACGGAAATCACTTGAACCCAGAGCCTTTTCTACGCGGTAAGAAGAGTATTCAATTACCTAGCAAGACAACGGCTGTAGATTCTAACGGCGGTGGCACGGTTATTCAAGATGCTTCTGGAAGCTATATCTCCTACTCTATGGAGGCTACTGCCTATGTAGCCACCTGTACGGGCTGTATTGGAATCACAAAAGGAGGCACAGATGTTCGTTCGTGGAAGGATTGGCGAATTATCGCTGTTGATCCGTCTATTATCCCACTAAAGAGCAAAGTGGAGTTGATTGTAAATGGAGTAAGCTGGGGAGAGTATCTAGCTGATGATACGGGCGGCGATATCAAAGGCAAGCGGATAGACATTCTCATGGAGACCGTATCCAAGTGTAAGGAATTCGGTAGACAGCAGGTGGAGGTTCGTGTCAAGTCTTGGGGAGACGGCAAGACCCGCACGGCAGATGCTACGGGTGAGATGGGAATCGACAAGGAAATCGTCACTTACCAATACAACAAGACAACCTCCAAGCAGACATACTTTAAGGATTTCACTTCCAAGCAGACGGGACTTGATGTTAAGAAGTATACTACGCAGGATGGTGTCGAGCAGCACTTGGTTGTAGACGACAAGAAGCAGATTAACGTACTCGGCTTCAGGGGTACGGGCGGCGCAGGTCAGACCAAGACCTTGGTATTCGAGCACGACTGGTTTAAGGCAGGAAACTTGGGATGGGCTTATTACGCCGATCTTGAACTGGACGATGTGGTCATTGTTAAGGTCAATGATTACGAGGTAGCCAGGATTAGCGGAGTAGGTGCAAAAAACGGAGTGGCTTATCCTCCATCTATACCGATGCCTAAAGGACATAACAAGGTCGAGGTTACGTTAGCCAACTCTTCTAAATCCTCTGTCGGAAAGTTCGGAATCCTGTGGTTACGTGCGAAAGAGTTCGATGTTGAGACGGTAGAGACCAAGACCTTGTGGGACTTCGAGGATAATATGAGCAGCGCTAACAAATGGACTCCTTACGGTACGGTTGTCCAGAAGGATAAAGGAGACTATCAAGCGATCTCTACTAGCGGAGGCGAAGCAGGGATTGAACGGCTAAGCAAAATTAAGAAGTTTCCGTTCACAATAAACTTCAGCTTAAAGGTATCGGAGGGCACTAGCGGAAAGTTGGTCGTAAGCAATGGAAAGAAAGGTTACGTGCTTAACCTGAGGTCAGATGAGATTTACACAACGGGCGGTGGTACTTACGCAATAGATAATACCTCTGACTTTGTGGAGTATACGGTCGTGTGTCATGACGAAACAGACATTGACGTGTACGTGAAGATCAATGATGTCTGGGTTAATACGGGTATCCGTGGAGTAGGGTTCGACTACGCTTATACGAGCCGCATCCTATTCGCGGTGACATCTGGAACAATTTATCTGGATGACATTAAGTATGCATTCAACGACTACGCTATTGAGCAGTTTGCTACACACATTGCCGACACTTATAAGGAAAAGTGGTATGAGGTCGGTGAGTTCGTATATGAGAACATGTACACGATTGATGTTGATGTAATGAACTGGGAGGTAAGCACGCACCTTGACTCTTCTTCTGCGACAGCCCGAATTACTTTAAACAACGCCACAGGCATTTACTCACCTAACTGGGAGAGGACACCTGAGTTTCCTGATACCTATGACGTAGATAGGACTCCGCTGACTTATTACGAGGAAGGAGAATTGCGTCACGTTGTCAGTGAGTATACCCCAATAAGGATTTATGCTGGATATGGGGAGGATGTTGTCCGTATATTCACGGGGATGATTAAGGGAGAAATAACGGAAAACTCCGACGAAAGAACGGTATCCTTTAGTTGCGTGGATAGGTTCGATATGCTGGAAGAGTTTTTCTTCTACAAGCCGATGCATTATCCTCCTGCCGACTCTTACGACGGCGATAGCGGCTCATTCTCTTGGATTAAGTCAAGTATCGTGGAGGACATTGTAGTAGCTTCTGGCTTCACAACATGGAAGGTACACGCTGAGGACTTCGCTAACCCTGACTACGTAATCGAGGACACGGTATATGTTGACGTAAACAAAGGAAATAACACGTTCATGAAGTTCAACAAGGCAACCGGTGAACTCGAAGCCGTAACACAAGAGAACATCATGGAAGTGGGCGGCTGGCAGAATCCGTTCGTTGCCAATGTAAGCTTCCCAACAGGCACACGTGCTTCTGATGCATTAAACTCCTTGATTAACGATATTCCGTACAGGATTTATTGTGATAGATACGGTACGTTCAGAATGGACAAGATGAACTTCCTTGACTCTCCTGACTGGGCAATGGTGGCAGGGAAGAAGTGGGAGTTCCTCGATGGAGAGAATCTGCTGGAAGTAACCTCTTCGACTGATTACTCAAGGGTAAGAAATCATTTGATGATTTCTGGAACGGCAGGTCTGGTCGAGCATTTCTTTGATAGGTCGTTGATTGTAGCCACGAAGGGTAATATCCGAACGGCTGGTAACAGCTTGAACTGGATTGAAGAGAAGGATGGGGCTTCAATGCGCGGGCTGAAGCAGGACGTAGCCAACAAGATTTTCTTCGACTACAAACGTCAGGCAAGAACGAAGAATGTTGTGGTGAAAGGAAACCCTCTCATCGAACTACTGGACTCAGTATACGTATATGACTCCAAGACGTACACAGCTAACTATTATCTCGTCAAAGGTAATAGATTAGTAGGCAACAGCCAAGGCATACTCAATTACCTTGAGTTGACTTGGCAGTCGCTATCCAATGCAGGGTAATCCATAAAGCAGGGCAGTTACGTCTATGACGCTAATTGTGCCCTGCTTTTTCTTATAATGCTTTTGTAGAAGGTGAGGTGGACTCTATGGACAATAGAAACTTTGTCAACTCTAACGAGATTTATCCCATACTCGACTTAATCAGAAGAGAGATGCAGAAGTCAGGAATATATACGGGCGGCGATGATTTGACCATCATCAACAAAGCACCCGCAGAGCCTAACGTTAAAAATGTTGAAGCCCGTAGAGAAATGACTGGGAATGAGGCGCTTGTAACGTCAGTGGTTTATACCTACGACAACGGCGTCATAGAAGTTTTAACATTGTTCCGTGACGACAACCTAATCGTTGACGGTTTTTTAATTGAGTTAACTTATCCTACAAGGATAAATGCAGAGATGGAAGAAGAAACGGACATCGCATCTTTTAGCTCCATTAGAGGGACTATTATCAGAGAGAACGGGTTATTTAAGAATCTGGAACTCGACTACGTGAGGGCGGTGTAACCATGTCAAGTACGGCTAATTTTGCAAGTTATTTGGTAGGCGGCAGACTAGACCCTCCTTTCATGCCGACTAAAACAAATCCGTTAATTGAAGGGATTATGGTAGAGTCTACATCGTCTGGAAAGGTACAGCACGTCCTGACCATCGAGGAAGACTGCGAGTTGTTGTCGGTAGCAGTGGGTGTTTCGTCTTATGAAGCAAGGGACTACTGGAACTTGTACGTAGGGAACAGACTCGTATGCAAAAATATTTACACAAAAGACCTGCCCGAAGGGATGTACTTAACGGCAATTATTCCATGCAAGAAGGGAACGCAGCTTCACTTCGAGTTCTTCAATGAGGGCGGCAAGCCAAAGTATGTTTGGGCAAACTACCAAACACTTAAATAGAGAGGAGGTGAAAATATGTCAGATTCCGCATACCAACCAACCCCATGGTTAGACACCATGCTTAATGAAGAGTACTTACTGGAAGGTCTTGCAGGCATCTTAATCAATAACGGATGGACTAAGGTAGCAGAGTTTACTAGAGTGACTTACCACAACAAGCTTACAAAGCCAACCATTAAGCGGCTCTATCTGCCCCTATCTAATCCAGAAGTCGATATTCCAAAGGTTCTTTACGATGACTATTACATCTACCTTGACGGAGAGATTATGCCGACGTCCTACTACAAAGAAATAAAGAATAATAATGGGACGACGACGATTAGATTTGAAGAAGGGGTCTCTGGTCAAGTAGCGATATTCTACAGTGTACTTCAGGCAGATGAGGTTTTCGACTTCCACGTGTCCAAGCACATTGTTGTGAAGAACATCTCTGGTCATATTTTTGGTATGGCTATGGCGGCCAAAGTATCGGATCAGCTTATTGCTACACACTGTAAAGTCCCCTTTGCTATCTATCATAAAGATGCTGACTACGGTACTCAGTTGACCCCACAAGATAGCGGCATATTTTCATGGGCGATCCAGAAAGCCAGCGACGATAACCTATATGAGAGACACACCCTACATTTCTACCAGCTCGAAAAGTGGATAGGAAATGGGAAGCAGCTAGTAGGTTGGGATAATGTCTCAGAGCTGAGAAGGCTGTCTTTGGATGTCGAGGTCCAGACAAGCATGTGGGGGTTGGACAATGATACTAACGCTCTGCAATTCAAAGTGACGGACAAGTTCCCTCAGATGTACCAGTCACCGATTGTGGCGGCACGTACAAGAATACCGCAGCTTGAGCATATAGAGAAGTTTGCTGGAATTGATGTGAAGTACACGAACTGGTGGGAAGACAGTAAAGTGTTCATCAAAGGATTCGTAGACGGAAGGTCAGTCATGCTAATCATCTTAGCAGATACCGCGCCTATATGGGACAGCAACGCCGTTCCTGCCATACCACTTTATATGGGGGACTTTGATGTTAGTGGTTCGCCAGAAGAGGTCGTAAAAAGGGATATCACGTTTGACTTCTCAAGAAGGACTACGAGAACGTCTACATTGATCTCTAGTAAGCCAATGGTCAACGATGGCTCATATGTAAGGGTTTGGCTGATGGGCGACACGGATGGCGACATGCCTGACGAGAAGGTAGTGCTGAAGATTGCTGGGCAGGAGATCAAACAGTTCGTCACGGCGAGGGCGGAAGAGCCGACAAATGACAGGAACGATGCACAGTATATGGGACAATTTCCTATCACTGAAATCGAAGGAAAGAACTCTGTCACAATTGAGGCTGTTAGTGGGGATGGGGTAAGTGGATACACGCCAGTTGCCGCCAGGATGTTCCTTGAAGTAGTTATCCAGACGGCAAAAAACGCTGATGGTACTCCTTCTGCACTTTTCTCAGGGACAGCGTATAGCAGGGACAGGGATACCTTAGAGCAATCACTGAAGAGGTCGGCAGAGTTCGATTATGACGATGTAGGACTCAAACAAGAGATAGTTTTCCCTATCCTGAAGGATTACCCGCATTACCCAAGTAATGGGGTGGATTCAATTATGGTCAAGCGTAATAAATACGGAGCTAGATATCAGGCTCACTATTTATCGTGGAACGTCCCATCCAACATTATGCCGCCAGCACGTCAGAGCGCTGACCGACATAAGCATCCAAGGGCTTGGAAAAACTCAGAGAGTGATTCGTACAAGTACCAATTTAGTCCGTCAAGGTACAGCGGCAAGGCGCATTCGTCACGTGCCCTAGTCATACATCCTGAAGATGGCGCGTTCGGAACACTGAGAAACGTTATTTTGACCTCGCCCCTAACTATAATGAATGGTGACGAGCTAAAGGCTGTCAGAGATTATTGTGATGACGAAAACAAGTATGAAGTCTACTCCTACTATTTAGTAGAAGGAATATCTCCGCTAACTACACGACCTGCTACGGCATATAGACCTGCCGCTATCGGAATCTTGAAGGCGGGGTACACGCTACCTAATATTCCTCCGCCACCTCCTGAACCGCCGCCGTTGATCGTTTCTATCGACCCTGTGAGTTCTGTGGTAGAAGAAGGAAGTTCAGTGGCGTTTACATCTATGTACAGTAAGCATTCACCTATCACCAACTACAAGTGGGAGATAGTAAGCAGTGTGAACAAAGGAAGCTATGACGTGGACAGAGCCGCTTATACGTTCAACAACGTTGGTACGTTCACAGTTAAGTTTACGGTATGGAACGAGTTGGGACAGAGGGGAACAGCAGTAGCGGTTGTTACGGTGAAAGCCAAGCCTGTACCTCCACCGCCGCCACCTCCACCGCCACCTCCTAACACATTGCAATGCGGGTTATCTAACGACTCAGGCGGCGGTATTAGGACAGAGAAAAACCATGAAATGGGAAGTAAGGCAGGGAACGTAATCATCTCTTACAACATGATGTATGCCCCTGACCGAATGGATGTGTACTACCAGAACCAGCTACTGGCTAGTACGAACGCAGAGGTTTCTGGTACTGGTTCACTCAGGTTTCATTACAGTCCCGTAGGGGGCGTGACTCAGATTAAAGTCATTATGACTTCATCTCAGTCCGGAACTGCGTGGCAATATACGGTAAACTGCCCGGTCTAATGACGGGGCTTCCCATATAACCATAATAGAAGGGGTGTTATATAAATGGCATTCATCGACACAACACCTGCTTCCTTTACCCCAAAGGTGACTGAAGCAGATTTGCAAGTAAGACTTGGTGAGTTACTTGCAACGCAAGGATGGAAGGTAGCCGCAAACGTCAAGAAAGTAATCTTTGACGCCAGATGGACAAAGCCAAACGGAGTGACAATAAGCACGACTACGGTTCGGAACACAGTAGCAGAGCATTTTATCTATAAGAATACTGAAGGCAAAATGTTCGGGGTAGCGATTGCGGGTACTTGGGAAATGACTATTGGGGCTATGAGGGCTATCAATAAAGACCCTAAAGTCATTCCTGCACAAGAGTTCGCAGACTGGGCTACTAACCAGTTCAGGAGCTTTCGTGCTCCCCATACTCTCTATATGTACATGATTGAGAAGACTTCTGGTCTTATCGAGAATAACCCCGACATCGTTCTCATGTGGGACGGTAGTGAAGCGGATGCCCAACTCAGGGCAGCTTTGGATATCGAAGCTGAGAAAGCCGAGTGGAAGACTGAAGGCTCTCCTACAGGGACTTATACGATTACGGATGCGAAGCTTGACAGAATGCAGTCTCCAATCATGACGGCGGGGCTTCGGACAAACCTTCTGGATAATTATTACTCTTCCCAACTATCAGCACCTGCGCAATTTACGAACTGGTGGTACGACTCGGAACTGTCCATAAAAGGACATATGACGGGGACAAACCTGTTCCTGATTATCCAATCTGATAACGTACCAGCACCTGAAGGAAACCTTGTGCCGTCTATTCCTCTATACTTCGGAAAGATTGATCCTATTGAAGATGGGGACGAAGCTTATGCGATGTTCGTAGGTTCTGTTCCTCGAGAGGATAACATTGACAAGATTGCAAAGTACGACTTCGACAATACGACTAGGCTTCCTAGTATTCTACCGTTGTTGAAAAGCTACCCTAAACACCCTGCTAACGGACTTGACAGCGTAATGATGAGCCGTTCTAAGCTCGGCTCACGCTATCAAGCGTACTATCTGTCGTGGAACGCTCCACCGAACGCTATTACGCCAGAGAGAAGTAAGGACGGAAAGGACTACCCAAGGGCGTGGAACGGGGCGGAGAATCCGTTGTACAAGTACTCGTTCAACCCTTCAAGGTACAGCCAGAAAGTACACACTTCTAAGGTGTACCTGATTCATCCAGAGGAAGGTGTTCGGGGGTCACTTCAAGGCACGATTGCATTGTCCGCATTGTCTTTCAATGCGAATAAGCTCCGTGTCCGTAAGGAACTTTGTCCGAATGAATACGATGTTTTCCGTTACTTTTTGGTTGAAGGCATATCGCCATTTACCAAAAAACCTGCCACTCAATATAGACCAGCAGGTATCGGACTGTACGTAAACACGGTGAATGAGGAAGGCATTGAGATTGCGCCATCACCATCCCCGTAACAACCATGCCGCCCGTTGGGCGGCAGGTAATCTAAACAAGAGGTGATAGATATATGTGGTTCGATAGTGATTCTAACATTCAAGAACTTCCGTTAGAACTTGAGAAACTGTTCAACCAGAACGGATGGAATACATTTATTAAATATCGTTCCGTATACAAGAACACCAAGTTCGCAGACGTTCGTCTCTTCCGTTCGAGGGGTAGTGACGGTCAGGTAAGAAACTTCGGAATGGTGTACGGATACGGAACTAAAGCTAACGCCAACCTTGGCGAAGCTGATTTTATCTCTCAGAACTCCGTTCTCGGACAGCTTTCACAAATCAGCACGACTAAGGGCTTACAGTTCAGAGTATTCCCTGTCAAGAAAGACACTGTGATTATCTACAAGAACGGTGTAATTGTACCAGAGTCAAGCTATACGATTGATGAGTTCAAGGGTCAGGTTCTCATGCAGGAGGATATTGTCCCTACTGATAAATACACGGTTTCCTATGAACCTGCTCAGATTGCTCCACGACCACCAAAGAGAATGTACTTCTTCACTTTTGATGATGTGCGAGGCGAGAAAATTGTACAAGGTATGAGCGGTTCAGTATATATCGGAGACCCTGAATCTATTTTACCTGACGGTGACGGAACACGTAAGATTTTCCCAATCCCTACCACGGCTACAATAAAGGAAGGGACAGTAACCCTGTACGTCAATAAAATACAGGCATTGGAGAATACCTACACCGTAGATTACTCATCCAACACGATTACGTTCACTGGTATCGCTCCTTTACCGGGTTCGGAATTGAATGTGAGCTACATTAAGGTACTTAACCCGACAGGAACAGGCACACTCGACTACGGAGATATTGCGGTGAAATCATTTGACCCTGATGACAGCACTGCACTGCTGAACGCAACATACACAGCGCTTTACTACCTGTATCCGTCATTACCTACGGCAATCTCCTTTACGCCAATGGATGACTTCTCACGGGGCTGGCAACGGGACTCCACGATGTACTACTGGGGCAATATCAATAAAGACCGCATCGTCATGTTCCTCCGACCTGACCCAACCCCAGGGCCAGAGAACACCTACTACGCCCCTCTATACATCGGGCGTCTAACGACTCTTGGCAAAGAGCCACGAAAGAACAATCTGATTATGTCTGGCTGTCGAACCAAGGATGAGGTTAAGTGGAAGGCAGACATGAAGCTTGGAGCGCTGTACGTGGATTATGGTAACAACACATCTAACGGCAACAGCTCCGTACAGCTTCAGCAGTCCATTGGCGGCACATACTACCAAAGCCATTACCTTGCATTCATCTCGCATGACAAGCTAGTGGACGCGGGTGAAGCTAGATTCAACCCTTCCGTCTATAGTGGTAAGTACCACATTTCCCCTATGTACATTGTTCATCCGAACGATGGATTCGTAGGAAAGCTAGACGAATGCTACGCTGTTCATCCGAAGAACATCTCCCAGCTTGATGAGTTGGAGGTCGTAGAGACTGCTGAGAACGAAGACTTGGGTAAAGGTGACGGAGTTAAAGCAACATTCCACCTGTCCCACAGACCTTCTATTAAGGACGATGGTACGCCTTTCAATCTCAAGGTGAAAGTGGATTGCGTGGAGATGGTTTACGGTACGGACTACACGATCGAACTTGAGACTAAGGCGATTACGTTCGTATCTGGAAAAATTCCTGCGGCGGGCGAAGAAGTCATTGCGACATATGACTACAAGCAGATGTATCGCTACACACTGGCTGATACTCCTGTAAGCCCGTTAACGTTGGCTAACATGTCTCCGTTCGCGCCAATCGGATTGGGTATCCTTAAAGAAACCTTAATCAAGAACCAATAGACGTGGTAGCTAATCTAATAAGTTAGGGGGTAGGCGGTGAAATGCTGAACGGTAAAAAATCTTACCTTCTCAGTATCACCGCCCTTTTTTCTGAAAAGGGCTATGAACTGGTAGTAGGATTGAACTACTTAGTTGACATAAATAATCAGTATCACTTGACTGCCCCTATCATTAGTACATACAGGGCTTTCATAGAGGATACCATGAAGAGTGCAGGTAAAGTATCAAGCACTGCCACTGGGACTTTCGGTCAAACATACAGGGCTGATCTTGCATACGAACCTGAAGGAATAGAGGTTGAGACCGTATTGGCAACGGTGGTCAACTACCTCAATGATATACATGGATTATTGAGTGGAGAATCTAGTACGCAGAAAGCACCTATTGCTGAGTTCGGTGAGCATTTTAAAGTAAACATGATCGACACTGCTAATGCCCTCATTGAAAGCGGTGCTGACTTTAAACGGAAAGATACCTTAGATGCCGAGTACACGGAATTCACTAACAGCAGTGACGTTGCGATAAAAGTCAGCCTGGAAGAGCAGATCATCGTGGATGAGAAGATGAAAGACGTGGGCGTACAGGCTTTATCTTCAACAAAATATGTCTATGATGTTTTGGACATGTGGGAAGTAGAGGACTTTGCTCATTCAGAGAAAGTTGTATCAGAGTCATTTGCACCGATCAAGGAGATTTTAGCGAACGAGCGGCAGAAGGTTTCCCAAGATGTAGAAGCTCTTAGTGACACTCTCAACATGAGTAAGGAGTTTGCGGCAGAAGTTGAAGACTTCACAGGAGGTTACAAAGACGAAACCTTTCAGGGAGGAACAGAGGTTGTCAGGTTCTCGCACACCAGACGATTGCATGAGACGGTGGACGGCGAAATCGAAGAGTTCTCCAATACTCCTAATGTAACAGGGGATATAAAAGAAGCAATCATTCAGGATTTCACAGCAGGGGAGTCCATGACTTCCGAAAGTGAGGTCGTTCTTGAATCCTTTAGATCCGTTACGGGCAGAGACGCCGAAGCAAGCAGACCAGAAGACCTAACGGAAGCTCCTACGTATACTGCTGGATTGGCTGAACTAATGGAGCTTACAGATGTAGGCATGGATAGTGCTGTTGATGCTGAACTTAACGACTACCAAGCAGCAGAGAGTCATTCGGATGCGGGCGGTTATGTAGATACTATAGGATTGGCTGAGAATATCAAGCATACCGTGGCCAGTGACCCTGAAGTAACTAAGGTAGCAAGATTGATGGAAATTATGTACGGCTCTAAGGTATTTGAGTACATCGAGTCAGGTATCGAGGAAATCGTCATGAATGCATCTCAAGGAGACCTATCAGAAGCAACGGTTTCCATGATTAGAGATTCCGTTCTTGAAGAAGTGCAAAGGGCATCCGGCGGAAACAGAATGGACGCTGTGGAACACGGGACAGAAGTGGCAGAGCCTAGCGGCGACATGCAGGGTGTGAGGTACACCACAGAAGTGGCAGAGCCTAGCGGCGACAGGCAGGGTATGAGGTTCACCACAGAAGTAGCAGAGCCTAGCGGCAGAGTAGAAGCTATAGAGAATGTCCCTGAACGCGCTGAGACACAATCACCGTTTGTAGGCGTAACTTACCTTCCAGAATACGGAGAAATGACCGGAGCAGGTAATCAGGCTTTTATTCACGATATCGGTAAGGCTATCGCTCAAGCTAATAGTAAGCTTGCAGAACGACACAATCCTGAATATGCCACAAACACGATCTTCGGGGACGGTGTTTTACAGGAGACTGAGGTCGCTGAAACTGGGTTGACAGATATCAGGTCTGACCGACATGTTACTGAAGTCGGTGAGTATCACGATAGGTTCAATGACTACGTTGTACATGAGACGGAAGTTGCCCAGTACAGAGATATCTTCACGTACCAGAACGAGAATGACAGTACGAGGGCGAAACACATCACGGAGTACGAAGCTGTTGGTCAGGAAACGGAAACAGCTTTCTACAAGGACAGGGACTTCGAATACGTTACTCACGGAGACACGCTTGCCTATTCCTCTTCTAACTTTGATGCTACATCAGAAGAAACTCGTTACGCCAACGTTGAAGCACCTAACCATGATGCTATCCTTCATGAGATTGGGCGGGGGGATGTTCTTGCTCCTGAGCAAGATAGTATCTTCCACCAGACTGAGGTTGCTGAATCAGTTCATGTAAACGATGTTGTTATCGACCGTGGGGACGTAAGCAAAGGCGAGACCGTACTTGACTCTGTTAAACATGAGGACGGTTCTACTTATATTGGAGATGTAATCATGCCAGCAGTCATGACTGAAACAGAGGCAGGGCAGAGCGAAACAGTACTTAATGCAATTACCCATCAGGGAATTGATGCGGATAATGTCCTGTCGGTCAACGGTGGCGAAGTAGAAACCACGATTGAAGCAGACAGTGTAGTGTCTACTGGCGGGGCAGATGTTGAGGATCTATCAGAAGCCCTCCGCCAAAGAAAGACTCTGGAAACGACAATCCAAGAAGACACTGACTCTAGCAGGAAGCGTGTTCAAGTGGAGACAGCCATTGAAGAGTCTGCCGATGCAGAGCGAAAACGAATCGTACATGATACTGATATCATAGAATCCAGCGAGTCCAGTCGCATAAAAGAAGCTATCGAAACAACCATCGAAGAAGGCGAGAACGGCAGTCGTCACAGAGTAATTGAGACAGAGATTGCGGAAGCAGAGGAAGGTAAGATGATTACGCATCCTGAAAGCAAGAAGTCTCGTCTCTGGTTGATTATCGGTAAGATTGCTTCTTGGAGCATCTGGAACTGGAAGAAGACGAGGTAGGTGAGATAGTTGGGTGTATATAAGAGGTCAAGCGGACTTTTGTTCGATGACGGGTTTGATAACGGGGGTGTCCACTCCCGTTATACCCTTTCCCCTACGAATACAGGTTACTTGGATACAAGCTCAGGGCAGTTCATCCTAAACCACACAGAGGACGATAACCTCATGCTCTTCGACATACCCGACAACGAGTTTAATCTGTTGCTGGAAGTGACCGCAGACTACATTCCTACAGAGTACGGAGATGAGGGCGGCATTGTTGTATGGAAGGACGGGGAGTCACGAATAGAGTTCCTAGAAAGTATGGACACTGCAATACGCGAGTATAGTAAGTGGAGAGCGCTCCGTAAAGGAAACAGGTGGACGTTTTACGCTGACCGTGGTAGTGGTTGGGAACTGTTTGATACCGACTCTCTAGTGGCAAGCAAGCTTGGGGTAGTCTTGAAAAACAAAGACGTTAGCAGCTACGTTCCAATGAAAGTAGACAGGATGGTTCTTTGTAAGAGCGATAAGTTGACTGTGGGTAATTTACCTGAAGGGTTTACCGTATATCTATGCGACCCAGGTGGAGACTCGGTAGCTTCTGCCACTGTGGAGAAGAATTGGACAGGTGTGGAAATTACCGTCCCTACTATGCCTTACAACGGAATTCTGAGAGTTTACGATACCAACGGTAACCTGGTATCTAGCCTAGGTGCTTTTGATATTTATGGCGGGGACTCATTCCTGTATGGTTCGGAGTTACAAGTCCACTGGAAGGGAAAAGAACTCAACGTAACAGGGGATACGTACTTAGGGACAATGTACGACAATGCCATACTGGTTCAGATGGAATTGGTTAACCCATCGAATACAAAACCAGCATTTCAGGTGAAGATAGGTATTCTTCAATATTTGGATATGTTTGGCTATGAGTGGGTCGAATTGTGTGAGGATGATGGAGCAGATGCGCCGTTAATGAACTTTTCACCATTCCTCGAACTCCCTGAAGTACCGCCAGCAAGCCATTTGAAATTCTGGATGAAGGTCGAGAAGAAAAATGATCACTTCGGAATAAAGCCAATTCATTTCATTTTAGATATAAATCACTTGTAAGGAGGTGGGAGCGTGGCAGGCACAAAAATGACGATTAAGCGTTACGGCAAAAACGAAAGGATGATGTACTGGGACGATCTTGAAATTATCGTTGACCAACAATACCTAGTCGGCGGTAACGGCTTATACATTTATCTTGATCCTTACACCTATGTACCAGGTATTGGACAGTTAGAGGTTCATTTCAACGGACAGCACCTCCTTTCAGGTGGTGGGTACGAAGAGATAGATGATCGAACCATTCGGCTCGACTTGGGTAGTTATCCAGACGATTACAGTGACCCTTCACTTGCGGGAACAGAGGCTCAGCTATCCCTGAACGATGAAATCCATATTCGTATTTGGAAGCTAGAATACCTTGAGAAGCAAAACTCAGGTGGTGGCCCTGGTGCAATAGATAACGACCTGCTTAAGAGACTCGAGGTAGAAATCATTAAGGCTAGGAAGTACGGGGACTCCGACTCACCGCACCCTGATCTTGATACGCGCCTTGATTCTATAGAGCGGCGGGCAGAAAGTAAAACGATGGTGTTCGTCGTCAGCAAAGTAAGGGCGGGTAAGGTTAAGGTTGGATTGAGGTTTCCGTACAAGGGAGTCATAACAGCAATTCATGCCGACTGTGAAGTAGAGGGAATAGACGATACAGAAATCAGCATTGAGAAATGCTCCCATCAAGAATTTACAACTACTCCTTCGTGGACAAACATCCTACAGACCAACCTAGTCATTGACGGCGGGGAAAGGTCAAGCGATACGAGTAACTCCCCTCATACGGTTGCTGATACTGAAGTGAACGAGGATGACCACTACAGACTTGTTATTGAGTCGGTAGGGGAAGGCATTGAAGGATTGACTGTACAGTTAGTCATAAGGGTACTGTGATTACAGCGACCATGTGATTACATAGGACTGTATTCCTATAATGAAAAGTAAGAAATGAAAGGAGAGGTGACTAAATATGGCAGGAACAAGAGGGATTGCTAGACTGCGTGGTGAGCAGTTCAGTAATAAGATCATGCGTAACCAGCACTTCGATGAAGCCAATAAAATCAGCGAAAGCTATATTGATATCGACTATGCAGCTCACCGCGATATTCTGGAAGACACTAAAATTGATGTGTTTATTCAGGTCAATGATCAGGAAGTGGCAGGGGCTGACCATTTAGTGGTTACGACTGATGTTGGAGTCAGACCAGTGTCTACGGCTACTAATGTGGAAGGTGTAGTTCTCACTGAGAAGGTTCAGATTCGCCTTGCGGGGACGGACTCTCCAATCGGTGACGAGGATTCCGATGTTGTTTACGGTAGACTGGAAGAATCGGCGGGAGCTTATACGCTGAAGTTTTACAGCTTGGTAGATGGGGTTGAGCAACCTTATACGTTCGACGCAGGTGCTGATAACATCGACTACCGCTTCGTAGTTCGTACCAACCTATCGGTTATCCCAGTGGATGCAATCATTAAGAGCGGCGCAGGGTTCGTAGAAGGGGCGACAGATGCCAAGGCATACATGAACCTTATTCAGCTGATGAAAGACTTGTACGGCGGGTCTGGTTCATTAGACAACGATGGAAATGCTAACCTCATGACTCCTATCGTGCAACAAATTGCCAACGAGGTTCAGGATCGAACGGATGCAGACACAGCTATTCGTAACGACTTGGTAAGCACCTCTGCAAGCAAGGGCGCAGGGTTAGTTGGTGTAATCACTGACCCCAATTACACAGGTATTACCGTTCAAGCGGTTCTCATCAACCTTGCAAGCCGACTTGCGGATGCTGAGGGAACAATCGACAGGGTTGACGCTGAATCTACGAGGGAGATTTACGAAGCCTTGGGCGGCGAGACAGAGTACATGCTGAAGAAGGGTGTTGCACGAAAAGACACGATGTATGTCCACATCAACGGACAGCTCCAGTCACCTGAGATTCATTACGAGAATATCGAGGATGGTAGTGGGAACTACACAGGAATTAACTTCGCCCCTGATACTTTGCAGGTAAATGAAGGAACGCCTGACGTGCTAGATATCAGCTATAAGAGTGTCTTGTAACGAGGAGACCCCGAAAGGGGTCTTTTTGCGTTTACTCCTATTTTGTTAAGTCACCTCCTTGCCAACTTATATTGTGTATAGCATTCAACAAAGGAGGGTAACTCATATGGCATCACCGTGGGTTCAATGGTTTGACGTTACTAACACTAAACAAGAGACAGAGTGGCCAATTGGTGTCGTTGACGCAGGAGGCGTATCCCGATCTACCACATTTCTTATTTGGAACAACAAGGGCAAAGGGACAGATCTGTCAGATATGACGAACTGCACTATTACAACCAAGGACGTACTAGGAGGTAATACGGGCGAGGTAGTCGTCAACAAGTGGATTGAAGCACGTGTAGACTCCCTAAACGAGACGACTTTTACGCCAGTCGGTGGCACGATAGTGAAGCTAGTACAGGCTGGTGGGGCGGCAGGTGCAGGTCGAATCAAAGGGACAGCTAATGATGGCTCTTTGGGCGCTGTTACTAACTACGCTAAAGTAACGCTCCAGGCCAACGTACCGGCAACAGCAACGGCAGGTAACTTTACATTCCTTACCCGTGTGGCTTACCAGTTTACGTAATAAACATACCCCACTGAAAAGTGGGGTATTTTTCAACCAATACAATGGGGGTATATTCAATGTTTGGAAATCACGATATTGCGTCACCAGTAAAGCAGTCTTTTGTATGGGTGGCGGAGTACTTGGACGGCACGTGCCTATCTGAGTTCGATTACAAGACGCAAGAAGAAAACAATTACTACAAAATCGACCGCAAGAATCTTCTGAGGTTTGGTCTGGTGGGTAATGGAGCATCCATGTTTTTTGAAGTGTACGGTGGAGTCTTTAAGATTCTTGGTCAAATGCTTGAGGTTTCGTATGTCACAGATGATAAGACTTACCAGCTTACTGGGCGGGCGATGATGTACAACGATATTATCACATACAAGGATGCGGAGTTCTTATTCAACCCTACCGAACCAGGCTCTGGACAAACAGCAATCACTCAATTCAATTTTGGATATAAAGTAAAGCTTAACATAGATGGAGTAGACTTTCACCTCAAAGCCATTTGCCAGATTCCGAATAACCGCTTGACTAGGCTTGAGCTGACGCTGGTCGCAAGCGAGGAGCTGAACGGGCGCTTAGAGATAAAACGTAATGGGAGAAGCGTCGATGTGATTGACGCGCCATTGACAAAAGACGTGGGCGGCACAATCTCATGGGAGCTCAGGTAAGGAGGGAAAGTCATGCAAGAGGTCATTGAAAAGCGTACTGCCACTTCCAAGACGTATAGCTTGGGTAGCGGAAAGTACCAGACGGAATACTTTTCTTATCCTGTGCATTACCTTGCGGAAGACGGTAAGACTTGGCTTGAAGTGGACACAAACGTAGTTGGAATCTCTGACTGGGAGTTCACGGAGGGAGTCAAAGCCAATTTCTTCAGAACATACTTCGGAGACCAGTCCTCTGATAACTCCCACCTTTACAGTGTTGAGTTTAAGGATGGTGGCGGAGAGCGCTGGATTAACTTCAAATTAAAAAATGCCAAACCAAGTTGTTCAGAGATTAGCGGCAATTCATACAGATTCGTGGACTGTTTCGATGGGGTAGACGTTTCCTATGATGTTCTACCTGATTCTGTGAAAGAAACGATTTGGCTAGATAGAATGACTACTACGAGAGAGTTTCTTTTTACAGTTAAGACAGGAGGTACAGAAGTCTGCAAAGTTGACGGTGAACTGGTCATCAAGGACTCAGAAGACGGGAAGCTACTATGGTCTATCGCACAGCCTTACATGGAGGATGCGGAGGGCAACGTCAGCTACGGCGTAATGTATGAGATTGACCATGACGGAGAGTTCCCAACACTGAGGGTTGCGGTTACGGATGAAGATTTCCTGCGGGATGCTATTTACCCTGTAGCTATTGATCCGTCCGTCGTTATTGGGGATGCTACGGGATTTAAGTTTTACCAAAGTAGTGAGAGAGCAGGTGCTGGGATGATGGGGGCAAGTGCTGACGGATACTCGTACACCTCTTCGTTCTACTACACAGCTTTCGATCAGCTTAAGAAAGACCTTGCAAGAGGTGTTAAGTTGGTCAATGCCTACATCGACTTATACTGCACAAACACGACACCTCCAAACGATGTTAGATTCGGTAACGGCGGGGCTGTTTTCTATACCATATCTAGTCATTGGAATAATGGCTCTGCTCCATCTACTGCTAATGCTACATGGGTCGCTCAGGTAAAAACACCTGGCGCAACGGGGAAGTGGCACAGAATAGATGTAAAGCCGTTTGTTACTGCGGACTTCCACGGTTTAAGGATGGTAGCGGGTGATGGTTATACCCGTGCTTTGTTCGCTTCTCCGACCCACGACAACACGACATTACGACCTATGCTGGTTATCCAATATCTTCTAAAGCCTGTGATAGGCTTCCACGATGGGACGGGTGTCGGTACGGATTACTACTCGGACGGATATGACAACATCTTCAAACTACTTGACTTCGGCACTCTTGTGGCGGGGCAAACATCAGCTCCAGTTCGAGTATTCGTTAAGAACTTAGCTGGGTTTGAGGTGACAAACCTTCAGGTATTCGTCCCACCATCAGAGTTTCCGGAAAGGACCGGAATAGAACTCAGTCAGTTCAATAGTCCGTTCATTCCAGAGCAAGCTCTGAGGTTTAATGGGACATATGTTGACGAAGCGGAAGCAGCGTTCTACGTCCGAATCGTTACGCAGGAAGATACGATGGTAGGCGGAGACTTCAACATCTACGCAAAAGCAGACCCGTTATGATAAGAGGGAAATAACCACCTGTGTAAACTTTTGGAGATTCACTGACTTCGCCAGACGCCCGAGGACAGAGGCACAAGGACCGCAAGTGAGGAACTGAACGGGCGCTTAGAGCTAAAACGAAATGGAAGAAGCGTCAATGTGCGTCATTGACGAAGAAGTAGGCGGTACTATTTCCTGGGAGTTCAGGTAAGGAGGGAAAGTCATGCAAGAAGTCATTGAAAAGCGTACAGCTACATCCAAGACGTATAGCCTTGGTAGCGGAAAGTACCAAACGGAATACTTTTCTTATCCTGTGCATTACCTTGCAGAAGACGGTAAGACTTGGCTTGAAGTGGACACTAGGATAGTTGAGGTGAAAGGCTGGGAGTTCACGGAAGGTGTCATGGCTGGTGTGTTCAAGACCTACTTCGGTGATGTTACATCTGATAATTTCCACCTTTACAGTGTAACGGACGAGGGAGGGGAGAAGTGGATTAATTTCAAACTCAAGGGTGCTACGCCTAAAGAAACATCAACCATCGAGAATACTCACAGGTTTGTGGAATGTTTTGAAGGCGTAGATGTTGAATATGTAGTTTTTCCTGAGTTGGTGAAAGAAAATATTTGGATAAATAGATCGACTAATATAAGAGAGTTTGTTTTTACTATCAAGTCGGGTGGAGTATCTCTTGTCAAAAATGAGGAGGATGATCTATCTGTTGTTAGCATAATAGACGGAAAAACGCTTTGGGTAATAGACACACCCTACTTGGAAGATGCGGAAGGTAGGCGTAGTTATGGAGTACTGTACGAACTGGGAAATGACGGGGAGTATGAGACCCTAACTGTGCGGGTGACAGATGAGATATTTATGCAGGAAGCGGTCTACCCTATCGTAATTGACCCTAGCTTGGTCGCACAGGATTATGCCAGCTTTTATGTGTTCAGCAGGAACGCATACAACAGCACTACACAGACCACTATGGGTGCACAGTGGACAAGTACAGGCGATAACCCTTTTTACAGGTATTGCGCTATCCAGCCTAAGTTTTTTGAGGAAATGAGGGTAAGTCTCTCTAACGGTGGAATAGTCATAAACAGCGCAACCCTTGAACTATACCTTGTCAGTTTTGGGAACGGTGCTGGCGGTATTACTGCTCACCACATCAACAACCCGTGGACACCTGCCACACAACCATCGGCGGGAAGTGTGTACGCAAATGTCAGTACTTCTCTTGGGTTTAAGAGCATTGATATAGGGAAAATGGTTCAAGAAAATCCTTCTAACTTCAATGGAGTTGCTTTCGGATACACAAGTACTACGGGGTACGGTTCTTTCTACTTCGCTTCTCCAAATTATGCCGACGTGACTAGGCGACCTAAAATAACATTGCAGTACCTGATGAGGCCAGTAATCGGTTTTCATGATGGTACGGCAGGTAATGGTCGGTACTATTCTGACGGGTACGATCAGATTTTCAAGTTGCTGGACTTTGGCACTTTGACCGCGGGTCAGGCATCTAACCCACAGAAGCTGTTTGTCCAAAACTTGGCTGGGTTTGAGGTGACAAACCTTCGGGTATTCGTCACACCTGCGGATTTCCCAGAAAACACCGATATCGAACTTAGCCAGTTCAATAGCCCATTTATTCCAGAGCATGTTCTGAGGTTTAATGGGACGTTTGCTAGCGACGAACAGTCTCAGTTCTATATTAGGGTAGTGACTCAGGAGGATACGATGGTGGGCGGGGACTTCAACATTTACGCCAAAGCAGACCCGTTATGATAAGAAGGAGGCAACCATTCATGGCAACTATTGGAGAGCCGCTGACTTCGCCGGAAGTAGGATGGAAGAGGTACGAGGACAGATACCAAGGCATCGCATACAAAGGGATATGGAGACCTGAGAATTTTGCAGGTCTCTCTAGTGGAACTCAGATGGTCTGTGACTCTGAGGGAGGTTCTGTTTGGTTCAAGTTCAAAGGAACAAGTATTAGAATTGTTTCTGCTTTATGGTCGGACGGAGACGATAACACAGAGATAGCGATAGACGGAGTGCCTGCAACCTACACCAATTTTGGAAACAACGTACTCCAATGCCTTGTATATGAAAAGGTAGGGTTAGACGACAAAGTGCATGATGTTAGGATCACAAACCGCACCAATAAGCTCAGAATAGATGCGATTGATATTAATGACGGTGGGGAAATCCTAAGTAACCCTGACGTTTTTCATCCATCGCCCTCCCCAAGCTGGAGACGATACGACGCAGATAGCCCACTTGTATTTAGGAGTGGGACTTGGGTTGTAGCAAATGACGCTGGCGCACAGTATTTCATCGGAGGTAGCTTGTATTTTACTAAGGAAAACGGTGCGTATTATGAGTTTCTATTTAAAGGAACTAAATTAAAACTAATAACCGAAACCTACTCGAAAAATGACGGGGCAGTCCGTGTTCAAGTTGACGATGACACTTATACAGTATCTCAGAAAAGTGATGATGGTATAGTCAGGGCTTTGCAGACTATCTTTGAAATTGATGGTCTCGAAGAGAAGACTCATTTTGTCAGAATTACTAAGACAAGTGGGGATCACATGTACCTCGATGCCATCGACATTGACGAGACGGGGAGTATTATCCCAAGTATCGGCAGTCCTTTACCAGAGCCGGAAGACGGGTGGAAAAGGATTGACGATAATGATATAGCCATTACCTATACAGGGACATGGGTAAGTGAGAGTCACGCAGCCTATAATAAAGGTTCTGCTAAATACTCTAGCACACCTAATGGCAAAGTGGCTTTCAAATTTACTGGTACACGTATGCGGATTATCTCACCCATATGGACTAATAAAATTACAAATATGGAAATTAGGATCGATGGAGTCACTGAGTACTTTTCACAAAACTCCTCTGCTAATTTCAGAGTTGCTCTTGTTTACGAGAAGTTAGGGTTGTCTGATGGAGAACATACAGTAGAGATTTTACTTCCGTCGAGTATTCCAAACGGATACAATTTTCAAATTGATGCCGTTGACATAGATGCCGAAGGTTATCTGCGAGAATGGGTGACTGTAGGGTCCTCACTAACAGAACCAGAAGATGGGTGGCGCAGATACGATGATAAAGCCCCAGTACTCAACTATATCGGGACGTGGGTAAACGACACTACGGCGGGACTCTATGAAAATACGGGAACTTACAGTACAGACCTCGATGCCAAGCTGATCTTCAAGTTCAAAGGGACGAAGATCAGGCTTATTGGTTACTTGCTTACTAACAAGACGACAAGCGGTCGAATCAAAATAGACGGGGTTACGGAGACGTTTAGCGAGTACGGGTCTGCACAAGCTCAAGTAGTGGTCTATGAGAAGTATGGCCTCAGAGACGGTGAGCACCTTGTAGAGATATCCTTTGGAAACGCTCAACTGTTTATAGACGCTATTGATATCGACTCTGATGGACAACTAATGAGTAGGGACATATTAGGTCAAGTACTGCCGACACCAGACGCAGGTTGGGTTCGCTACGATGCGGACAACTGTACCGCTAGAAGAGGTACTTGGGCTTTGACAAACAATACTGCGACTAGATTTTTCACAAACGGCTCTGTCTACTACACTACTACCAACAGAAACTACATGGTATTTAAGTTTGTGGGGAGCAAGTTCCGACTGATTGCTGAAACACATTCAGCCTACGATAAAAACGTGGAGATTAGAATTGATGGAGATATCGTAGAAAACTTCTCAATAAACTACGGTAAAGACTATCAATCGTTTTCTCTGGTTTATGAGAAGACTGGGCTTGATTTCACGGAGCATACCGTGATGATTTTTAAGACTAGCGGGACACACATGCACATCGACGCGATTGATCTTGAGGAAGCGGGTACTATGTTACCGATTCCCATACGGGTTATTGGTGATGTGCTCACGTCTCCGCAAGACGATTGGCAAAGGGTCGACAGTTTGAACCCTTACCTGTCTTATAGAGGGGCAGGCTGGACGACCGTTAAAAATGCAAATTACTATAGTGGCTCTCATAGACGATCATCCAATGCGAACCTAACAGATACCCTTAATTTTGTGTTCAAAGGGACAAAGCTTAGATTAATATCGACCTGCGTTGCAACATCCTCAAACGATATCCAGATCACTATTGATGGTGAAACGGAGTATCTCACCCAAGCCTTCATCACTAGCTATCAGGTTCTGGTGTATGAAAAGACGGGATTGGATGATACTGAACACACTGTCGAGATTAAAAAGCTTGCTAATGGAAGGAACAATCCGGATTTTACCTTTGAAGCCATCGACATAGACTCGGAAGGGTACTTTAAGGCTATTGTAGGCTCGATGTTAACTGTACCAGAGGATGGGTGGCGCAGGTATGACGACACTGACCCTGCCATTAAGTACGTTAACATGACTTACGGCTCTAACGTCTCCTATTACAACGGAGGTAGAACACAATCCCTGACTGTAGGGAGTGGGTTCAATTTTGATTTTGTTGGAAGCTCCTTTAGATTAATGGGGGCTATCGGATTCGCACAGGACTCTACTAGCGTAGACGTATTCATAGATGATATTAAGGTTCATACGATTGATTTGACATTTACGTTGGCGCAGGTTTACCAAGCCTTTTTGTTTGAGAAAGTAAATATGCCTTACGGTAAATACACAGTGCGAGTCGTTAACAACCAAGCCAAAAGCTTCGTTCTTGATGCGATTGACATAGATGATAAGGGGTACTTAGATGCTACCACTAACTATCCACGGACTGGCGGCGTTCTTCGGTATTCAATAGCGGAGATGAAGGTGGGAGATTTTATACCTTGCGGATACAGGGCAATGAGCGCAAACACAGCGGGCGCTTTCTATCGACTAGGTTCAGATGACGTGGAAACGGAGATACCTATTGAAACGCCTGTAGTCCCTTACGGGTTCTTCTACTTCATTAAAGTAGCTGAAGGCGTTCTCGTTGCAGATAGACCCATACAGCATGGCATTAGCTGGCTTAATCTGAATGCCTCCAATTACGTTCACGGAACGATGTTTACGGCTAACGATAACCCAGTAATGGTGTCGAATATTCACCCATACGGAAAGGCTTCAGCTAGTAGTATAACCAACGCCAACGTTGATGCCTACTTTGCCTTTAATGGAAAAGATGACGGGAATGGGTGGATGACACAAAACGGGCAGAGGACTGGCTGGTTGGAGTACGAGTTCCCTAAACCCATTAAGATTCAAAAGTATTCGCTTAGAGCACCAACTAGCAACAATACAATAATGCCACGGGAATGGACGTTTGAGGCCTGGGACGGCTCGGGGTGGGTTGTATTGGATTCCAACTCGTATGCAGGGTGGAAACCAACCGAGGAACGTGAGTACGTGTTCCTGAACAATACAGAATACAAGCGATATCGTATCAACATTCTTAGTAATGACGGACACAACTCAAACACTGGGATTAACGAGCTTAAGATGTATAGAGAGCCAGCCAGAATGTGGTTGAGGTTAATGAATGGCGGCAGGGCTTACATTGACAAAAACGGCCACCCTACAAATAAGGACGCAGGTCTTGGCATCTTCCCGTCCAATAACGAGTGGGATAAATACTTAGGGAAAAGTGAGTTTAATAGACCAGACACCGATGACGGCGAGACGGTTTGGCGCTTCAATAGCATCGACGCCGAATGGACGCAGGACACTGTTCAGACGGGGTTTACTAGTGGCGGCGGCTTCGAGTCCTCAGGTTCAGGCAGGACGACAAGAGGTAAAGGAATCTATGATAATAAATATTGGAGTACGCTAGGAACAAATACCACTTCCAGTAAGGTTGGATACAGACCTATCGTTGAGTACTACTTCGATTAATCTCAATACAATGAGAGCAGGTGCTTGAATGCTTTACGAACTAAAAATAAATGAAGGACTAGGCGGGTTAGCTGGTCAAACCTTATACACAACAAAGAGTGGTATAACGGTCACAAGCAGTGACCCTGTTTACTCCCATAGCTCTAACTACTCTATGGGTAACTTGTTTAATGGAATCAACAACACTGCTGATACTAATAAGTACTGGTTGTCCCAGAGCGCAGAAAATGTCACATTGGACTTTGATTACAATAGTATTTTAGATCAAGTAAATAACTTCCATAAAATTTTCATTTACCCAAGAACTAGGGATGACTCCATTAGTGACTACCGCGTCCTTGGGTCGAATGACAAGATAGCTTGGACGGAGTTAGTTCCCCTTATCACCAACACTTATGCCAACTGCCCGTATGGTACAGAACATGAGCATATCCTGAATAGAAAGTTCCGCTATATCCGTATCGAGTTGTATCGTAAAGGAAGCTGGGGAGCATCCTTGAACGGAATTAAGGTTATTGCTGACGTGGTTGACGATTACGAGGAAGCCACTAGTGTAGGCTTTTCGTACCCTGCTCCTGACCGTGGATGGAAACGAATAGATGATACTTCGCCAGCAATATCCTATAAGGTGAAAAGACCTTATAATTCTGCCGCAGGAACTATACACTACAACGCCGAAGAAATAAGGTTTAATTTTGTCGGAGACAGTCTAAGGTTGGTTTACCATCATAATACGGGAAGCAATGGAGATATTGTCTACATTGATGACGTACCTTACCCCACTACAATGACAACCCTTGGAGCATCGGCGCTTGTTTTTAGTATCACAGGACTTAGCTACGGAGAGCATAAGGTCGTTATCAAAACCTACATCGGGTCGAATTGGTTCTCTCAATTCGATGCGTTCGAGATTGGTGTAAACGGACATGTTACGGCGGTATTAGGGTATCAGCTTACAATTCCTGATGGGGGGTGGAAGAGATTTAACGAAGACAGGTTAAGTTACCCTAATGGTCACACATTATACACCGCGACAGCTACTTCAGGCATGTACGGGGCTTCAGCGAGGGTATTAACACCTACAACAAACCAGAACCAAATTAAGTTCAGATTCTTCGGTTCTAAGCTTCGGATTCTAGCTTGTACTTATACTGGACGGAACGACAATATGCGTATTCGTATTGATTCCTTGCCTGAAGAGTTTTTCACCAGCAACTACCCTACAGCCAACATTGGACAGGTGGTAGTATATGAAAAAATTAACCTTGGAAAAGGTTTTCATAATGCGACTATTGAGTTTGGCGATTCACATAACGGTGGGCAGTTCTTCATGGATGCTGTTGATATAGACGATGATGGGGATATCGTAGCCAGTATAGGTTCGTCTCTTCCTCAACCCGAGCAAGGCTGGAAGAGGTATGGAAGTAAGCACCCTTCCGTGTCTTACTGGAATTTCTCGAACGCGTGGAACGCTGACGCAAAGGCTTATGAGAGTGCTATTTCATATGACGATAAGAATGTTGATGCGAAGATATCCTTTAAGTTCATAGGTACTAAGCTTCGCATCATCAGCGCCTACAACATAGCCGCTTATCGAGGAAATGACATAATCACAGTAGATGGTATTAGCTATACTTACTCGACTGTCGGTGAATCCTTGTATACGGCTATCATGTTTGAGATGACAGGGCTTGAGCATAAAGAACATACTATTGAGATTACTAAAGAAGCAGGTAAGACTTTAACGTTAGAGGCTGTGGACATAGACGAGGATGGGCGGCTACTTCATAGCAGGGAAGTTCTGACGGAAGCAGGTATGAAAGTAGGGGACAGGATTCGCTGTCACTACAGAACTTATGACAATACTTCTATTGGTTCTTTCGCTGGGTTAGGGGAAGAGACCAGCGATTTCCTTCCTGTAGTTCCTGCAGCATCTGCCCCTAGTGGAGACTTTTATTTAATAGCTGTTGAAGAGGACAGGCTCGGCAGAATTAAGATGATTGCTGACCGAAATCTTCACGGGGGTATTACTTGGAATACACTGAATGATGAAGGGTTCGTGATAGGCAAGGCTCTTGAACAGGAGCTGTTACCTACCATACCCCGAATGACCTCTAACATAGGTGGCGGAGTGTCACTAACTGCCAGTAGTAGCGCCAACGCCACCACAGAGCCGTGGAAAATGTTTAGCGGGGATAGTCTTGCATCCGACAGGTGGGTTGCACCTGGAAAATCACCTGCTTGGCTTGTAGTTTCCTATGACAAACCTAGGCTGATTAAGGCGTATTCTTTACTGTCACGTACAGTAAATTCTGCCGCACCCAAGACGTGGCAGATGCATGGCAGTCATGATAGTACGAATTGGACGTTGCTTGATGAACGGACCGACGAAGCAGGACTTGCGTCAAATCGTACATTTTATATGGAAAATGATACTGCCTACCAACACTACCGTTGGACGATAACTGCAAATAATGGGTACACCGGATACTTTGCTAGTGTTGATGCTATGCAGATGTTCGAGGAAACCACCTCCGGCATCAAAGCTGTAGTTAGCTTACCAACGGGTGGTGCTCATGCTAGGGACATAGATAACGACTGGGATAAATACGTAGTCTCTTCTAGCTTGGGTGGCTCTTCTAACGCTGGTGATAACAAGGTGTGGAATTGGAGTCAGTGTTACTCACATACCATTAATACCTACACTTCAATCGGGCAAAAAACAGTCCGTGGAAATACTGCAGTAGCAACCAAAAACAACGTGTTGACGACAGAAACCTCCCGTACTTGGACGGGATTCAGACCGACCTTCTTGATGGTAGGTAACACCAAGGGAAACAGTACTCTTGTCAGTGAGATTTACGTAAGACCACGGGTGGATATTAAGAGCACGTTACACGTCTTCCAGAACACCATTATATATGAAGAGTATAAGCATAACTTTGTTGACGTGACTGAACCAGTTACGGCAACGGACTGGAAGGGATATGTTCTTGAAGTCCCAAGCTTCCACAGTGCAGGCCACGAGCCATGGATGATGCTTAACAACTCCACTGACGGTTCAGGATGGGCGCTGGCATCAGGCCAGAGAACAGGTTGGTTCATTTTCGACTACGGCAAGCCGCTCAAGGTCGCGGGGTACGGTGTAGGGGCAAGGTTAACGTACCATAATCAGACGCCGCGAGACTGGACGCTTTACGGTAGCACTGACAAGCAGGACTGGGAGCTTCTGGACTCAACGACCAGCGCACCTACTTGGAGAACTGGAGAACTTCGCCAGTATGTTCTTGGAGGTCATGTTTATGGTAAGGAGTTCAGGTACTTCAAGATGGAGTTCGGAAATTCTTCCGCTGGGTCGCAATTAGCTATTCAAGAATTTGAATTGTACCAAGTTCACCAAGAAGGCCTAGAACAGAATAAGTCTCACGTAACTGTGCCTTACAGAAACAATTTTCCGTCCGTTATTACGGTAAAACCTCACGGTAAAATGACGGGACGTTTTGCAGTCGCTCCTGTTTATGTAGACGATACGTCCTCCACCATTCAGGTGAAAGTTCACGATAACTTAGTCAGCCACATCTCCGTCCGTGCCGCTGGTAAGATGCGGGGGACGTTCTCTGTCATGCCGCCGCCGAAGGTAGAACTAAACCTATCACCAGTCAAGGACGCTTTCGTCCGGTCTAACGTACCTCGTCTGAACTACGGAGAAGAGCAGGAGATGATGGTAGGTCGGACCATGAACGGGGAGGATTTCAACTCCTTGATTCAGTTCGATATCCGTTCTATACCAGCAGGTGTGAGGCTGAAGAAAGCCCGCCTCATGCTTTATGTGGAGCAGACCGCTATGGTTGGTACTCCAATCGGCCTGTACGAGATAGAAGCTGACTGGTCAGAGGTCGGGGTGACATGGGCAAGTACGCCAGTCTACGGACGTAGGCTTACGGAGTTAAATGCGGACGTAGCCAAGGAGCATGCTGAGGTTGACGTTCTCGATATCGTGAAGGAGTGGTACAACGGGACAGCCATAAACATGGGCATATTGCTGAAGGCAGAGCAGCAATTGATGGATGTTTATGCTCGTTTTGGAACACGTGAGCGTGGGGACAAGTATGAACCTAAGCTTGTGATTGAGTATGATGACCCTAAAGTAGCAAGCCCAGGATTTGCTGAGGTTATCGCGCACATCGTAGCACGACAAAACAAGGATAAGGAAGTTAAGTCCACCATCACCATCAAGAGTACTTGGGATGACAGCCCCCCGATTACAGGCCACATTCGTGTCCTCAACCCGATGATGATAGAGACGTTTTTGACGGTACGGCGTGACAATATGTACTCGAAAATCACGGTCAAGAGAAAGGATGACAAACCCCTTACGACCACCATCACGGTGCGGTCTAAGGATGAGTCTGTACTGCTGACTAACCTGGTCGTAACCAGAGACTTCCTGACGGGATTCGTTACCGTAAGAAGAGCTGACGAAGACGAAATACCTTCAGTCATAACGGTCAGACGCTTGGATGACGATGATTCGGTTTCTAGCATAACGGTTAGCAGACCCAGCTTGGCGGGCCTCGTATCGGTCATCGCAAGCTCTGTTATCCCATCTACCATTACCGTCATTGGCGAACAAGTAAGTGATGTGGAAAGCCTACTCACCGTTAGGCGTTCGGACGAACGTGACATTACGTCAAGTATAGAAGTATGGTCTAACTCGTCGCTAGAGAGTAGTATTATGGTCAAGTCTGGTTATTTAGCCTCAAGCATTACAGTGCCGTTCAAGGGTAACAAAGACCTGAAAGCAACCATCAGGGTAAACGAACGGTATCACAGTGACTTGACCACGACCCTCGAAATAATCCAAGGCTCAAGCTTACCATGTTCGATAACAGTAGAGATGTACGACGATGGTTCGTACGTATTCATTATGTAACATAGCCCCTACCATACTCGATGGGGGTCAGCCTGTCGAAAAAGCCCTCATAAAGAGGGCTTTTTCCATTTCAAAGTTGTCAGTAAAGGCCGAAAGGATACAATCGTTGGTCCAGTAGAACTCTTCCGGCTCATATAGCCACTCTCCGGGCCCGTCACCTTTTCCAAGCTTAATAGTGGAGTGTATCTTTCCAAGAACAGGAAAATTCACCTCCTAACTAACTTATATTGTGTATAACATTCATCAGAGGAGAGGGAAATCGGATGGCATCACCGTTAGTTCAGGTATCACCACCTTTCAAGAAAGACTTGGGCGGCAGTATCCCAATGGAGCTTAGGTAAGGAGGGGCATTCATGCAAGAAGTAAAAAGTATGAGAAAAATGTTCGAAAAACATCACTATGTCGGAGCAGGAGAATTCTATGCTGAATTATCCACGACTCCGTTGCACTATCTTTCGGAGTCAGGCGAATGGAAGGACATATCCACTACGGTAAAGGATTTCAGAGGGTGGGAGTACTCCAAAGGGGTTTTGTCCAATACGTTTAAAGTTTATTTTGGGGACACCATGTCGACCAATGAACACCTAGTAGGGATAGAAAAGGTAGGGGACGAGGGGGAGTGTTGGATTAATTTCAAACTTAAGAACTCACGCCCAACAGAAACCGTTACTGAAGGTTCTACTTGCACTTTCAAAAACTGTTACGAAGGAGTGGATGTTGAGTACGTTGTGTCAGAGGGTATGCTTAAAGAGAATATCATACTCCATAAAAAAAATGACAGAAGGGTGTTCTCTTTTACGGTTAAGAAAGGAGACACAGTTATTACGAAGGAAGGGAATGCTGTTGTTATTTATGACCGTCATGGAGAGGTTGTTTGGGATATGGGAGAGCCTTATCTAATCGACTCTGACGGCGAGGTTAGTTACGGTGTTCATTACGAACTATCTTATGGACAAGAATACGACGAGTTGTCCGTCGTGGTAACAGACGAAGACTTTCTCATGACTTCCAATTACCCAGTCATCATCGACCCTACCGTGACGATGCAAGGGGACTCCGCTATATTGCAGGACACTTATGTCTACTCTCCTTCGGGAAATACGAACTACGGAAACTCTGATAGTTTAGTAGTACAAGGTCTCAATAACTCGGCTGGTAGAAACAGAACCCTCATACAGTTTAACCCGCTCCCTTCTGATTGGGTCGTGAATGAAGCTCATCTGGAGCTGTTCTGCATAGCACGTAACCAGTATTCTATAGTCGCCAACTCTCATAGAGCGCTTCATCTCACAGCTCCTTGGAATAAGAATACTGTGACCCACAACAACATGCCCGCTCTTGGTGATAATGTCCTACTAGGGAATCCAACGGGTTTGACTGCTGACGTCTGGTGGTCTTATGACATTTCAAACTACTTTTTTAATCCCACAATAAAACAGAAAGATCATGGAATCGCTTTACAGTTTACTGGCGCTGGCGGGGCATTTGCTTCTACTGCTACTTTCGCAAGTAGTCGTTATGCCGACACCTCTAAACGTCCTAGACTGGTTGTAAAGTACCTTAAAAAGCCAGTGCTAGGCTTTCATGATGGAACAGGCCAAATTGGTACTTACTATTCGGACGGTTACGACAACATCTTTAAGCTACTTGATTTCGGGACTCTAGTGGCAGGTCAGACTTCATCCCCTGTTCGAGTATTCGTAAAGAACCTGGCGGGGTTCGATGTGACTAATTTAAGGGTTTATGTCGCACCTTTAGAGTCCCCTGAGAAGACTAGTATAGAGTTGAGTCTTTTTAATAGTCCCTTTATACCAGAGACGATGCTTAGATTTAACGGGTCATATGTGGATGAAGCAGAAGCGTCGTTCTACGTCCGAATTGTCACACAAGAGGACGCAATGGCGGGCGGCGACTTCAACATCTACGCCAAGGCAGACCCTTTATGATAAAAGGAGGTAATCATTCATGGCAATCGTAGGGCAACCATTGATAGAACCAGAAGAAGGGTGGCAAAGGATAGATAATACACACCCTTTAATTTTCTACAGCGGAACTTGGACGACCACAGAGAACGCCGAACATTATATGGGGACAAGGCATTTATCTAACCAAGCTGCAAAACGTGTAGACTTCTCCTTCACAGGTTCTCGTATCAGGTTAATCGTAGGAACTTCGTCAAATAGGACGCAAGCAAGTGTAATCTCCGTTGACGGCAAAGAGTACACATTTAGTACCAGATTTACGGCATCTTCAGGGATATTAGCAAGGTATTTGGCTGTAGAGATTACTGATTTGGATTTTGCCAAGCATCGGGTATTTATATACGACACCTCGACTAGCTACCTAGATATTGATGCCATTGATATTGATGATACTGGGTATTTCTTTGAAGGAGCGCCCCAATTACTGACACCAGACGAAGGGTGGGTTCGCTACGATGCTACCGACTATACGGCTAGGAGAGGGGCCTGGACGTTACTCAACGCAACGGCTGTTCGACCTTTCACAGGCGGCTCTGTACATTACACAGCCGCGAATAAGAACTACTTAGTGTTCAAGTTCGTGGGGAGCAAGTTCAGATTAATTGCTGAGTTCAACTCTACCTACGACAGTAATGTGGAGATAAGAATTGACGGTGATAGCGTAGAGAACTTCTCAATCAACTACGGGAAGAGTTATCAATCCTACTCTTTAGCTTACGAGAAGAGGGGTCTTGATTTCACTGAGCACACTGTCATGATCATTAAAACCAGCGGTGCGCACATGCTCATTGATTCTATTGATCTTGAGGAAGCAGGTACTATGTTGCCTATGCCAACTCAGGTCATCGGCGATGTACTAAAGACTCCGCAGGAGGGGTGGCAGAGGTTAGATAGTTCCCATCCGTACCTATTCTATGATGGTATTGGGTGGTCGACTAACAGTAACGCATCCTACTACAACGGGTCACGGCGGGTGTCGGCCAATAACAACCTGACAGATGCTCTCAGATTTGTGTTCAAGGGGACAAGTCTGAGACTGCTAACGACTTATTACCTGACTTACTCCAACAGTCTTCAGATTACTATCGACGGAAAGACAGAGGTATTCAGTCAGTCATTTAACACTGCTTACACTGTCATCGCATATGAGAAGTTAGACTTAGCTGACACGGAGCACGTTGTCGAGGTCAAGAGGGTCATCAATGGAACAACAAACCCTGACTTTACCATTGAAGCCATTGACATTAACGATGGCGGGTACATCAAATCCATTCAAGGCTCTCAGCTAGTCAATCCAGACGAGGGATGGCGAAGGTACGACGACACTGATCCTGCCCTAACTTACGTAGGAACATGGTTAACCTCATCCGTTACCATTGATACTAAGTACGGAGGGACGTTCCGATATGCTACGGCAATAGCATCAACTGTTAGCTTTACGTTTTATGGGACGAAGCTTCGTATCATTTCCTACAGGGAAGCATCGGCAACGACAACGGACGCTCTAATTATGGTTGACGGTCAGGAGTATCATTACAGCAATGTGGGGAATGTTACAGGATTCATAAACGTGTTTGAGCTGGTCGGGCTTTCTTTGGGGGAGCATACGGTCACTCTGCGTACAAACATCGCAGGTAAGCAGGTTAACATAGATGCTATCGATATTGACGAGATGGGATATATGGTCTCCTCTGTCAGCTACCCTCAAACGGGCGGATCGCTGAAGAGCACGGTAGCGGAAATGAAAGTAGGCGACTTTATCCGTTGCGGGTACAGGGCGACAGGGGCTAATACGGCGGGGACGTTCTACAGACTTGGCTCGGAGGATATAGAGACGGAGTTGCCTATTCTACCATCCAATGTGCCCTATGGGTTCTTCTACTTCGTAAAGGTGGACGAAGGTATTCTCGTGGCTGACCGCCCTATTCAGTACGGAGTCACTTGGCTGACTTTGAATGCCGCTAAATTAGTTCACGGCACTCTTCTGAAGGCTAATGACAATCCAGAGATGGTAAGCAACACCAACCCATACGGCAAGGCCTCAGCAAGCAGCGTTTACAGTGCGACTTATGACGCTTACTTCGCCTTTAATGGCAAGGATGAAGCTTATGGTTGGATTACGGCATCTGGCGTGAAGGCAGCTTGGCTGGAATACGAGTTCCATAAGCCGACACTTATTCAGAAGTATTCGCTTCGAGCACCCGCAAACTACCCGACCATAATGCCCCGCAATTGGACATTTGAAGCTTGGGACGGCACTAGCTGGGTTGTGCTTGACACTGATTCGTACACAGGATGGCATACGTTGGAGGAACGGGAGTTCGTATTCCCTAACATGACCAAGTACAAGCGATACCGCATAAACATCCTGACCAATGACGGTCATGCCAATTACACTGGCATTAATGAACTTAGGTTGTACAAAGACCCTGTACGGGCAACAGTCAGGTTATTTAACGGTGGCAGATGTTTTGTGGACGCTGACGGATACCCTACTAACGCCAACACTGGGAACGGTATCTATCCTACCGACAATGAGTGGGACAAGCATCTAGGTAAAGGAGAGTTCGTGAATCCGTCAACATCCAACGGGGAAGACGTTTGGCGGTTCTCTTCCGTAGATGCTGAGTGGGCGCAGGATTCGGTGCAACCGGGATTTACCTCACTAGGGACAGGCTTTGATGCTTCTGGTAACGGACGGACGGTACGGGGCATGGGCGGCTACAAGGACTCTTATTGGAGCATTGCGGGTACGTATCTTTCCCCAAGCAAGATAGGATATAGACCGATTGTCGAGTACTACCACGATTAGTCTCAATACAATGAGAGCAGGTGATTGAATGCTTTATGAACTGACCATGCGGGGCGGTACTGGCGGCAGGACGGGTCAGACCGTCTACACCGCAAGGAATGGAATAGTCGTAACCAGTAGTGTTGCAGTATACAATAACTCCAACTACTATTACATGGAATACCTGTTCGATGGCGTGGATAATACGACCGCGGCAGATACATACTGGCTTACGAACGGCGGCACGACCGTAACGCTGGACTTCGACTTTAACAGCATCCTGCCGAAGCTGAACAGCATCCATAAGATGCTCATTTACCCAAGGACACGTAATGAATCCATTTCTGACTATCGTATCCTTGGTTCGGATAACAAGACTACGTGGACGGAGTTAGTTCCTCTCGTATCGAACACCTACGCCAACTGTCCCTACGGTACGGCTAGGGAACACGTATTGGATAAAAAGTTCCGTTACATCCGAATGGAGTTGTACCGTAGCGGCAACTGGGGTGTAACCTTGAATGGTATTCGGATAATGGCAGACGTACAAGAGGATTATTCCGACACCGCACTTGGGACAGCGTACCCTACTCCCGACAACGAGTGGAAGAGGATCGATGATACGCACCCTGTCATTCAGTACAAGGTGAATTACCCGTACAGTTATGCACAGGGGACTATTCACATTAACGCAGAAGAGATTAGCTTTACTTTTGTGGGCGACAGGTTGCGACTTCTCTACCATTACAACATGGGAAACAACGGGGACGTAGTTTACATTGACGATGTGGCTTATCCTACGACCAAGATTAGCACGGGAGCGTCAGCACTAGCCTTCAGTATTATGGGGCTGGACTATAGGGAGCATAGGGTTGTTATTAGAACCTATGTCGGCTCTGACTGGTATTCGCAGTTCGATGCTATTGAAATCGGTACGAACGGGTTCGTTAAGGCGGCGCTTGGTACGCAATTGCTGTCCGCTGAAGGCGGGTGGAGAAGGTTCGATGATGACAGATTAAGTTACCCTAACGGTCACGCCCTGTACAGCGCCACGGCTATTACTGGCATGATGGGTGCGGCATCAAGAGTATTGACTCCATCACTAAACCAAAACATGATTCGGTTTAAGTTTTACGGGACAAGGTTGAGGGTTCTCGCTTGTACGTATACAGGCAGGAATGACAACCTGCGTATCAAGATTGATGAGCTGCCTGAAGAGTCGTTCACAAGCAATTACGGTACGGCCAATATAGGGCAAGTCGTCGTGTATGAGAAGCTGTCAATGGAAAAGAAAATTCACGATGTAACCATTACCCTTGCCACCACGCATAACGGCGGGCAGTTCTTTATGGATGCTGTGGATATTGACGAGGACGGATACATTGTCGGAGAGTTGGGGGCTTCGTTGCCGCAACCAGAATCGGGATGGCAGAGGTTTGGTCAGAAGCACCCGGCTTTATCCTATTTCAACTTCTCCCACCCGTGGTCGGCAGATGCTAAAGCGTACGGTGGCACAATTTCCTACGATAACCTGAACGCCAATGCAGACGCAAAACTGTCCTTTAAGTTTACAGGCACTAAGTTGCGTATCATCTCTGCCTACAATACTGCCGCAATCAATCGGGGTAATAACATCATTAAGGTGGACGGGATACCCTATACGTACACGGAAATAGGGGAGTTGCGTTATACTGCGATTCAGTTTGAGGTTGTGGGGCTAGAGAATAAAGAGCACACAGTAGAGATTACAAAGGAAGTCAACAAAGTTCTGTCTTTTGAAGCCGTAGACATTGATGCTAATGGGCGGCTAATGCACATCAAGGAAGTTACGACAGAATCGGGCATGAAGGTAGGCGACAGGATTCGCTGTCATTACAAGGCCCACTACCCGAACACTGTCGGAACATTCTCCAATCTAGGAGAAGAGACTATGGATTTCCTACCAGCACTTCCTACCAGCACTTTACCAGAAGGTGACTTTTACTTCATTGCCGTTGAGGAAGACCGCTTAGGTCGTGTTAAGCTGATTGCCGATAGAAACGTCCAAGGCGGTATCTCATGGGCAACACTGAATAGTGCTGGGGTCGTGACAGGAAAGGTTCTGAACAAGTCGCTAGTACCTACAATCCTGCCGATGACCTCTAATGAAGGGGAAGGTGTATCCCTGACTCGTAGCGGAACGGTGGGGGCTAACCACGAGTCGTGGAAAGCTTTTAACGGAGATATGGCAGCTGGCGACACGAACAGATGGGTATCCCCCAACCCATCACCATCTTGGTTAATGTTCTCATACGCTGAGCCAAGGCTCATCAAAGCGTACTCCATTCTGTCTCACACGTATAATGCTGCCGCACCTAAGACGTGGCAGATGCACGGGAGTAACGACGGGACGATCTGGACGTTGCTGGATTCAAGGACGAATGAAGCGGGGCTGACAGCCATGCGAACATTCTACATGAATAACGAAACTCCTTACCTGTTCTACCGATGGACGATTACAGCCACAAACGGATATGCTTCGTACTTTGCCAGCGTAGACGAGATGCAGATGTATGAGGAATTAACGTCAGGGATACAGGCGTTCATCACACTACCTACAGGTGGTGTGTCTACAACGGATAAGGACAATGACTGGGATAGGTTCGTGGTTTCTTCCGACTTGGGCGGCGTATCCAATGCCAATGATAGTAAGGTGTGGAATTGGAGTGGTTGTTGGTCGCATACCATCAACACGTACACGTCGATTGGAACAAGGACGGTTCGGGGAAATACGGCGGCTGGTATGTCCTTCGTATCCACCACGGATAGCGCTCTTCTCTCCACTGGGTTCAGACCTATGTTCCTTGTGGTGGCAAGCCAAAGAGGGGAAAATATCCTCCGGAGTGAGATTTACGTCCGTACACGGATGGACATTGAATCGAAGTTGCACGTTTACCAAAATACTATCGTAGATGTTCCTAAATCAACGATGGTGGATGTGACTGTACCTGTGACGGCGACAGACTGGAAGGGCTATGCTCTCGAAGTCTCAAGCGTCTTTAGTGCGGCAGGTCACGAACCTTGGATGATGCTCAATAATGCCACAACAGGCTATGGGTGGGCACTAGCCGGCGGCGATACAACAGGATGGTTTATCTTCGACTACGGAGTGCCGCTTAAGGTCGCGGGTTATGGGTTAGGTGCTAGGGTGACGTACCAGCACCAGATGCCACGTAATTGGGATCTGTATGGCAGTAACGACAAGACGGGTTGGGAGTTGCTGGACACCGCATCAGACGTCACTGCATGGGATAGTGGAGAACTTCGTCAGTTTGTACTACAGGGTGATGCCTTTGCAAAACCTTTCAGGTACTTCAAGATGGAGTTTGGTAACTCTTTAATTGTGAACCAGTTAGCCATCCAAGAGTTTGAGTTGTATGAAGCCTATCAAGATGCTCTGGAACAACGCAAGTCGCACGTGACTGTGCCTCACAGAAACAATTTTCCGTCCGTTATCACGGTAAAACCTCA
Organism: Paenibacillus sp. NPDC057967; assembly: GCF_042887015.1. Lineage (NCBI taxonomy): Bacteria > Bacillati > Bacillota > Bacilli > Caryophanales > Paenibacillaceae > Paenibacillus > Paenibacillus sp. NPDC057967. The sequence continues at coordinate 346,083 of NZ_JBHVQB010000008.1, forward strand.
CGGTAAAATGACGGGACGTTTTGCAGTCGCTCCTGTTTATGTAGACGATACGTCCTCCACCATTCAGGTAAAAGTTCACGATAACTTGGTCAGCCACATCTCCGTTCGTGCTGCTGGTAAGATGCGGGGGACGTTCTCTGTCATGCCGCCGCCGAAGGTAGAACTAAGCCTATCACCAGTCAAGGACGCTTTCGTCCGGTCTAACGTACCTCGTTTGAACTACGGAGAAGAGCAGGAGATGATGGTAGGTCGGACCATGAACGGGGAGGATTTCAACTCCTTGCTTCAGTTCGATATCCGTTCTATACCAGCAGGTGTGAGGCTGAAGAAAGCCCACCTCATGCTTTATGTGGAGCAGACCGCTATGGTTGGTACTCCAATCGGCCTGTACGAGATAGAAGCTGACTGGTCAGAGGTCGGGGTGACATGGGCAAGTACGCCAGTCTACGGACGTAGGCTTACGGAGTTAAATGCGGACGTAGCCAAGGAGTATGCTGAGGTTGACGTTCTCGATATCGTGAAGGAGTGGTACAACGGGACAGCCATAAACATGGGCATATTGCTGAAGGCAGAGCAGCAATTAATGGATGTTTATGCTCGTTTTGGAACACGTGAGCGCGGGGACAAGTATGAACCTAAGCTTGTGATTGAGTACGATGACCCTAAAGTAGCAAGCCCAGGATTTGCTGAGGTTATCGCGCACATCGTAGCACGACAAAACAAGGATAAAGAAGTTAAGTCCACCATCACCATCAAGAGTACTTGGGGTGACAGCCCTCCGATTACAGGACGGATTCGTGTCCTCAACCCGATGATGCTGGAGACGTTTTTGACGGTACGGCGTGACAATATGTACTCGAAAATCACGGTCAAGAGAAAGGATGACAAATCCCTTACGACCACCATCACGGTGCAGTCTAAGGATGAGTCTGTACTGCTGACTAACCTGATCGTAACCAGAGACTTCCTGACGGGATTCGTTACCGTAAGAAGAGATGACGAAGACAAAATACCTTCAGTCATAACGGTCAGACGCTTGGATGACGATGATTCGGTTTCTAGCATAACGGTCAGCAGACCCAGCTTGGCGGGCCTCGTATCGGTCATCGCAAGCTCTGTTATCCCATCTACCATTACCGTCATTGGCGAACAAGTAAGTGATGTGGAAAGCCTACTCACCGTTAGGCGTTCAGACGACCGTGAAATTACGTCAAGTATAGAAGTATGGTCTAACTCGTCGCTAGAGAGTAGTATTATGGTCAAGTCTGGTTATTTAGCCTCAAGCATTACAGTACCGTTCAAGGGTAACAAAGACTTGAAAGCAACCATCAGGGTAAACGAACGGTATCACAGCGACTTGACCACGACTCTAGAAGTAATCCAAGGCTCAAGCTTGCCTTGTTCGATTACAGTAGAGATATACGACGATGGTTCGTACCTGTTTATTATGTAACATAGACCCCTACCATACTCGGTAGGGGTTATTTTTTGTCCTAAAATGCTTATATTGTAATCGCAAGAGGGCGGAACTTCCTGAAAGTTTTCTGCTTATTCTTCTGTGATACGCTAAATCTTAGTCGTCGTAATATATTCATGACCCATGTACTCCTGCACAAGAGTCATATTACAGCCAGCATTCAGCTTGAAGTAATCTTGTGCTTTTTCATGTACAACTTAATTAGAACCAAGAAGCCTTCGGTAGGAGATTTTTCTTTTAATGCACTCCACTGCGGCGGCAGGTGAAATTACAAGAGCCCTCTCAGTTTCTACAATATACTTGAAGAAACTGAGAGGGCGCACAACATGCGGTTAATAGAGACCGTACTCTATCAAGAACATCAAGAAACGCTATGTACTTTCTAATATGGGGTGGCTCGATAGCTGTAACACCGACTCGTAGTTATCTATGGTTAAGTCGGACAAGTTCTTATCTGTTTGCAGGTAGAGTAGGAAGGTCTCAATAAAATTCATTAAACATCTTCTCCCGTTGTTTAGCGGTAACATAAACCAAGTTTCACGGATTATGTGACTTGTTAACACAAGCAAACAGACTAGATAGAAAGGTCCGGTGATAGAAAATGGACGTAGGTGTTATGACAGCAATCATCGGTGGCGTGGTTTCGGTAGTCACGGGTGTTATCGGCTACGCAAGCGGCAAAAGCAACAACAAAATGACGGATAGAGAGCTACTGTCCAAGGATGAACAAACGTTCAGGGCTGGTCTGATTGAGCGGTTGAATTCCTATGAAGAGAAGATTGAAAAACTCAGCAATGAAGTAGTTACTCTTCGTAAGGAGAACATGGAACTTATCAGTGAGAACAGGTTGCTAAATGCCAAGGTCGAGCAACTGGTGGCACAGCTTTCTAAAAGGGGCGGTTATGATGAAGTTTATCCATAGTCCATTCTGGTTTGACGAAGACGGATTCTCTGCCAAAGCTATGAAACAGGAAGAAGCGGACGTAGGCACTGCTACTACTACAATCTAAGAGAAAGGGGACCTGACTTAAATGGCATTCAAAATGAAATATACTATCGAGCAACGATATCTACCTAAAGGTACGAAGAGACGGTCTGGCATCAAAAACCAAGGAATCGACTTTATTGTCGCACATGACTCAGGCAATGATGGCAGTACAGCGGCGGGAAACGTGAATTACTACACCAACTCTGCCAACGTAGTGAGTGCTTCAGCGCACACATTCATTGATGATAAAGCTATCATTGAGTGTGTTCCACTTACGGAGAAGGCTTGGCACGTCATGTACAACGTAACAACTGACAACGAGCTGTACGGGTTTGATTCCAATGACCACGCTATCGGTGTAGAGCTTTGCTACTCCTATAAGAAGGGTAATATGAATAACAAAGAGTCGTATAAGCGGTATGTGTGGTACATGGCTTACTTATGCTACAAGTTCAACCTGAATCCTATGAAAAGAATCTCAGGTCACAACGAATTAGACCCTAATAGAAGAACCGACCCTTATAAGAACGCCCTGAAGATTATGGGAATCACAAAAGACCAGTTCCTTAAGGATGTTGTGAAGGAGTACGCAGAATGTACCGTGGCTGAGAACCTTTACTCCGTGTATCAAGGCAACAGTAAACTTAAGGACTTTCCTGACTACGTAAGCGCAGTCGAGTACGCTCAGAAGTGGTCTAATGTAAATATCAGGAAGATTACAGACGGTTCTTGGGTCTGGTCTAATATCAAGAAAGAAAGTGAGGATGATTGCCCTATGAAGCTTGAAACTTGGCAAAAATCCATGTTAACAGATGGGCTTAATAAGCTATCCGAAATTAATGGAGTAGACGGAACCCCTCTCATTAATGACCCTGAAGGTTGGACAAAAAAGGTCAATAATGGGACTATCACAGCGGGGGAGTTGGCTATTATAAACTTTGCACTAATTTCAAGGCAGGTGATTAAATAATGGTGACATTGACAACAGTATTGACGACAGCAGTCGCCGCAGTAGGCATCTGGATATTGGTGGCGGGTATGACGGAGGCAATTACGGAAGTCCTGAAAGCGGTATTCCCGATTAAGGATAAAGCAACGTATGGAGTGTCCGTGGTTATAGGTGTAATTCTGGCAATCGCATTTGGACTCAATCCGTTTGGTTTGACAGGAGTCGCCGCATATGTATCTATGGTAGCCGCAGGTATTATGGCTTCACGTGGGGCGAACTACCTGAACGGTTTGCTGAAGAAACTAGGTATTGTCAATCTGAATAACAACAAAGAGCATCCTTAATGGGCGCTCTTTTATTTATGTTATGAAGTAGTTACAGTCATGTGTATAAAAAACGGTTTTTGTGAACATGTTTAATTATAAAGCGCGGTCATCCATTGCCTGTAATTCGTCAACACCCTTCTCAACAAGAAACTCTTCTTATTCCCCCAAGTGTTTTTTAGTGTATTCGTCCAATTGATCTAGCCAGTTGTCTATTGCTTTCTTGGCAAGAGCGCTGCTGAAGCGTCCCAGTTCCCGTTCCCCGTGGCTTACAACCACTGTTGGGATGTACTTTATTTCTGTATGCTCAGACTGCTCATACGCAATCTTAGTGACGCTAACATTGGGTCTCTCCTGCTCGATCTTGTCAAGAGTTTTCGAGAACCTTCGGCAATATCCGCAGGAATCACTGAAGTAGAATTTAAGAGTTAAGGGCATCTTTGACATCGCTAACCACCACAAATTCAGATACGTTGCTAGTGAAGCGACCGACCACTTTGCATTCCTTCAATAGAGCGCGCCAGGGGGCGTATAATTTGATTATATTCATTTGACAATCTCCTTTTTGGGATGATAAAAGATTTTTTTAGCCCATTCATTAGTAGTTCGTGAATGCTTCGGCCAGTAGTTCAGAAGTTTGTATTTCGTCTTCGAGAATATCCATATTGACTTTGGAAGTTTCTGTCGGGGAGTAGAGCTCCACTGAGGTGATAATGTCTTACCAAGTCTTGTTAACATCGGGCATAGGTGGTCTTTAGCCTTAACCAGATAAGCTCACTAAGTTGGAGCGCTAAAGGTACGCAAATGATTTATGCGCCTTGCTGTATTGCCTTCTGACGAATGTAATACAACACTCTTGTCGTGTACTTGTCAGTGTCGTATCCGCACACTTCGAGAAGTTCTGTAATGTCCTCAATACGAAGAAGTTTATTACGCTCTTTGGATTCTTGAGCAATAATAGAAATCTCTCGTTCATACTTAGACGCAAGCTGTGTCTTCTCTGACTTAGTTTCGGACTCTTGATTCTCGATTTTCGTTCGGATTCTATGAAGAGTCCTGTTAATGGTCATAGGGTAGACGTTCAGACGTTCCGCAATCTGAGTGTTGTTGTTACTTGCGTCTCCCAAAACCAACCGCATAACTTTCTTCTCGAAGTCCGTGAAGATAGGGTCATCCAGAAGTTGCTGGACATAGATTCGATTGGTAACTTCCTCTTCAACTTTACGCTCGTCCTTGTCAATTACCTCGAAGTTATCCATAGCATCGTAGTGTTCAAGTTCATCGCTGAACATAGCAATTTCTCGATAACGCTCTACGGATACTTTGAGAAGTTCAGCCATCTCCCTTTCTGCGGGGCGGTATCCTAATGCGCCCTCGATCTCAACCATCTTCTTGATAAGATCAACAGCACCACGGCTAAGGCGAACGGACTGTGAGTCACTATAAAGTAGATGATTGATTTCCCAAAGTATGGGGCGCACGACATAAGTCGTAAATTTTATGCCCCTATCAAAGTCGAAGTCTCTAATTGCAGTTAGGATGCCAATACATGCATGTTGGTACAGTTCATCTTCCGTGATCCGGAACTTTGTGATAAGTTCCTCAATGCTCCCCTTGAAGTGAATAATAATGGAAAAGATAAAATCCCGATTAGCTCTCAGGAAATCACCCATGAGTTCTCTGTCATCCTTACACGCTCTAAGGAGTTCCAAGTTGTGCATGTCTTTAGTTCCGTCTTGCCTTAGATGTAGGTAATTGGCACTCAACACGGTTTACTTCACCTCGAACTTTCTTTCTTGGTGTACAGCCTTAAGAAAGTTCAATGTCTCCCCATCTACTGTGACCACGTTACCTGCGCTGTTATGATTTTCGTCATTTTCAAGGCGATTGATTTCTTTAATATCCTTGCGTGTTTCCGATAAACTGTAGGCATATCGCATAGCATCATCCATCGTCTCAATTTTCTTGGAAGCGTCAGATTCCATTGTTTCCGTAACCTCGTCATGAAGGTCTTTGTCTGTAACGTCAGGTGTAATGAAAATACTCATTAAGCCCATCTCCTTAAGGTTTTAAACCGTGTTATTTACTCCATGCTCTAGTAGTCGGGGCATGCCTGAAAAAAGGTGCGGGCAAAAAGAAAAGACCCTATTACTAGGGTCTCTCTCTCTGTTACTTTAGTGGGTAGAGCTTCTTGCCTTCTTTGAGACGTTCTTTAGCAGACTCAGAAGGCTTAATAAGAATTGTACGATAAGGCTCTATAGTCATGAGTTCTCCCGTCTGAGGGTTCTTCACATGCTTCTCATTGTAATCCTTGGGTTCAAGGTTGAACGAGTTGATAAGATACACCTTGTTTCCTTGTACTAGATTCTTAAGAATATTATCCAGACCATTACGTAGCACTCGTTCTACATCTTTGATAGGAACCTCTTTCAGAGATTCGTTCTGACAAGCTTCTTCCTTCAAGTGATCGAAGGTTTCCCTGATGATATCCTTCAGGAACTTATTAGCCATATAGGGCACTCCCTTCATTGTGGTGTTACCAACAATAAGGAAGTGCCCTATATGAATAACGAATGACAAGGAATTACCTGCTGATTGTCTCCAAGGCTTTGTTAACTTTAGTCAGGTACTTGGTGTTGTATGTTCCTTTTGCCACGTTACCCTCGCCCTGATTGTATGCAACTATCCCTAAGTCCTCGCCAAAACGTTCTTGATTGTACGCTAGGTACTTGACGGCTATTTCTATATTGACGGAAGGATTTTTGCGGTCCCCTTTGATGCCCGTGGATTTCTGCGCGGTGGGTCGCACCTGTAACAAACCCACATCATTAGCCCTACCGACCAAGTTAGGAGAGAAGTTACTTTCAACTTGCATCATGGCTAGAATCGTATAAGGGTCAACCTTATAGGACTCGCAATAACCTATGATTAGTTTAGCCCATTCTTTGGCGTTCTTCTCGGACACCTTTTGGTTTCCTTTTGAATCCTTTTGCTTCAACATATGGTCAATAAGATTTTGCTCGACTGTGCCTACTATCTCCTGTTCAGGTTCTTCTTCAAACTCAGGAGTTGCGGCGGCTGGTGTAAGCGTTACTGCCAGGTTAAATATCTTTTCGATCATATTCCCCCATAGTAGCGGATCTTGCGCCTTGAGCATACTTTCTGTCACCGTAGTCTGAGGTGGGGTGTAAATCACCTTTTCTTGCGGGGAGCAAGCAGTAATTGTCATAGCGGCAATAGCCACTGTCATAATAAGTTCTTTCAAAACGTTACCATCCTTTTTGTGCAACTAAGACGTTGGCAATAAACTCTTCGATATCAGCGTTAAACTGGTCGTCATAGTTGTTTACTAGAACGTTGTTCGTCTCAAATGATCCTGCACTACGTTCAGTATCCTTTAATAACTCTTCGTTTAATGCGTCCACGCCGTCCAACTCTGCAATCTTGCCAAGGCGCTTTTCTTCATCTGCTTCAATCTTGACGATTACTGCCCCAAGGTGCTTGAAGAAGTCGTAATCAGTCGGTTGACGTAGGTCTGGGCAGATAAACCGATGGTGCTCTCCCTTCAGGAACAATTCGATGTTCCTGCGAAGCCATACCTTAAACCAGATATTAGAGTCTTCCTTGCGTAACTCTTGTTCAATCAATATAAACAGATTACGGTGCTTGCCTTCGAGCTTGCCGTAGATAGTCTTGGCAATCTCCCCAATAGGTTCAGCGAGTGCCCTAATATTGCTGGTGAGCAGTTTATACTCTCGAATGCGATTGGCTACGTGGTCTTTTCCCGAACGAGACTTTGCCGTGATTGCCACGGTGCGGTTGGATAAAGCCAGTAATGCAGGAAGTGCCCGCGCTAGTAAAAGTTGTTCACCGCCATTCAGTTCAGATACACAGGCAGATGTTACATAACTGGTTGGACGGAAGTCGTCAACTATGCCTGTAGTCAAATTGAATCCGATATAGCATGGGTATAACTCAAATTTCTCTTCAATGGGATTTACATGAGAGAATTACTAGAAGGTACTCACCCTTGCTGTTCCGAAGAAGCTTACCACTGGACTTCATAACTCATTGCTCCTTTCTTTAGACTTCTCTATATTGGTCGTAGTATGGTGGGAGAAGGGTGCGAAAAAGGGAAAGGCGGGCATTAGCCCACCTTTCTCATTCGTATATGAATGTCCTTGCACCACTCATAATCTCGCAACCAGAGAGCAATATCCATAAGGACGTAAAGTCCAATATCATCCAGATTATCCAAGTCCCAGTGCTCTGCTTTGCGGTTTATGAGGGAATGTGCCTTCGTACCTAATTTAGCCCTGACTTTGACATGAAGTTCTTGAAGTGATACTTCCTTTCCATATATGATGGCGACAACACTGTTAGGAGCGGTCGAGACGACTCTGCCAATAAGTCCGTTCTGAGGGTGATCTTCACTCACCACTTCGATAAAGTCATCCACTTCAGGAAACATCATAAGCATAACTCCTTACGCTTTGGCGTAACCCTTTACCTTTCCGTAACGGGAAGCCGTTGCTTCTATTCTTTTTAGAAGGGTGGTTAGAAATATCTCTTCGGTAGTTCGGTGTGCAGAGGTAAAGCTAATGCAGTTCCCGTAAGTCGGAGATCATTAAACCTCACTCCCTTCAGCTTCAAGAATTTTAATAAGACTCTCGTAGGGCGGGAGATTAATAAGAGACTCTTCAAGCCAATGATGGAGCATTATACTATCTTTCTCTTCCAACTTCGCTTCCGCAATAGAACTCAAGAAGAGTGTTTTACCATTAGCCGCGAAGCTCAGCTCCTTAGCCTTCTGTGCAGGGTTGTCTACTAGACGAAGTCCTGCTACGATTCTGTGGTCAATATGGGTTTTTTCTGTAATCATTTGTATCACGCTCCCTTATTATTAGTAGTGGGAGTATCTATGCCGAAAGGTGCGAATGAAAAAAAGAGACCCCGGGGTCTCTTAAGTCTGAGTCTTACATGCGAAGACAATAAGCAGGATATCGCGTTCCCTCGTATGAGGTCGGACATATATTTTGGTCACATAACACCCCAAAAAAGGCTCTTAAATCAAGTCCAGACATTTGAAACATGCGTCAGCTTTCTTACGAATTTCAGTGATACTTTCGTTCAGCAGAATATCGAAATTATACAAGCTTGCGTAGTTGTTTTTGAGGGCATTGAGTTCTTCTGAGATCAGACACTTACCTTCGCCTTCAAGCACGCTTTCCACATTATGACCCATGTCCGACACCGCCCTTCGAGTGCTCTTGACGACTTCGTAAAGGTCGCGGAATTTTAGTTTCATTATTGTCTCGTCCTTTCAATGTGGCTTTGACGGTCGGTATAGGCATTAGAGAAACAGTCCTGAAGACACTGCCTGTTGCCCGCAATGAGATTCTGTAAACCAATGTGAGAAGTCACGTCTGCGTTCATAATTCGCTCCAAAAGGGACTCAAGCTGTGACTTGTTCCTGCGAATAACGTCAACAGCTGCGGGTGAAACGTGACGCATGGCTTGTTCCATATTCTGAATAGACTTCTCAATCATCTCTACCTGCTCTACTACGACACCAAGCGTGTAGGCATATGTTGTTGCCATTCTATCCCCTCCTAGTTATGTGCGTATAGAGTTTCCTGCTATTTCTAAACCTTTGTGTCACTTTTGAACCCCTCCGTACTATTAATAGTCGCCCCATCTATACTGGTAGGTGCGATGTGAGAAAACAGATCCGAAGGTCTCTTTAATGTTCGTCTTCGAAGGTTTCTTTCAGTTATAAGATGAAGCTTCCCAGTCGATGTACTACTAAGGTGTGGTTACTTCTTGAGGCGCTGCATGAGTCGCTTGGCTTGCTTCTCAGCGGTACGGCGTGTGGCTCTGTTGAACGCCATGAACGGCACAGACTGGTGTAGTTCATCACGTTGTATAAGACCGACCACATCAGATACCTTCAGACTAGAGCCTCGAGTCATTGCATTTTCGTGTGGCTGTTGCATACTAGAAAACTCCTTACATGGTTATTTTATAATCAGGTAAGGGAACTCTACCCGTACCATGTTTTTTGAGAGCCTCAGGATTTACTATGTGGCGAGCAGGAACATCTGCCTTTTGCCAATCACTCCTTGATGATTGCTACGACCCGAATTAAACGGGGAAGTGGTCTAGATTGATCTAGAGAAGCACGTACAATCTTCATCACAAGTTGGTTCAAGTACAGGTTCAGTAGCTTCGTAGAAGTCTTTACCTACCACGGTGACAATCTTGTCTCCGTCATGAAGTCGAATGACAACTGTATTATCGAACGAAATGAACTGATACTCTCCGTCTTGGAGGTCTGTACCGGTGGCTTCGATTACAAGTTCTTGAATTTCCTCGTCTCGCAGCTTACGCTCATTTCCGAGATATTGAAAATCCTTCGGGAACGAAGGTGCTAGGAACGCCTCAATCTCTTGCAGATTGGCTTCAGCCAATTGGTGCTCAAGTTCACCGACACGTTTAACCAACGTGTTGTTCGCCTTCAGTACTTCGTCATAGCGGGCGGCTTTTTCGAAAATGTCGATGATGCTAAGACCGTCCAGTTGAGGAGCAGTAGGAGCACCGAATGGAATGAAAGTGTGTTGTTTGTTCATTGTTGTTACCTCCGTTGTAAGTTGTATTTGCCTTACTCTATAGTTACCGTTCCATCCAGCACATAAGGTGCCGCAGTTTCTTTAGTGGACTCGCGTATTGTTTTCATTTCATAGTCTCCAGCCTCGTTACGGTCAAAAAAGAAGCTAGAACCGATTACTTGTTGGTTGAAGTCTTTAGGGATGGTCATTGTGCCGCCATTCTGCTCAGTCAGGTAAGACAGCATAGCGAACGCTGCTTCGTTCTGACCTTTCAGGAACATAATTTCTTCCTGCATCTGCGAGACTTGTGCAGATTGACGAATGTCGATATTCATAAATAATTCCTCCTAGTGTTGGGTGAATAGTTTTCACTACCTGCTTCTAGTAGTGATGGCACGAGAGATGGCGAACTCAATCTTCTCCCAACGCTCGACAATTTGGTATATTTTCTTGTTCATAGTTGAGAGCCATACCAAACCTTCCTAAAGTTTTTGCTTGAACGCTTCTACAACATCCAACAAGGCGGCTGCGGCCAATTCGTCATTCACTTTGTCACCTTCTACCTGAAAAGCTTCAGTGACGAATACATAAAGCTTGTCCATTAAGAAGAGTACTAACTTCTACGCCGTATTCTTCTTCAAGTACGGCGAGAACACATATCAGGATAGTACGGTCACGGTTCTCCATTAGAGAGACGCTCCTCGCGGCTTCTTACAGTAGTCAGCCCTGTCGTCATTAGCTATACAATCAAGTGTGGGATGTTGGTCGTCATGAGTGCTCCAGTAAGCCGAGACAACTTCGCCGTTGCCTAGGTCTACTACGATACAAGCAATGTTTATGTCTTTGCCGTTGGCGGGCTTTTTCCTCGAAGCAGTGCTCGACTGTCACAATAGAAGTCAGTTCCCAGCCATTGCATCTACGGACAGCCGTCCAATCATTCGTTTTTCATACTTAATCATTTGGCTAACATGCTTGTTCATCGGCCTTTCCCTCCTTACTTTCAGTAGACGGGTTATCAATTAATTAGGTGGAACCTAACTAAAAAGCCCCCCAGCAGGTGACGCTCGACTGCCTATACTACAGTAGTCGTGGCATCCCTACCGAGAGGTGCGATGGTTTTATGAACAAAAAAAGAGACCCTAAGGTCTCTTATGCTGTTTCTTCTATGATAAGCTTAAGATTGTATTCGCCGTCTTCTTCAATAAATCCTATAATTTGTTGCAGACGGGTTACCAAACTCTCACCAGAGAACTGTTTGTCTATTGTAATTCTAGTACCAGAAGGGAACATCGGGACAGGAGTAAAGACTTCCACCACTTTAGTGGCGTCTGCTTCTTTAGGTTGACGTTGCATCTTAGCAGGAATCTTGTGTTTTTTGTATAGTTCGTATACTTTCCAATCTTCAACCCCAAGACCTTCGGATACTTCTTTGTTCCGATAGTGATGCCGCCAATAAGTCAGACGCTCGATCATTTCCTCTCTAGGTAACTCTAGTAATTTGTCCAACTTAATAATTGTATCGTACATGACGTACCGTCTCACCCTTCCTGTACCTCTGTATTTTCTTCGTTCGTTGCCGCTGAGTAAGTCGATGGCAGTCCTCATAGTCTTAGCCGACCCGCGTCGACCACGACTAGCGTGACTCTTACCTATCTTGTGTTTCTCTCTGGAGTCATCGAAGAGCATTTCTGTGATCTCATCCATACTCATTCTCCCTTACGCAGAGCCTTCTTGCCCCATAATAGAGTAGACTTTCCAGATAGTCAACAAAGGCTACTAGAAAGTCTGAATAATTTCTATTATAGGAAAATTAGTAACCCTTTAAACGCTTGGAATGTTTTGCAAAGACTAGAATATACACAGAAATTTTTACAATAGAAACTATTATGCTGGGTGAGAAAGTTTACCGGAATTTTTATAGTGGAGCATCTTCATGAATTGCAAATGCGCGCAATCTTAACTCTAGTCAAGTCCTCGACAGGTATCGACACGGCGTTTTCGGAATAAGATTAGGGTATTTTATAGTGTGTAACTATTAAGCCCTTATCCTCACCAACCTGCCGATGAGAGGTTCTAGCTCGTCCATGACCTCTTCAAACATAGCGGAGATGGTAGGTTTATTGCTTGATTATGCACTGTAAAATTCAGTGATTTCGCTCCCATAACTGGTATCAGGTCTTTAAGAGCCTTCGTCTGTTCTTTTGTCATTGTCTTTATCCTCCGTGTATGAGTAGTCTCTGAAGTCTTTAATATGAATCTCGATACTCTCCATCCACTCGCCTTCTTCATTAAGCATCTGCTCCACATCCATCAGGCGCATGAGGTTCTTCTTGCTAACAGGAGGTACGATTGTTTCCTCGCCTTCATCGTATCGAATCCACCATCTGCGGATCGTCTCGATGGTCAAGGTTTGATTGACAAAGTTTCCACAGTTGTTACACCAGAGAACCAATCCTTTGTCGCATTCCATCTCTTCTGGCGAAAAAGAAGACTTTCCACCACAATGAGGACACTTATTCATGAATCCAATCATCCTGTCCCCTCCAAACTGAATGGTTTTGCTCTGGTGGACTTGACAGCTATTGCTGCTTCAATACCCCTTATACCTGAAAACTCACTGCTGTCGCCGCTTATATTCTGCATATTCAATGCTTGAGTGGCGTATCTCACTTTCTTTGGAGCTTCCAATAAGAACCTGTGCATTAGCACTTTCTTACCTTTGTCGTTAGACCTAGCCCTTGATTTCCGACCTTCCTTTATTTCCACACACCACCTACAATTTACGCTCAAGAGTTTAGGTAGGTCTTGAGTGTCGATGTGACACTCATAGACCCCTTCCCCCTCTGTAAGAAAGATAACGGTAGTATCACCGTCAATCTTAAAATCGTTTTTCATCTCGTAATCACCTCTCTATCTTGGTCGGTGCGAGATTACTTAGAGTCGCGAAGTTCTTTCTTCATGTCTTCCCAAGCCTTCTTAGCTTGAGCATTGTCTGCCTGCGCCTTTACGCCATTATCGTTTGTGCGGACGACATGACGGAAGTATGAAGCCAGCAGTGTGATTCCTGCGAACACGGACGGAAGCATGGAAGCGGTAATAGATGTATGGAAGATTGTAGACAGCGCCCCTGCTACGAAGCCGCCAGCTACCCACGCAACAACGTGTCCTACTACCCAACCAATCAAGATGGCCAATAGCGGCTTCAGGATAAAACCAATAGCCAGTACTGCAAGTGCTCCTGCACCGAGACCCGCTCCAACAACGCCGATTCCTGAACCTGCTAATACTGTTCTGATTACGTTTTTCATTCTCTAATCTCTCCCTTAAAGTATTTGAAGTAATCTTGTACATCACTTAATGGCTCGTACCGAATACCATTGTCAGCGGGGTACGGCTCAGTGTGAATAATCTTTAGTTCTTGAATCTCTTTCGGGATTCCGTTAGGGAATGCCATGCAGGTCATTTTCCCACGCTCATCCCGATTGAAGTGTTTACAGAACACGCAAGGTACTGTAATGTCCATTCCTACCACTCCTCACATCTGAATCCACCATACTGCTCGTACCACTCCCATATCTTAGGATCTATTGGAACGCCTGTAATCTTGGCGGTGAACGTTTCAGGAATCAATTCAATCGGAAACCATTTGGTTGCATAATTACACAGATTGTTTGCGATGTAAGTCGCTTCAGCATTGGTTAGAATCGTCTTCGCACCGTAGTTGTCAGGGTCAAGGTTAGAGATGTAATAGAACTGCTGTGCCCCAATATTGTGATAATGAAGCCAGTGCCCTATCTCATGAATGACCGTCCTCAGCTTATGTGGAGAGGATTTCTGCCCTGTGTCGTACTCGGACTGAGTGATTATCTCGGAGTTGTCGTAGTCGTATGTTCTACTCACTACAACCTCACCAGAAGCAGGGTTGAAGAAGCCGTTCGCCCCATTACCGTTCTTGATATTGATGGTCAGTTTGTGCTTCTGAATCATGTTAGCGAACCCGCCACAGTTATTCAAAAGCAGAGCTAACGCTTCAGTGACGTAATTAGCGGCATTAAGCTTTCTCGCAAAGTCTACTTCCACTCCTAAGTCCTTAGCCCATTTCTCTGCTTCAACAACAGAGGTAAACGGTTGCCATGTAATAGGAAGCTGTATCGTCCCACCTGCGGGCGGGTTGGGCGACTGTTCGGCTTCAGGTGGCTCTGGTGGCGGGTCTGGATAGTTACCTAGGTCGGTCGTCCCTGCCAGTACCAAGTCAGAATCACGGTCAGTTAGAAAATGAAACATAAGCTCAATAGTCTTACTGCTTCCATTTGACGTGTGATACTCAAAAAAGAACTCTTTACCTGCCTTTACTAGGTGAGCCACTTGGAAGTAAAGACCTTCCTCGAAAGACTTACAGTAGATGTTCTTGGCTACCAGTTTCCCGTCGACCGTCAAATTCCAGTAGTCTCCTTCATCCAGTGCACTGTTGCGAAAAGAGATGGCATAGAACTCCAAGTCATGGGACATACTAAACGTATCCGTTATAACACGGTCTCCCTGCGCCTTGGCGGGTATGTCCAACACCCTTCCTATAAAGTGAGGTTCTGGTTTTGTTGGATAATAGGGCGGGTCTAGCCGCCCACCAACAACATAACTCCCAAGCATTTACCAACCACCCCACAAATTCCACTTCAACATTGCAAAAAACGTGCCGCCTACGGAGACGTGACGACTACCGTCATACTTCTCTTCTGCTGCGTAGTTCGGGCCATTCCAAAGCGCGTCCATTTCGGCTTCTTCTATAACCGTATTGCCACCCACGAGCAGTACAATTTCTTCTAATGGATAGTTCAAAGGGGCACTCTCCTTAGTGCAAAAATGGTTTGTGGTACTCGACCGAATCGCTGTCATACTCAGCAACTTGTGTCATTACCATCGTCATCTCTTCGGCAAAGGACTTAACTTGGCAGTACCATCAAGTCTCATGCGTTGTAAGACCTCGCCTTACGTCCAACCTGCAAACGATTAGACTGCAAGATGTTAAGAAGTTGAGCCGTTGTTACCTTGCCGCCACACTTGCCTTCAATCTCACGGATCAGAATGTCTTGGGCGCGCTCAGGAATAGGAAGAATTGTAGTAGGCTCTTCAACTAAAATGTAGTTATAGATGCCGTCTCCCAAGTTCTCTACACGAACCTTATAACCTTGCTTATACAGTTCTTGCAGACGAGCCGCCCAGCGTTGGCAGATATCATACATCTCGAAGTTTGCCAAGCCTTTAGCACCTGCTTTGCGAAGGGCATCCAGGATTTGCGCTTGTTTGGATACATGATTCTTGCTATCGAATTTCACTTTAGTCATGAGTTAATCACTCCTTTTTGTTGGTTGTTTGCCTACACTATTAGTAGTCAACCCATCCTCCTGAAAAGGTGCGCGCATGAAAAAAGCTAGGACACGAATGCCCTAGCCTTCTTATTGACTTGATTCTTCAGTTATCTCTATTTGCCCGAACAACAAGTCTATTGCTGAACCTGAGATATTTGAAATGTCGTAGTGTTCTCCTGTGTTTTTATGCTCAAAAACCAACACATTCTTAACGGGCGTTCCTTGGTGGTTGCCGCCAA
Source organism: Paenibacillus sp. NPDC057967 (assembly GCF_042887015.1). Taxonomy (NCBI): domain Bacteria; kingdom Bacillati; phylum Bacillota; class Bacilli; order Caryophanales; family Paenibacillaceae; genus Paenibacillus; species Paenibacillus sp. NPDC057967. Next base: position 362,033 of record NZ_JBHVQB010000008.1, read on the forward strand.
GCCGGCAAAAGATAGGAGCGTTTACTTCGGAGAGCTTCTTATTTATGTGGGCAGGAAAGTCCGAAGTGAAATGGTCTCTGTTACTTCTGTACACCCCTGCATCCAAGACAATTGAATAAGTAATACCGTCCACAATAAAACTCATATAGTCGTTTACCCCTGCTGTCACCGTCTCTTCTACAGGCAGATGAGTACTTCCCCACTTTCTTAAACCGTGAACCATAAGGCTATCCCCTCTCTTCTTCACTTTCAGTCTCTTCGTCTTCGTCAACATCTGCGAACATTCCGACCTCATACTCGATGCCGAACTTGGAAAGTTTCTTCTTAACCTCTTCCTCGAACACTTTTCTCCAATCAAGAGCACCTTCTGTCATAAGACGGATTTGCTCTTGAGAGAAGTTGCCGCCCCAATACGGTGATACCTCAATGTCCGAGCGAAAACGAACTCCAACGTTATTAGGGATAACGTTAACCATCGTGTCTGTAATCGCTTTGAGGGCGGCAGGGTCAACTGTATCAGGTGCATCGAAGATTAACTCATCGTGTACCTGAAGCACAATATAAATGTCATCTTTTTCAAGCTGGGAAACGAAACCCTCACGTAACCACTCTCTGCGGTCAAAGCACTTCGTACCGTTAGGGCGGGTAGGATAGAACAGGTCGACCATCGCCTTTTTGGACTGATCAGCAGAAGAGCCTTGAATCTTGGCATTACAAGATTGACGTTTGCACTTCTCAATCTTCCAATGCCGTCCAGATCTCTTCCACATATCCTCTTGTTTAGCTTCAGCTATGCTTTCACCGAATCTACGCTTTCGTCCAAGAACAGTCTCGATGTATCCCTTGTCCATCATCTCTCTATGAGTCGTTGCTTCCCACATGAGGTAGTTAGGCATAGAGGACTTAAACCCGTCAATTAGCTCCTTGGCTTCCTCTTTACTGCACTCGATCTGGTCACTCAACCCCAGCTCAGTGATACCGTATATCACCGTGGTATTCCTATATTTCTATAAGCACGGACTATACCTTAACAGCCGATAAGCCGTTCTTGTGCATTGAGATACTTTCTCAATGACTACGTGAACTCGTATTCTTGCCATAGTGACCAACCTCCGCTGTAGTGTATAACTACTTCTTTTGTTGGTACACATTATGGAATGACTGTTCCTCCCGTTGTACAGGTTCGATTGATTTACCGCTTGTACGGCAGGCGACCTGTAACAAGTCTCTACACCATCGTTCGCTATTAACTAGCAAGTTTTAGCTCGGTATTGCCGTGTGGAATGTCTCTCGACAGCCAGTTAGGTTTCACCGATATGAGGGAGGTTTTACTTCGGCATGTATGTCTACCGAAGACGACAGATTTGGTCCTCTTACGAAGCAATTCAAAAAATGCCGCAAGACGTTCGATGGTTGGGCGGGAAATGTCCGTAGTGGAAACATTTTGCCCCTGCTCCTTACTGTTTAGGTAGGTGATAGAGTATACCAGTTCCTGAGAGTCAGCGTACTTATCGATGGCTACAGATACGTTAGCGGCAGTTTCTTCCTCTGACTCTCCCTTGTGGCCTCGAATCATCTCAAACATGTTGTAATCGAATCCGTGAATTTGGCACGTAACCCGACTATGCATGTCCAAACCTAACTCAAAGATATCAATAAGCGTCTGCTCTTGAGTGAAAATAGCCAACCAGCGAAGTTCCTGTTGAGAGTAGTCAGCAGATACCAGAAGTCGTCCAGCCGCCGCGCGGAATGCGTAACGGATTAGATCAAATTTACTTGGAATTTGCTGAAGGTTAGGATTAGAGCAGGATACACGCCCTGTACGAACCAATTGGTTATAAGAACAGTGAATGATTCCGTCAACCGTGTTGTCGGGAAGCTTGTTACAGAAGGCGTCAATCAGTTTAGATAACCCACGGTACTCTAAAATGTACTCAATAATTTTGTGGGCTACGTCCCCTACGGTCACTTTTACGTTCTTATTTCTCGTCAGCACCTTTTTGCTTGTGGAATGCTTAGGTACGTTACGTTTCAATTCTTTGTCGTAAACTATTTCAGGCTCAAGCACTTTGTGATCTGCGTACAGCTTTTGCGCTAACTGTGCTGGAGAGTCAAGGTTGAACTGTTCCACAACTTCGTACTCTTCCTTATACTTGATGCCCTGCCGTTGGCGGGTATGTGTCCTAGTCAACATAATCTCTCTCCCTAGCACGGTAAAGATATCTTTCTTAAGGTCATCTAGTTTTTCCTGAAGAACCTTGCCAATGATTTCCTTGAGGAACTTGGAGTCCAGTTCTACTCCGCGGCGCTCTGCTGTGGCAAAGACAGCCAGTAGCGGCATCTCTACTTCCCTGAATAAACGGTACACGCTGCCTAGACCGTAGGAAGGGTTCTCTACTATCTGTCGTTGGTACTGGAACACCCAATGCGTCATGAACACGTCATGGCAAGCGTAATAGTTCGCCAAACGATGGGGTATACTGTCAAATGGAATCTTGTCGAACATGTTACCGAACTTAAAGGTTGGGCGGCTGAGTTCATCACGGGACAGCTTACCTTGCTCAATCAACCAAGGAAGCGCATACGAGTTGTACCATTCCTTCAAACCTTTAGGTTTGTTCTCATTTAAGAGACCGCCCATTATCATTGTGTCCCAATGAATATTGAAGGTAATGTCGATGTTAGCCCAGTTTTTCAGAACGTGAATGTCGAATTTTGCGTTCGCGATAACTATCAAATTGTCGGCTTCTAGCAAGGGTCTTAGCGCATCTGCGACTACGTCAAAAGGCAAAATTTCGACATTAATCGACATATCATGTAGATATGGACGCATAGGTATGTTAAAATACTGTTCAGACTCAAAACCTATGGAGATAGAGATTAAAGCATCACGCCAATTGTTAAGCCCATAGGTCTCTGTATCAAGGTAAACATAAGCATCCCCTTGATACGTCATCTTATATGCTTTATAATAGTTTACGAATTTTTCCAGTAGTTCAGGAGTATTAATCAAAGTGTAATTGTCAGGCATGACAATTGTGGCTTCAATATCTAAAATTTGTTGTTCTTTCTTAGTTAGTTTCTTAGCCTTTTTAGGTTTTTCTGTATTCTTTGTGCGGGTCGTTCTGGCAGACTTCATTTCGCCCTTGGCGAGTATGTCCAGTACTTCATTGTCTTCAGACACAGTGACCCTCCCTGTTAATTGGAAATAAGGCAAGCTGTCGAGGTAGAATAGGGTTATACAGCAATGAAGGGCATTTCAGCCCCTCAGGGTCAGGTATTAAAATGGAAGTTTATGTTGTGTAGCAGGTGCTCCTTGCCGTGCTCCAACATCCCATGGTGCTTGACCGCTTTGAGGTGCTTGGTAACCTGCTTGTTGTTGAGCATAGCCGCCTTGTGGTTGGCTAATCTGAGCCCCGCCTACAAGAGCTTGCATGAAACCTGCAATTTCAGCAGGAGAGTGCGGCGTAACTTGCGGAGTCAGGTCAGGAATGTTATCCATCAATTCTTGTGTTGGGAACTCGAGAACTAGCTTACCTGCTTCAGGGTTCAGGTTGTAGCGGCGGGCGCAGTAAGAAGTATCCGATGCACCTTTTCCAGTACGGTAAATGGTTACGAAGTCTTTAGTTGGGTCAACCTCGTCCAGATTGAAGTCAGAGTTAAGTTTTTGAACGTGGGACTTAGCGAGCGAGACGAACTTAATTTTCTTCTCGATGGCATCATAGACACGGAATTTAATACGAAGTGCAGGGTACTTGGAAGGGTTAGCCTTACATAGTGGGCAAATATCTTTGCCTGGGCAACGTACGTATTTAGGAGTCAGCGCTGATTCGTAATGCTCACGGATACCAAGCAAGTCTTCAAACCAATCAATGAAGAGCAAAGTCATCGGCTTTCCTTCTTCAAAAGTAATGAACTCTGCGCCGCCAGAAAGAATTGCTTCGAGACCGCGGACTATTGTGTTAGACATAATATTTTTCCTCCTAATGGGTTTTGATTTTTGAGGTTCTCTGATCACTTACTATTAGTGGTCGTTTCAACCTTCTCAGAAGGTGCGGGGTACTTTATTGGAGATTTCAGATCGTTTTCGAGGAGAACTTCCCCTCAAGATTAGTAATCGTTCTACGTAAGGAAGTTTCTAGAGCCTAGAAATCTCTTGAAAACACCATGGGAAGTCCTGAAAGTCTTGCGAAAAGGAATATCGGTATGATAAGATAAGCCTATAAACGCCCCCTGATTGTTTTCTAGGGAAAGTTGTAAAGTCAGTAGTGGTAAGATTATCAATTACGTATATCCAAGCGAAGATTAATATATAGAATCACTAGGTTAAGGGAAGTCAGATGATTAACCCTGACAAACCTTTCTCAGCTTGCTCATGGCACGGGAAGCGTGGGACTTGTCCAACCCAAGATAGTTAGCAATCTCAGCAGGTTTCATGTCCATCCCGTCCTCTGTGAAGAGCATGTGGACAAGAATTCTACGCTGTTGCGGCGTAAATTCGTTGATATTGTTGATATAGTCGTTACGAACATCTGACAGACTGTAACCGACCTCTTCAGTAGCATAGGAGAAGTAGTCGATAGTCGAGCCTTTTTCTTCATCTGCCCCATCGCAGAAATTTACTGAGGTGCTATTCTTGGAAATCATGCGATTGTTTCTACGGTAGTAGTCATAGACAGTGCGTTGAACCACGGTATGGGAGAATGCAAACATATCTTTCTTAACGTGCCCTTTGTCAATAGCCGTGAGGATACGCAAGACAGCTTCAGACTTGACCTCGTCACGCTCATCCTGACGAACTCCTCTCAAGATAAAGTTAAAGATAGGTGTAAGGGACTCGATATTGAAGTTGGCTACTTTAGATGTTGTCATGTGAAATTCCTCCAATGGATTCATGTGTAATGAGGTGCAAAGGCTTGTACTATCAGTGGTCGTTGCATGGTTAAAAAAAGGTGCGAAAGAATCATGCTTTCGTATCTTTTTTGTGGTACAATGGGCACTGTTAGGTGAAAAGAGACCCAATCAGGTTCACGTTGTAGGTCTCTAGCTTGTCTAGCAAACTAGCTTTAAGAAGTTCATTGCTGTCTTTGGGCGCAGGAAAGCTAGGATAGCGAACACGGTTCACAATTAACCCCGCCCTATCCAATAGAATTGCGGCATCTTCCATGCCTTTTGTTCCCGCCTTGTCGTTGTCAAGCATCAAGTCAACCTCTTCAATACCAGCAAGTTGAAGTTCTCGAACCTGGTTCTTGAAGAGAATCCGACCGTTAATAGAAACGGCTGGAATTCCGACTTGATAATTTGACATACAGTCAATAGGGGATTCGACTATCCTGATTCGCCTAATTCGGTGCTCTGTGGTTCTAAGTTTGTTAATGAAATGAAGGCCGAAAACGATGTCCTTCTTTATTGCACTCCCTTCATTGATGAACTTAGCACCGTGATAGCTGTTACCAATTTTCCGTTTTTGGACAAAGCGCAGCTGACCTGTTCTTGTCCGTTGTGGAAAGACCAGCGTCTCAGTTGCGGTGTCAACACAGATTTCATAAGTTTCGAGGGTACGGTCATCGAATCCACGGGAACGCATATAGTTCATTCCTGACTGATAGAGTAGTTCGTCATGAGACCTAGACAACTTCATGGCATCAAGACTGCTCTCTTTAAGATGTGGAATCATGAACTTATTCCTGCGATTCTCTATGAAGTCAACCATATCGAACGTTCTTTGTTTTTCCTCGATGATGTAAGAAGAAAGCAAGACTTTTATGCCTTCTCCATCATCAAGATCTAGGGCGTTCTCTATCAAGGCGTCTATTGTTCCTAAATAGCCACAAAAAAAGCAGTTACAGTGATAGGGCGGCTCTTTCGAGATGCCAAAAGAAGCCCTAGATTCAGCGTGCATTGGGCAACAACTCATAACCCACTCACCTGTATCGTTAATTCCCGTAAGGGCTCTAGGATTGGATACTGACTTCGAGAGATGTTGATAAGAAAACCTGAGTTCATCTGTTAACTCTTCTAGGTCGATGTAAAGTGATTCGAGAATCTCTATATTTGGATTCTCCTTTTTGAGTTGGAACTTTATCAACTGCCTTTCCCCCTTATTAGGGTGAAACCAGAGGGTAAGACTTTCACTTCATCTTCATGCACATCAACGTGAATGTAGTACGATTGAGGGAAAAACTGCGAGTGTGCAGTTGTGTCCCTACCTGCTCTATATTCATCAAGAGAAATAGAGTTAAGGTAAAGATGTACTCTCACGGTTTGTCCTCCCTTCTTAGAAGTACTGTTCACCGATACTGTCATCCAGTACGGAGACAATACCTGTGTCAAAGTCATAGCGAATTAGGAATGACTGACCGCTTGCGTTTTCACGGTTTTTAATGACCAATATCTTGAAGGTGTTTTCGCTAACCTTCACTATAGAAATGCCCTTGGAAGCATCTTGAACGATGGAGAAAGCTTCGCCAATGTCCGTTGCATCGACGTTCTCAGTGATATCCTTTTTGATTTTCTTGAGGGCTTCGCGGTTCGCCTGTGCGACAATCATTGCTGGCTTACCCGTGTCGAGTATGAGGTCTCGAACTCCAGCAGACACATCAAATAGACGCTGTCTAAGGTCACCGCTTCCCCGTGAGGTAATGCGTACCTTCGATAACTGGTCAAGAGTCCAACGATTGTGACCTTCGAGTTCGAGTATTCGGTGGATTTCGTCAAGCGTGTAAGGCTTGCCACCATTACTCTTTAGGTCGTAAATTACCATGTCTTTTTTCTTTTGCTTAAGGCGGTCAATAAACTCCGCATAAGCGTCTCTCTTTTCGTTAGAGAGCGTACCGCGTGTTAAAGCAAGGCGTGACACTTTGGCGAGTGTGTTGTCCCAGTTATGGGCAATCTCTGACGCTCTTTGCTCTAGGGCGAAGTAGGCTGGGTAGTCATTGTCCAATGAACTATTCCATGCCGCGCTCATCATAAAGGATGATATAAGGGTTTTCCCCATGTTCGTTGGCGCGAACACTAGGAAGAAATCAACTGCCCCGTCTTGGTATTCAAGTCCGTTGGTGGCTAAATCAAGCGGCTTGAATCCTGTCGTCATCCCTATGATTTCATCTTTCGCCCTACCGTGGATTTTGTCGTAAGCATCAAACCGCGCTTGCGCGTTTCCGATGTATGAGTAACCTTGACCGCTTAAGCCGATGGATTTCAGAAAACGTTGTGCTTCCGCTTGAAGCTGTTGTATCGCCGCTGTCGTTTCCTTCTTGGCGAAAGTCGCCGAAGCTGATACGAGAATCGGCTTAAATTCTCTGTAAAGGTAGTCCTCTTTCATCGACTTGATTACGTGCTCTATGTTCTCCAACTCTACCAACTCAAAAGTGTCATATTTGTTCATGACAGTTTCTATGGTTGGTAAGTGTCCATTGATCTTTTTAAAGCCTTTGACAAACTCGAAGGCATTTTTGTGTACCTGAAAATAGTCTTCAGTAATACCAGCGTCTTCGACTACGCCCCACTCTTTGATGTTCAATAAGTGATTTAATAGTTGTAGTTCCTCGATTGCCGCCAATGTAATCCCTCCCTGTTCACTATCAGTAGTCGTGCTATCTGATAGGAAAGGTGCGAGGTTGCATCAGTGTAAATACTATGTATGATTTTGGAAGGCGCCTTCAAGTTCTGTGCCGAACCCGCATGACTAGAACACCACATCTTATGGGTTGTTCTAAACCCAATACGACATGGCATCAAACCAGATATTATGCGGATTATCCCTTTCACCGCACAAACTACCACTAAAAAAGACAATATAAAAAGACTTGATCAAATTACAAACTAAGGCTGTAATCTGACAAGTCTTTAATAGAGCAGTTCCAAAAGGTTCTCATTAATCGACAGTCATTATGATTAGAACAGTACCGACTCACCGTCTGCGTTCGGTACGTCCTTCCTAGACTTTACGAGCTTCTCTATGTTTCTGTCCAGTAAGATGCAATGATAAGAGATATCGTGCTCTGTGACGGCTCGAATGTATACGCCAAGAACCTCAACACCCGTCCCAAGCAGGGACGTCAGCCCCTTCTTGACATCTTGCTTAACGAGCTCTTCCCACCCCGTAAACACTTCTGTGGCAACGACTATATTAGCGTTTATTAGAGTCTTCTCAAGCGGTGAGAACGGGGACTTATATTTTACAAAGATCGTATCTCCACATATCCTGACTTGAGTATCGATAGAACCTTTACCGTAATACGTTTTCCTGATTGCAGATAGTGTATAGGATAAGTTTTTCTCTAGTTGTTTAACTGGCATGAATGCTCCTCCCATGGTATAAAAATGAAAGCATACCGTGGTGGATTGCACAGTTAATTATAAAATAATACCTGCACCGGCAAAGGCTTTCATTAACGCTTTGTCGTCTTATTGCTTTTTGTTTGGTTCAGTGAGAAACGTCCCGTAAATTGAAGAAATGCATATTATATTTTGAGTATATCGCATTAGGAAGGATGGAACGTGTGGTATAGTCCTTGGCCTTTAGCATACTCAGTAACCTTAATAGGACCGCCAGCTTCACTATAGAAAACGTCTATATCGGAAAGACCTTCGGGTGTACGATAATGAAAATCACCTGACATGGATACATAGCGTTGTGAGATTTCGGAGCGACTCGCCATATCAGTATGACGAGCGTCCAGAAGGGACATTGCCCTATCGGAAACAATCTCAACGGTAATCGTGCTGTGTACATCAAGTTCGTAATCCGTTAAGCCCAATTTCTTAAGTGCAATATAGTCGGAGGACAAAATTGCGGGTTTGAGCAGGTCTGGCTTATATTCAAGGTAAGGGTTTTTGATACCCTCGATTACATATCTGTGGTCAGCAAACCAACGAAGGGCGGGGACTTCGAAAATGGAATCAACCAGTTGCTTAAACAAGCCGCAGTGCTTGGCTGTGAGGAAGTGATGGAATCCTTTCTTTCCACTTTTGCTGTCGAGTCCGTACATGATATCAAGAAACGTTAGAATATTCATTGAATTAATGAAGTCCGTCTGGCACTCACATGTCCATCGGATGTAATTGTTTAGTTCTTTAAATGTGGCCAAAGAATGGAGGATATGTCCCTCTTCCATTGGGTTGTATCCTTCAACCGTGAGCACAATGCTGCCATGACTTGTAATGCTGAGGTGTCCTTTATTTAGGATATCTCGTACCAACTTGTTACTTCCTGTGTTATATTTTTCAAAACCATCATAACAGTTTCTAAAGGCATATTCAACCAATTTATGATAGGCTGGTGTCGAATAAAGTGGAGTTGTTTTCATTCTACAAGCAACCCCTTTTTCTAGTAATTATAGGTGTTGTCGGCGCGTCTGTCTCTGCCACCCAATGGGATAACCATGGTATTATATAGCATTCTAGATACTACCATTTCACCCAGCATTTCATCCTTTCGTAATACAACATCTGGAAAGTTACTAGTGAAAATAGTGCTCTTTTGCTCTTCTTTACGGAAGTCAATAACATCATAGATTAAATCTCGTATAATCGGCGTAATCCGTCCACTTCCAATATCATCTAAAATTAACAACGGTACGTCCCTCATCTGGTTAAGCTCCTTATGAGCTTCAAAGGTAAACTGTTCATCGTTTCGGGTATAGATATCACGTTGTCGGTTAGCCCACGCCCCAAATTTGACGTACTTAGCCACAGGACTCTCGTAATCAAACCACTGCTGGTCACGGCATACCTTGTAGACGAACTCATTCAGGACGGCATTTGCTGTCCACGTCTTCCCTGTTCCCTTATACTTGTTTATAAGCGCTAAGTTCGTGCCGGACTTTACGAACCCTACAGGATTTTCTAGAAGTTCCTTAATAATTTCTGCAAAGTCCGCATTGTCTTTGTCAGTCACGTAGTGATAAAGGTTTGCCTCCCTATACTCACGTGGGACTTTTGCTAGTTCTAGTGCCTTATTCAGTTTGTCGTAACCCACACAATAGGTAAATAAATGGTCGAGCGGCAATTTGACTTCTCCACTTCGCAATTTGCACCATTCTTTAACAACGCATGAATCGCAAGTACTAAATAGATCACTCATTAGTTACCTCCTTTAATTCTCTTCAAGAAGTCCTCTGAAGACATGCCTTTGTTCTGTTGTACGGCAAATTCAACCATGCTCTTGTTATCCTGGGTAGTGATGTGAAAAGGCTTCTTTCCCGTCTTGATATACAGTTCAATCTCTGCTGCCCTGCCTGACGTACAGAATCGCTCCATGGTATGCAGGTCATAGCCCATCTCAAAAAAGGCATCAATGTTTCGCTTAACCTGTTCCTTATTCCCTTCAGCGTTCTTGATGATACGTCCAATCATTCCACGGTGCTTACTGCGGGCGGCTTCGTGCGTGTTGCCTGTCGTGTCGATATACTTCTCGTAGAAATATGTGACGAAGTGATCGTTCTTCCACTTATCAACTTCATCGGGGAGGTTATACCGACTAACCCCTCCCAAAAAATTACCCGCTTTTCCAATTGAGCTGCCTAGAGCGTTTTTCGGGTTAGCATTTAGGGCTTGCTGCCGTTCGGTGTCTGGCTTCGTCTTTCCGCGGATTGGTGGGTAAAATAAGTAGTTACTGTCCTTCTTTACTCTATTAAGCAAGGCCTCTCTTATTTGAGTCTCCGTATCACGGCAGACTGGAATCTCCTTGAAGACAACTCCTTCGGCTTTAAGCTTGTCGAGCATCTTAACGAAGGACTCGTATGCCTCTTCGTAATGACATACCTCGACAGCCTTGTATACATCATTCACAGCCCGCCAGAACATCTCAGATACGTGCAGGTGGTCTACTTTGTCCACGTCCATTAAATAGTATGTGTTAGTCCTCCTGTTTCCGTTACGCTCTTTAAGAATAAACCCCTTCTCACATAGTTCGTCGATGTATTTGATAGCGGTCTTCTTTGTACAGTTACAAGCCATTGCTATTCTGGAAACGGCAGGGAAAGCTTCTCTGCCATTCTCGAAAACATACTTGGATATTACGCCATAAGCAATCTTAGCGGTGTCCGATAATTCCAGACAGGAGATAACCATGTTCGGTAATTGAACGTGCCCTCTGTTTTCGGAGTCTCGGTAGATAAACTGCTTTTCGCTAGATACTATCACCCGGCCTCTGTGTTCCGTCATAGAATCATCTCCCTGCTATAAGTAGTCGTTCCATGTATGAGTAAAGTTGCGGGAGGTAAAAAAGAACACACGTTCGGTTAGAAATAATTTATCATGCGAACATATGTTCGTCAATATATAAATAAATAACAAACAACTTGTGGGTTTCCAGCAGAGGATGTCACCTAGTCCTAACGTCCCATCCTTAGGATGTGGAATAGAACCGCGTATCACGTGTGTAACAGCAGGAACTACGCCAAAGTCAGCGTAAATCATGCGGAGAACAGCCATAACGAATGCACTACCTGCGCGAACATCTGCACCTAGTATGACTTTGGTTATATCGCTGTACATATGTATAAGGGGATGCCGTACGAGGCGTATTTTGCAGCGATGGAGGAGATCTTTCTGTTATGGAGGTAGGCCCCACTGGGGCAAGCTGCATACGCTGGACAGCGAACGCCTCAAGGATCGGTATCTGATGTGGGATGCCTTCCGCAGCGTGCGAGCAGAGCTCGACCCGGATCGAATCCTTCTCAGCCCTTATATCCAGAAGCTGTTTGATGCATAACCCATCTGCATAAAAAAATCGCACTCCTCACCCGTAGGCTGAGGAATGCGATATTCGTTATACCTGGGGCGACTTGCACGGATAGGTGTACCCCAAACATTGGAAGCCTTTGCGCTCCAGAACAGGCCGGCTCATCGGGCTGGCGTCTACTGTGAGCAGACGGAAGCCGCGCTTCCAAGCTTCTTGGGCACGAATGGCGATGAGCCCGGTGTAGAGTCCTTTGCCACGGTAATCAGGAAGGGTAGAGCCGCCCCAGAAGCTGCAAAAAGAAGTGCCCGTATGCATATACATCCAGGCGCCGCTGACGATCCGGCCCGCCTCATCATACGCTGCATGGATCATAAGCTCGTCTGGTGTATGACGTAGATCATGCTTCAGTCGATGGCCCAGTTCCTGATGCGATTCTTGCCATATGGACTCTTCCAGTGCCATAAGGCCGTCGACACCTTCATCGTTGGTTATGGGCTTGATGGATTCCGGGATCGAAGCTGTCAGCAAGGGATGCCCCGACTCAAGCCCCATGACCATCAGCGCTTCTGCGTCCCCGATCTCGAAGCCGCGGGCTTCCAAGCGATCTCGCAAATTTGCTGGCTGGTCAAAGTCATACAGCTTCCACTCGAAGCGACGACCTAGCGAAGCGAAGTAATCGAGCTCCCGCTGAATGATGGCATCGGCTTGACTAGCAGTCAGACTGGAGTAGCTGATGAAGCTGTCTTCTTCCCCTGAAGAGATCTGCCTGATCACATATTCGTCAGCCTCACGGCGGGTTCCGGGGTAGACGATATCGATTCTTTGCTCGCGGTTAAATCGTTCAATCATGTCAGATTTATTCATGAAATACCGCCTCCTTTTGGGTTACTATATCACAGAAGTACAGCGTTCGGCATGGCAAGCAGGCCGAATTCGCGTCCTTCGGACCGGGTGAAAATGCGCCCAAGCATATGTATATGGCATACCTGGCGTGGATACCCCGCCAATCGAAGTTCAATTAAAGCAGCCGATGGAGATACAGCGCGCATTTCGGAATACGGGAGCAAGCGTCCAGCATTGTCATTGCGGTTGATGAGACGCAAGCGTTCAGGATAGAATGGGAGCGGCTATCGCAGGCAACAACAAGGCCGACAGAGACAGAATCGTAACAGATTCCGCCTTGCGTGGCTCGTGCATTTCATGGCTTCCTTTCCGGAGCCTTTCTCAGCCCCAACAGATCGAATCTACTTGTAAGAAAGCGCTTTAAAAATTGCTGTTCTTGCACCAGTCCATTCTGTATACTGAGCATAGTTGCAGGTTGTGATGATGTATAGATGCATAGGAGGAGATCTGTTCATGTCCAAATGGTTGCTGGGATTGATTGTATCGACAGGACTGGTTCATCTGGCTACGTTATCGGTTGATAGCGAGTCGCTGCATTGGGTATTCAAGCTGCTTCCGATGACGCTGATTATTACGCTGGCCATCACGTCTCATCCAGGGAGGACATCCCGCGTGTATAAGGGACTTGTCGTCACGGGACTGATCTTCAGCATCGGCGGAGACGCGTTTCTGCTCATGTCCGGCGATGGCTGGTTTACGATGGGACTCGCTTCTTTCCTGACTGGGCATCTGTTCTATACGGTTGCGATGCTGACACGTCTGAGAAGCTCACTGCTAGGTTGGCTGGCTGGCATTCCGATCGTATTGTATTGCATCTGGATGGCTGACAAGTTTCATACGGCCCTTATCGCCGACGATTCGAGGAGCGGATTATGGATTCCGGTTCTATGCTACATCATTGTAATCGGCCTCATGTTCTGGACGGCGATCCTAAGCGGGAATGCGTATGCAGCCATTGGGGCACTGCTCTTCGTCATTTCGGATTCGGTACTGGCGTGGAACAAGTTCATGGAGCCTGTGCCGTCTGCCGGGCTGTTGATCATGTCCACCTATTTTGCCGCTCAGCTCTTCCTCGCAGGCAGCATCTCCGGCAGATTGCTCCGAACAGATAGAACGTCTGCTCCTGGTCTGAAGGCCAACATATAAAATCGTTGCAGAGGGGCGCCAATCTGGCGTCCCTTTTACAATTTCATTACCAAACCTCAATAATCGCTTAATATGGGGGTGACACAGGACAAACAAAGCCTTGTTAAGATGAGTTGTCTTATTCCGTTACTAGGAAGAATCGACAACAATCTTTTAAACGAGGTGGTAGACTTGTTGTTCAGAAAATGGAGAAAACATCAATGGTTACTGGTAGTATTGGCCATCGTTGTCATGTCAGGCGCGGTCGTACCGTCTGTCGGCGTTTCAGCCGCAGAGGGGACAGAAGCAGGCGATGGCAAGGTAACAATTGTAGATAAAGGATCGACGTGGAGCTACAGCGATGAAGGCATCGACTATAGCGACGCTATGAAAAACGTAGCTTTCGACTATGCGGCGTGGAAGGTTGGCGTTGCGCCATTTGGCTATAAAGTATCGGGCGGCAAGACTACGAATGAAGTGGCCCCGGCTTCGGTGTTCGACAAAGTGGCTACCATTACGAGCTTCGGCGATGATGCATCGAAGAAGCATCTGACTTCGTATTTCAGCAAAATCATTCAAATTGAAGATGTGAATGCTTTTGCCAGCTATGAAGCGACACTGGGTGTAGATGACGGCATCGTACTGTATGCCAATGGCGTGGAAGTGTACCGCGCGGGCATGGCAGAAGGCGAGGTCGGCTATGATACATTGGCGACATCGGGCAAGGACAAGCCGGTTGTCTATACGGCTGACCTGACGAGTGCGTTGAAGGCGGCGCTGCGCAGTGGCGACAACAAGTTGACGGCAGAGGTGCATAACCAAAGCCTGAGCAGCTCTGATCTGTATTTTGACATGATGCTGACAGGGGTAAAGGGTGCGGTAACAGAGCCTGTAGAGCCGCTGGAAGTGGTGAAGAAAGGTGCAAGCTGGAGCTATAGCGACATAGGTATCGATTATAGTGCGGCGATGAAAGATGCGGCATATGATTTCACTACGTGGGACATCGATCTGGCGCCATTCGGTTACAAAGTGAAGAGCAACGTTCCTACGAACGAAGTGGGACCGGATTCAATCTTTGACAAGGTAGCAACGATTATCAGCTATGGCGGGGATGCGAGCAAGAAGCATATCACGTCGTATTTCAGCAAAAAAGTAACGATCGACGATGTGAGCCTGTACGACTCTTACGAGACCGTATTCGGCGTGGACGACGGTATGGTGTTCTATGTGAACGGGGTTGAAGTGTTCCGCGCTGGCTTGCCTGAAGGCGAGATTGGTTACGATACGGTGGCGACCACATCCAAGGATCTGCCGATTATTTATACGCCTGATCTGACGGATGCGCTGAAGGGTGCGCTTCGTGATGGCGAGAATGTGCTTGCTGTTGAAGTGCATAACCAAAGCCTGAGCAGCTCTGACTTGTATTTTGATATGATGATGACTGCGCTGCCTCCAGGCGAAGACGGGGGCGAAGGCGGCGGAGAACCGCCAGTAGAAGAGGGCAAGAACATTGCGTTATTGCCAAAAAACTCGGTCTGGAAGTATCTCGACAACGGCTCTGATCAAGGTACGGCTTGGAGAGCTGTGAGCTTCGATGATGCGGCATGGAACGCTGGACCGGCTCCGCTAGGCTATCCTGCAAGCGATGCAACGACCCTGTTCGGCAGCATGAAGACAGTGGTCAGCTTCGGCGGAGACAGCTCCAAGAAGCACCGGACGACTTACTATCGGACAACGTTCCAAGTAGAGGATTTGACTTTGATTACGAAGCTGTTCGGTCAGTTTGGCGTTGATGATGGCGTCGTGCTTTATGCGAACGGAGTAGAAGTGTACCGTTTCAATATGCCGGAGGGTGAGCCGGATTACCAGACGCTGAGCGCTACGACGCTGGGCAGTCCGACAACGGAGACGGCTGATCTGACAGGGAACATGTTGAGCGTGCTGAAGCAAGGCACGAACGTGCTGGCGGCTGAAGTTCACCAGCGCAGCGATAGCAGCTCCGACTTGTATTGGGATATGCAGCTGATCGGCAATCCGGTTGGCCTCACGCCGGAATCGTCCGGCGACCTGATTCCGACAGCGATCGCACTGACGTATAACGGTGATCCGAGCTCGGCTCAAGGCTTTGCCTGGTATACCGATTCCAGCATTACAGGCACCAAGCTGCAAGTAGCGGAAGCCTCGAAGGTAGCGGGCAACACGATGCCTGTAGCGGATACGATTACATTTAATGGAACCTCGACGGAAATTTACGTCTTCCAATCCAGAGAGGACAAGAGCGCAGGCAAACGGATTTCGTATGCAAGCCACAAAGCGACAGCAACAGGACTTAAGCCGAATACAACGTACAGCTACCGCCTTGGAGACGGTCAGGAGGGGCATTGGAGCGAAATTCGGACATTCAAAACGGCGAATCCGAGCGCCGATGCATTCCAGTTCCTGTATATGACGGATACGCAAGGCACGACGGCATCCGATTATGTGACATGGAAGCATACGCTGGACGAGGCGATGAAGACGTTCCCGGCATCTGAATTTTTTACGCTGACGGGCGACTTGGTTGATCATGGGGACATTGAAGATCAATGGATGTGGCTTTTGAATACGCCGCAGGATACACTGCGCAGCCTGCCCTTTGTTCCGGCGCTTGGCAATCACGAGAGCAAGCTGAACAACAACTTCTGGTACCACTTTAATGTGCCAAATGTGTCGTATACAGGTGCCAAGCCGGATGGTTCGGTCTACTCCTTCGAATACGGCGATGCTCAGTTCATGATTATTAATACGGAATATAACGAAGTAAACGGCGTTGATGTGGTGTACAAGAAGCAGGAAGAGTGGCTGAGAGCGGAAGCGGCGAAATCCAATAAGCCTTGGAAAATCGTCCTGTTCCACAAGTCGCCTTATTCCGTAGCGAGCCATACGAACGACTCCGATGTACTGTTCTTCCGCGACAAGCTGACGAAGCTGTTCGACGAGATCGGCATCGATGTGGTCCTGAGCGGCCACGATCACACGTATACGCGGACGTATCCAATGTACGACAATGCGCCGCAGAAGGATACGGTCAAGGATGCGGACGGCAGCATGCTGAATCCGCTGGGTACGATGTATCTGGTGAGCAATGCGGCCGGAGATAAGCGTTATACGCCGAAAGCAGGCCCGTTTCCGTTCGCGGAGAAATATGGGCAGCCGGGTACGGAGATGTTCACGGGCATTACTGTAACCGACAACGTCATGTCGTTCCAGGTGTATACCACAAGCGAGAATGGCTCCACAGAGCTGTATGATGAATTTAGCATCAAGAAGACGACACCTCAGCCGAACAAGGTCCGCAATGCGACGATTAGCGCAATCAAAGACGGCAAGGCGACCTTGACGTGGAATGCGCCGCAAGGCAATACGGCAGTGGATGCTTACCGCATCTATGAAAAGACCGATAAGCTGGGTCCGAACTGGAATGCGCGTGTCGTCCCTGCTGGCGGCGCAAGCTCCTTCACTTATGAAGTGACGGGTCTGGACGCAACCGCCAAATATGAATTTGTCATCAAAGCGCTGGTCGGCAAGAGCAATTCCGAGCCGGAAGTAGCAGTGGCGTCTTCTGGAAATGGCGGCAATAACGGCGGTGGTAATGGCGGCAACAACGGTGGGAATAACGGGAATGGCAATGAGGGCAATAACGGTGGCAACAACGGCGGCAGTGAAGGCTCTAATGGCGGCGAGTCCGGAGGCGGAGAAGGCAATGGGCCGGGAACGCCTGCTCCAACGGTCACAGATATCGCGAATCATTGGGCAAGCTCCTCCATTGAACGCGCGCTGAAGAGCGGGATTGTGAACGGTTATGGTGACGGTACGTTCCGCCCGGATCATGGGGCTTCACGTGCGGAGTTCGTTGCGATGCTGGTCCGCGCGCTGGAGCTTCCGGCAGCACAAGCAGGAACGGCATTTGCGGATCAGGAGCGCATTCCGGCTTGGTCGCAGCAGGCCATTGCGCAGGCTGTGGAAGCGGGGCTGATCGGAGGTTATGACGACGGTACATTCCGTCCGTCGGGACAAGTGAAGCGCTCCGAGCTGGCAGTCATGATTGCCAGAGCAGCGGCACTTAAGATTGATCCAGCAGCGAAGCTGAGCTTCTCCGATGCAGGCGAAGTGCCGCAATGGGCAATTCCTTATGTAGCGGCAGTATATGAAGCGGGCCTGATGCAAGGCAAAGGCAACAACCGCTTCGATCCATCCGCGGGCATGACCAGAGCGGAAGCGGTAACGGTTCTCTTGAAGCTGCAAGAGTTTCAGGAGAAGAAGTAGTTTTCTTAGGGCAATATTTATAGGTAAGTAAAGACGAAGCCTCCCAATCTACTGACGGGAGGCTTCGTTGCTGTACTGTGGTTGAGCAATAACATCTAATTGCTGTAGATTGGCATAAATCCAGAATTAATGTCGTGATAAACACTTAAATACACCAACTCGGCGCAAACCCGGAAATAGTGGTGCGAGAAACGCTTAAATGCTCCGAATTGGCGAAAGTCTGTAAATAGTGATGTGAGAAATTCTTATTTGCTCCAAATGGGCGGAAATCCAGAATTAGTGTCGTGACACGGGTTAACCCCCTAATTTTGGACACTTCCCACACTCATGCTCTCTCATTCACATTAAAGCGCAATTTTTTGAGCGTGTAGGACGCCAGCGGTGACCAATCTTAAATATGCTTTGGGCGGCCAGTCTTGTAGGCTGCCATG
>NZ_JBHVQB010000009.1:0-284586 GCF_042887015.1 Paenibacillus sp. NPDC057967
AAGACCCCTTGAAGACGACGAGGTTGATAGGTTCGGGGTGGAAGCACAGCAATGTGTGGAGCTGACGAATACTAATCGGTCGAGGGCTTATCCTACGGCTAAGGATGATTCAAAAGTTACTTTCGTATCCAGTTTTCAGGGCGCAATTCTTTTCTCAGGATGGACAAGCTTCATCCAAAGGATAAAAGTTACACATGGCATATGGCTATGTCATTTCCTGACCTTGTAAGCGACCCCGAGCGCTGCAAGCGACATTTTCGGGGACATGTGGCGGTGTAGCTCAGCTGGCTAGAGCGTACGGTTCATACCCGTGAGGTCGGGGGTTCGATCCCCTTCGCCGCTACCATATGGAGGATTAGCTCAGCTGGGAGAGCATCTGCCTTACAAGCAGAGGGTCGGCGGTTCGATCCCGTCATCCTCCACCATATTAATCCTGGAGCTGTGGTGTAGAGGCCTAACATGCCTGCCTGTCACGCAGGAGACCGCGGGTTCGAATCCCGTCAGCTCCGCCATTTTTTCAATAAAGTAAGGCTCGGTAGCTCAGTCGGTAGAGCAGAGGACTGAAAATCCTCGTGTCGGCGGTTCGATTCCGTCCCGAGCCACCACTTTTTCTAAGCAACATGGAGGATTAGCGAAGTGGCCAAACGCGGGAGACTGTAAATCTCTTCCTTCGGGTTCGGTGGTTCAAATCCATCATCCTCCACCACTTTCTTCTTGAGAGCCATTAGCTCAGTTGGTAGAGCACCTGACTTTTAATCAGGGTGTCGTAGGTTCGAGTCCTACATGGCTCACCAGTTTTTTTACGAAAACTGAACAAGTAATCACAGAGAGATGAATCTCTCTTTTTTTTGTGTTTAAGGCCCCTCTAGCAGGGGCCTTTTTATTTGCCAACCGATTATACTTGAAAGTTGTGGAGCGAAAGTCTATTATTATTTTATAAAGTGGAATATTTCTTCAATTTGAGGAGTGTATGCAATGTCCAAGCTTAAAGGTTTCTCCGAAGGTGCCAATACCTTATTAGTGATATCCAGCATCTACGAATCGCTGACCAAAACAGAGAAGAAAATTGCGGACGTCATTCGGAAGGATCCGGAAGCGGTCGTTTATGTGACATTAACAGACTTAGCCGAGATGGCTGGAGTGGGGGAAACCTCGGTGTTACGCTTATGCCGCAAGATCGGTTTTAAGGGCTATCAAGAATTCAAGCTGGCGTTGGCTCAAGATTTGGTCGTTCCGATCAAAAACGTGCACAGTCAAATTGATGAATCCGATAATCTTCATGAAATTGCAGCTAAAATAACGGCGGAAAATACGAAGTCTATCGAAAACACGCTTAATCTTCTCGACATGGAACAAATGGAGAAGGCCATCGATGCGATCGGGCAGTCGAAGAAGCTGTACTTCTTCGGTGTCGGATCATCAGCTAATACCGCTATGGACGGCAAGTACCGTTTCATGAGATTGGGGTATAATACCGAGGTTGTGACCGATCCTCATATCATGGCAATGAACGCTATTCTGATGGAGGAAGGCGATGTTCTTTTTGCCGTATCGACCTCTGGCAGTACAAAGGATATCGTGGACGCTGTCAAGATTGCGAAGCAAAAGTCGGTTTTCTTTATTTGTCTGACCAGCCATCTGCGTTCGCCTCTGACACAATATGCAGATGTGGTGCTGCTCTCCAAATCGAGGGAAACTCCGCTGCAAGGCGGCGCCTTCTCGTCTAAGCTATCTCAGATTCATGTCCTGGATATTCTGACCACAGCAACGGCAATTCGCTATCGGACCAAGGCTTACGATGCGTTGGAGAAAACCTCCATGGCTGTTGTCCATAAAATTTATTAAAAGGATTGAAATGGAGCAATTCTCCGTATTATAATATTAATATGAAGTAATTATCCATGCGTACCTTTGGTCGTATGGATTTTTTATTAACGAACAGGAGTGAGCGCATCTTATGAACAAGATCGTATATGTACCACTGGATGAAAGGCCATGCAATTATGACTATCCGCTATACTTGGCAGGCATGACGGATCTCCATATGGCTGTGCCAGGGCGAGATATTCTCGGGGATAAGAAAAAGCCAGCGAACACCGAAGCCGTAGCTCATTGGCTGCGCAAGGAGTCCGCTGACGCAGATTACGCCTTAATCAGTATGGATATGATGCTGTATGGGGGGATCGTACCTTCCAGGCTTCATCAGCTCGATCTGGCAGAACTGGAACGAAGAATAAACGTATTGCGAGAAATAAAAGCAGGGAATCCATCCTTAAAACTGTATGCCTTCCACCTCATTACAAGAGCCCCTGCCTATTCGAGCAGCGAGGAAGAACCCGATTATTATGCCGATTACGGCCGGGAGCTGTATGAATTCGGGTGGCTGACGGATAAGCGCAAGCGAGACGGACTGAGCCAAGTTGAAGAGGAACGGCTGGCACAAATCGAAGGAACGGTACCGATTACTATTTTTGATGATTTTTTGGGCAGACGAGCAGTGAACAAGCAGTTGAATCAACGCTCTGTATCACTAGTGGACGAGGGAATCATCGATTATCTGGTTGTTCCACTGGATGACAACTCTTTATACGGATATACCTCTTCCGAGCAGCGGAATCTCGTGCATCTCATTCAGGAGTGCAATTTACTTGACCGGATAGCCGTATACCCAGGTGCGGATGAAATCGGATGTACAATGTTCAGTCGTATCTTCTGCGAGATTCATCAGTACGAACCTTTGATTCACATCAGATACTCTTCAACGCTCGGTCCAGCCATCGTACCCAAATATGAGGATCGCAGCTTGAACGAAAGCATGAAGCATCACATTACGGCATCGGGAGCCTACGTAGCGGATGGATTTGAGGCGCCAGATATCTTCTTGATGGTTCATTCCCCTGCTACTAGCGGAGTAACTGTAGCCGAGACGACAGATCGCTATGATGCGCGTCATCACTCTTACTTCTCCGAAGTGAATATGCGTGAATTCGCAAGCGCAATAGACCGATATGCGCGTCAAGGAAAAGTAACGGTGCTGGGTGACGTAGCTCTATGCAATGGCGGGGATGACATTCTGATGAAGCTGCTTGCGAAAAAAGGCTTGTTAGAGAAGCTGGATGGTTATGCGGCATGGAATACGTCTGGCAATGCGCTCGGTACGGTGATCTCCCATGCGATCATTACGGCCTATAACCGTGCGCAGCCGCAGCTCGATCCGTCTAAGGATGCGGCAAGCCGCATGTATTATTACTACCGGCTTATCGAGGACTGGGGCTATCAGTCTGTCGTACGTCAGCATATTACCGACAAGCTTCTGCCGGAGCTGCAGGCCTCTTATTTCCACATCGAGCATGTACAGGAGGAAGTGGCGGGTCTGATTGAGGAACATTTGCAGCAATTCATGAATGATTATATCCCTTATGATGGAACGCTAACGATATCGAAGGTATCCACGCCATGGAAGCGGATGTTCGAAATCGGATTCTTGCTGGAGAGCCAGCAGAGCTAATGGAGTTATGCTTCTACCAAAATGACATTCCTCTATTCAATTTTGGAGTATTCCTCCTAAATTAAAAAATAAAAAGGAAATATCCTTTACAATCTGACTCGCCCGGGGGTATAATAGCTCCAGGAACTTCATCATTACTTCATACTTAGGGGGATTGAACGAATTATGTTGAAGAGAAAATGGGTCACGACGACGCTTGCCTTAATTCTGACCGCTGCGCTTGTTGCTTGCGGGAATGGCAATAATAGCGGCAGCCCTTCCAGCACGGACAAAGGCAGCAACGGCTCATCGGGCAAAAAGACAGAGGTTAGCTTCTGGTATCTATGGGGCGGCGTTGAAGGAGAGTATGTAGAGCAACTAATCTCCGAGTTCAATGCAAGCCAAGAGCAATACGAAGTGAAAGGCTTGTCCGTACCGGATATGCAGAAGATTATCGTAGCGATCTCCAGCGGAGAGGGACCGGATGTAACGGATAACTTCAGCAATAACACGGCTTCCTATGTGGAGAAGGGCATGCTGGAATCGCTTGACGAATATATCGAGCGAGACAACTACGATATCTCTGACTTCGTGCCAGCGGCGCTGGATTCCGGCCGTTACGACGGCAAGTTGTATGCGCTTCCGATTAACGTCAACTTCAATATGATGTTCTACAACAAAGCGCTGCTGGCGGCAGCCGGTTATGACGGACCGCCTCAAACGGAAGAAGAATTGCTGGAATATGCGATCAAGCTGACGGAGACCAATGCCGACGGCACGATCAAAGTAATGGGCTTCCCGGACTTCCCGAACGTGTATTACACGAACAGCATGGCCTTTGCCATGGGCGGTGACTTCATCTCCGAAGACGGCAAGACTTTGACGCCTGACAACGAGGGCATGAAGAAAGGCATCGAGCTGATGCAGGCTTACCGCAAGCAATTCGGCTCTGATAATATCCTGAAGTTCAACTCGTCCGCCAAGTATCTGGATGCAACGGATCCGTTCATTCAAGGCAATCAAGCCATTCGATTCGATGGACCGTGGTTCGGACATACGGTGAAAAATGTACTGAAGAAGGACATCGATTACGGCGTAGCGCCATATCCTGCACCTGCGGGCAAGCCTGAGCTGTCTGGCGGCGGCGAAGTAAGCGCATCGACCTTCTTTATCCCAAGCAATGCGAAAAACAAAGACGGAGCATGGGCATTCATGAGCTGGCTGATGTCGAAGGACAACATGGTGAAATTCAATGACAAGTTCGCCAATCTGCCTGCCAGAACTTCGGCGTATGACGATCCGGCGCTGCAGGATATTCCAGATTTCCAAGCTTTCGCAGAAGCAGCCAAAAATCCGAATTTGAAGTCATTCCCTACTTTCGGTGAGCAAGGCTCTTACGGCAAAGTCATTACGGATGAATTCGAGCTTGCCGTGAACTTCAAGAAGACTGCAGAAGAAGCGATGAAGACGATGAAAGACAAGTCCGCCAATCTGCTGAAATAAGGAATCGTGAAGTCAGCTACGTGTACCGCTTTGCCGGAAGGTGAAGCGGTACAGAACTTATGATGGGGAAAGTAGACTTCAGGGGGAGCAACCATGAAGAAAAAAACTTGGATCGGGTTAGCATTCGCGAGTCCCTGGCTATTAGGCTTTCTCGCTTTTACGCTGTATCCGTTATTGGCATCATTCTATTACAGCTTTACGAGCTTCAATATTTTTCAGTCTCCCGAATTTGTAGGATTCGATAACTATAAGGAGCTTATGGGAGACGATCTATTCTGGAAAAGCGTGAAGAACACGTTGTACCTGACGGTAGTAAGCACGCCGATCAACTTGTTCTTCTCCTTACTAGTGGCATTATTGCTTAATACGAAAATTAGAGGTTTGTCGATATACCGCACAGTGTATTACATCCCGACGATTGTACCGCTCGCAGCAACATCGTTGCTGTGGATGTGGATTCTGAATCCGCAATACGGCCTGCTCAACGACTTGCTCAGTATGGTCGGACTGCCGGGGCCGAACTGGCTCGCTGATCCGAGCTTAAGCAAATTCTCGCTGGTGATGATGGGACTATGGGCCTCGGGCAACGTGATGATTATCTTCCTGGCTTCCTTGCAGGAGGTTCCGCAATCGCTGTATGAATCGTCACAGATCGACGGAGCGAACAAGTGGCGCCAATTCTGGAGCATAACGATTCCAACCATTTCGCCGATCATTCTGTTCCAGCTGATTATGCAAGTAATCAATAATCTGCAATATTTCACACAAGCATACTTTGTTGTATCGAGCAGCGCACTCAATCTGCCGGGCAGCGGCGGACCTGAGAATTCGCTCTTGATGTATGCGATGTACTTGTACCACAATGCCTTTATTTACTTCAAAATGGGCAAAGCTTCCGCTATGGCATGGATCTTGTTCATCATAGCTGGCATTATTACATGGCTCATCTTCCGTTCTTCGAAAAAATGGGTCACCTACGGAGGCGAATAAGATGAAGTCGATCAAACTTAAAAAGAGCCTACCTGTCCATAGCATTCTGGTCGTGATCGGGATTGCCTTCCTGGCGCCGTTCCTCTGGATGCTGCTGACATCGCTTAAGTCGTTGGAAGAAATATCGACCTTCCCGTTAACTATATGGCCAGAGGTGTTCCAGTGGAGCAACTACAAGGATGTATTCGAGATCATCCCGTTTGCAAAATACTTCTTGAACACGTTGCTGGTTACGCTCGCGAG
Organism: Paenibacillus sp. NPDC057967; assembly: GCF_042887015.1. Lineage (NCBI taxonomy): Bacteria > Bacillati > Bacillota > Bacilli > Caryophanales > Paenibacillaceae > Paenibacillus > Paenibacillus sp. NPDC057967. The sequence continues at coordinate 6,224 of NZ_JBHVQB010000009.1, forward strand.
TGTGGTGGGACAGCTGTTCGCGGCTCCGCTTGTCGCTTATTCCATTACGAAGATTGAATGGAGCGGGCGCAAGTGGATCTTCCCGATTGTGATTGCAACCATGCTGCTCCCATTCCAGGTAACCATGATTCCGATCTATATGATCTTCAAGGATCTTGGACTGACTGGCAGCTACTGGCCGCTCATTATCCCGACTTTCACGGGTGCGCCGCTTTATATTTTCTTGCTAAGACAGTTCTTTATGTCCATCCCGGATACCATTATCCAGGCAGCGCGCATCGACGGCGCATCCGAGTCCCGTATCTATGTCACGATGATTCTTCCGCTATGCCGTCCGGCTCTAGCAGCCGTCGCGATCTTCACGTTTCTGTATACATGGTCTGACTTCATGGGGCCGCTGCTGTATCTGAACAACGCGGATATGTACACGCTGACGCTGGGCTTGCAGGCTTTCCTGGCTGAGCATTACACGGAGTGGGGACTCCTGATGGCGGCTTCGGCCCTGTTCACCCTGCCTCTAATCATTATGTTCTTTTTTGCACAAAAGCAATTTATTGAAGGTATTACTTTGACAGGAATCAAGGGTTGATGTTTCCGTACGTAAGGAGTGTAACAGATATGAAAAAGGACCTAATACAAGCTCTCAGTGGCGGGCTAATCGTCTCCTGTCAGGCGTATGCAGGGGAGCCGTTATTCGGCTCCGACACCATGGCAAAGCTGGCAATCGCAGCCCGGGAGGGCGGAGCTGTCGGCATCCGCGCCAACTCACCGGCGGATATTGCTGCTATTAAGGAATCTCTCGCTCTGCCTATCATTGGGATATGGAAGGAGCGCTATGACGATTCGCAGGTTTATATTACCCCAACCAGCAAAGAGGCGCTTGCCGTTGCCGAGGCGGGGGCTGATGTGATTGCGATTGACGCAACTTCGCGCCGCCGTCCGGGAGAGGAAAGTCTTGCTGACATCGTCGCGCTGCTTCGATCAGAATATCCGCACTGCTTGCTTATGGCGGATGTCTCGACTATCGAGGAAGGGATGCAGGCGGAAGAGATGGGATTTGATATCATTTCTACAACTCTATCAGGATATACGGAATATTCGCCTCAACAGAAGGAGCCGGATTTCAATCTGGTCGAGGAGCTGGCGCGTCGGGTAACAACTCCGGTCTTCGCTGAGGGCAGAATTCAATCGCCGGAGCAAGCATACCAATGTCTGCTGCTTGGCGCTCACGCAGTCGTCATCGGCAGCGCCATCACGCGTCCGGAGGCGATTACGAAGAAATTCGTAGACGGGCTCACCCAAAGCCCTGAGCTTGTCGGAAAGGAATGAAGCCGATGCGTTGCGCATTAGGAATCGATCTCGGAGGCACAAATATCAAATGGGGCATCGTCGCAGAGAACGGCGAAGTGCTGCTGGAGGGACTCACGCCTACCGAGTCGGAACGAGGACCGGATGAACTGCTGAACAAGCTGTCCGCTATTGCAGAGCGGGCGATGCATGCTTCCTCGGACTTGAATCTACAGCTGGAGAGCGTAGGAATCGGCAGCGCAGGCCAGGTTCAGCGCGCCAGCGGTATCGTAATGGGCGCGACCGCAACGCTCCCGGGCTGGGCAGGCATGCCGCTTGGAGAGCGTATCGGCAGAGAGACAGGACTTTCTGTCGTAGTGGACAACGATGTCAACATGATTGCGGTAGGGGAAGCTTGGCTGGGAGCGGGACGCGAATGGGAGGACTTCCTGTGCGTCGCGCTCGGTACTGGCGTAGGCGGCTGCTGGATTAGCGAGCGCCGCGTATATGGCGGCAGAGAGGGCTATGCCGGCGAATTCGGCCATATGGTTATCTCTATGGGCGGCCGCGAGTGCAGCTGCGGCAATCGGGGCTGCTGGGAATCCTATGCTTCGGTGACAGGGCTGAAGAAGCTCGCCTATGAGCAATGGGAAGACGGACCTTGGGAGGAGCCTGAGACGCTGTTCCGCTATGCGAGAGAAGGCAACCCAAGAGCGCTAGCCATCGTGAATCAATATTGCGAGTATGTAGCGGCCGGTCTGACCGGTCTCATCCATATCTACAATCCGCCTGCTATCGTGCTGGGCGGAGCCATTGTGGCCGGGCAAGACGCATTCCTGCTGGAGCGGATTCAGACTTTGTTGAGCAGAGGAGTGATGCCCGTGTATCAGCGGCCTGAACCTGTAGCCCTTGTCGCCGCACAGCTGGGCAGACAAGCTGGAGTCATTGGGGCCGCCCTGGCAGCCTTAAAGCGTTAACCGTTAGCCCGTATTCCATTGTACGGATCTATGCCTGAGAATCAGTGCTGGCTTCATGATAAATACATCCGAATTTTCTAGCTGGATCGAACCATCCTAATTCAAAGGAGAGATCGATTCATGAAGACGGAATTATGGTTGCGAAGTGCAAGAGTCCAGTTGGTCAAAGTATTGTGTTTGACGATGATTGTCGTAGGGTTTAATCCTCTAGGGCTTGAGAGGGCTGACGCAGCCGGCGCGAATCTGATCGCCGGGAAAAGCTACACTTCCAGTATGGCCGCGAATGCCTCCTACCCGGATAGCGGAGGTGCAGAGCTGACGGACGGTATCACAGCAGCGCCGCTGCTTGCTGATGCCGCATGGCAGGGAAGGCTTACGCCAGGCAGCTACTCCTTCACTGTTGACTTGGGTACAGCGCAGACGTTCCAACGGTTTGAAGCCGGATTCTTCAAGTATGCGGGAGGCGGCATTCCTGCTCCCACGAGTGTGGAGTACAGCTACTCCGCAGATAATGCCGTTTATCAGCCGGCATGTTCCGTAGGACAGCAGGGAGCGGGCAACGATATCGTGCGTCTGACCTATTCATGCGATTCCGCAGCGCCTGCAACGGCTCGGTATGTGAAGATGACTGTATCCGGCACACCGGGCAGCTGGTCTTTCGTTGACGAGTGGAAAGTGCTGGAGGAAGTGCCTGCCCCTGCGAATGTGCTGAAATTAAACGGCTCGTTCCTGCAGCCGGAGCTTGGCGACCAGTGGAGCAACACGCAGTGGGAAGATGAATTCCAGTATATGAAGGATGTCGGCATGGATCATCTGATCCTGCAATGGTCGGCGAATACGGAGTTCGGTACAGCCGTCTATCCGACAACTGTATCAGGCCTGACTCAAGAGACATCGCAAGATGTTGTCGCGAAGGCGCTTCAGATGGGCGAGGAATACGGTCTCGATATCTATATCGGTCTTCAGCTTAATCATGAATGGTTCGCCAATTATACGAACAATGTGGCATGGCTGGATGAAGAAGCGGGTATAGCCGGCGAATTGATTGAGGATCTGTGGAATCAATACAGCAGCTATGACTCCTTCAAGGGCTGGTATTTAAGCTTCGAGGTAGACAATTGGAACTTGCCTGATGCAACCTCCTGGCAGCGTATGGCGGACTTCTATAATGATGTCACAACAGTGGCTCACACTGTGTCGCCAGGACTCCCGATTATGATTTCACCGTTCTACAATGTATCCGGCGGGCTGAATCCGTCCGGCTGGCAGACAATGTGGAATTATATTCTGAGCCTCACAGACATCGACATCCTTGCCTTGCAGGATGGCATTGGAGCTGGTCATGCGGCAACGTCCGATCTGGCAAGCTGGTTTGCTGCGACGAAAAACGCCATCACCGCTTCGAGCCCGGGCACGGCGCTATGGGCTGATACGGAGACGTTCAATATGGACTTCAGGCCGATGGATATGAGGCTTATGCTGGACAATATGCTGGCGGTGGAGCCGTATGTCAGTCATTATACGAGCTTCAGCTTCAACCATTACATGAGTCCTCAGACTGTTAATCCGTTATATTATGAGACTTATGCGGATTACGTAGCTACCGGTATCATGGATTCATCCGCACCAACAATCCCGTCGGGATTAACGGCGACCGCAGCGGATTCTATGACGGTTAACTTAAACTGGAGCAGCTCGACAGACAATACCGGTGTCGTAGGCTATCAAATATACCGCAATGGTGAGCTGGTCCATGCCAGCTATATCGCTGCAGTCAACTTTGTCGATAAGCAGCTGACGCCGGGAACCTCGTATACGTATGCCGTGCGTGCCTTTGACGCGGCAGGTAATCTGTCGGCTCTGTCATCGGCTGTATCCGTAGCAACTACGGCAGGAACGACCTATCCGAATATTTGGTCCGCAGGAAAGTCTTATACATCCTCGATGCCTGCGGATGCCGCTTATCCGGATACGGGAGGCACGGAGCTTACGAACGGAGCTTATGGCTCAGCGTCTTATGTAGATGGAGCATGGCAAGGCCGCAATAGCGCAAGTTCTTACAGCTTCGTCATCGATTTGGGGCAAGTGCGCACGATCAGCGAATTGAATGCCAACTTCCTGCAAGTGAAATCCGTCTATGTATTACTGCCTAAGGAAGTGCGCTTCTCCGTTTCCATCGATAATATCAACTTTACGAATGCCGGAACGGTCGAGAAGCCAGCGGTCAGCAGCTCCGATCAGACCAAAACTTATCGTGTGACCGGATTGTCGGGCGTGTCCGGTCGTTATATTAAAGTAGAAGTCGTTCCGGCAAGCAGCGCATGGACATTCATCGATGAGATTCAAGCTCGCAGCTAATCGTTAGATCCTTACCTCGAACAAGATGAGCTATTATTGAAACCTTATTAGATGCTCGCATGAACACGGCCAGATTGGGAGAGTTTCTCAAACTCGCAAAAAAAAGAAGCTGCTCATGAGTCGCAGGGACTCGTTGAGCAGCTTCTTTCATTTCATTTATTGGACAGCGCGGCTGCGCAGAGTCAGCTCTTCGATCAGCTCCTGTGCCGAAGCTTGCAGTCTCTCGGTTAGCTCTTCGTTGATCTCGAACTTGGTTTCGTTGCTGCCGTCCTGAATGCGGCTCACTTGGTTATCCGTAGCATATATGCCTTTGATGAAGTGGCGCGCGCCCATGGATGCCAGTACAGGCTTGAGGGAATAATCGATGGACAGCAGATGCGCGAGCGTACCGCCAATGAACAACGGCAATACGAGCTTGCCCTCCAGTCCCTTCTGAGGCAGCAGATCAATATAAGATTTCAATACGCCTGTATAAGAAGCCTTGTATACCGGGCTGGCAATAATGACAGCCGACGCTTCCTCTACCAGTCTATTGGCCTCTACAATCGCCGGGCTGCCGAAGCGGGAATGGACGAGGTCCTCCGCCGGCAAAGTTACGACCGTAATCATCTTCGACGGGTAGCCCTTAAGATCAAGCTCTCTTCTAATAAAGTCTACAATTCCGTTCAGACGCGATGTTGCGTTCGGGCTTCCGGATATGATTACAATAGAGTTGGACATGAATTTGCATCTCCTTTATAGTAAGCACGTATATACGTAAGAGCAGTCAGATATAGTTGTCTTATCCGATAAGTTTTCTATGTAAAAAAGAGTACCATGAATGGCTGATCCGGTCAAACGCCGGACGAGGCTGAATACAGCAGAATGATATGATAAAATGGACGAAAAAGAGCGCTTAATTTCATGGGAGTGGAACTTAAATGAGCACATATGAATGGGTAAAGCCTCTGGAACGTATTTTGAACAGGCCGTTAACGGTATTGACCATGAAACCGGCGGAATGGAAAGCGGCCGCCGAAGGAGCGGAAGCGGCTTCTGAGCCATTCATTGATGGTGCCATGTCGGCGGGGATTTGGATCGAACATAATGGAAAGCTTTGGGTCGTTGCGGAGACCAGCCAGAAGCAGCTGTCCGTCCTGGAGATGGAAGCACGCAATCTGGAAGCGAAGGATAAGGAGCTGATCAGTTGGTCCTTGCGTCATGCATCCAGCGGATCGAAGGCATATGGAGACACGGGGGCCTCGGAATCTGAAAAGCTGGCGTTCAAGCTGGGGGAATGGCTGCAGAAGCAGCTTGAAGCCGAAGAGCCGGTCTATTCACTGCCTGATCACCTCACCGTAGGCAACCGCTTGTATCACGATATGATTCCGTTTCTGCTCGTAGCGGAGCAATCCAGTGTCAAGCAGGATGTCTATCCGGAGCTGGAGAAGCTGCTGCGCTCCTTTCTCTCTGATGATATCTTGCTAATTCCGCTTAAGAGCCGGGAATGGCTCATATGGGGGCCGATGTCTCTATTGAAGGATGAAGATGCGGAGATGCATGAGCTCGCGGAGGAAGAAACGATGGAAGACAGTCTGGCTTCCATTGCGATCGGTCTGCATGAGATGCTCGCAAGCGAATGGCTGGGCGAATGTCATTTGGCCGTTACGCATCCCGTATCTCCGGCGAAAGGCATGGTTGAGGCCGCCATTACGATGCGGGAGACGATCCATCTGGGCCGCAAATTCCATGTTGGGACCAACATTCATCTTCCATGGATGCTGCAACTGGAGAGACTGCTTAACGCGATCCCGGAGTCGAACCGGTCTAAGTATTTGGAGCAATCGCTGAAGCGCGCGGATTTGTTCGTGGAATCGGAGATGCTCAGCACGCTGGACACCTTCTTCTCCCTCGACTGCAATGTCAGCGAGACGGCCAAGAAGCTGTATATTCATCGCAATACACTCCTCTATCGGCTGGACAAGCTGAAGCAGGAGACAGGACTCGACGTCAGACAGTTTCGGGACGCCGTTCTCGTGAAGATCATTTTGCTATTGTACAAAGTTACGAAAAGGAATTAAATTTTTTGTAAGGTATGTGCATAGTCATCTGTCTCCCTGTGGGATAAGATAGATGCATATCGAAATTCTTTTTTAGGGGGAAATTGATCATGGCAGGCGTACGCTTAGAAGGCATTTACAAAAAATATCCGGGTTCGGACAAAGCATCTGTAACCGATGTAAACCTAGACATCCAGGACAAAGAATTCCTCGTATTGGTCGGACCATCCGGTTGCGGTAAATCGACGACTCTTCGTATGATCGCAGGTCTTGAAGAAATCTCGGAAGGTAAATTGTTCATCGGCGATCGTCTTGTGAACGACGTTGCTCCTAAAGATCGCGACATCGCGATGGTATTCCAATCCTATGCCCTGTATCCGCACATGAACGTGTACCAAAACATGGCATTCGGTCTTAAACTTCGTAAATTCAAAAAAGCAGACATCGACAAACGCGTTCGTGAAGCTGCTAAAATTCTTGATATCGAGCATTTGCTTGACCGTAAGCCAAAAGCACTTTCCGGCGGTCAGCGTCAGCGTGTTGCCTTGGGCCGTGCGATCGTTCGTGAGCCACAAGTATTCTTGATGGACGAACCGCTTTCCAACCTTGATGCTAAACTTCGTGGCCAAATGCGCGCGGAGATCAGCAAACTGACTAAACGTCTGGAAACAACTACAATCTACGTAACGCATGACCAGATCGAAGCCATGACAATGGGCGATCGCATCGTCGTTATGAAAGACGGCTTCATTCAACAAACGGATTCTCCGGAGCAGCTGTACAACAATCCGAAGAACATCTTCGTAGCAGGGTTCATCGGCGCTCCATCCATGAACTTTATTGTAGGCACACTGTCTGAGCAAGGCGGCGCTGTACGTTTCAAAGCGGCTGGCGTAGACGTGTCTGTACCTGAAGGCAAAGCGGCTACGCTTCGCTCCAAAGGCTACATCGGTAAAGAAGTTATCATGGGCGTACGTCCTGAGGACATTCATGAAGAGCCTGTATTCCTGGAAGCATCCCCTAACTCGATCGTGAACGCGAACGTTGAGGTTGCTGAGAACCTTGGTCACGAAATGTATCTGTACCTGAACGGTATCGGTACCGACACGGTTATCGCCCGCGTAGACGGCCGTTCCGCTATCCGTGATGGCGCAAGCGTGAAGCTGGCTCTGGACATGAACAAAGTACATTTGTTCGACAAAGAGACAGAACTGAACATTTTCGAGAACTAATAGCTGAATATAACAAGGAGTCTCCGGTTCATTCCGGGGGCTCTTTTTTAGTTTTTTTCGGAGGAGAAAAACTGTTTGCGGGGTTGAACCGTCTAATGCATACAAAGACGGCAGCAAGGCAGGAGCGGGGGGAAGAGATGGGGCATGATGAGCGCAAGGACGCGGATCTGCGCAAGGACGATGATGCGTTGCTGGAGCGAATAGAGCGGGAGAAGGGCAAAATGTACGGTATTGCCTACGCCTATATGCGCAACGAGACAGATGCGCTAGAGGCCGTGCAAGAGACAGTATGCCGCGTCTGGATGAAGCGACGAAGCATCCGGGAGACGAAATATTTCGCAACATGGATGATACGGATCTTAATCCATGTTTGCATGGATGAGCGCAAGAAGCGAAAGCGGGAGCTACCGTCCCCCAATGAGAGATTGGACTGGACGGCTGAGTCGGACCGGACGATCGAGCGCATCGGGATGGCAGAGCAGATAGCGAAGCTGCCGCCGCGATACCGAATGATTGTCGTGCTGAAATATTATCGGGATATGACTGTAATGGAGATCGCGGAGCTTCTTGAGAAGCCTGATGGCACGATCCGCACATGGCTGCATAAGGCACTGAAGCAATTGAGACAGGATATGGAGCGTGGAAAGGAGGGCATCGGACATGAGCGAGTCGTGGAAGAAGGCTGGGGAAGGCGCTGAGGGGGATGATCGGCCGAATGGGCCGCGCGAGTTACAGAACAGCAGTCATAGCTTGAGAGAGTGTGAAGAGCTGGACCATGACCCGGGGATGGACCAACTGCTAAATAGCCTTAGAAGTGACGTTCAACGAGTGGACAGGGAGATCGCCTTGAATAAGGAATCGGGCTTGGCGGATCGATTGGACCTTGCCCTTCGCAATGGTCATATGAATGGCCGCAGACGCAGCGTCTCGACTCGAAGGAGACGGATTAGTCTCCAGGTGGGCATCGCCGCCATTTGTCTTATGCTTTCGCTGACGGCTTTTGTTCGGATCTCGCCTGCTTTTGCTGCGATCATGAAGGAGATTCCGGGGTTTGGACGGTTTGTGGAATTGGTGTCCTATGATCGCTCCTTAAAGACCGCCCTAGATCATGAATACTTCCAACTTTTGAATCAGTCCGATGAGAGAAATGGCTATAAGTTTACCGTTAATGGCATATTAGCGGATTCACAGCGGATCGTACTTCTGTATACAGCGGAGGGACCGGACATAACGGAAGAGAATATGACTTTTCTGCCGTACAAACTGAAGGATGGGAGCGGGGAAGATCTTCAGGCGATGTCTGCAAGCTCCCATTTCTTCCGGGATGCCACTCAGAAGGAGGGGATCGTTCAGGACTATCTCGTTATTCGCGTATCACCGGGAGAGACGATTCCAAGAGAGCTACACGTCATGATGAAGCTGGGAGAAGAGTGGCTTGAAGTCAAAATCGCGATCGATCACCAGAAGTTTGCCGAGTTGGAAGAAACGTTTGACTTGAATGCGATGATTGAGGTGGCGGGCCAGAAGATTAAGCTGACGAAGGCAAGCATTACGCCGCTTCAGGTTACAGTGGACTTCGAGGGGGATCCCGCTAATCAGAAGCGTCTTGTCGATTTCATCGATTTGCGATTGGTAGATGAACGGGGACGAAGCTACGCGACGCAGGCGGGAATGGGTGATTTAGACAGCTCGCTCCGAAGACACTTCCAGATTGGCGCATTCGAAAAGGTGAAATCTCTCACGCTGGTGGCCAGAGGGTTGATGATGAACGACCGTGACATGAAGGTGGTCATTGATACCGACAAGAAGTTGATGATCAGCGCTCCTGATGAGCGGCTATCCTTGGGGGAGGTCAACATGTGGCATGACGGGATTGATCTTCGGTTCGATATGCGGCTAAGCACGCCCTTAGACGGAGCCAGCTATGGCGGATACAGACTGTTTGAATACGGAGGAACGTTCCGGGATGCGTCAGGCCAGAGCTATCCGATTGAATACGGAGATATACTAAAGCAGAATTATGTATCCATTCGTATAAGTGAGGAAGAAACCGGCCATTATTACTTCCATATTCCGAATGCAGACTACGCTCAGCCGCTGACTCTGGATGTGGATCAATATTATGGTTATGTTCTGCAAGACATCTCGGTCCCAATCAAATAAAGGAGAGGCGCCGCGCGGCGGGAAACGTTGCGTTCGGCGTCTTTTTGCATTACGATGAAGACATTGGAAATATTGATGTACATACGGATAGATCAAGCTTGCGCGCGCAGATGAAGGGGGTCCATACCGTGCCGAAAAAAGTGAAAGTATCAGAGCTCGTCCGGCAGTTCCAGCTGGAGATCGTAGCCGGCGAGGACGGACTTAAACGCAATATTACCGTAGACGACTTATACCGTCCGGGATTGGAGATGGCAGGCTACTTCCATTACTTCCCGAGTGAGCGGGTACAACTGCTGGGACGTACCGAAATTTCATTCCTCAATATGCTGGACAGCGAGGAGAGAAAGAACCGCATGGTGCGTCTGTGCAACGAGGACACACCTTGTATTATTCTGACACGAGGGCTCGAAGCGCCTAAGGAGCTTATTGAACAGTCGAATGCGATGCAAGTGCCAGTGCTGCGCAGCAACACGGCTACGACGATTCTCTCCAGCCGCATAACGGACTTCCTGGAGCATAAGCTGGCGCCGACGGCTACCATTCACGGTGTTCTGGTTGATGTATACGGTGTAGGGATGCTGATTACGGGAGGCAGCGGCATCGGCAAGAGCGAGACGGCTCTGGAGCTGGTGAAGCGAAGCCACCGTCTCGTTGCGGACGATGCCGTCGAGATTCGCCAGACATCCGATGGGCAGCTGCATGGAACGGCTCCGGAGCTTATTCGTCATTTGCTCGAAATCAGGGGGCTGGGTATCATCAACGTCATGACGCTGTTCGGCGCAGGGGCTGTCCGCACGCAGAAGCGGATCGGGCTTGTCATCAAGCTGGAGAACTGGCAGCAGGATAAGCAATACGATCGTCTCGGCCTGGATGAAGAAGTAACACGTATCATTGATACGGATATTCCGCTTGTGACGATCCCGGTGCGTCCAGGGCGGAACTTGGCCGTTATTATCGAAGTGGCCGCTATGAACTTCCGATTGAAGCGGATGGGCTACAATGCCGCTCTGCAATTCACGAACAAACTGACCGAGACGATTGCTGACGATATGGATGATTACGATTGAGCATGCACACAACATCGCACATACGCCAATATATGAAATGAGGGAGTAGATCAAACTAATGGATACGTTCGCGATTAATCCGGTCCTATTCGAGATCGGCGGCTTGTCGATTCGGTGGTACGGACTTATTTTGGGGTTGGGTGCGCTTGCGGGCCTTTTGCTTGCGGTGCGAGAAGGGAAGAGATTCGGCATCAAGCCGGATTTTTTCATGGACTTGCTGTTGCTGGGAGCGCCTTCCGCGATTATTGCGGCGCGCATTTATTACGTAGCGTTCTCATGGGATCAGTATAAAGACCGTCCGCTGGATATGTTTAAAATCTGGGAAGGCGGCATTGCGATCTACGGCGCGATTATCGGGGCGTTTATCTGCGGCATTATCTATGCAAGATATAAAGGTTACCGGTTCCTTAGAATTGCTGACGTTGCAGTACCTTCGATCTTGGTGGGGCAAATGATTGGCCGCTGGGGCAACTTCATGAACCAGGAAGCGTACGGGGGGCCAGTGAGTGAAGAGTTCCTTCGCAATACGCTGCATATCCCGTCCTTTATCGTCAATCATATGTTTATTGTAGATTCAGCTATCCCGGAAGGTGCCTTCCGCCATCCGGCGTTTCTGTATGAGTCGCTCTGGAGCTTGGTGGGACTGGCTATTCTGTTCGTCCTTCGTCGCCAGAAGTTCCTGCGCGTCGGCGAGCTGACTGCCGCCTACTTCATCTGGTACTCCATCGGCAGGTTCTTTATTGAAGCGCTGCGTATCGACAGTCTGGCGTTTATGGGACCAAACTGGTTGGTATCGCTGATCAACGGTCTGTGGTCGCCGATTAGCGGAGTGTTCGACCAAGGCTATCTGGACCCGGCCTATGGCAATATTCGCATCTCGCAATTGCTGGCTCTGCTGCTCATTATCGCAGCGGTCATCTTCATTATTGTACGGCGCGTAACAGGTCAAGCGGATGTGCGTTATTCCGATCCGATCGTGACTACGAAGCCGGAGCGCAACGGCTTAACGGCAGATGGGCAAGATATCGCCACGGCTTCCAAAGCGGGCGAAGACAAGAAGTAATTGTGGACTGAATGTCATCATGGCGGGAAGTCAGTCAGCTTTGTGAATTTAGGAGGCCATACAGCATGAATCAAATTCGCACCATGTTATTCGATCTGGACGGTACGATTCTGGATACGAATGAGCTTATTATCCGTTCTTTCCTGGAGTCGCTGAAGGGCTATGTGCCAGAGGATTTCTGCCGAGATCATATTATCCCGATCATGGGTCTGACGTTGGCCGATCAGATGAAGCTGTTCTCAGGATTGGACGATGTGGAACCTCTTGTGAAGGCGTACCGTGAAGTCAACTTAAGGTTGCATGACGATCTGGTACGAACGTTCGAATACGTCAACGAAGTGCTGGAGAAGCTTCATCGGCAGGGTATACAGATCGGTGTAGTGACGACCAAAATGAGGCTTACGACGGAGAGAGGCCTCAAGTTCGTCGGCATATACGACTATATTGACGCCATTGTAACGATCGATGATGTTACGCATGCCAAGCCGCACCCGGAGCCGGTCCTGAAGGCGATGGGACTGCTTGGAGCCGATCCAGCGACGACTATCATGGTAGGAGACAGCACGGTTGACATCCAGTCTGCAGTCGCCGCCGGAGCGATTGGCGTTGGTGTCGCATGGTCGCTTAAGGGAGGCCAGATTCTGCGGGATGCCGGCGCAACGTATGTCATTGACGATATGCGGGAGCTGTACGCTTTCGCGGGATCGGAGCTGGGGACGCTTGAGAGACGTTGAACGCTATCCCGTTGAAGGACCCAATGCCTTATGGCAGGTCTATTCGACTGTAAGCAGAATAAAGGCGGTACGGAACTTTATCTTTATCCAACTGGCTAGATATTGTCCTGTACTGCCTTGGAAAAATTGGATCTACCGCCGCGTGCTGGGGATGAAGGTCGGTGAGCATACAGCATTTGCTCTGATGGTCATGGTGGACGTCTTCTTCCCGGAACGGATTACGGTCGGAAACAATTCGATTATCGGCTATAATACGACGATACTGACGCATGAGTATTTGATCAAGGAGTATCGTCTCGGCTATGTACATATCGGCGACCATGTCATGATCGGCGCGAACACGACCATTCTTCCCGGTGTTACGATCGGGGACTATGCCGTTGTCGCAGCCGGGTCGGTGGTGCATAAGGATGTGCCCGCCCATGCTTTTGTCGGCGGCAATCCGATGAGGCTAATCGAGCGTCGATTGGACTGAGTGGCTTACGCAAGAGCGTCCTCTAATCAGGAGAGCGAGAACCGGGCTGTCCATAGGTAGTGATGATAGGATTCACAGCAGCGGGGATGTCCTTCATGCAGAGCGAATGGCGCACAGGCGCTTATCGTGTATGCGGGAGGATGTCCTTTTTTATGAGGAAATAAGATGATTCTGCTATTCAGGAGAAGGCGTTCTGCCGATACAAGGAGAAGCTGGGTTGTCAGGCCTGTAATGGGGCTGTGACAGCTTGACGGGAGAGCGTTAATCATGCTACGATAACCACTAATATCTTTATTTTGGTAGCATGGTAACACTTTAAATCACTAAAGTATTTAATGAAGGAGAACGGTTATGTCTAAACCAAAGATGTTCGAGAAGCCGACCGGCGCCAAGGACTATCTGCCGGAAGCGGTTCGCAAGCTGCGTCATATCGAGCGCGAAGTGCTGGCCTGCATGCGCGGCTGGGGCTATGAACAAATCATTACGCCAACGATGGAATATTACGATACGGTGGGGGCGGCGAGCTCCACATCCGACCATAAATTATACAAGCTGCTGAATAACCGCGGCACGACGCTGGTCCTCCGCTCCGATATGACGTCCCCTATTGCGCGGGTCGTCTCTTCGCTGCTTAAGGAATCCGACTTCCCGCTGCGCTTGTCCTATCATTCCAATGTGTTCCGTTCCATTGAAGAGGAAGCGGGACGGGAGGTTGAGTTTTTCCAGACGGGTGTCGAGCTGGTCGGTGATTCGTCTGCGGAAGCGGATGCCGAGGTGGTGGCGCTGGCGATTGCGTCGCTTAAGGCGGCAGGCGTGGAGCGCTTCAAGATCGCGATCGGCCATGTCGGCTTCCTGAACGGTCTGCTTGGCGAAGCGCTGCCGGGCCGTACTGAAGAGCAAGAGCTGCTGAAGTCATGCTTGCTGGGGCGGGATTATGTCGGTTATCGGGATCAGCTGCGGAAGCTGTCGCTGGAAGAGCCGGTGCGCGCTGAGCTGGAAGGAATATTGCGGCTGCGCGGCGGCGGAGAAGTATGCGATCAGGCGCTGGAGCTCTGCACGGACGAGACGGCGCGGGAGTCGATTAGCCATCTGTGCGAGATTTGGGATGCACTCAAGGCATATGGCGTCAGCGAGCATGTTTTGATTGATTTGACCATGATCGGCGACTTCTCCTATTACACGGGCATGACCTTCGAAGGCTACGCTGCCGATCTGGGCTTCCCTGTCGTAAGCGGAGGCCGTTATGACAATCTGCTGGCGCAGTTTGGGCGTCCGGCAGGCGCAACGGGCTTTGCACTGAAGACGACGAGAGTGCTCGAGCTTCTGGGCGCAGAAAGCGACGTTGAAGATGAGCGCACGCTAATCGTCTATGATGCTGCCGGACGCGACGAGGCTCTGGCAGAGGCGCAGCAGCTTCGCGGAGAAGGCGGGCTGGTTGTGACGGTGCGAGCGGATTCACTATCGGATGAGCTGCATAAGGCCGCTCAGTCAGTCAGCTTCCACTATAAAGGGCTTCGCTATACGGCTTTGCAGACGTATATGGCTGGCCAAGGAACGAAAGGAGGCAGCGCAACATGAGCAGCGAGAAGAACATATTGAAGGTTGCGATGCCGAAGGGCAGAATATACAAGCAAGCGCTCAAGCTGTTTCGGGAAGCGGGCATCCCGATTCCGGGCGACTTTGACGATACGCGGAAGCTGATTATTGAACAGCCGGAAGCGAAGATGGAATTTATTATGGCGAAGCCGGTGGATGTACCGACATTCGTCGAATATGGCGTTGCGGATATCGGCATTGTCGGCAAGGACGTACTAATGGAAGAAGACAAGGATGTCTACGAGCTTCTTGATCTGGGCATTGCGAAGTGCCGGATGTCTGTTATCGGGCTGCCAGACTGGAAGCCGACGATCCAGCCGCGCGTAGCGACCAAGTATCCGAGTGTCGCATCCGCATACTTCCGCGAGCAGGGGCAGCAGGTCGAAGTGATCAAGCTGAACGGCTCCATTGAGCTTGCGCCGCTCATCGGGTTGGCGGACCGGATCGTCGATATGGTCGAGACGGGCCAGACGCTGAGAGAGAACGGGCTTATCGAGATGGAGACGATCTTCGGCATTACGAGCAGGCTTATCGCCAATCGGGTGAGCTACCGGATGAAGAATGATAGCATTCAAAGCCTATGCGACCGGCTGCAGGATACGATAGCGACGAAGAACTTCTAGATAGAGCAAGATGCGCGGCAGTAAAGCGCAGGGAGAGGAGTGTTGGATCATGCGCATTATGCGTGCGGAGCAATTTGGATTGAAGCGCGAGGTGGAGTACGGCACGCCGGAGCAGAATGAAAGTGCTTTGCGCATTGTGGCAGACGTGAAGGCAGAAGGCGACGCCGCCTTACTTCGCTACACGGAGCAGCATGACAAGGTGAAGCTGGATGCAGCTTCGCTTCGTGTGACACAGGAGGAGATTGATGCGGCTTATGATCGTGTCGATGCTGCTTTCCTGACGGCATTGCGCGAAGCGGCAGCCAATATTCGAAAGTTCCATGAGAAGCAATTGCGCAATTCATGGATGGATCTTCAGCCTGACGGGACGATGCTGGGACAAATCATGCGTCCCCTAAAGCGTGTAGGCGTATATGTGCCCGGCGGCAAAGCGGCTTACCCTTCGTCCGTACTGATGAATGTCATTCCGGCTCAAGTAGCGGGCGTACCCGAAATCGTAATGGTGACGCCACCGGCTACAGGCGGCAAGGAAGGGATTGATCCCTATATTCTGGTCGCTGCCGCTGAATCGGGCGTGAAGGAGCTGTACCGTGTTGGAGGGGCGCAAGGGATTGCGGCTCTTGCTTACGGTACGGACACGATTGCTCCAGTGGATAAGATTTGCGGTCCAGGGAACATCTACGTGGCGCTGGCGAAGCGTGCGGTATTCGGCGCGGTCGATATCGACAGCATTGCCGGACCGAGCGAAATTGTCGTATTGGCGGATGAGTCTGCCGATCCGGTCTATATCGCAGCGGATCTGCTGTCCCAGGCAGAGCATGATGAGATGGCTTCGTCAATCCTGGTTACGCCTTCTGAGGGGCTGGCTCAAGCCGTCTCAGATGAAGTGGAGCGCCAGCTGTCGACGCTGCCGAGACAAGACATCGCCAGAAGCTCGATTGACCAGTATGGCGCGGTCTTGCTGGTTGATTCCCTCGAAGCGGGCATCAATGTGGTGAATCAGCTTGCTCCCGAGCATCTGGAGGTGCTGACGGAGGAGCCGATGCGACTGCTAGGTCTGATTGAGAACGCAGGAGCGATCTTCCTCGGTCCTTACAGCTCGGAGCCGGTAGGCGACTACTTCGCGGGACCGAATCACATCATTCCGACGAACGGAACGGCTCGATTCTCCTCACCAGTGAATGTGGATGACTTTATGAAGAAATCCAGCTTGATCTACTATAGCAGGGAAGCCTTGATGAAAAACGGTGAAAACATTATGACATTGGCCCGTCATGAAGGGCTCGAAGGCCATGCCAGAGCGATTCAGGTTCGACTGGATAAGGAGAACGGCTCGAAGTAGAGCGGACCACGAGAAACGGGCGCCAGAGTGCGGCTAATCTTTTTGGAAGCAGATAATAAATGAAGGAACTATAGATGGAGGTTGGAGTTACCATGACAGAACAAGCGGTGCGCGAAGCTTCGGTAGCGCGGAAGACGAATGAAACGGATATTTCGCTTAAATTTGCGGTAGACGGAACAGGGCAGGTCAAATTGGAGACGGATGTCCCATTTCTGAACCACATGCTCGACCTGTTCGCCAAGCACGGACAATTCGATCTGACAGTCGATGCGAAGGGGGATATCGATATTGATGATCACCATACGGTAGAGGATATCGGCATTTGCCTTGGCCAGACGCTTCGCGAGGCGCTGGGCGACAAGCGCGGTATCAAGCGTTATGCCAGCGTGTTCGTTCCGATGGACGAAGCGCTTGCGCAAGTTGTTATTGACGTGAGCAACCGTCCGCATTTTGAATACCGCGCGCAATATCCTTCTTCCCAGGTAGGAAGCTTCTCCACGGAGCTGGTTCAAGAGTTCCTGTGGAAGCTGGCGCTGGAGGCGCGCATTACGCTGCATGTTATTGTGCACTACGGCCAAAATACGCATCATATGATCGAAGCCGTATTCAAGGCTCTGGGTAGAGCGCTTGACGAGGCGACCAACATTGATCCTCGCGTGCAAGGAGTTCCATCGACGAAGGGAATGCTGTAAGATGATCGCGATTATCGATTACGGCATGGGCAATCTCCACAGTGTCAGCAAAGCGGTGGAGCGTCTCGGTTATGAGGCGATCGTGACGGCTGATCCGCAGCAAATTATGGAGGCGGACGGCGCGATACTGCCGGGTGTGGGCGCATTTGGCGACGCGATGCAGAACTTGCGCAACACTGGACTGGACGAAGTTGTGAGGTTTTACGCGACATCGGGCAAGCCGATCCTTGGCATCTGTCTTGGCATGCAATTGCTGTTCGGAGAGAGCGAGGAGTACGGCAAGAACGAAGGTCTGGACTTGCTTCCGGGTCAAGTGATCCGATTTAGCGGCGACTTCAAAATCCCGCATATGGGCTGGAACAAGCTGAGCTTCCTGCAAGGGGACTCTCCTTTATTCCAAGGGCTTGAGGAGGGGCATGTCTATTTCGTCCATTCCTTTCACGCGAAGCCGGGCCTGGCGTCCGACTTGCTCGCCACGACGGATTATTATGGACCGGTCACAGCTATCGTAGGCCGCGGCAGTGTATACGGCATGCAGTTCCACCCGGAGAAAAGCGGGGATTTGGGCATGGCGCTGCTAGGCAACTTCCTGACTTTGACGGGAAACGGAAAGCCGCAAACGGCATTGGTCTGATAGGGAGAAGGGAGAGAGAACATGCTGGCAAAACGAATTATTCCTTGTCTGGATGTCAAGGATGGTCGCGTCGTCAAAGGCGTGAACTTCGTGAATTTGCGCGATGCGGGGGATCCCGTGGAGCTTGCGGCAACCTATGACCGCGAGGGAGCGGATGAGCTTGTCTTTTTGGACATTTCGGCATCCGTTGAAGGCAGAGCGACCATGATTGAGGTTGTAAAGCGTACCGCGGGAGAAATTACGATTCCGTTCACAGTAGGCGGGGGCATCTCACATGTCGATGACATGACCAGATTGCTTCGCGCTGGTGCGGACAAGATCGGCATTAATACCGCTGCGATTAAAAATAAATCGCTTGTATCCGATGGCGCGCGCCGCTTCGGTTCGCAGTGCATCGTCGTCGCGATCGACGCCAAGTTCAACCCGGAGTGGGGCGAATGGGAAGTTTATACGCATGGCGGACGCCAAGCGACAGGCATTCGCGCGCTGGAATGGGCTCGCGAGGCGGAGAAGCTGGGCGCGGGCGAGCTGCTGCTGACGAGCATGGACGCAGACGGCACGAAGGACGGCTTTGACGTGAAGCTGACGGCTGCTGTATCGGATTCCGTCGGGATTCCGGTTATTGCATCCGGCGGTGCAGGTCAGATTGGTCACTTCCATGAAGTGTTCGAGAAAGCGCGCGCAGACGCGGCTCTCGCGGCAACGATCTTCCACTACAAGGAAATGACGATACAAGAAGTGAAGGATGATTTGCGCAGGAAGGGAGTCGAGGTCAGATAATGGGAACAGTAGAGATACAGGAGCAGATCAAATGGGATGCGGACGGTCTCGTACCGGCTGTCGTGCAGGACGCGCAGAGCAAGGAAGTGCTCATGCTGGCTTACATGAATCGGGAGTCACTCAAGCTCTCGATTGAGTCGGGCACAACATGGTTCTGGAGCCGCTCGCGCAGCGAGCTGTGGAACAAAGGCGCGACGAGCGGACATACGCAGGGGATTGTCTCCATGGCCTATGACTGTGACGGGGATACCTTGCTCGTCCGTGTGAATCAGCAGGGACCGGCTTGCCATACGGGCAGCTACAGCTGCTTTTACAATTCGATTGCTGTTGAAGGTGAAGGGACTACAGAAGGCGCGGAGCCAGTTGCCGATCGATTCGGTATCCTGGGCCGTCTGGAGGGTGTTATTGCTCAGCGTGATGCGGAGCGTCCATCCGGCACGTATACGACATATCTCTTCGACAAAGGCGTCGACAAAATCCTGAAAAAAGTCGGAGAAGAGTCCGCCGAAGTGATCATTGCAGCGAAGAATAAGGACAACGACGAGCTGCGCAGCGAAGCGGGAGACTTGCTCTTCCATCTCATGGTTCTGCTCCGTGAAAGGGGACTTCCGCTTGACGATATCATGTCCGAGCTGGAGAGCCGCCACGGTAAGCCGACGACGAATAAGATGAGGTAAATGCTGGAAGACATGACTTTGTCGAAAAATAGTAGCAATACTTTTTGAATTATCGGTAAATCAATGTATAATAGGACAAGTAAGAATGATCGAAGGTTTAAATTATTTGGTTGAAACGCTCAGGAGGGTATCATGTTAAGCGACAAGGTGCGTATTTTTTCGGGTTCGTCAAATCCGGTATTGGCTCAGAAAATCAGCAGCGAACTAGGACTGAACTTAGGTGCAATCAAGCTGTCCCGTTTCAAGAGCGGTGAGATCTATGTCCACTACGAAGAAACGATACGGAATTGCGACGTATTTTTGGTTCAGTCGTTCTCGCATCCCATTAACGAGCATTTCGTTGAATTGCTTGTCATGATTGATGCGGCGAAGCGTGCTTCCGCAAGAACGATTAACATCATTATGCCGTACTACGGATACGCACGCCAGGAACGCAAGGCTGCTCCGAGGGAGCCGATCTCGGCGAAAATGCTGGCAGATGTGCTGACGACAGTAGGCGCTACGCGTGTCATTACGATCGATCTGCATGCTCCCGCTATTCAAGGCTTCTTCAATATTCCGGTAGACCACATGACGGCGCTTGATCTGATCAGCGACTATCTGAAGTCGAAGAACATTAAGAACCCGGTTGTCGTATCGCCGGACGCAGGCCGTGCATCCACGGCGGAGAAGCTGGCCAACTATCTGGACACTTCGTTTGCCATTATGATCAAGAAACGTCCAGCTCACAACGAGTCGTCCATTACGCATGTAATCGGTGATGTTGCAGGCCAGACACCAATCATTATTGAAGACCTGATTGATACGGGCAATACGATTGTCAATGTTGTCGAAGGCTTGAAAGAAAGAGGCGCGGAGGATGTATACGTCTGCGCGACGCACCCGCTCTTCTCCGGAACCGCAATTGAGCGTTTGGATCATCCCAATATTAAAGAAGTCATCGTAACCGATTCCATCATGTTGCCGGAGACGACCCCGGACCGCTTCAAAATTCTGTCGGTCGCGCCTCTGCTGGCGGAAGCGACACGCATTATTTTGGACGGCGGCTCGATCAGCACCCTGTTCAAAAACAAAGGTGTATAGCGCTTACAGGCTTCAGTAATTGCATATCGACGAAGAGAGAATCGCGGGCGGCTCATGCTGTCCGCGATCTTTTCGACTTTTGGGATATCCAATAATCTTACGTGTTGAGTTCTGCGGGGCTATGGTATAATCGTAAAAAACGGGAACGGGACAGAGAAGGGCGATTAGAGTCGCCGCTGTTCGCAGACGCACGAAGCAGTGTGTTTTTGCTGTTGAAGCCGAAGGCGTGCGTGATGGTGCGCAAAGGTTTGCGCTATGCTGTGGCGTCTTATGTTTCAATGATTTTGCTATTTTCGGCAGTTTCGTATGATGCAGCGAGGATGCTGAGGATGAGGTACGCACAGGGGCCGGCTGGTTGCAGGTAACTTTTGAGGTCGTCCGATTGCATGCCATGAGCCGAGGAGAGCATATACTTTTCGAGGGATACGCCTGACTGAAAAGGTGATGTGAATTGGTGCAGAATGGTATGGGCAAGGGCATACGGTAGTGGTGGAGCTGGCAGGTTTGAAGTTGCGTTTTGCATGCGTGAAACGTGGTTAGCGCTCGCTGATCGTTGATTGAGCTGCATGATTGGGAAGGGCTGCGCAACGGCGGTTTTGCTCATGCAAAACGTAATTTACGTTTTATTGATGAAGAGTAAAGAGCGGGGAGCGGGCTCGGCGCAGAGCTGTAAACCGAGAAACTCGGCTTGCAAGTCGGGAAGAAGCTCCGCGGAGTGCTGTAAGCCGAGAAACTCGGCTTGCAAGGCGGGAAGAAGCTCGGCAGTGTGCTCTAAGCCGAGAAACTCGGCTTGCAAGGCGGGAATGAACTCGGCGGAGTGTTGTAAGCCGAGAAACTCGGCTTGAAAGGCGAGAATGAGCTCCGCGGTGTGCTCTAAGCCCAGAAACTCGGCTTGCAAGGCGGGAATGAACTCGGCGGAGTGTTGTAAGCCGAGAAACTCGGCTTGCAGGGCGGAAATGAGCTCGGCAGAGTGCTCTAAGCCGAGAAACTCGGCTTGCAGGGCGGAAGTGAGCTCGGCGGAGTGCTCTAAGCCGAGAAATTCGGCTTGCAAGGCGAGAATGAGCTCCGCGGGTAGCTGTAAGCGGAGAAACTCGGCTTGCAAGGCGGGAATGAACTCGGCGGAGTGTTGTAAGCCGAGAAACTCGGCTTGCAAGGCGGAGTGAGACGATCCGAATGATGAACGAGCATATAAATGATGAGATATAGCATACAAAGTTGTTTTGTTAGCGCAAAACTGCTAAAAATGTACGAAGATTGTTTTGCTGATGCGAACCATGCTGTGATGTACGAATGGCAGGTAGGCAGGAGCAAAACATACAGGGAGGTGCCTTGCGAATGAAGGGAAAGAAACGTATGGCTGTCAATGAAGGAGCAGGAACCAAAATTATACCTATACAATGGGACGCTACGTTCTTTTTCGAGCGCGCGGTCCGTTCGCTGGACCGGTATCATTATGATAAGGCACTGAAGTACTTCCGCAGAGCCGTTGAATATGAGCCGGACAATCCCGTGAACCATTGCAATATGGCGGGCATTATGTCCGAAATGGGTAACTATAAGGAATCCAATGAAGTATTAAGCTGGATTCTAGAAGAGCTGGACCCCGAGATGACAGAATGCCACTTCTATATGGCCAATAACTTTGCCAATATGGAGATGTACGAATCGGCAGAGCAGTCGCTTGTCCAGTATCTGCAAGAGGATGCGGAAGGTCATTATTTGGATGAAGCCGAAGAAATGATGGAGCTGCTCCATTATGAACTGGAGAGGCCAGCGCCGCTCAAAAATATTAAGTCCCGCCAAGGCATGGTAGAGCATGACCAGGCACGGGCGTTGCTGGAGGAAGGGAAGTTTACAGAGGCTGTGCGCATTCTGGAAGAGATTGCGGAGCAGCAGCCCGACTTCCTCGCGGCACGCAACAATCTGGCTTTGGCCTACTACTATATGGGGTTATTCGATAAAGCCAAGGCTTGCATCCAGGGCGTGCTGGAGCATGAGCCGGGCAATCTTCATGCGTTATGCAATCTGGCTATCTTCTATCAGCATGAAGAAAATATGGAAAGCCTGAAAGAACTGGTTGAGCTGCTGGCGAAAACAGTGCCGTTCCATCAGGAGCATGCATTCAAGCTGGCGACGACAATGGGAATACTAGGCGAGCATGGCGTCGCCCGCCGTCACTTCATGAGGCTGATTAAGGATGGAGAGGCACAGCAGGATCCTTGTCTGCATCATTATGCAGCTGTTGCTGCCTATAACTCTGGACGGCTGAACGACGCGGAGCGTTTGTGGAAAGGCACGATGAAGCTTGATCCGGCATCGGGCGTAGCTTCTTATTATCTGGATCAGCTTCAGCTCATTCAGAGGGGTGAGGCTGCTCCGCAGATCAGCTACCATTACCATCTGCCGTTCGAGGAGCAATTCAAGCTATGGGAGAAGTCATCGGATGGGATGCCGGATCATTTGAAGCGCGATCCGCTCGTTCGCTCGTCCTTCTTCTGGGCGCTGCGGCATGGGGATCAGCATACGAAGCTGCAGGTGATTCAGGCATTCGGCATGATTGCCGATAATGAAGTGAAGGATGTGCTGCGCGCCTTCCTGATGGAGCCGGAGGAAGACGATTATTTGAAAAAAATAGCCGTATTCGTGCTCCGTACAATGGGCGTTCAAGAGCCGCTTCAGGTGATGCTGGAAGGCAAGGAGTCGATTATCGAGCCGAACCGCGTACCTTCGAGACTGCCGGAATGGGATGATAAGTGGGAAGCGGTGGCGCAGGCGGCCATCAGTCGCATGAGCAAGCATTATGATCTTGTGCAGCAGCATGATATGATGACATTATGGGTTGAATTTCTAACCAGGGTCTATCCCAACGTTCCGAAGCTCACGAAGCCGGAGGGCTGGGCGGCGGCACTGGAATATTTGACAGCGAAGATGCATCGCCGCGCGATATCGTACCATGAGGTGTCGCTTCGATACGGCACTTCTATTGCAACGGTGAGCAAGCATGTGAAGCTAATCGATGAGGCTTGCGGCATCAAGGAGAAGATGAAGTCAATCAACTCCGTATTTTTTGCGCAGCAGCCAACAGAAGACTAATTTGATCATGAGGTGAAGCAGATGTACAAATCCATTATTATCGGTACGGGTCCTGCCGGACTGACGGCTGCGATCTATCTGGCACGCGCCAACATGAACCCGCTTATTATTGAAGGACCTGAGCCGGGCGGCCAGTTGACGACCACGACGGATGTGGAAAATTTCCCAGGCTTCCCTGAAGGCATTATGGGACCGGAGCTAATGGACAATATGCGCAAGCAAGCGGAGCGCTTCGGTGCGAAGTTTATAACGGGCTGGGTGAACAGCGTCGATATGTCACAGCGTCCGTTCAAGCTTCAAGTAGAAGGTCAAGGCGAGATCGTCGGCGAAAGCTTGATCATCTCCACAGGCGCCTCTGCCAAGTATCTCGGCATCCCTGGCGAGAAGGACAATGTGGGCAAAGGTGTCAGCACTTGCGCGACATGCGATGGATTCTTTTTCCGGGGGAAAAAGATTATCGTGGTGGGCGGCGGCGACTCCGCGATGGAGGAAGCGAGCTTCCTGACTCGCTTCGCAACGAATGTCGAGCTGGTGAATCGCCGTACGGAGCTGCGTGCGTCGAAGATCATGCAAGATCGTGCGCGTGAGAACGAGAAAATCAGCTGGAGCCTCAACCGCACGCCGGTGGAAGTTGTGGCGAACGGTATGGGCGTTACAGGGCTGAAGGTCAAGAACAATGAGACGGGCGAGGAAGAAGTCATCGAGACGAACGGGATCTTCATCGCAATCGGCCATACGCCGAACACGAAGTTCCTCGGCGGCCAGATCGATACGGATGAGCAAGGCTACATTAAAGTGAAGCCGGGTTCATCCGAGACGAACGTACCGGGTGTATTTGCTTGCGGCGACGTTCAAGACAACAAATATCGCCAAGCGATTACGGCTGCGGGCAGCGGCTGTATGGCGGCACTGGACTGCGAGCGGTTCCTGGAGGGACATATCACGCAGGATTGGAGCCAATCGCTTTAAGCAATTGGAGCAAGCGGAAAGGACTGCGGGGTTGATTCCAATCCTGCAGTCCTTTTCATATGCAGCTGTCGTGTAAGTGGTATAGCGGTAATGCTAGAAGGCTGGGCGATCATCACGATCTGAGGTAGGAACTAACCTCGTACCATTTGCAGAAACATCCCTCCCTAGGTTTATCCTTGGAATGGATCGCCTATCGATCAGGTGATTAAGGGGATACAAGAGATGAAGGAATCATAATGCCAGCAGGGTGGCGTCTTCGTCTCTAGCTATGAGGCTATGAGAGCTCCTTGGAATCGCCTTCACGGACGCTTCTACGAGGCACTTACGTATGGCAAAATGTCAGCAGTGATGCGGCAAATGGGCACTTTTTGCGCGTGCTGGGGGTGGTGGATTGCGCTTGACCGAAGCGGTTACAACGCTTATAGTTGGAACAGAGAACGTTAACTTTATGGATGAGGTGGCTTTGTCATGTCTGAGAAGATTTACATTGGAGTCGATGTCGGTGGTACTACGATCAAGGTAGGCATCTGCGATGCGGAGGGACATTTGCTCCACACGTTTGAAGGGCCGACGGGAACAGGTAAAGGAACGGACGTCATCCTTCATAATATTGCGGATTATGCACGGGAGATTGTGAAAGAGTCGCCTTTCGAATGGGAACAGGTTGAGGGTGTGGGCGTAGGAATCGCCGGCTTCCTTGATATTCCAAGAGGCTTTGTGAAGTTTTCTGCGAATCTATATATTGAAAATACCGATCTGAAAGGCTTCCTGGAGCAAGAATTGCAGAAGCCGATTAAGGTTAACAATGATGCGAATGTGGCGGCGCTGGGCGAAGCATGGGCTGGCGCGGGCAAAGGCATCGACAACTGCGTATGCTACACGCTTGGCACGGGCGTAGGCGGCGGCATCATTATCGGGGGCCGTATTGTGGAAGGCTTCGCAAGTATGGCGGGCGAGCTCGGCCATGCTTCGATCGTCCCTGATCTGGAAGCAATCCAGTGCGGATGCGGCAAGATGGGATGCCTGGAGACGGTATCCTCCGCTACGGGCATTATTCGTATGGCAAAGGATGCGGTAGAGCGCGGAGACCGCACAACTTTGACGGGTCTCGAGGAGATTACGGCGAAGGATGTCGTTGATGCGGCGAAAACCGGTGACGAAGTGGCGGCGCGTATTGTGAGCCGCGCAGCATTCTACCTGGGCAAATCCATGTCCACGCTGGCTATATTGCTGAACCCGCAATATTTCATTATCGGCGGTGGCGTCTCCAAAGCGGGCGACTTCCTGTTCGATCAGATTCGCGAAGTGTTCGAGAAGTATACGCTTGACCAGGCGAAGGAAGGCGTGAAAATCGTTCCGGCTACGCTGGGCAACAATGCGGGTATCGTCGGAGCGGCAGGACTTATTCTAAGAGGATAGTAGGTGTCTCTCATGGAAACGACAGCGACATTGGCGAAGCTTGTCATAATTACCGGTATGTCGGGTGCGGGCAAAACAATTGCTGTCCAGAGCCTTGAGGATCTCGGATTTTTTTGCGTCGATAATCTGCCTCCGGTACTTATTCCGAAGTTCGCGGAATTAATCGAGCAGTCGAATGGTAAGATAGGAAAAGTAGCACTTGTCATCGATCTCCGCGGCAGGGAGTTTTTCACTGCGCTTGCGGAGTCGTTAGCGTATATCAAAGAGCATCATACAATCAGCTGCGAGATTCTGTTCCTGGATGCTACCGACGAGGTGCTGGTGCAGCGCTATAAGGAAAGCCGTCGCCGTCACCCGCTTGCTCCTCAAGGATTGCCGCTCGACGGCATCCATAGCGAGCGGCGCATGCTGGAGGACCTCAAGGGTTCCGCATCGCAGGTTATTGATACGAGTAACTTAAAGCCGCTTAAATTGAAAGAGCGGATTATAAATCATTTTACTCATTTGGAGCAAAATAGCTTGTCGGTTAATGTGACGTCATTTGGCTTCAAATACGGCATTCCGATCGACGCCGACTTGATCTATGATGTGCGTTTCCTGCCGAATCCGCATTATGTGGAGCATCTGCGTCCCAACACGGGGCAAAATCCGGATGTCTATGAATATGTGATGAAGTGGCCGGAAACCCAGCAGTTTCTAACGAAGCTCCTTGATATGCTGCAATTTCTCATACCGCTCTACCGCAAGGAAGGCAAGAGCCAAGTGGTTATCGGGATTGGTTGTACAGGCGGGAAGCATCGCTCTGTCGCGATCGCGGAGTATTTGGGCCGCATGCTTGGCAGCAGCGATACGGAGCGGGTGCGTGTCAGCCACCGCGATTCCGAGCGAGATAAGCACTGACACGGGGTGAGAGCATGCAGACCATACAGAAAATAGTCAGACGTCCCAAAATCGTCGTCATTGGCGGCGGTACGGGACTGTCTGTCATGCTGCGGGGGCTTAAGGAGAAGCCGCTCGACATTACCGCTATCGTCACGGTAGCGGATGACGGCGGCAGCTCCGGCATATTGCGCAACGAGCTGCAAATTCCGCCCCCCGGCGACATTCGGAACGTTCTGACGGCGCTGGCGGACGCGGAGCCGCTGCTGACCGAGGTGCTTAAGTATCGGTTCCCGAACGGCACCGGACTTGCGGGTCACAGTCTAGGCAATCTAATGCTGGCCGCCATGACGGATATCTCCGGCGACTTCGTATCAGGAATCCGACAGCTCAGTAAGGTGCTGGCGGTCAAAGGGCGGGTGCTGCCTGCCGCCGACCGGGCCATCGTACTGAAAGCGGAGATGGCGGACGGTACGATTATTACCGGGGAATCGATGATTCCGAAGGCAGGGCAAGCGATCAAACGGGTGTTCCTGGAGCCGGCCGATGTCGAGCCGCTGGCTGAAGCGGTGGAGGCAATTGAGAGCGCGGATGCGATTCTGATCGGGCCTGGCAGCTTATACACAAGCATCATGCCGAACCTGATCGTACCCAAGCTGGCGCAAGCCATTGTGGAATCAGAAGCAGTAAAGCTGTTCGTCTGCAATGTCATGACGCAGCCGGGCGAGACAGACAATTATTCAGTAAGCAATCATTTGGATGCGATTCATGCGCATATCGGTCATCATTTATTCGATTATGTCATTGTGAATGACGGAGAAATTCCGCCGCAGGTGGAGAGCCAATACGCCGAGCTGGGCGCGAAAGCAGTCCATCTGGATATGGCAGAGGTCGAAAGCAGAGGCTATAAGGTCATTGCCGACCGGCTTGTATTATTTCGAAAGTTTCTGCGTCATGACGCGGAACGGTTAAGCCATCATATTTATAAACTAGTGGAGAACTGGATGTTAAGAAAGAGGTGAGGAAGAATGTCTTTTGCGGCGCAGACCAAGAAGGAACTGACATTAATTGAATCGGACAGCTGCTGTGAGCGTGCCGAGCTATCGGCCCTTATCCGGATGAACGGTTCGGTCAGCCTATCCAGCCGCAAGGTCGTTCTGGACATCTCGACGGAGAATGCGGCCATTGCCAGAAGAATTTATTCGTTGATCAAAAGGCATTTTGAAGTCCATGTGGAGCTGCTCGTTCGCAAGAAGATGCGGCTGAAGAAAAACAACGTTTATATCGTCCGTATGCCTACGAACGTACAGGAAGTGCTGAGCGAGCTGTGCATCGTATCGGAAGGCTTCATGTTCAACGACGGCATCGACAAGGAGATTGTACGCAAGCCTTGCTGCAAGCGTTCGTATTTGCGGGGCGCATTCCTCGCAGGAGGCTCGGTCAACAATCCGGAGGGGTCGTCGTACCATCTGGAGATTTCGTCGATGTATGAGCAGCATTGCGGCGCGCTTGTGGATCTTGCGAATAAGTTCGACCTGAACGCGCGGTGTATCGAGCGCAAGAAGGGCTTTATCTTCTACATCAAAGAAGGCGAAAAAATTATCGAATTGCTGAATATCATCGGCGCACATCAAGCGCTGTTCAAATTCGAGGATGTGCGGATCATGCGCGATATGCGCAATTCCGTCAACCGGATCGTCAACTGCGAGACGGCCAATCTGAACAAAACAATCGGAGCGGCCGTAAGACAAATCGACAATATCAAGCTGCTGCAGAAGGAAGTTGGACTGGAGAGCCTGCCTGAGAAGCTGCGTGAAGTGGCGGAGATCAGGCTTCAGCATCCCGATTTGAACCTGACGGAAGTAGGCGAGATGCTTCGCGGAAAGGTCAGTAAATCCGGCGTCAATCATCGACTTCGCAAAATCGACGAATTAGCCGAAAAAATCCGGGGCGGTTCAACTTTTGCCTAGTGCAACGGCTTGTATGATGATATAATAAGGTGTAATTGGCTTATATTATTCAACATTTCCCACATGATAAAGCTTTTAGTAAAATATAGGGGGTAAGATTTCCATGACCAAGCTTCCGGTTGTCGTTCGTCTGAAGACGGGGCTTCATGCGAGACCAGCAGCGTTATTCGTACAAGAAGCGAACAAATTCTCCTCCGAGGTATTTGTAGAGAAAGACGATAAGAAGGTTAATGCCAAATCCATTATGGGGATTATGAGTCTGGCAATCAGCTCTGGCACAGAAATTTCGATCAGCGCGGACGGGTCGGACGCCGAACAGGCTGTAAACGCTTTAGTCGCTCTTGTCAGCAAAGAGGAATTGGATAACCAATAAGAGGAAAGAAGTGGCTTTGTCGCATGACTTGTTCGCGCGCCAAAGCGGCTTCTTTTTTATTTATGCGTCTGTATTTTTTGATATGCGAAAAGCCTTCCTTCACTCTGAATGATCGGTATCCGGCTGCAAGCCTAAAGCTTGCGGTGGATGCCGTCCAGGAGTAGAAGGAAGGCTTTTTTGTTATGCATGCATGAGATTGAAAGAAAGCGAACTGATGACTTGTCTTATCGACTGCCTATCGAGCTTCAGCCCTCAAGTGTAGCAAGGATATTCTTCAATTTGTCCGCCGATTGGGTGAAGAGATCTTGCTCGAGATCGGTAAGAGTCAGCTCCAGCGTCGAGCGAACGCCGCTGCGGTCGATGATGCATGGAATGCCCAGATAAGCATCCGATACGCCAAGGTAGTTCTCCAGCAGAGTCGAGACGTTCAAGACGGCTCCTTCATCGTCCAGAATCGCTGTGCAGATGCGGTCTAGCGCCAGTGCGATGGCGTAGTAGGTTGCGCCTTTCGCTTGAATGATCTGATATGCGGCGTCGCGAGTATTCAGGAAAATCTCGTCTTTGTCCTCTGCGCTCAGTTGCAGCTCGGTTCCGGCGACGTTCGCGAGGCTCCAGACCGGAAGCTCCGAATCGCCGTGCTCTCCGATGATGTGAGCGTGTACGCTGCGAGGATCGATATGCAGCTTCTGTCCGATCAGATAGCGGAAGCGCGCGCTGTCGAGAAGCGTGCCCGAGCCGATCACGCGATGCGCTGGCAGGCCCGACTTCTTCCACGATCTGTAGCTCATGATGTCGACCGGATTGGATGCGATAAGCAGAATTGCATCTCGCGTATGAAGGAGCACTTGATCAATGATGCTGTCGAAGATCGCGATATTTCTTTTCAAAAGATCGATCCGCGATTCTCCGGGCTTCTGCGCTGCGCCTGCCGTAATGATGATAATATCGGCTGTTTTGCAGTCTTCATAAGTGCCTGCCCAAACCTTAGCGCCGCCCAGGTAAGGCATGCCGTGGTTCATATCCAGCGCATCTCCTGCGGCCTTATCAGCATTGGCGTCAATGAGCACCAGCTCATCCATGCGATTGCGAAGCAGCAAAGTATAAGCGGTCGTCGAGCCGACAGCTCCCGTACCGATGATGACGATTCTTGATTTTTTCATAAATGATAGTCTCCTTTATTCCTCGATAAATGGTTTGTTTACGTAGTGGTACATCGCGGCCATTAGCACGCTTCCCCCGATCAGATTGCCGATTGTGACAGGAATCAGGTTATGCAGAATGCCGTCCAGCGATATCGTCCCCGGCTGCTGCAGGACAAGTGCGATCGCGAAGGTGCACATATTCGCAATGCTATGCTCGTAGCCCGAGATAAAGAAGCAGAATACGAAGAGCATCATGGCGAACATTTTGGCACCGTCCCCTTTGAGCCCCATAGGTACGAAGAAGGCCAGGCAGACGAGCCAGTTACATAGTATCGCCCGGAAGAACAGCTCTACCATAGGCGTATGCATCTTTTTGTCCACGACCTCAAGCAGAAACCCGTTCACATTCGGATCGGCGAATAGTCCGGTCAGCCAGATCAGGAGTGCAAACACCGCAGCGCCAAGGATGTTGCCGCCATAGCTCAAAATCCATAGCTTGGTGGTATCGCTCCAGCGCATTTTTTTGCGCAGGGCGGCGTAGCTGTAGTAGAAGGTGTTGCCGGTGAACAGGTCGCCTCCGCCATAACTAATCAGAATAATGGCTGTGCCAAACGTGAGGGCGGCCATGGGATAGGTGAGCGGAGAATGCTCGACATAAAAGAAGCTGCCTGTCTTGAATGCGACGATAACGCCGAAACCGATAAACATGCTTGCCAGCATGGAACGTGACAGGTACCGCCACAGGCTTTGCCGGAAAATGCGCAGCTTCTTCAACGCAAGCTGCTCCACCTTGAGCAGCGCTTCAATCTCCATAGGTACTCCTCCTGACTATCTCTCTGTTGCATTTGTCTGTTGTCGTTGTGATGCCAATATAGCATGAGCAGGAATTGGAAAGATGTGATAAAAGTCACTATGGACCAGAAAAAAATGGGAGGAGCGAGGCGGGGGGCTTCTGGAATGGGAATGGGGCAACGTTAATCGTGCGAAAGTGACTGGAACGGAGAATTAGTGTTGTAGGGAAACGTTAATCGTGGGAAAGTGGCTGGAATGGGGAAATAGTGTTGTGAGGAAACGTTAATCGTGGGAAAGTGGCTGCGATGGGGAAATAGTGTTGTGAGGAAATGTTAATTGTGGGAAAGTGGCTGGAATGGGGAAATAGTGTTGTGAGAAACAGTTATTCGCGGAAAGCCTGCTGGCACAGCGAAATGGCAACAGCTAATCTACATTACACGTTAGAAAAAGCTCTAATCGACATAACATTTGCAACTTAGCGGTGATGAAGGGTGTCTTGTTAGTAAGAGAAGGTAGCTTGCGTGAGCCATGCCATCCATACTCATTAAATGAAAAGGGCTGGGTTAGTTGAAAAATGTTATGATTTTGATCGTCTGTTACATGTTGATAACCGGATGTGCAGCCGAACCAATGGAAGTTATGAAAGTTGCGGATTTGAACGCCAATCCCACGTCTTTTGGCCAGATAAAGCAGCAGCAAACGATTAAGAGAATCGACGATATTGTGCGACCACTACAATGGCAGGACAGAGAGTTGCCGACCAACGGTGATCCAGACTATTCCTTTTGGCTAGAGCGCAAAGGTGAAAGCTTGCGGGTGAGGAATTATGAGCTGTGGCTGAATGAACCCTATTCCGTCATTATTGATCATGTTAAGTTGAAGTATGCTTTTATCAGCGGGGAGCCGCTGCGAGAGCTGGTTGATTATTTGAAGTGAGGGTTTCGCGATTAAGCAGAGACAGACTTTGGGGCATAAACGTAGCGTCCGCAAATTAAAAAACCTCCCCTCCACAAAAGTGGAAGGGAGGTTTCTCTGCGTTATGAATGATTAGACCTTCTCGATGACTTTGTCTACGAGGCCATAAGTGTGAGCTTCGGCTGCGCTCATGAAGTAGTCGCGGTCGGTGTCCTGCTCGATGCGGCTGAGCGGCTGGCCGGAACGTTCCGCCAGAATGTGGTTCAGCTTATCGCGCATCTTCAGGATGCGGCGAGCGCGGATCTCGATGTCGCTGGCTTGGCCTTCAGCGCCGCCAAGCGGCTGATGGATCATGACTTCGCTGTTAGGAAGCGCGTAACGCTTACCCTTAGCACCTGCTGTCAGCAGGAACGCGCCCATGGACGCGGCCATACCTACGCAGATCGTCGATACATCCGGCTTGATGTATTGCATCGTATCATAAATGGCCATACCGGCTGTAATGGAACCGCCAGGGCTGTTGATGTATAGGGAAATATCCTTATCCGGGTCTTCCGCCGCCAGGAACAGCATTTGCGCGATGATGGAGTTGGCTACCACGTCATTCACGCCAGAGCCTAGAAATATGATGCGATCCTTCAACAGGCGGGAATAGATGTCGTATGAACGTTCCCCCCGATTGCTTTGCTCAATAACCATAGGCACAAAATTCATTTCGAACCAGTCCTCCTTCGTCTACGTAAAAGCATGAATCAAAAATTCGTATTCCTATCATAACGGATTAAAATCAAAAAGTCAAAGATGGTCAAAGAAATTGATTTTTCAGGCCAAACCCTACAATTACGCTTCTGTCCGCTCCGTAAAGTAGAGCCCGTTTTGCAGGTCATTGACGAAGCGCTGCAGCCATTCATAATAGCTGACGGCATGTTTCAGCTTGTGCAAATCCTCCAGACATAGCTTCCGTTCTTTCTCGTCTGTGCCCTGTTCAAGGATGATTTCGCTGAGCTGCGGGATAACCGCTTGGATCGCCCCCAGCATGACATCGATCTCCCGCTGAAGTTTGAAGGTGAAGAAAGATTGGAACGCTTTGAAGAAATCTGCTTTTTCTTCAATAATGCAATAAATCGCAAGAGATCGGCGCAAGTTATGGACGAGGTGATGGTATGCATCGTTTCCGAGCAGGGATAGGGTCACTGGGGATTATTGTGTTGATCTGTTGTATAGGGGGGTTCTTCCTATCGAGGCCCGCCGCAGCAACCAGGTCGGATCTGGATGGCTGCTGCGCAACAGTGGAGAAGCTGGAACGGCGGCTCGATAAATTGGAGCCCAAGAAGCCAATGACGATTCCTGAATCCGAAGAGAGGCTGGAAGCAGCTAAGCTCTATCCTGAGCACACGCTCCCTACTAACGAAGTGCGGGCGGCTGGAACCCAAATTCCGTTCAGAACGATTAAGGAAGATCCCAGCTATAAAAGGCCGATCTACCACGAGCATTGGCATAGCACCTATTGGGGCGGCAGGTGGAGCAATATCGCATCGCATGTGGACACTGCCCTTCATCGGTTGTTTGCTACATACGATATTGGTCTCTCCGGGGAGATGACGTTTAAGGAGCAGGTGGGAGTTGATTTCCCGATGTTCCAGAATCCAACGGACCTCGATCTGTATCTCGTCGTCTTCCAGACTGCCGTGATCGATGTCTATACGAAAGGCAATCAGATCGTTGTAATCGGCAGGCCGCAGCGTCTCGGTGTGCAAGTCATTACGATCAAGACGAGCGATCTTCGTCCGGTTGAACCGGATAAATTGTTGCTAGTCCAATTGGCGACGCCTGAGGGTGATGAACTGGATTATACGCTGATTAGCTATGAACCGCCGGATTTTTGGCAGAAACAAGAGAAGCGATCAAAAGCGGGAACAGGAGGATAGTATGTCGCAGCCTTCATTTATGTACCGATATACGAGGGAAAATGTGAAGGGCTTATCTGCTCGTATCGAGAGGATCATATTGGACGAAGACAGGCATAGCGTTAGGGTACATCATTAAATGGATGCTTTCGATGCGGTTTTTGAACGAAACGATATATTGGCCGAAATGAGTTTCATATTCCACGTCGGTGAATGAGAGATTCTTCCCGGCGTAATGAGAGTTTACATATAGGGTTGCTGCAATAGATGCTAAGGCTTTTGGCACGGCCTTTGATTGAAGAACAACAATGGCTAGTACGAGTACAAAAGCTGCCAGCAGCAAACGCTTGTTTTTCCGCTTCATAACTTCCTCCAAATATCGACAGACATGGGTTGTTTTATATTTGTTCATATAAACGTTATTGTACTTAGATTTGTTGCAGGACGGAGGCAGCTTATCATGTACAGGTTAGTTGCAGTATGCAAAAAAGCCGCTCAGCATGAGGCTGAACGGCTTAAGTCTATTCGAATAGTGGCGCGCCCGCTAGGAATCGAACCTAGATCTCAGGCTCCGGAGGCCTACGTCATATCCATTGGACCACGGGCGCACGTCTTCAAAAAACAGTAGCAGAGATGATTATATGATATTCACGCCGTTAAAGCAAGAAGGCTGGGAAAATTAAATTTGTGAAAAAGATGTCGGAAATCGTTTTCAAACGCGATTCGACTCTTGCAGGCTGCGCTTATTTTCGTTAAAATAGAGGTGGGACTTAAAATGAACATGCGGGACGGATTCAGTCCCAACAATTCTTTGAATCCCATTATGCTAATGACCGATGGAGTGAAGGATAAGAGATGCGACAGCTCATTGAACTGCAGCAGCAGCTTGTGCCTGAGCTTCTGGAAGTCATGCGGAAGAGGTACATGATCCTGCATCAGGTAATGCTATCGGACACGATCGGCCGCCGTACACTGGCGAATGCGCTGGATATGACGGAGAGAATGCTTCGGGCAGAGACCGATTTCCTAAAGGAGCAAGGCCTGCTGGAGATTCATACGGCGGGCATGCGGATCAGCGAGCAAGGCCGCAGCGCACTCGAACAGCTGGAGCCTCTGTACAAGTCGATGTTCGGCTTGTCCGAACTGGAGGAGAAGCTGCGCAGGGCATACGGGCTATCGCAGGTCATCATTGTGCAAGGCGATTCCGAGACGTCGATTCAGACGAAGCGCGAGCTCGGAAGGGTAGCGTGCCAAGTGCTTCGCACCGCGCTGAAGCCGAGAGATGTCGTAGCGGTAACCGGGGGCACGACGATTGCCCAGGTAGCCAATCAGCTTACGACAACAACAGCTATGAAGGATATCTGGTTCGTACCGGCAAGAGGCGGACTTGGCGAAAGCTTGGATTATCAAGCGAATACGCTGGCCTCGACCATGGCGAAGCGGACAGGCGGACATTATCGGCTGCTGCATGTACCAGATCATCTGGGTGAAGAGGCATTCGCTTCCTTGATGCAAGAGCCCAACATTCGGGAGATCGTTGACGTGATCCGAAGTGCGCGAATTGTCGTACACGGGATCGGGGACGCCATGATCATGGCGAGAAGACGGAAGCTGGACAGCGAAGTTGTAGCGGAGATCGAAGCGGAGGGCGCACTGGCCGAGGCATTCGGATTTTATTTTGACCGAAGCGGAGCCGTTGTTCACCAAATGCAGACCGTAGGGTTACGGCTCGAGGATATCGTTAACACTGAATTAGTGATTGGCGTCGCCGGGGGCAAGAACAAAGGCGAAGCGATTGCGGCAGTGATGCGATTCGGCCATAACGACGTGCTCGTCACCGACGAAGCTGCGGCGCTGGAGATGGCC
This sequence comes from Paenibacillus sp. NPDC057967, assembly GCF_042887015.1. Lineage (NCBI taxonomy): Bacteria > Bacillati > Bacillota > Bacilli > Caryophanales > Paenibacillaceae > Paenibacillus > Paenibacillus sp. NPDC057967. Next base: position 42,371 of record NZ_JBHVQB010000009.1, read on the forward strand.
AGTTTACTAGAAGAGAACTAGATAATAAGGCATCATGACGAGGAACGGCCTGCATTAGCAGCCCCCGGGACACGTCTTGAAATATATTTTTTTATAGCAATCCAAAAACGCTTAGGAGGAACAAACAATGGTTAAAGTTGGTATTAATGGTTTTGGACGTATCGGCCGTAACGTATTCCGTGCTGCGCTGAACAATTCTGAGGTGGAAATCGTAGCAGTCAATGACCTGACAGATGTTAACACGCTGGCTCACCTGTTGAAATACGATACAACGCATGGCGTTCTGGACGCTACTGTTGAAGCAAAAGAAGGCGCTTTGGTTGTAAACGGCAAAGAAATCAAAGTATTCGCTGAGCGCAACCCTGCTGATCTGCCTTGGGGTTCCGTAGGCGCTGAGATCGTAGTTGAGTCCACTGGTATCTTCACAGCAAAAGAAAAAGCTGAGCTTCACCTGCAAGGCGGCGCTAAAAAAGTTATCATCTCCGCTCCTGCAACGAACGAAGACATCACTGTGGTTATCGGCGTTAACGAAGACCAATACGACGCAGCTGCACACACCATTATCTCCAATGCTTCTTGCACAACCAACTGTCTTGCTCCATTCGCTAAAGTGTTGAACGATAAATTCGGTATCGTTAAAGGTATGATGACAACGATTCACTCGTACACAAACGACCAATCCGTACTTGACGTACCACACAAAGACCTGCGCCGTGCTCGCGCTGCTGCAGAGAACATCATTCCTTCCTCCACAGGCGCTGCGAAAGCTGTTTCGCTGGTACTGCCTGAGCTGAAAGGCAAGCTGAACGGTATGGCTATGCGTGTTCCTACGCCTAACGTATCCGTAACTGACCTGGTTGCTGAGCTGAAAGTTAACGTAACGGTTGAAGAAGTTAACGCAGCGTTCAAAGAAGCTTCCGAAGGCGCTTTGAAAGGCATTCTGAACTACAACGAATTGCCGCTGGTATCCAGCGACTACAACGGCGACCCAGCTTCCTCCACAATCGACGCTCTGTCGACTATGGTAGTTGAAGGCAACATGGTTAAAGTTATTTCCTGGTATGACAACGAGTGGGGCTATTCCAACCGCGTAGTTGATCTTGCTGCTTATATCGCAAGCAAAGGTCTGTAAGGAAAGAAAGCTGATGGGCCGCGGCTCCTTACGTAAGAGCTTCGGCCCTTGGTTTGCGCCCTCGCAGGGCCGGACTATGGGCGTTCCTTCCTTTTAGGGTGAAGGGGCGCCTTTTGCTTTATAGAGATAGATATGGCCGATAAGCCGGCAGAAACCACTATTGGGGAGGATTTCAACCATGAACAAGAAGAGTGTGCGTGACGTAGCAGAATTGGCAGGCAAGCGTGTATTCGTCCGCGTGGACTTCAACGTGCCGCTCGAAGACGGCAAAATTACGGATGATAAGCGTATTCGCGAGACGCTGCCAACGATTAACTTTTTGATCGAAAAAGGTGCAAAAGTGATTCTGGCGAGCCACCTGGGCCGTCCGAACGGACAAGTCGTCGAAGAGCTTCGTCACACAGCTTCCGCTGTACGTCTGTCGGAACTGCTGGGCAAGCCGGTAACGAAAGCGAACGAAGCGATCGGCGAAGCCGTAGAAGCACAAGTTGCTGCAATGGAGAACGGCGACGTTCTTTTACTTGAAAACGTACGTTTCTACCCGGGCGAAGAGAGTAACGATCCGGAGCTTGCGAAGGCTTTTGCCAAGCTGGCTGACCTGTTCGTTAATGACGCTTTCGGCGCTGCTCACCGCGCTCACGCTTCCACAGAAGGCATCGCTCACATCCTGCCAGCCGTATCCGGCCTGCTGATGGAGAGAGAGCTTGAAGTACTAGGCAAAGCGCTGAACAACCCTGAGCGCCCGTTCACGGCAATCGTAGGCGGTTCCAAGGTAAAGGACAAAATCGCGGTTATCGACAAAATGCTGGAGATCGCTGACAACATCATCATCGGCGGCGGCTTATCTTATACATTCTTCAAAGCGCAAGGCCATGAAATCGGCAAATCCCTGGTGGACAACAGCAAGCTGGATCTGGCGCTTGAGTTCATCGAAAAAGCGAAAAAATTGGGCAAAAACTTCTACATCCCGGTTGATATCGTAGTAACAGACGATTTCAGCGCTGATGCGAACACGCAAATCGTAGACGTTGACGGCATTCCGGCTGAATGGGAAGGCATCGACATCGGTCCTAAGACGCGTGAGCTTTATGCAGATGTGATCAAAAACTCCAAGCTGGTTGTATGGAACGGACCAATGGGCGTATTCGAAATCGAGCCATTCTCTCATGGCACGCGTGAAGTAGCAAAAGCAACAGCTGAGACTTCGGCTTACACGGTCATCGGCGGCGGCGACTCTGCTGCGGCAGCTGAGAAGTTCGGTCTTGCTGACCAAATGGACTTCATCTCCACTGGCGGCGGCGCTTCCCTGGAATTCATGGAAGGCAAAGTGCTTCCAGGTGTAGTCGCTCTTAACGACAAGTAAATCTTGAGAAGATAGAAACAGGAGGTCATCCTATGAGCAGAACACCGATTATCGCAGGCAACTGGAAAATGTTCAAAACGGTATCCGAAGCGACGGCATTCTTCGCTGAAGTGAAAGGCAAAGCGGAAGTCGCTGGCGTAGAGAGCGTTATCTGTGCGCCTTTCACAGCGCTTCCTGCACTGGTAGAAGCGGCTAAAGGCACGACAATCGCTATCGGCGCGCAAAACGTTCACTTCGAGGACAATGGCGCTTTCACAGGTGAAATCAGCGGCTTGATGCTGAAGGATCTGGGCGTGAAGTACGTTATCATCGGTCACTCCGAGCGCCGCGCTTACTTCGCGGAGAGCGACGAAATCGTGAACAAGAAGACGGTTGCGGCATTCAAGCATGGCTTGACGCCAATCGTATGCGTAGGCGAGAAGCTGGAAGAGCGCGAATCCGGCGCGACGAAAGAAGTATGCAAAGTGCAGACAGAAGCTGCATTCCAAGGCCTGTCGGCTGAGCAAGCGGCTGAAGTAGTTGTTGCTTACGAGCCAATCTGGGCGATCGGCACTGGCAAATCCTCCACGTCTGAAGATGCACAAGACGTCATCGGCTACATCCGCGGCGTGATCGCAGGACTGTATGACGAAGCGGTTGCAGCGAAAGTTCGCATTCAATACGGCGGCAGCGTGAAGCCGAATAACGTATCGGAGTACCTGGGTCAAGCGGACATCGACGGCGCGCTGGTAGGCGGAGCAAGCCTTGAGCCTGCTTCCTACATCGCTTTGATCGAGGGGGCCAAGTAATATGGCCTCTCGCAAACCGGTAGCACTGATTATTTTGGACGGATTCGGCCTTCGCGACGACGTGACGGGTAATGCGGTCGCACAAGCGAACAAGCCGAATTACGACCGTTACATGGCGCAATACCCGAATACGACATTGACAGCAAGCGGTGAAGCCGTGGGCTTGCCGGAAGGTCAGATGGGCAACTCCGAAGTGGGCCATCTGAACATCGGCGCAGGCCGCATCGTGTATCAGGATCTGACTCGTATCAGCAAGTCAATCCGCGACGGTGAGTTCTTCGATAACGAGACATTGCTCGCTGCTGTGAATCACGTGAAGTCGAGAGGCAAGAAGCTCCATCTGTACGGGCTGTTGTCCGATGGCGGCGTTCACAGCCATATCGCTCACTTGTTCGCGCTGCTGGAACTGGCGAAGAAGGAAGGCTTGACGGATGTATACATCCACGCTTTCCTGGACGGCCGCGACGTATCACCGGATAGCGCGAAGGGCTATGTCGAGCAGCTTCAAGCGAAGATCGAGGAGCTTGGCGTAGGCCGCATCGCAACGGTCCAAGGCCGCTACTATGCTATGGACCGCGACAAGCGCTGGGAGCGTACGGAGAAGTCCTACCGCGCTATGGTTTATGGTGAAGGACCTCAATACGCAGATCCTGTGAAAGCGGTAGTTGAATCGTATGAGAAATCCGTATATGATGAGTTCGTTATGCCGACGGTAATCGTAGGCGGAGACGGCAAGCCGGTAGGACTGGTGGAGTCCGAGGACGCAGTTGTGTTCTTCAACTTCCGTCCGGACCGTGCGATCCAGCTGTCGCAAGTATTCACGAATGACGACTTCCGCGGCTTCGATCGCGGCGCGAATCATCCGGTAGGCTTGCACTTCGTCTGCCTGACGCTGTTCAGCGAGACGGTGGGCGGCTATGTCGCTTACTCGCCGAAGAATCTCGACAATACGCTGGGTGAAGTGCTTGCCCAGAACGGCAAGACGCAGCTTCGCACAGCGGAGACGGAGAAGTACCCGCATGTCACGTTCTTCTTCAGCGGCGGCCGTGACAAGGAACTTCCGGGCGAGACTCGCGTTCTGATCAGCTCACCGAAGGTTGCCACTTATGATCTTCAGCCGGAGATGAGCGCTTACGAGCTGGCGGAGTCTACGGTACGCGAGATTGAAGCGGATAAGCATGATGCGATCATCCTGAACTTCGCCAACCCGGATATGGTTGGTCACTCCGGCATGCTGGAGCCAACGATCAAGGCGGTAGAAGCAACGGATGAATGCTTGGGCAAAGTCGTAGAAGCGGTGCTTGCCAAAGGCGGCGTCTGCATCATTACAGCGGACCATGGCAATGCGGATATGGTATTCGACGAGAATGGCCGTCCGCATACGGCGCATACGACGAATCCGGTGCCTTTGATCGTAACAAGAGAAGGCGCTGCGCTGCGCGATGGCGGCATCCTGGCAGATATCGCGCCGACGATGCTCGACCTGCTAGGTCTGGCGAAGCCGGCTGAGATGACAGGCTCGACATTGCTTGGCCAATAATAGTAGACTAGTGGAATGAAGCAATATTGATTATGCGAACTATAGAAAAGGAGTGTTCATTCAAATGTCCATTATCGTTGATGTATATGCACGCGAAGTGCTGGATTCCCGCGGGAATCCAACTGTAGAAGTAGAAGTAGCTCTTGAGTCCGGCGGCAAAGGCCGCGCTATCGTTCCATCCGGTGCGTCCACTGGCGCATACGAGGCGGTAGAGCTTCGTGACGGCGACAAATCCCGTTACCTGGGCAAAGGCGTTGTTAAAGCAGTAGAAAACGTAAACACGATTATCGCTCCTGAGATCATCGGTCTTGACGCGCTTGATCAAGTAGCAATCGACCGCAAAATGATTCAGCTTGACGGCACGCCTAACAAAGCGAAGCTGGGCGCTAACGCGATTCTGGCTGTATCCATGGCTGTTGCCCGCGCAGCGGCTGACGCTCTGGATGTTCCTTTGTACACATACCTGGGCGGCTTCAACGCTAAAACTCTGCCAGTGCCAATGATGAACATCATCAACGGCGGCGAGCATGCCGACAACAACATCGACGTACAAGAGTTCATGGTATTGCCAGTTGGCGCTTCCGACTTCAAAGAAGCTCTTCGCATCGGCGCAGAGATCTTCCACAACCTGAAAGCGGTACTGCATGACAAAGGCCTGAACACAGCTGTTGGCGACGAAGGCGGCTTCGCTCCGAACCTTGGCTCCAACGAAGAAGCGATTACGACAATCATCTCGGCAATCGAGCGCGCAGGCTACAAGCCAGGCGTTGACGTATTCCTGGGTATGGACGTTGCTTCCACTGAGTTCTTCAAAGACGGCAAATACGTACTGGCTGGCGAAGGCAAATCCTTCACGCCTGCTGAGTTCGTTGACCTGCTTGCTTCGTGGGTTGAGAAGTATCCGATCGTTTCGATCGAAGACGGCTGCTCCGAAGATGACTGGGATGGCTGGAAGCTTCTTACTGAGAAGCTGGGCAGCAAAGTACAACTCGTTGGCGACGATCTGTTCGTAACAAACACAGAGCGTCTGTACGACGGTATCGAGAAAGGCGTAGGCAACTCCATTCTGGTTAAAGTTAACCAAATCGGTACGCTTACTGAAACATTCGACGCGATCGAGATGGCGAAACGCGCTGGTTACACAGCAGTTATCTCCCACCGTTCCGGCGAGAGCGAAGACAGCACAATTGCTGACATCGCAGTTGCAACAAACGCTGGCCAAATCAAAACAGGCGCACCTTCCCGTACGGACCGCGTAGCGAAGTACAACCAATTGCTTCGTATCGAGGACCAACTGGGCTCGACAGCTCAATACGGCGGCAAAGCTGCATTCTACAACCTGAAAAACTTCAAATAAGAACAGGCAGCTCCGCTGCTTGTGAAATAAGGAGAGAGCATGTCCCTCAGGGGATATGCTCTCTTTTTGCATTATTCGGTTTTTACCGGGATTGGGTACATTCCTGGCTGCCGATGCGATTCATGGTTGCGCGAGCTGTTCTTCTTCGGCCAAGGCCTCCAGTGGAGCGGTCCGGTAATAACATTGGCTGGCATCGGCGTAGTCAGCTTGATGGTGCTGCTGCTGTCCGTGTTCAAACCGTCGAAAACATAATATTGGCTACCCGAGGAAGACCCCCGGGTCTTCCTTTTTGCTTCTTAATGAGGTAGGCTCGAATAGATTAGATGAAGCGCCATCATGTGGCAATCGAGTATAACGCCTGTCGCTGGTATAAATGGATTAAGGTTGTCGAGAGGAGTGGATTGAACATGCTGATTGAAGTGATCGCCATTCGGACAGAGGATGTCGAAGCTGCTGCCGAGGGAGGAGCGGACCGGATCGAGCTGGTAACCGGGATCGCGGAAGGCGGATTAACACCAAGTCTTGGATTAGTGGAAGGGGCAGTGAATGCTTCTACGCTGCCTGTTCAAGTGATGGTTAGACCACATAGTCAGTCCTTCTGCTATAGCGAATCGGATATAGGGATTATGCTGCGAGATATCGAAGCGATTAAGGAGACGGGAGCCGCGGGTATTGTAATCGGGCTGCTGACACCCTCCGGCGAATTGGATAGAGGCTCGCTGGAGCGGATGCTTCGTGCAGCGGAAGGTCTTGATGTGACGTTCCACCGCGCATTCGACGAAATCGAGGATCAGCTGGCGGCATTGCGGCAGCTTGCCGAGTATTCATCTATTAGCCGCGTCCTAACAGCAGGCGGATTAAAGCCTGCTCCACAGTCTGCGGATCGAATTCGGACTCTCCGGGAGGAGGGCGACCGGCTGGGCATTTCGATACTGGGCGGCTACGGACTCCATGCGGGCAATATTGAAGAGTTCGTCGACAAGACGAGAGTCCACGAGATTCACATTGGATCAGGAGCAAGGCGGAACGGCAGCTTTATGGAGGCCATTGTTCCATCAAGCATAACGGAGATTCGGCGATTGCTGCATGACATTCTTGATTCATAGGCACCAATGGAGTATTCCTGCTGCCCTCGCTGCGCATAATGTACGAGAGTATGAACTCGGAGTGCACATGTCGGACTTAGGGGGCAACAAGACAGATGGGCAAGCCAATTGCGGGAATACAGATGTATTCGTTACGAGATGAGGCGGAGCGCGATATTCTGGGAACGCTGGAGAAGATCGCCGAGATGGGCTATAAAGCGATTGAGTCGATCGGGTACTTCAACGCGCCTCCAGAGCAATTGAAGAAGAGGGCCGATGAGCTCGAATTAGCTATCCCTTCCATGCTCGTATCGCTTAATTTTAAGACGCTGGCGAAGCTGGATCGGGATTTCCACAATGATATTGAATTTGCCGCCGGGATCGGCGTTTCTTACATCATCGTACCGTGGGTGCCTATGCACGAGCAGCCGACGATCGAGGATATGCACTTTTTGGCGGATGTGCTCATTCGATGCGGGGAACAGGCGAGGGCGGCGGGCATGAAGCTGGCTCTGCATAATCATGATTATGAATGGAAGCTGGTAGACGGCAGACCTGCATTCGATCGTATATTGGAGCTGGTGCCCGAGGAATTGTTGGTTGCGGAGCTGGATCTGGGCTGGATATATATGGCGGGTTATGACCCGGTGGAATATTTGAAGAAGCATAAGGCCCGGACGCCTTTGGTGCATATCCGTGATTTCAAAATGGGGCGCAAGGATACCGAGCTTGGAAAAGGTATTGTCGGGATTGAAAGGCTGCTGCAAGAGATTGAGAAGAGCGATGTCGAGTATATGTTCGTGGAGCAGGAGGACTTCCTGACCAGTTCAGTGGATAGCGCGAAGGCGAATATTCTCTATTTGAAAAAAATGGGCTACGCTTAGCGACTCTTGTAAAGGCTCGTACTATTGTCAATCCTGTGCAGCTATGGTACAATAACCTTATGTGTTTTACGAGCGGCTACGCTGGAGGTGGATGGAATGGAAATTACATTGAAGATCCTGCTTGTATTATTCTCTATCGGATTGATTGCAGTCGTATTGTTGCAGAAAGGTAAGAGCGCTGGTTTGTCTGGTGCGATTAGCGGCGGCGCAGAGCATTTGTTCGGTAAGCAGAAGGCCCGTGGCTTGGACCTGTTCCTGCAGCGTCTGACAGTAGCATTGGCAATTGGATTCTTCTTATTGTCCCTGATTGTATCTTATTTCGTACAAAAATAATGATGAGCTAACAAAAGGCGAGGAGCTTAATCCTCGTCTTTTTTTGATGTTTTTTCTGATACCAGAAACAGGGGGATTTCGTAGAATAGAGGAAGAGGTGCGATTCGGTGTAGAGAGTGAGGAGGTTGCTTAAGTGAATCAGGAGTGGAGTGTTGGAGAGAAAGAGACAAGCTATGTGCTGAAAGCGGCTATTCAAAAAGCGGGATATGAAGCGGATAAGGCGATCATTCGGGATATTAACCTACAGGTTGGCCCCGGTGAACTGGTAGGCTTGATCGGTCCTAACGGTGCGGGGAAAAGCACGACGGTGAAGACGATTATGGGCCTTATGCCCAGCGTAACGGGGAAGGTGGAGATTGGGGGCCGACATAAGCGCTATGCGTATGTGCCGGAGCAACCGGTTTATTATGAATATTTTACGCTATGGGAGCATCTGAGATTGGCCGCGTCGGTATTCGGCATTACGGAAGCTCAATTCGAGGCCAAAGCGGATCGCTTGCTTCAGCAATTCCGGCTGACGGAACAGAAGCATCATTATCCGATGTCGTTCTCCAAAGGGATGCAGCAGAAGCTGATGCTAATTATCGCATTCCTGCTGGAGCCGGATATTTATATTGTGGATGAGCCGTTCGTGGGACTGGACCCACGGGCGACGAGCGATTTCCTGACCCTGTTGCAGAGCGAGCTGGCAAGGGGCGCAGGCGTCCTGATGTCTACGCATGTACTGGACACGGCTGAAAAAATCTGCCAAAGCTTCGTTCTTATTAATCAAGGTTCGATTGTTGCACAGGGAACGTTGGATCAGGTCAGACGGGATGCGGGATGCGCGGAGGATGCGGCGTTGTCGGATTGCTTCCTGGCGCTGACTTAAGGAGGAAAAAGCGATGATGACACCGTCACAGCTGTTCTTCTACCGGTTGAAGCGCAATGTGAAAGAACAGGCAAAAGCATGGAACAGCGTTTTCGATTGGACCGTTTGGGTGTATTTACTTGTACCAGGCATTCTCATCTTCGGCGGATTATATCGTGAGATCTGGCTGGAGACGCCGGAGTGGGCTGCCGGGGTTCCCTGGTTGCTGCTGCTATCGATTGTGTTATTTCTTATCCTTGCATTCGGAGGACGCATTCGAGTCTTTGTCGATGAGGCGGACCGATTGTTTCTGCTCCAACAGCCTCGTTGGCTGAAGCAGCTAAAGCGTTATGGCATGGCCTATTCGTTCATCATGCAGGCGCTGAGACTCGTATTGCCGTTTCTTGTGGTGCTGCCCTTTCTTTTGCGAGTGGAACAGATGGGGCTTAAGGAAGTTGGAGCTGCCTTTCTGTATTCCTTCCTGTTCGCGATGCTGATGTCGATGACGATTCATATGCTGACTGGAAGGCTCCGCAAGTGGCGACAGGTGGTATTGGAAGCGATCGTTCTGCTGATCGGCGTCGTGGCATACTTATATCCGATGCTGTCGCTGACGCAAGAGGGAAGTATCTTCGGAGCTGCGCTGGCGGGAGCTGCTGTACTGCTTCTTGTCGTACTGATTGTGTGTCTACACAAGCCGATTCATTTTGAGACGGAAGTGAAAAATGAACGCTCAGCGCGGTTGTCCTCCACAGAGCTTCTGATGAGCCAAGTGATCGAACGGAAGCCGGTTATGAAGCTAAAAAAGCCATTGTTCATGCGCCAGTCCCGGCGTTTGTTCAAGAAGACCGATACGGGTACGATTCTCGCCGAGCTGCGCATCATTACCTTTGTGCGGTCGCTGTCCATGCTGCGGATCGGAATGGGCTTTTTGTCGGTAACGACAGGGGCAATGCTGATTGTGCCCCCATCCGCTACGTACGCCATTATGGGGGGATTTCTATTTCTCATTGTACCTTGGCTGCGTACGCAGTGGGAGCAGTGGAGAAGCGAGGAGTTTGTTTCGCAATTCCCATGGAATACGGCCGATCTATTCGCGGGACTGCGGTTATCACGTTTTTGGCTGCTGCTTCCGAATATTATGGTTTGGTCGGCGGTTGCTGGATTTCGTCTCTTGGGATTGTGGGGAGTACTGCCCTCGATGATGGTATGTGTACTGGTTTGGTGGGGGGTTCATGCCAGGGAATGGAGAAGACCGGTTCATAAGACAGAGGATTCTCCAATCAGCGGAAGCTGATGATTAAGGCGGTATTTCGTTTTTTTCGCAAATGGGGATGTGCCGCTGGCATTTCGTGTATACTACATGGTATATGATAATCTATCAACCGCTACAAGAGCTCTAGCCCTTAGGCGGTTCATGAGGAGAAGGGCCATTCATGATGGAACGCGAGCAAGAATTGCTAGATTTTATGAGAGAAACGGCGTATAAGCCGATGACGTACCAAGAGCTGGAGGGACACTTCGGTATCGAGGGAGCAGCGGGATTCAAGGAATTTCTCCAACTGCTTAATAAACTGGAAGAAGAGGGCAAGATCATTCGTACGCGCAACGAGCGCTACGGTGTACCGGAGCGAATGAACTTGCTGCGCGGGAAGCTTCAAGCACATGCGAAAGGCTTCGCTTTCCTGCTGCCGGATGAGAAGGATCATCCCGATGTGTATATTCACGCGAATGATCTGAAGAGCGCGATGAACGGCGATATTGTCCTAGTACGCATTACGTCCAAAAGCGAAGGCGGCGGACGTATGGAAGGCGAGGTTGTCCGTATTGTCCAGCGTGCAGTGACACAGATCGTCGGCACGTTCGAGAATCACGAGGTATACGGCTTCGTTATGCCCGATGATAAGCGGATTAACCGGGATATCTTTATTCCGAAGGGCGGATTCCAAGGCGCGGTGACCGGACAGAAGGTCGTTGTCCGTATTGTGTCTTATCCGGAGGGCCGCAGCGCGGCTGAAGGCGAGATTCTGGAGATTCTGGGTCACAAAAATGATCCTGGCGTCGACATCCTGTCCATCATCCGCAAGCATCAGCTGCCGGAGAGCTTTCCCGATGAGGTTATGGCCGAAGCGGAAGCTGCGCCGGATACGATCACCGAAGCGGAGATCAAGGAGCAAGGGCGCCGTGATCTAAGAGATGAGATCATCGTCACGATTGATGGCGAAGATGCCAAGGACCTCGACGATGCGGTGCATGTGAAGCTGCTGGAGAACGGCAATTTCCTGCTTGGCGTTCATATCGCGGACGTAGGCTATTATGTACGGGAGAAATCTGCACTGGATCAGGAAGCATTCCGTCGGGGCTGTAGCGTTTATTTGACCGATCGCGTCATTCCAATGCTGCCTCACCGCTTGTCGAATGGTATATGTTCGCTTAACCCGCAAGTTGACCGGCTGACGCTTTCTTGTGAGATGGAATTCGATGCGAAGACGCTGAAGCGTGTGAAGCATAATGTCTTCACGAGTGTCATTCGCACGAAGGAGAGAATGACCTACACGAATGTGAAGCGTATTCTGACCGCTAATGAAGAGGAGCCAGAGACCGAACTGAAGGAGCGTTATGCCGACCTGCTGCCGATGTTCGCCCTGATGGAGAAGCTGGCGATGCGCCTGCGCTCCAAGCGGATGAAGCGCGGCGCGATTGACTTTGACTTCCAGGAGTCAAAAATTATCGTCGATGAGAACGGCAAGGCTGTTGATATTGTCAAACGTGAGCGGTCCGTTGCGGAGCAGATCATTGAAGAGTTCATGCTGGTGGCAAACGAGACGGTTGCGGAGCACTTCCACTGGCTGCGTGTGCCATTCCTGTACCGGATTCACGAGGACCCGGATCAGGAGAAGCTGCTGACATTCATGCAGTTCGCGGCAAACTTCGGCTACGTCGTGAAGGGTGGCAAAGGCAACAATTCCGTTCATCCGCGTGCGCTGCAGACGCTCTTGGAGGAAATTCAAGGGACGAAGGAATCGACCGTTATTTCCACCATGATGCTGCGATCGATGAAGCAGGCGAAGTACGATGCAGAGAGTCTGGGCCACTTCGGCTTGGCTGCCGAATTCTACTCCCACTTCACATCGCCGATTCGCCGATACCCCGATTTGGTGATCCACCGGGTCATTCGCGAGGTTCTTGAGGGCGGCGGAGCACTTAGCGAAGCGCGTCATGAAGCTCTGACGGCTCGTATGCCGGATATTGCCCAGCATTCCTCTGAACGGGAGCGGGCAGCGGTCGATGCTGAGAGGGATACGGATAAGCTGAAGAAATGCGAATACATGCTGGATAAGGTTGGCGAGGAATTCGACGGCATTATCAGCAGTGTAACCAGCTTCGGCATGTTCATCGAATTAGAGAATACGGTCGAAGGTTTGATTCGTCTTAGTGATATGACGGATGACTACTACCACTTCCACGAACTCCATATGGTGCTCATTGGCGAGCGTACGTCGAAGGTATACCGCATCGGCGATGAAGTGAAGATTCGCGTAGCGCGCGTCGATATGGATGAATATAATATTGACTTCGAGATGGTCGACATGAAGCCGCGCGGCAGCTACAAAGGCGTTGCGGATGCCGGTTTCGGGGCAGGCCGCAAGCGCGGAGGCTATGGCAAGCGTGAGGGCGGCGGTCGTCCCGGCAGCCGTGATGCTTCCGGCGGAGGTCGCGGCGCATTCGCTGGCGCCAAGGGCGGCCGAGGCAAAGGCGGCGCCGGGCGCGATGGCAGCAAGCCAGCCGCGAGTGGTGGTAAAGAACGATCAGGTGCAGCTGATCAAGCGGCTAAAGGCCGATTCAAACGCGGCGGCAAGGACGCGGCTGCGCCGACTGGGAATGGCGCCAACCCTTGGGGTAAGGATAGCGTGCCGGATAATGGCGACTGGATAGATAAGAGAGCCGCAGAGCTTGAAGCTGAAGGTAAAAGCACTCGCACGGATATGTGGGGACTGCCGATTCGTGAAGGCGGTGATGCCCGCAAGGATACCCGCGGCAAGGATGGCCGCCCGGGCAAGGGCGCTGGCGCATCCGGTGACAAAGCCAAGAAAAAGGGCAAAGGCGGGAACGGGCGCCGGAAGAACGCGACGACTAGCGGCGTATTCAATGGCAGTGAAGCGGGAGCAGTAGCAGCCTCGCCAGCAGACGAAGCCAAGAAAAAGAAGCGCAAGAAAAAAGGAGAGCTAAGCAACTCCACGGCAGCTTTTGTAAGAAAGAAACGGAAATAGGTCTGAATTTACTAAAAATAGGATTAGATGGGTTTATGTAGTTGATATACTCTCATCCTAGAGTCAGATGGCGGCATGGTTTTTCCTTAGTTGGGAATGTAAGTGCCGCCAACTGGACATAATGGGAAAATATATTTAAGCTTGTCGCTTGCTTTTCAGCGGCTGGGATAGTATACTCAAAGCAATCGGATGAGATGAACCTGAATTCACATATTGAAAAGGGTGTCATTAGAGTCGTCATGAAACCCTTTTCAATGTGTGAATATTTTTTTTCAAAGAACAAATAGGCGCATATTAATTTAATTTTTTGGAGGTAATTCCACATGCAACAAGGTACAGTTAAATGGTTCAACGCTGAGAAAGGTTTCGGCTTCATCGAAGTTGAAGGCGGAAACGACGTATTCGTACATTTCTCCGCAATCGTTGGCGACGGCTTCAAAACTCTTGAAGAAGGCCAACGCGTTGAGTTCAACGTTGTTCAAGGCAACCGCGGACCACAAGCTGAAAACGTAGTTAAGCTGTAATAGCTTAATATCGGAGAGACCGCTTCGACCTCGAGTCGAGCGGTCTTTTGCTTCACATAGATTGTTTTGGAGGGTCCAGCACTCGGTTAAATGGTTCAGTAGGTGAAGATCAGTTTAAAGGAAAGAGTACCCTTCCTGATTATTGATTTTGGCTGGCAAAGTTGCTACAATGAACCAACAGAGACGCTGGTCTTGAAGAAGAAACGAGGTGAATTAGCATGGGCGCCAAGAAGAACGACGGCAAGCAGCTCGCCCAGAACAAGAAGGCCTCCCATGACTATTTCATTGAGGAGACCTTCGAGGCGGGCATGGTCTTGATGGGAACGGAGATTAAGTCGCTGCGTAATGGCAGAGCGAATATCGGCGATGCGTTCGCAACGATTCGCAATGGCGAGATCTTCATTCACAACATGCACATCAGCCCTTTCGAGCAGGGCAACATCCATAACCCGACTGATCCGACGCGCGCAAGGAAGTTGCTGCTGCATAAGGCGCAGATTCACAAGCTGCTGGGATTATCGAAGCAAGAAGGCTACGCCATCGTGCCGCTGAAGATCTACGTGCGCAACGGCTACGCCAAACTGCTGATCGGGCTGGGCAAAGGTAAGAAGCAATACGATAAGCGCGATACCGCCGCCAAGCGGGATGCGCAGCGCGATATCCAGCGCGCGCTTCGGGAGAAGCAGAAGGTGGCTAGATAATCCGTTCTTCCCATGGATGAATCGGCCAACGCTGCCAGCAATATTCCCGGGCAAATGCCGGATGTTCGTGGTATACTAGGTATACGGCAACGGTGGGTTGCCAGGTCGGTTAGAGAGCAAGCAAGACTCAGCCGAATTTCAGATGTACATGACTTGTGCGATTCAGTCATACATCACCTCAATCCAGAGGTCCCGTCTAGCTAGACGTTGATGCTCGGCAAGAGCATAAGCAGCGTCTATGCCCATTCGGGGGCGTTTATGGATTCGACGGGGATTGGACGAGCGCGAGCCAGCGGGTAGCAGGGAGTCGTCTGCTTCATCAACGCTAAAGCCTATTAAATGGCAAACAACAAACAAACTACGCTGTAGCAGCTTAATAACCTGCTCGCGTGCTCTCGCTCTGTATCGCCCATGTACCGGGATGAGGGCCCAACTTTAGTGGGATACGCTGTCACATCTCCGCCTGGGGTGTGCTGAAGAAGACAATCAGGCTGACCTATAGAGTACCGTGTTGCAGGGGGACTCCGTAGGTGACATCAAAACTGCAGCTACACCCGTAGAAAGCCGTGTGGCGTGATCTTCGGACAGGGGTTCAAATCCCCTCGCCTCCACTTAAATACAGAATATTTTCATTCTGTCGTTAAGTGGATGCAAGGGCGGACTCTCTGGCTTGAAAGATGAAAAGAGCTCTCTTAGAAATTCTAAGAGAGCTCTTTTTATTGTACGCCCAGCATGGGCGTCATCTCTAGGGTGAAAGTCCCGAACGGGGGCTGGCGAACGCCTACTGTTATCCAAGAGCAAGGGTGTCCACCGTGAGGTGGAATCTGAAGGAAGCTGGAGGCAAATGCACGAGCCAAGGTACACGAATTGGATTTGAGGCAAGGATAGCCGGATGAGTCACCAACACATGACGAAATCCGAAGTCGCCAAGGGCTATTCTTGTAAACTCGAATGGTTGCGGGCAGAAAGATGACGTTCTTATCTGGGGAGGCCTGTGGAATACGCGAAATTATTTCGTAACCGCGGCTGAGAGGCTGCGCTGAATCCGCAGGAGTCAGCAGAAGCCATAGTACGGGAGTACGGGACGCCGGAAACCGGAAGGGCTGAACCGAAAGGAGAGAGGAAACCGATGCGTTCGCATGAAGAGCAAAGACAGCAGAAAATCTCGCAAGAGAGCTCGCGGCAAAGAGAAGCGGTGAAGCCATCAGGGTATGCCGGAGCGCCGAGTTCTTCGTCGGCACAAGTCGTACCTTCCTCTCGCGAAGCCAATAACGATTTGTTGGAGCGAATGCTCGGAGGAGATAACCTACGGCTCGCTTACAAGCGAGTGATCCAGAACGGAGGAGCACCTGGCGTGGACAGTGTAACGGTAGCGCATCTACAAGCTTACCTGAAAACACACTGGGAAACGGTGAAAACCGAACTTCTCGCGGGAATGTACAGACCCATGCCTGTCAAACGGGTGGAAATCCCCAAACCCGGAGGCGGCGTGCGGCTGCTCGGCATCCCGACCGTGATGGACCGCTTTCTCCAACAAGCCCTTTTACAAGTGATGAACCCGATCTTTGATGCAGACTTCTCGAGGTACAGCTATGGCTTTCGCTCCGGGAAGCGAGCGCATGACGCGGTGAAGCAAGCCCAGCGCTACATTCAGGAAGGCTTTCGATGGGTGGTAGATATGGACCTGGCGAAGTTCTTTGACCGAGTAAACCACGACATGCTTATGGCAAGGGTAGCACGGAAGGTGACGGACAAGCGTGTCTTGAAGCTCATCCGTGCATATCTCAACGCAGGGGTCATGGCGAATGGTAGGTTCGAGCAAACAGGAGAAGGTACGCCGCAAGGCGGACCGCTAAGCCCGCTCTTAGCGAACATGTTGCTGGACGACTTGGACAAAGAGCTACGCTTCGTCCGCTATGCGGACGACTGCAACATCTTTGAGGCGAGCAAACGTGCAGGGCAGCGCGTCATGGAGTCGGTCACACGCTTCGTGGAAGGAAGGCTAAAACTGAAAGTGAATCGAGAAAAGAGCGCAGTAGACCGGCCTTGGAACCGAAAGTTCCTTGGATTCAGCTTCCTGAGAGACAAGAAAGCGACGATTCGATTAGCTCCACAAACCATTTCGCGATTCAAAGAGAAGGTGCGAGAGCTAACGAACCGAACGCGGTCGATGTCTATGGAAAACCGGATTGCACAGCTTAACCGATACCTCATAGGTTGGATTGGCTATTTCCGGCTAGCCTCGGCAAAGGTACATTGCGAGACCTTCGACCAGTGGATTCGCCGTAGGCTACGCATGTGTTTATGGAAGCAGTGGAAACGGGTACGTGCTCGAATTCGCGAGCTCCGAGCACTCGGTGTCCCGGAATGGGCTTGCTTTGTCATGGCTAATGCCAGACGAGGAGCATGCAGCATGGGAAATGTCTCGGAACACAAACAATGCCCTTCCAACTTCCTACTGGGAAGCGAAAGGGCAGAGAGGTTTGCTTTCTCGTTATTTAGAGCTTCGTTAACCTTTTGGAACCGCCGTATGCGGACCCGCATGTACGGTGGTGTGAGAGGACGGTGACTAGGCGCCTCCTCCTACTCGATTTCAATACATGATAGGGTCTTTTATGAATAACCGTGTGGCCCGATACAGAGACTGTTAGCAAACCCTGTGGAAAGAGTCGCCGGGACATTGAAGCTTTTACGGTCTAATCGATGTTAACAGCTACATTCATCCCACGTGATATAACGGCTGCTGTCTATTCTGATCGGCAAAAGCAAATAGTCCAAACTTGCTTGTAGCGCAGTCATAAGATCGAGTACATTAGCTTTTGGAGTGGATATATCAACGACATCGACACTGTGACCGGCTAATTTATTCTCAATCGCTTTTTCCAATGAAGAGCGATATTCATCCTGGTACTCAGATGGGTTAAAAGGTTGATCAATTAACATTTGTGCGATCTGAAGTTCCTTCTTATCTACAATAACATGCTCAGGCGAATTAGGAACATTCAGAACGGCGCGGATCTCATCAGGAGAGTGCATTGTCTCCATACATAAGCAGTTTTCTCTATTTCAAAAAATTAACTCGTCATCATACTCAGTTATTGTTTTTATAAATGAGCTCGCCACTGTCAGAATACCCTTGAATCTCAATTGGTGTATCAATTCTTTCTAACGTGTAGAACAGGCGGTAATTATCATAATTAAATATTTTTATACTTTGTCCACTAATGTTGTTTATAGCTAAAGATTCGATTTGATCATTTAGAATTATCCCAGTCATAAAAGAAAATTCATCAGGCTTGTAGTATTGAGACCAAAGTATATCGCTTCCTTCGTTACCTACTATAACTTCATTAATACTTGAAATTACTCCTGATGTAACTAATTTTCTTCCTTTTAAAATGAAATAATTTATATCTCCTAGAGTATTTTTTACGTAATAAACCCTCATTGAATGATCTAATTCTTCCATATGACGATTGGACAGATGTAGTTCTTCATCATTAACAGTATTTTCTTTAATTAAACGAATATCGCTTGGTAAAAAAAAGTAATAAACAATAAAAACTATAAATAACAGTAGGATACCGCCTGATATATACAACAACAGTTTTCTCAAGACAGAACCACCCCATAATCAAGATGAAATTGTATGTCGTTATCATATTATCTTATTTGATGAAGAGGGAACGGGCGAGAAATGATCTCTCCCGTTCCTTATTTCTAGAATGTAAATGCCTTTGATTGGCCTTTATCCCAACGATTACTGTTGGTTGACCATCCAAATCCTGCTGGGTAGGAAATCGAGTTAATTGTTGTTGATGCCCACGTATGTCCAAAAGATGCACTAAAACTAGCGTTTCCGGAAGGTTTTCCACCAACAAAATCAAAGAAATACCATCCTAATTGCCTCCAGTTATTATAATCCGCCCAGTCAGTCATCCATATAGGCCAGTTTTGATAACCTTTATCTTGATACTTCCAAGCATAGCCTCTAGCATCAGGATAAGTTGATGCCGTTGAAGTCCAATCGGTGTATTGAGTGTGATCCGCGTGGTGTATTGTTTGAAAATTAGGATTATATATATTAATATTATAATGAAGAGAATACACAGAATATCCATCGTAACCACCAAAATCTCTCCATCCCGTCATGTATGGATCAGTTTCTCTGTCTTTCTTCCAATTGGTAGATGTGAAATTTCCAGCTGTATGAGCAAGATACTTACTTTGAGTAGAGTCCCAAAAAATTTGAATTTCAGTAATAGCATAATCAGCTGCGGAAGAGAGAGCACTCACATTTCCACTTTCTTTTGCAGTTTGAATTTTTTCCAGTCCTACTGGTAATTTCTCTTTAAGCTCCTCAACCCTTAAAGCTGCAACTTCGATTTTTTTATCTATCTCGACTAAAGAAGCTCTAGGACCAACGTTTTCACTTTGAGCTTCTTTGAGTTTATCTAGTTCTGCTTTAGCCATTTCGACATTCAAAAAATACTCCTTAAGAATAATAGTACGCTCATCTAATTTTTTTTGTTCTTCTGAAGTTAATGTAGCATCAGAATTGGATGATGGTACGTTGTTGTTAAGACTTGTTTGAGCACTTACTACAGGTACTGCTAACAAGATTGCGAAGAGCACTAGAAGACTAGAAATCATTTTTTTCTTCACTTTACTGCACCTCTTTTTTTTTTTTTTTTTGACTTGTTTTTCCACTTATCCTCCTCTCCCGTTATTCATGTCAATTTCCCATCCCTCAATATATAAACACCTAGAGGAGTCACTTTGTCGCACATCATTGTGGGAATTTTAAAAATAATTTCCAATTATGATATTTCTCGCAATTGTATCTTGCGTCGGACGTCAGACAGAAACCTCAATAATCAGCTTCTATAATGTTGAGAGTGAGAAAAGTGGCCGTGAAGATGCAGCAAGCGAGAACATATATAACACATTAGCTGTAACTCACGTCAATGCATATATGCGACTGAAAAACAAAACAAACGCCTGATAACCACAATAGCTGGAGCAGATTGGTCGGCAACTGTGGGATTATCTGAAGCGTTGTAGTATTATAAGGATAAGGATGTTTGATCTACGCGAGCAGTTGCGAGGCGGTATTGATACAGACGATGAAGTATCAAATATCATGTTCTCGATTACCAACGAACTACAATCAACATACCAGCAAAATGTTAGTGTAGACTTCATAGATGATACACTGACAGATGTCATTGAGGAATACGATCAAACGCTTCGAAAACTTAAAGACTGACTGATGACATCCATTTCTCTGAATAAATGCAGTGCAATCGGGGATTTTCTGTATATAGTGGGAAGCGAGACCCCTCGCCTCCAATAACAAAAACCCGACCGGATCTGGTCAAGACCCCATTTAGTGGACATTTAGAAAAAGCCCTATCCCATAAGCTGTTTCCGGTATTGTGTCGGAGACAGCTTATTTAATTTTCTCTGCGGGCGATGGTTGTTGTAAAAATGAATATAATCATCAATTCTGCTTTGTGCTTCCTCGATCGATCGGATATCATAAGGATAGAGTGCTTCCGTCTTCAAATGGGAGAAGAAGCTCTCCATTGAGGCATTGTCGTAACAATTGCCTCGGCGAGACATGCTGATTTGGGCGCCAACCTTTGGCAGCATGTCGTGGTAGTCGTAGGACGTGTACTGGGATCCCTGATCGCTGTGAACGATTAACCCAGCCACGTCCTTTTCCTTTTTAAACGCTTTGGAAAACGTTTGGAGTACAAGTTCCTTATCATTACGTAAGCTCATGTTGTAGGCGACAATCTCATTTTGACACAAGTCTTTAATCGTAGAGAGGTACAACCAGGTATCTTTCACGCGGTATTGGGTGACGTCTGTGACCCATTTCTGATTGGGTGCATGTGCTTCAAAATGGCGATCCAGCACATTTCTCACAACCCGATCTCCTAAACTCCATGCGCGATGATGACGGAATTTGCGGCGTATTTTTGCTTGCAGTCCCATTTCCTGCATGAGGCGCAGGATCTTCTTGTGGTTCATCCATACCTGATGAGCTTGATACATAAACAGTTGAATTTGCCTGTAGCCATAAATGCCTTTATAGCGTTCATAGGTAGCACGAATGACCTCTTTGGATGGTTTGTCATTATCTACTGTTTTTCGTTTAAGATAGGCATAGAATCCGCTCTTAGAGAGTCCGACTTCTTTGCAAAGCTCTGTAACGGTGAAATGCTCTCTGAGCTCTTCAACGAGCCTACACTTCTCTGGTACACCTCCGCCTTCGTAATGGCCAACCACTTTTTTAGGACGGCATTCGCCATTTCGAGCCGTTTCACATAACGGTTCTCATCGACATATTCTTTACGCTTTCCTCGGGTGTCTGTTAATCCGAACTCACCCATCTGTTTGTAGCGACGCATCCAGACCTTTACTCGTCCCACATCAACGATCCCCAGTTCCTCTGCAATTTTCTCTGCTGTCATCCCTTGTAGACGCATCTCAATTGCTTTCCTCTTCGTTTCCATGCTGTACGTTAGAAATTTTTGTCCCTTCTTCGCCATAACGAAAAGCACCCCCTATAGCTTCATCGGTTTAAACACTAGGGTGTTTTTCCAATGTCCACTATAAAGGGTGCACTTCAAAGTCCTAGGGGATTTTCTGTATATAATGGAGGGCGACACCCCTCGCCTCCGCGAAGAAAGCCCAGACCGCATAAGGTCTGGGCTTTCTTGTGGCTGAAAAATGACAGACGAATAGTTGACATGAGATTTTAGTATGATTCAACTACTAGTTATTGACGAACTGCTTGTTCAATTCATCAAAACGGACGTTCTCGGTAGAGATTCGGGCCATTTTCGCCGCTTGCGGATCCATGTATTGTTTGGCGCTGTTGACGGCAAGCACAACATCGTTGAATGCTCCGGTAATCAACTTCACTTTCCCTCCGTAGCTTACAAAATCTCCAGCGGCAAATATACCGGGCATTTGCGATTCCATTTTATCGGTGACGGTAAGAATGTCCTTTCCGATACCTAGCCCCCAATCTCTGAGCTTGCCATATTCATAAGTAGCGCCGTGGCTGACGATAAGCACATCTATGTCCAACTGCTCGCGCAGTCCTGTTTCTACGTGACAGATCGTGACCTTATCAATTGCCTGGCCGTCTTCACTATGAAGCTTCTCTATTTGATAGTGAGTGCGAGCGGCAGCAGAAGCTTTCATTCGTGAAATGCTGCGTTCAAGTCCCTTGAACTTATCCGTCCGGTTGACAACTGTCACGCTGGCGGCAATCGGCTCCAATTCATTGGCCCAATCTACAGCCGAATCGCCTCCGCCGGAGATCAAGACTCTTTTCTCCCGGAATTCCTCGAGGTTTTTTACGGTGTAATACAAGTTTGAGCGTTCATAACGCTCCGCCCCTTCGATTTCCAGCTTCCTCACTTTTCGCAGGCCGCCGTATCCAATCGCCATAATAACCGTCTTGGTCCAGTGCCGGTCGCCGGCAGTGGAGGTCAGCATAAAGGTGCCGTCATCGAGGCGCTCTAGTCCTTCAATTTCCTGACTCAATGCAATCGCCGGGTCAAATGTGCGGGCCTGACGAACCAGTTGATCAGTCAACTCCCTGCCCGTAAGAGCGGGTATTCCTCCAACATCCCACACCATCTTATCCAGAAAAAATAACATCGTGCCCCCCAGCTCACTCTGGGCGTCGATTATTTTTGTCTTCATTTCGCGCATTCCGCTGTAAAAAGCGCCATATAACCCCGCAGGGCCGCCGCCAATAAAAGTTACATCATAAAGTTCCAGGTTCTCCGTCATTAGGTACTCACCTCATTATAATAATCGATCTTGAATTTGCGGCTTCTAAGATTGCATCAGCGTAGTAGTGTATGTATTGACTTCGACAATAATAATCATTATCAATAAATTATGAGGATAATCATAACTGCCGGCTGGATGCCCTACACTTATTAAACAAATGTATATATTTAGTATGATAAGTTATTTCCCAATTGTCAATACACGAATTCTTTCGATTAAATAATCGCTATCGGCTATATGTCAATCTTCATCTGCGCTGTAATCCCAAAGGAAAGTAAACTGGACAGAGTTCCGCTAATTGTCTATATTTAATTGAGAATAATTATCACTTTCTTTTAGTTTAGGATCGGTCTCTGGAGGTTTTGTTATGAATCCTATCTTTTATCAATTGCATCAAGCGCAAATAGCAGCCGACGGAGGGATGTTAGGTCCGATTCGATTGGCTGTCGACTCTCTCGCAATTCCTAGTTTCAACGGGTCACATGAAATCAATGAGGAAGCCGGGCTCCATGCCGGCTTCCTCTACTATTCCGGTTTCTCGGTGGTAGCATGGTAGAAGTTAGCTTCGCCATCGCAGGAAGCGATCATGCGTGGATTTTGGAGAATTGCTGTTTGCAAACCCACGCTTCGCCCCCGCCAAATGTAAAATCCACAACCGCGTAAGGGTGTGGATTTTTGCCTTTATTACGAGATGACTATAGCTTGAATTTCGATACCGCTTCTTCCAGGCCGGTTGTCCTGGTCTCGAGCTGCTTGCTCGTATCGGCTATACGTTTCGTAGCTTTTAGCTGATTGGCTGACATCGATTGGACGGCGACCGCGTTTTCCGCAGCTGTTATGGAGATTTGCGAGATTTGCTCAACCGATGCGGCGATTTCCTCAGAGCCGGCGGATATCTCTTGGGCAGCGGCTGAAATATCCTGAATTTGTTCGTTCACGATCAAAAACCGATCAGCGGTATGGTTGAACAGCAATTCCACTTGGTTGAACAGCTTTGTGCTTTTCGCCATTTCATCGCTTTCTTTCAGCATCCACGATCCGATCTGCGAGGATTCCTGCTGGATTTGCTGCAACAGCGAGGTAATATGCGCTGCGGAGACCGAGGAGGATTCCGCTAGCTTGCGCACTTCACCGGCAACGACAGCAAAGCCTGAGCCATGCTCGCCTGCTCGCGCAGCTTCAATAGAAGCATTAAGCGCAAGCAGCTTGGTGAGATCGGCAATGCTGGAAATCGAATGAAGAACAGGCTCAATTTCCACCATGTAAGTATTCAGCACTTGTACGGAGGTTGTTGTCTGGTTGACAACTTGAGACATTAAAGCAACTTGCTCCTTCAATCCGTTGATGGAGCTGCGTCCGTCTTCGACCGTTTCCAATGCTTCACCGGAAGCGTTGGATACATCGGCGGAGGCTTCGGACACTCGCTGGATGGCAACAATAATTTCCTCCATGGATTTTGCACTCTCTTCGGCTGCTATACGTTGATGCTGCGCTCCGTCCGCCAGTTCTGTAATGGAATGCTCGAGCTGCTGATTCAAGGAGACCAGTTGGTTTACCTCCAAGCTGAATCGCTCGGTAGAATGGACGAGATCATCTGTCGTTACAGCAATATTGCCAAGGACATCGCCGAGGGTGGCTCCCAGCCGCTCCAGCATTTTGTTCATTGCGGAATGCGCCTGTCCGATTTCATCGCTGGACTTCACACTTGTGCTGAGCAGAATCGCCTTCGCTTCCGCGAGATCGCCTTGAGCAATGGCTTCTGCACCGCCTACGATAAGACGCAGCGGTCGCAGAGCTCTGAACATGAACCACGCAATCAGAACAAAAATCAGCAAGGTTAAACATCCCATCAAAATAAATAACGGGTTGCTGTTTTTCATGATCTCCCGATGAATCGTGGCTGCAACGGACACATTGGTATCGATGCCTAACACTCCGATCATCGTTCCGTCCGTATCGTGAAGAGGCGCATATGAAGATATATAATCTCCGTACACGAGGTTGCGGATCACGTCGCTCTTCGACGATTCCCCGTTCAGCAACGCGCTAATAGATGATTCGGGCACGTCGGTGATTTCCCCAATTGGTGAGGCGGAATCCGATTCCTTAGGTTGTCCGTCAATAAGCAGGATAGGCTGTCTTTTGTCGTCAATCGTAAACGTATATACATACTGTGCGCCTATCTGGGAGCGGAATTGATCCATCTCTTCGCGGATGCTCCAATACAAATCGTTTTCTTGCGGATCATTCAAAAATTGTTTGTAGGCATCCAAGTCGAATCGTTGCGCGTATGCTTCGGCTATGTGAATACTGAAGCTGCCGATCGTTTCGTTGCTAGCCTTCTTAATGTTGTGGATTTGCATGTAGATGAGAGTGGCTGACAAAATGATGAGCAGCGCCAGAATACTGATGGATAATTTTACAGCCAGACGATTCTTAAGTTTTAACATGAAGCCGTTCCTCTCCCTTGGTCCTGGTGTGATGAATGTCAATGAATAAAATATCCCAATCTCATAAGTTGTTCGACAATTTTTTCTCTTATCCTGCCATATCCTTCGTTATTTTAGGGATGAGCTTTATCTAGCGGGGGCTTGTAGGGAATAGAGCTTGAGATGGCTATATTGAAGCTTGAGAAGTTATGTTTTTATTCTAGTGTGACAATCTTCACATCCATGTCTTCGTCCGTCCGTTAATATGACGTTAGAGTCCCATAGTGGAGGCGAATGAACGTGACGAATCGCGAAAAAAAGAAAAAACTAGTTCTCATCGGGAACGGAATGGCCGGCATTGGCACGTTAGAACAAATACTAAAGCTAACAAGAGCATTTGATATTACGGTCTACGGGTCAGAACCTTATCCCAACTATAACCGCATTCAATTGTCCTATGTACTAGAAGGCAGTAAATCGGTAAACGACATCATTATGAACGATCTCAGCTGGTATGAAGAAAACGGAATCACGCTGCATACAGGCAAGAAAATTGTTCGAATCGATTCTGTTGCCAAACGCGTGTACACGGATGCAGGAGAGTGGGCCGAGTATGAGGTTTTAATATTGGCTACCGGTTCCTTACCGTTCGTACTGCCCGTTCCGGGTGCGGATAAGGAAGGAGTCATCGGTTTCAGAGATATTGCCGACTGCCACACCATGATCGATGCGTCGAAGCTATTCAAGAGAGCAACCGTAATCGGCGGCGGTTTACTTGGCCTGGAAGCGGCCAAGGGGCTGGTGCAGCTCGGAATGGATACGACGGTCGTTCATTTGTTCGATACTTTGATGGAGCGTCAGTTGGATCCCGCATCGTCTGCCATGCTCAAGACGGAGCTGGAACGGCAAGGGATCAAGTTCGCGATGGGCAAGAAAACGGTAGAACTAACAGGTGATTCCCGGGTTACCGGTCTTAAGTTCGAGGGCGGCACCGAGCTGGCGGCCGATTTGGTGGTGATGGCGGCCGGCATCGTACCGAACACTGAACTGGCGAGGGCTAGCGGTATCGAGGTTGCGCGCGGCATCAAAGTGGACGATTACATGCAAACCAGCATCCCGGATGTTTATGCGGTCGGGGAATGCTGCGAGCATCGCGGCGTCTGTTACGGTCTTGTGGCCCCGTTGTATGAGCAGGGAACGATACTTGCGAAAAAGTTGGCTGAGGCTGAAACGGCTCCATATATAGGCTCTTCAGTCTCGACAAAGCTGAAGATTTCAGGTGTGGACGTCTTTTCGGCAGGTGTATATGCAGAGACGGAGACACATCGCGTTTTACGCATTCACGACGACTGGAAAGGCATCTATAAAAAGGTGCTGCTCGAAGGCAATAAAATCGTTGGTGCCGTTCTTTACGGCGATGTGAACGACTCCGCCATTCTAACCCGCTGCATCCGGGAAGGCAAGGAGATGACGGATGACCTATACAAGCAACTGTTCGGCGGTGGAGAATGCTGCGGAGGGACAGCGAAAGCTTCAGCCGTTGAAACGATGGCGGACGAAGAAATCGTATGTGGCTGCAACGGTGTGACGAAAGGGGTTATCGTTCGAGGGATCCGGGAAGAAGGCTGGGATTCGGTGGAACAGATCAAAGTATGTACCGGAGCGACCCGATCTTGCGGAGGCTGCAGGCCGCTAGTAGAACAATTGTTGCAATACGCTCTTGGAGATGGATACGACAAGTCGGCCGCCAAGAAGCCCGGCATCTGCGGATGCACACCGCTTACACGCGACGAAATTGTTGCATCTATTCGAGAGAAGCATTTGACGCATGTCCGTGAAGTCATGATCGTCTTGGGATGGAATGAACCGGAAGGCTGTTCGAAGTGCCGTCCCGCGCTGAACTATTACCTTGGCATGATTTGGCCAGAAGAACATGAAGACGAGAAGGATTCGCGTTTCGTGAATGAGCGTCTGCATGGCAATATCCAGAAGGACGGCACGTTCAGCGTCATTCCGCGAATGTATGGCGGCGTGACTTCGCCTGACGAACTGCGAAAGATCGCCAACGTGGCGGACAAATACGATGTGAAAATGGTGAAGGTGACGGGTGGACAGCGCTTGGACCTGCTTGGCGTAAAGAAAGAGGATTTGCCTGCTATCTGGGCTGATCTTGGCATGCCCTCTGGATACGGCTACGCCAAATCGCTTCGTACCGTCAAAACCTGTGTGGGATCTCAATTTTGCCGCTTCGGAACCCAAGATTCGATCGGCCTCGGAATCGAACTCGAACATCGTTATGAACGCCTAT
The DNA here is from genome assembly GCF_042887015.1 of Paenibacillus sp. NPDC057967. Lineage (NCBI taxonomy): Bacteria > Bacillati > Bacillota > Bacilli > Caryophanales > Paenibacillaceae > Paenibacillus > Paenibacillus sp. NPDC057967. The sequence goes on from NZ_JBHVQB010000009.1 coordinate 69,757, forward strand.
GGATGCCAGCAAAATTCAAAATGGCCGTAAACGGGTGTCCGCGGAACTGTGCCGAGTCGGGGACGAAAGACATTGGGATCGTAGGCAACGACGGAGGCTGGGAGATCTTCGTAGGAGGTAACGGTGGTATCAAATTAAGAGCTGCGGATCCTTTTTGCAAGGTAAAATCGGATGAGGAACTAGTCGATATTTGCGACGCGTTCATTCAATACTATCGCGAAAACGCTAATTATGCAGAACGCACTTCAGATTTTGTGGAACGTATCGGCCTGTACAACGTGCGGAGAGCAGTTGTAGAAGATCGGATCGGACGGGTAAGCCTGATTGGCCGGTTGAGCCAAGCGCTTGAAGACTTGCGCGATCCTTGGCAGGAAGTGCTCGAGAATGAAGAGCTCCGCCAAAAGCTTTATCATCCGATTCAACCACAGTTATAAGAGGAGGAGATACCATGCTTGGAACCGACAAGGCGACATTCGCTCCCATAGGTCCGATTGAAGACTTTCCAGTCGGCTTGGGTCAGGAAGTGCAAATGGGCAATGGTCAGATTGCCGTATTTCGAACGACGGACGGGAATCTTTACGCGCTTGAGAATCGAACGCCGCATTCCAAAGGCGGGACTCTGGCTGAAGCGATCGTGAGCGGACATTATATTTATTGTCCGCTCCGGGACCTCAAAATCTCTCTCGAAACTGGACTTGTCCAAGCGCCAGACACGGGCCAAGTTCTGAAATTCGACATCCGATCGGTGGATGGCATCGTCGAAATCGCGCTAAATGGTACTCCTGAATGCACGGTTACTGAATGAAGGGGATTATCCCGAACAGCCCAGTCCTCATATGGACTGGGCTGTTCTATGCCTAAATTCACTCATTTACTTCCGATCACGACTGTCATCCTCGTAGTAGTCATCATCGTCATCAAAGTCGTCATCGTCATCGTCATCATGATCGTCATCATCATAGCGGTCATAATCAATTGAAAGGACTTTGCCAGTCGCCGCATGAAGCTCTACTTCGGCTGTGCCTTCGCTTGTTCTAAGCTTCACTTCATACTTCTGAATGCCGTCATCCCGTTCTTTCTCCACTTTAATCACTTCGCCCTTAACCGCTTGTTGGGCCAGCTCGATTGCCCGTTCTTTTGTGATCACTTTTGCGCCAGCAGCAGTATTCTTTGCACTTCCGCTCGCATTTGCATTCGCTTCCGGCTTCGCAGTTACGGACGGCTTCTTGCGATCGTCATCACGATCATCATGGACAGCCAGCACTTTTCCTGAAGTGGCATCGATGTATACATCCGTATCCTCGCGGCTGTCTTTCTTTTGCACTTCAACCTCATAATAGGCCTTGCCATTCTTATGCTCCAAATCAAGCTCAGTAACGGTACCAGGCACTTCTTTCAGCGCTGCTTTTGCAGCTTTATCCTTCCCAATGTAAGGTACGGCTCCCGATGCGAAGGCAGCGCTGGTGCCTCCAATGACTGCAAAAGCGACGATGGCCACAATTAATCCTTTTTTCTTCATTCTTATCATCCTTTCGTAATGGCTTGCTCATCTCACACTTATTACTTTACACATGCTTTCTAAGAGTGAAATTACAGCCACATTAGAATTTGATGATAAACTAATCCGAATCGTCCTCATCATCGTCGTCATCCCATGTTACCGATTGGACCTTGCCGGAACCGGCGTGCAATTGCACGGTTGCTTCACGTCCGTCTTGTGTCTCAAGCTCTACAAAGTAATACCATTTGCCGCCTTCTTGCTCCAGCTCTACTTCTTTCAGCGTGCCGCTAACTTTCTCCAGCGCAATGTTGATGGCGTCGGCTTCTTCTAGCAATACGGACGGATTTGGCGATTTCTCCGGCGGCGGTGACTGGCTTGGCTTGGCCGTCTCCGATGGCACCGGTGTCTCCGCAGGCTTGCCGGGAGTCTCCGTGAACTGCTCAATCTGGCGGATAGCTTCAATAGCGGCAGTGGCTCTGTCTATCGTCAGCTCATATAGGCCTTTGTCTGACCGCAATTGCACAACATAGGCATGCCCCTCTACGGTTGTATGAACGATATTGCCATCATACTGCTCGAGTATTGTTTTCTCTGCTTCCTCTTGGGACAACAGCTTATCGCCGCTTGATCGCGAATTCGCAAAAAGGAGTATACCCCCTAATATAATCAACGCGAGTGCAAGGAGCGCAATCACCGTTCTTACGGTCCGTTTTCCCATCATCATCCCTCACTTCCGCATCTGCCTTACCTACAATAACCGCTGTTCATTACAATTTCATGAGAATCGTTACTCTTGCTGGGGCAGGGGCAAAAGAAGGGTAGCCGTCGTCCCTTTGCCTTCTTCACTGGTCAGCACAATGTCCGCTCCGATCGCCCGGCTGATTTCTTGGGCCAGGGACAAGCCCAGGCCCGTTCCGCCCTCGGAATCCTGATCTCTGCTGCGCGACGGGTCCACCCGATAAAATCGTTCGAACACATGCGGCAATTCTGCGGCTGGAATGCCGATCCCGCGGTCTTTTATCCGAATGAGGCTATGGGGGCTGTCTCGTTCAAGCTCAATATCAATTCGATCCTTACTATATTTCCTGGCATTATCGAGCAAAATAAACAGGAGCTGCTTCAACTGATCGGCATTCGTATAAGCATATACCGGTTCAGCAGAGGCTTGAACGTCAATGTCTCTTTTGTATGCGCGCCGAAATCCGGCGGCTGCTTGTTCAACCTCCGGCAGCAATTCGATCACACTTCGTTCATGCTCCTGATGACGGTTCGGGGTGGCAAGCAACAGCAGCTGCTCGGTCATTCCTTTCATTCGCACCGCTTCCGACCGGATGGCTTCGACGGATTCTTCGAATAACTCCGGCCTATCCAGCCCCCTTCGCTGCAGCAGACGGGCATAGCTTTCGATAATGGTCAGCGGCGTCTTCAGTTCATGAGAAGCATTCGATACGAATTGCTCTTGCTTGTGAAAGCTGTTCTCCAGCAAACCGATCATTTCATTGAATGTCTCGCCCATTTGCGCAAGCTCATCCTTGGACTTCACATGCTGCTCTAGACGAACGAATTTGCCGCTACGGGCAATCTCCTTCATCGTTCGGGTCATGGCGCCAATCGGACGCATAATTAACCGGCTTAGCAAGCCGCTGGATAGAAGAACAATAATAATAACAGCTATGGATACAACAAGGAGCACCAGCCGCAGCATAGCAAGTAACGAAGTCAACTCAGCCATGCTTTTCGTTATTTGTACATTTGCAACCGCGCCGTCTGCAGCAATAATGGGGATGGAGGCGTAACCGTAGTCCCTCTGGCCAATCTGGACCTTCTCTACGATTCGCTGAGGAGAATAAGCTGATGGTTGCTTGCTTAGCGCCGTTTCGGATGAAGAAGTCACGAGCAATCCGGCTCCGCCGCTAGGCATTTCTTGCGCAAGTCTGATCATGCCCGACACTGGTACATAAGCCCGAAGAAGCTCCTCTGTCGCGAGCGGGTTATTAGAAGCTCGGATGGCTTCCGCCGCTTGTTCCGTTTCGGCCGCTAAGGCATGCAGCTCCTGCTTAATCGTTAGCGAATAAAAAACAAAGTAAACCGTTATATTGGCCGCCAGAAGCAGTGAGGCGAACAGGACAGAGGAGTATAAATGAATTTTGCTGCTCAGCTTCATGGCGTTTCCTTCAGGACATAGCCGATTCCTCTGACGGTATGAATAAGCTCTTTCCCGTAGCCCTCGTCTACTTTTTTGCGGACATACCGGATATAGACATCCACGACGTTCGTATTCCCGGCGTAATCATATCCCCACACTTCAGCTAAAATCTGATCGCGGTTCAGCACAAGCCGCTTATTGCGAAGCAAATACGCAAGCAGATCAAATTCCCGTTGCGTAAGGTCCAGCTCTTTTCCGCCTCGCATGACTTCCCTCGATTGTAAATTAACCTTTAAATCGTCAGCCGTCAGCCACTCTTCGGGAGGCGACTGCTGTTCCGTACGCGCAGCCAGACGCAAAGCGGTGCGAATGCGCGCGAACAGCTCTTCGATTTCGAAGGGCTTCGTGATGTAATCGTTTGCTCCAAGATCGAGGCCGGATACCTTGTCTTCGACTGCGCTCTTGGCCGTCAGCAGCAGGACAGGCGTGTCGGCATCAGCGGAGCGAATGCGCCGCAACAGCTCGATCCCGCTAATGCCGGGAAGCATAACGTCCAGCAAGATCAGATCAATGCCCCCTTCGAGGAATGCCGTCCAGCCCGCTGTTCCGTCCAATGCTACTCGAACCTGGTAGCCTTCGCTTTCCAGCTCGATTTGCAGCAGCCTTGCAATTTTTCGCTCATCCTCTACCACTAACAGGGTCTCTGCCATGATTGCTCCTCCTATACGGAACATCGTTATCCGTCATCATCATTTATTATTGAAACACATTCGTTTGGTTAAACGTAATTCGACTACCCCATGTGGTTGTGAATTCTTATAGTTGTGGGTTGCCGACTGTCCTTAGTTCTTTTATCATAAACAACACCATGATACTAATACAACAACGGGTATGAAACGATTATCTCAACCGCTCTGTCAAACCATTATTCTCAACTGCAACTACAGCAGAAGCATTAGAAAAACATCCCATTTGAAAAAACTTTGTTATAATAAATGAAGTAAGTCCCTTGAAGGGCAAGGCCCATACGCTTTTTGTGCAATATAAATTACGTGTCTATAGGCTGGTGAAGCTGAGTGAGTGAAAAGTTCTGGCTAGTCGTGCAGTACCCTCTGAAAAGTGCCAAAGGCAGCGAGCGTGACCATTGGTTAAAAGATAAAGTCATGGAATATTTGGAGGCCTCTCTGGCGGATGCTGAGTTAGGCTCTGTCGATGGCTTCGATATGGGGAAGTGCATGTCCGACCCGAAAAAGTATGTGCTTAATCTATTTTGTATCGTGACGGAAGAAGAGCGGAGCATAGCCTTAATCAAAAGAGTGTTAAGAGAGAGCAGGCTTGATTATACGCGGATAAAAATAGCTGCGTTGCCATACGGAATAGAAGATGGAACTTATACGTTGAAATATGCCTCTAAAAAGGGCGTTACTGATTTTTCGCTATGAGAAGCCCAGCAGCTAATATAGCTGCTGGGCTTTTTATTAACAATGAAGAAGCTGCTTCCTCATACTATCTGTACCATCATTTATCGTCATGCATATACGGCTGTCCAGTCGAACGTCTCCACTTTTTCAAGCGAGGGCATACCGGCTTGGGCGCCGAATTTGGTGACCGCTAGAGCGGAAGCCTTGGTTGCAAAGCGAACGGCGCTATCCAGGTTACCTCCTGCGGCTAATGCGTAAGCCAATCCGCCATTGAAGCAATCCCCTGCTCCGGTCGTATCGATGACGGGAACCCGGTATGCCGGGATGGCCGTTATCTGCATATCCGGGTTCATATAGCCCGAACCTTGCGAACCTAATGTAGTGATAATATGACGTGGACCCATTTCCAACAAACGTTTCGTTGCTTCTTTCCACTGCTCCCCCGATGTATCCATTCCTGTTAACAAGCCGAGCTCCGAACGATTCGGGGTGATGTAGTCCGTGTTCTTCAATAGCTCTTCCGGCAAGTCCCTGGCTGGGCCTGGATTTAAAATAACCGTTCGGCCATGTTGCTTGGCGACTTCTGCCGCGGCAATTACTGTCTTCAGAGGGATCTCTAATTGCAGAAGCACCACATCGGCTTTTGCAAGGAGAGCTTCATGCTGGTACACGTCTGCTGGGAGACAGTAGGCATTCGCACCTGGGACGACCACAATCTGATTATCTCCTTGCGCGAGAAGTATTGTGGCAATGCCAGTCGAAATGCCTTCCGCCGTTTTGATCCCGACAACGTCGACTCCGCTTTTCTCCAGAGAATTCCGAAGCTCTGCTCCAAAGCTGTCACTGCCCACCGCACCGATCATTGTGGTGCGAGCGCCAAGCCTGGCAGCGGCCACGGCTTGATTGGCGCCTTTCCCGCCTGGAATGAAATGGACGCCATTTCCCATAAGCGTCTCTCCCATAAGCGGGGCACGCTCCGCCTCAACTGCGATATCCATATTTAAACTGCCAACAACAACTATGTTAGGTCTTTTCATGGTTTCAACTCCTACAGATTCAGCGTGCTTACAAGGAGCCACTGTGGGCAGATCCGTGTAAGCACGCTCTTGAATTGCTCTATCTATTTTCTTGATGATTAGATTTAATAGGTTTTAAGTGCGTCAATCATTAGTTTCCAGAAACCGTCTACATCAAGCTCCAGGCCAAACTTCGCATTCACTTCTCTGCCCGTAACCCCATGCAGATCAACTAATGTTGTTCCTGCTGTGTATTCACCTTTTGTTTCCACGACAATATTCACATCTTTCATTTTGAACAATTCTGGTGCAACAAGATAGGCTACAGTCAATACATCGTGTACCGGCGCTCCGTCAAAATCGAACATTTCCTTGTATGTGGAGGCGAAAAATACTAATAGCTCGCCGACGATTTTAGCAACACGGTTATCGATTCCATTGACTTCTTCAATCACTTCTTTGGTTGCTAGAGCTTGATGCGTAATATCCAGACCCATCACTACAGTTGGAATACCGCTTTCAAAAACTTTTCTTGCGGCCTCTGGATCAGCCCAAATGTTAAATTCAGCTGTTGGTGTCCAGTTGCCGAAAGTACCGCCGCCCATAAGGACAATCTCTTCAATATTGCTTTTAATTTCCGGAGCTTTCGTTAAAGCTAAGGCAATATTGGTTAATGGTCCTGTCGGAAGCAGGGTTACAGGCTCTGCGGACTCTTTCACAAGTCTGATAATGGTGTCGACGCCATGTTCCTCGCTCCAGCTGCGGGAAGGTTCAGGCAGCTCAGGACCGTCCAAGCCGGAATCTCCATGAATGCCGGGCGCCGTTTCGCGTAACCGAACCATTGGCTCGCTTGCCCCTTTCGAGACAATGACCTTATTTAATGAAATCAAATCACAAACCTTCAGCGCATTTTGAGTTGTCTTATCGATTTCTGCATTTCCGGAAACCGTTGTAATGGCTAATATCTCCAACTGCGGCTGAGCAGCAGCTAAAATAATTGCAATGGCGTCATCATGTCCGGGGTCACAATCCAAAATAATTTTTCTTGATGTCATTATCTTTCACCTCTAAGTTTTATTTACATGACTAGACCTATCATGGTGCCTGAAATAACAGAAGCCAACGTTGAGCCCAGCAGCAATTTAAGAGCAAACTTCGCAACATGATCTCCTTGCTTGTCGCTAATCGCTTTGATGGAGCCGGAAATAATGCCGAGCGTTCCGAAGTTAGCGAAGCTAACCAGATAGACAGATACAATAGCAACCGTCCTGGATGAGAATTCACCTGTCATATTGCCAAAACTCAACATCGCTACAAATTCATTCGTAATCAGCTTGGTCGCCATAATGCCGCCAGCTTGTACCGCTTCTGACCATGGAACACCCATCAGGAAAGCGATTGGCGCGAAGATATAACCAATAACCGTATCGAATGAGATGTGCAATGTGCTTTGGAAAATCACATTCACCATTTCCATTAGGGAGATAAATCCTAGCAGCATGGCGCCAACAATAATGGCGATTTTAAAACCATCCGTGACGCTCTCTCCGACCATTCGGAAGAAAGGAAGCCGTTCTTTTTCCTCAACTTCAACCAAGTCCTCATTCTCATCCAGATCATAGGGGTTAATAATATTGGCCACGATAAGAGCGCTGAAAATATTCAAGACAACAGCCGTTACAACAAATTTAGGCTCCAGCATATTGGCGTATGCGCCAACCATCGCCATGCTTATTGCGCTCATTGCGGATGTACAAATGGTATAGAGTCTTTCTTTGGACAGAAGCGGGATTTGCTTGAGAATGGTCAAGAAGACTTCCGGCTGTCCAAGCGCAGATGTAGATATGGCAAAATAGCTTTCAAGTCTGCCCATACCGGTAATTTTGCTAAGGAACAGGCCTAAATATTTGATGATGAAAGGCAAAACCTTGATGTAATTCAGAATTCCGATTAGTACAGACATGAAAACAAGCGGCATTAACACGCCAAGGAAAAACGGAGTTTGACCCTCATTTGCCATGCCTCCAAATACAAATTGGATGCCGGCATTGGCAATGCTCATCAGCTTTTCAAAAAGCAAGCCCACTTTTGTAATCGCAGTGATTCCTATGCTCGTGTTCATCATGAAGTACACCAAAAGGATTTGTACGGCTAACATGATCAGAACACGTTTGTATTTTATTTTTTTGCGATTGTTGCTTACTAAGAAACCAATAATAAAAACAAGAAGAAGGCCAGTTAGCAAGAAAATAAAATTCATGTATATCTCCTCCATGTTAATGCCAATGTCTCATGCAAGATTGACTTGTCCTCACCATAACTAACAGCCAATTTACACCCCCTAAATTCGAACAAACAAAAGTTTATATTGAAAACATATGTTTAGTATACGCTTTCATGTTGAGATGTCAATATGCAAAATTTGATCAGGTTCATGAATATGCCTGACAAGCCATACATCATGCTAAATTTCGCATGCCACAGCTGCATGAATTTATTCTGGAGGTAGATTTAGTTGTATAATAAAGATAGGGAACATACACGAGGTTGGTACTTAAGGATGACAAGTAGAAATGGGGTTGCTTCGTGGATAAAGAACAGCAAATTTTGGACTATATAAGAATGAATCCTTTTATATCACAGCAAGAGTTATCCGCTAAGGTTGGTTTATCCCGTCCGACGGTTGCCAATTATATTGCCAGCTTGACCAGACGCGGTGAAATTAAAGGACGGGCCTATATTTTACGGGAGGAATCGTCAATTGTTTGTATCGGAGGGGCTAACATTGACAAGATTGCGCGCTCGAATCAGACGGTCAGTTTTTCTTCCTCCAATCCGGTCAAAATCAACGAATCTTGCGGCGGAGCGGCACGCAACGTTGTAGAAAATTTAAGCCGGCTCCGCTGTAATACGTCCATTATGACCTGTGTTGGAGACGACAAAGAGGGCAACTGGATCCTGAATGAAATCAAAAGCCAAGGTGTTGATGTCAGCCAAGTTTGGGTGATGCCGACTGAGCGAACGGGGATTTTCATCACTCTACTGGACCCAACGGGAGAGAGTGTAGTCTCGATGGATGATATGCACATATACGAAAAAATGACCGTATCCATGTTCGAGGAGAAATGGTCCCATATTATTTCCGCTCAAGCTGTTTTTTTGGATACGAATATTCCCAAGGACTGTATAAGCTATATCATCAAACGCTGTGCCGATGAACATATTCCTTTGTACATAGACCCTGCATCTGTAGCCAAGACACATAAGCTTCCTTATCGGCTTGACGGAGTAGAGCTGCTGCTCCCGAACCGGGTTGAAGCAGAGGTGCTTGCCGACATGAAGATCGACTCCATCGAGGATTGTGGAATCGCATGTGAAAAGATTAGAGCGCGCGGCGTTAAAAATGTGATTATCACACTGGGCGATCAGGGGGCCTATTATTCCTCTTCGGAGGAATCAGGGCACTTGCCTTCTTTTCTAACGGATATTGTAGATATCACAGGGGTTGGCGACGCTTTTGCTTCTTGTGCCATGTATGGCATTATGAACAATGAATCGCTGTATAGCGCATGCCAGCTGGGACTTGCCGGCGCGGCTCTGACTCTTCAAACGGAAGATTCCATTAGCACTTTATTAAGGCCCGAAAAAATGTATGAAGTTGTACAGGAGTATTCACGATAAAGGTTTGCTCGCTATCACCATAAAACCCAGCCGTATATGGCCGGGTTTTTTGTGTGGATTTATGTATATGCACACCCTCAAATTCCCTCATTCCAACCGATATGCCCACAAGTACCCTTTTGACTCCAGCAGGAGCGCATCCGGCTGTTCTATGGGCTCGATTGGCTTCCTGTATGAATTTGGACGGGGTGACAAAGGATTCGGTTATAAAATTCCATTTGCCAGCTAATGATACGAACGGAGAATCAGCCAGCTCGCGTAGGTTCAGCACGCCGTCTACAGCTTGTATCTTCACCCTATAGCTACTATCATACGTGAAAGAACTCTCGAAAAACTACCATTTCGGTTTGAGAGATTTTTGAGTGAGGTTTCGATACGAATCGGCAAGGTTGTGCTTCCGGAAGTGATTATGGATAAGCGGGAGCAGGCTGCCCAACTATTTGTCCAGTTGCCGCTTGAGGCACTTGTTAAGCACATTGTGGCAGACTATAAGCCGTCGGAGCACAAGCAACAGCTGATTCAAGGCTTCAAGCATATTAAGTGACGGGTTCACACTCCTATAGCCAAAGAGATCATGATGAGTCTGGAATCGGATCAATCCGTTAAAAATGGGAAGTTCACGCTCCGATCGCCCATTATCTGGTATGATAATAACAGCTCTACGAAAAATTGGCATATGCTTTATGAAGTCGGGATTACAGGAGGGCTTATGGTACAAGAGGGCTTTAGCAAGTTTTTCTGGGGATTTTTATTTATCATGTTTGACTTCAGAATTCAGGGAATTGATATTATGCCGGATATTATTGGGTATATCCTGTTCACGATGGGTTTTCTAGCGTTCGCGGCACATAGTGATCATTTTACCAAGGGGAAGACGTACAATATGATTATGGTCGTTCTTTCCGTATTTTCGATTTATGAGCGACCTAATCAGGGCGAGAGTTTCTATTTTAATCCGTTAGGCATCATCGTGGGGCTTGTTTCAATTATTCTGCTTCTATTAATCGTTTACCATTTGCTTATGGGGATCAAAGACATGGCAACAAGGCAGAATCAACCTGGCATTACGGAAGAAGCAAATAAGAAATGGACTTATTTTTTAATTTATCAAATCGCCAGCCTGTTCTTATTTGTCCTGATCATCATTCCTCCATTATTTATTGTGGCGGTTATTGCAATGTTTGTGGTAACCATTTTATTAATGGCAACCTTAATGATGTTCATGCGGAGTTGCGGAGAGCAGCTGCGCACATAACGTGAAGAAGTGAGTTGTAAGTCAGTGGTGGATGTGTTATGATTAGTATATTGGAATTTCGACCTGAGAGCACATATTGTAGAGGGTTATGATTTTAATGTGTAACCTTGTACGATGTGTGATTTTTTTTTCAAAATTTTAATGACATTTCAAAATGGAAAATATGGAGGTAATAAGTCATGGAACAAGGTACAGTAAAATGGTTTAACGCAGAAAAAGGATTTGGCTTCATCGAGGTTGAAGGCGGCAACGACGTATTCGTTCACTTCAGCGCAATCACTGGTGACGGCTTCAAATCGCTGGACGAAGGCCAACGCGTTGAATTTAACGTGGTACAAGGCAATCGTGGCCCACAAGCCGAAAACGTTGTAAAACTGTAGAATTACAAAATAATTACAGTGCCCCAGACCTAGTGATGGGGCTTTTTTTTCGTCAATGATACCAGGATAAAAGGGGGATGCGGCTTGTATTATTCACGGAAAAGACCAATGGATGATCTTCCAGTGGAATTAACAGCTATTTGGTCATGCACCAATAAAGAGTGCAACGGATGGACGAGGGATAACTTTGTTTTTAAGGCACAACCGGTGTGTGTTCAATGCAATTCTCTTATGGAGAAAGGCGAGAAAATGCTTGCGATCTTGGAGAACACGAGTTTTAATCAGTCTAAGCAGTGACAGCATCCGTACAATTCGATGTGGTGTTGTCCTCAGACAGAGTTGAAATCTGATCGTCTTCTTCACCATGAAAAGCCCGACCTCACGCGGTCGGGCTTTTCATTTGTTTTAAAAACGGAACATGAATGGGGATGCGATGAATATCGTATCCCTTTTTTCGCATTTGTACTACTTTGGTAGGACTCTTTATTATTCCGAACTCCTTATAATATGGCCTGTGGCGTAAGCCAAAGCAGCATTACTTAATCGGTAAGAGCGTTAGGTAATTGGAAGGAGAAGAGTGGTGTGAGTAAAGTTTTTATAACCGGAGGCACGGGATATGTCGGCAGCCGTCTGATTCATGAAGTGATAAAAGAGGGGAAAGAAGCGATCGTCCTGACCCGTTCTGCTGAGAAAGCCAGAGAACTGAAAGCGAAAGGCGTAGAAGCGATAGTCGGCGACCTTCAATCAGACGGAGTCTGGCAGGCTGCTGCTCGGCAGGCTGAATATATCATTCATCTTGCAGCGCCTCCTACTTGGGGGGAGAAAGTTACGAAGAAGGTCGCAACGACTTTTGGCAAGGGTCATTATGAGATGACGGTACGGCTCCTGAACCATGTAAACCCGGCAACGATCAAAAAAATCGTCTATGTTGCGGGGACAAGCTTCTATGGCGATACGGGTTCGGAAGTGCCAAGAGACAGCAACTATAATGGTGAGCCAAAAGGCTGGGGTCCATATATCGCTGGGTCGGTTCATGTTCTGGACCGGTATTTGGAGCGTGGGCTGCCGATTGTAACAGCCTTCCCGGCACAAATATACGGACCTGACTCCTGGATGCCGCAGCTGTTCATCAAGCCGCTATATGAGAAGAAACCTGTTTATTCGCTGAAAGGGTATGAACCTTATTTTTCGCCTATTCACGTGGAGGATACCGCGCGTGCCTGTCTATTTTTAACCGAACAAGGTATAGCAGGTGAACGATATATCTTATGTGATGACATGCCCATGTCTTCCAAGGCATTCAAGCGCTTGATCGAGCAGGAGCTGCAAGTAACAGGGAAGGTTCGAGAAATTCCAAGATGGCTGTGTCAATTGATTCTGGGGCCGGTGTTAACGGAATATGCAACCGCTCACACCTATTTCACCAACCAAAGATTGAAGGAAATCGGGTTTCAATTCCGTTATCCAACAGCTGTAGACGGTGTGCCGGGTGTCGTGCAGCAATGGGTTGCGAATCAAGCTCAAACGGAGGGGCGAGGACAATGAAGAAATCAATGATGTATCTGCTAATAGCCGTATTGGTGCTGGCAGCAGTTCCGCATGTTTCGGCGGAAGGCAATGAAACGATCGATTCATTGGGATTTATTAGTGGGCAAGAAGTTCTGACAAGCGTATCGGTCTTTGCCGGCAATGGTGATTTTGATGATTGGGATGGAGCGGCGCTTATGGCATCTTTCCGTATGCCCCAAGGAATTACGGTGTTGAAGGACGGCTCTGTGCTCGTCGCAGAGGGCAAAAACCATCTTGTCCGTCAAATTGCGAATGGGCAGGTTTCTACATATGCGGGTGCGATGCTGGGTACGGAGGCAGGCGGAATCCCAAGCGGAGGCTGGAATGACGGGGCCAGACAATCCGCTGTATTCAACAGTCCTTCTGGAATAGATACGGACTCGGAAGGCAACGTCTATATCGCGGATGCAGAAAATCATGTTGTCCGAAAAATATCAAAAGACGGAATCGTATCTACCGTTGCGGGAGACGGCATTCTCGGACTTGTTGACGGAGCAGGCTCAGCAGCGAGATTCTATCGTCCGCAGGATGTTGCCGTTGCTGCGGATGGAACGATGTATGTTGCAGATACCTTGAATCATTCCATTCGCCGTATAATGCCTGATGGACAGGTGACCACTTTGAATGCTCCTTCTGATCGTGTCATTGAGGTTACGGCTGGCTATGCGGTTCCTGCAGGAGACTATGCAGACGGCAAGTTGTCAGAATCCAAGTTTAATGAGCCTACGAGCATTGCCATAGACGACAAAGGTAACTTATATGTCAGCGATACAGGAAATCATGTCATTCGATATATCGATTTGACTGAAGGTACAGTTGCGACGGCTGCAGGCTTGTCCCAAGGAGAACTGCCCGTATACGAAAAGGGGGCTCTGTATGCTGCAGGCGGCTATGCCGATGGTATCAGCTCAGAAGCGCGCTTCTATTCTCCTAGAGGTATTGCCGTAACGGAAGAGCAAGGACTGATTATTGCAGACAGCTTGAACCATACCATTCGTTATCTTGTTAATGGACAAGTGAGCACAATTGCCGGTGTGCCTGCACAATTCGGCCAAGTGGACGGGATTAACGGTCATAACTTGCTTCACCATCCGACAGATGTAGCCCTATTGCCGAGTGGCAACTTGATCATTGCGGACAGCTATAACAACCAAATTCGTGAGCTTGAATGGTACAAGCTTCCGGGAGATTTACCGAAAAACGACCGAGTGAAGGTTGTATTCGAAAATCAGATGATTCCGTTTGACGTGCAGCCTGAGATTGTACAGGGACGTACGATGGTTCCCGTCAGAGCGTTAAGTGAGCATATGGGCTACGAGGTTGGATTCAATGACAACGAGCGTACTATTGAATTAACTAAGGGAGACCTAAGTGTTCATTTGCAGGTCGGGAGTCGTGTAATTGCGACTGGGAATGCTGCAACGGATGTGCAAGAACAGTGGGAGATGGAGGCAGCCCCTTATATCAAAGCCGCCCGCACCTATGTCCCGCTAAGGTTTTTCAGTGAGGCCTTTGGGACAGATGTTGCATGGAACCCGAATGCGAGAACGGTGATTTTGAGAGAAATAGCAGAAGCCGTCAATCAACTTCCTCCAGCGGATCGCCATTCGAGGACGGCGACACTTGACCAGATTAAAGGAACGGTATGGATAAGCCAGGCAGGCGGTTCATTAACCTATAGAGCCTATAATGGCGTTACCCTTCATCACGGTGATCGAATCATGACTGAATTCAAATCAAGCGCAATCCTAAAGACGGCTGACCGCAAGGATGAGCTTGCGATTAACGAAAGCTCGGAGCTGTATATTTCGAATTTAAGCAGCGCGTCGCAAGTAAAGCACACGAGCCTTGTTCTATGGAGCGGAATGATTGGAGCTAGCGTAACACCGCTGGTTGACTCCAAGGATACCTTCAAAATCATAACCGCTACGGCTCAGACTGATGTTCGCGGAACGAATTTCTTTGTGGGGGTCGATCCGGTTACGGGAGCTTCGAGGCTAATTGTAAGCAGCGGCCTTGTTCAGGGAAGCGGCAGCGGAACCAATCAGAATCCCGTTTTCATATATCCGACTCAGCAGTTGACGGTGGCAGATGCTGAAGTGACCGATCAACCAGTTGTACTAGTAGATCTAGCTGATTTCGTTCAGCAAGCTTCACCTTCTATCATTGAAGCGATATTAAGGAGTAAACAACTAATCGATCAAGAGAATGCAGAGATGCTGGCACAATTGAATAGTGGGGCAGCAGGTTCTAGCCCTGGCGACAATCCTTACAATCAGTCTCCTTACGAGCTTGAACAATTCCAGAGAAATTTAGAGAACTTGCTCGCGAATTTTGCCAAGCTAGCCCTCGATCAAGGGAAGCTTGATAAAGAAAGGCTTCAGGAAATAATCGACGAGGTCAATAAAAACTCGGATAACAAAATAGATCTGGACAATGTCCCTCCGATGCAAGTAACGGAGCAGCAACGGCAGCAGCAGGAAAAACTGAAGCAATTGGAGGAGCAAAGAAAAAAACAGCAGGAGGAGCAAAGTAAGCAGCGTGAGCAGCAGGCGAAATTGGATGCCTTGAAGAATAAGCTATTGGCTGAAAAAGAGCGGCTGGAGCAGGAGAACAAGAAGCGGCAAGAAGAAGTAGCCAAAAGAGCGGCGGAGTTGCTTAAGCAACAGCTTGCGGACGCCGAAAGACTGAAATTCGAACAGCAACAGCAGGCTTTGGAGCAACAAAGACAGCAGCAGGAGGCAGCGCAGCGTCCGCAGGTGCCGACACCGGCGGAGCCTGGGCCATCCGTTCCGGCTGTGCCAGGAGCAGCAATGCCAGTGGCGAGTGTCGAGAGCGGAAGCGTAGAGCCTGGTACAGAGATCAAGCTGACGACTGCGACAGCGGGGGCCGCGATATATTATACAACGGATGGAAGCGCGCCTTCAGCAAGCAACGGAACGCTTTATGAGGGGCCAATTCTGATCGAGCAAAATACAACGATCAAAGCTGTAGCTGTGAAAACGGGGTATACGAGCAGCCCGATCCTTACCGTTAGCTACACGGTGAACATTCCGCAGTCTGAAGCAGCAATGCCAGTGGCGAGTGTTGAGAGTGGAAGCGTGGAGCCTGGTACAGAGATCAAGCTGACGACCGCAACAGCGGGGGCCGTGATTTATTATACAACGGATGGAAGCGCGCCTTCAGCAAGCAACGGCACGCTTTATACAGAACCATTGGTTATCGGTGAGGATACAACGATTAAGGCAATTGCCGTGAAATCGGGATATACAAGCAGCCAAATTCTAACTCTCAGCTATACCATTATCGTTCCTGAAGAGGAACGGCCTGAATTTGCTAATGGTTATCCTAAAACGTATGCCGACACTATAGATGAAACTACGCGCATTAACGTTCTTGTGCAGACGAATCAATCAGGCATGGTATTTATTGTTGTCGTGCCGCAGGGCGCGGCTGTTCCTACAACAGAGCAGATTTTGGCGGGCTTCGAAAGCCTGAATCCAGACTGGCTAGCTTTTTATTATGCGGATATTGCAGCTGATCAGGAGTTTCATTATGAAGTTGCAATTGAGGAGCAGGTTGCGGAATACGACGTTTATGTTGTAACTGTAATAGGCTTTGACGGTGCGGTAAGTAAGGTGCGTAAAGCGACAGGCATAACTCCACCGGCAATCGATTAGCCTAAAGAGGAATTTCAGCCGTATTTAAACTGAAAGTGGGAACAAAAAATGCCATCCATATGGATGGCATTTTTTGTGCGAATCGTTTGCGCGAAAAAATTATGATTTTGCCTTATGCAGCAGTTCCTTTATTTCACGAAGCTGTCTTTCCGTCATGTGTTGGGATTGCTCGATGGCAGTCAGCTTTTTCTCTACTTGTTCTAAGCGAAGCTGAGTATTGATTTGAATATGCTGGGCTTCCCTTTGCGTTTTGGAGTTGTCTATGACCACCAGAATGGTAAGCCCTGCGCTGGCAATCGTCAATCCTCTGGCCATTTGGTTTAAATCCAGTTCATTCAAGGAGAACAGGCAATCCGCAATTCCTGCCCCCATTAATATGCCGCCAATCGTGACAATTCCGTTTCTTTTCCACTTGTCTGAGATGATGTTCTTGGTCTGTTTCATCGAGAAAGCTCCTTCAGTACGATAGTTTCACTTGCTATAGATCTATTCATCATAAACCATGCTACCCAATGAATAGAAGCGGTTGGACTTGACAGTGTGATACGGCATTCGTTATCGTTAAGCTCAAATGATATTGATAATCATGATCAATAAAGGTTGATTTAAAATATAGTGCTGGAAGGGGCAGGCGGCGGCCAAGGGAATAAAGCCCGCTGCGCAACGAATATGAGCATGATCGAGCAAATTCATTTATGGAATCAAGTCATCGTCAGGGTGTTGGATATTCGCTTGAGACGAATAGGCGAGAGCGACGAAATTCGCAACTATGTTGCGCCGGCAAGCATGTTTATATTTTCGGCCAATGGACATGCCGAGCTGTGGGCCGATGAACATGTGTGGCTGTCGGAACGGTTCCATTTGCTGCATGTGGGCAAAGGCACGAAAATAACGGTCCAGTCCGGCGGATCGCTTGACGTCTATATGGTCTTATATAAAGCTTCGTTGCCGGATACGGCTTTGCGGGAGTTTCATATGATGCTGCAAACCGACAATCCTTTTATGGAATGCTGGGGACTGGCGCCTTCCGAGCCGCTTGTATTGCTCGGGATGCTCGAAACGATGCTAGCTGAGTGGCAAAGGAAGGATAGCGCTAACGACTCACAGCTCGGCACAGCAATAGCAAAAAGCACCGGGAAAAGCGAGGGCTTGAGAAGGCTAATGGCGAAAGGTGAATTCATCCGATTCACGCATGCGGTATTGCTGGAGCGGACGGAGCATACGGGCGCCCCATCGTTGGCCGAGCAGGTCATCCGTTATTTGGCGAGGAATTATCGCGAGACGATCTCTTTGGAACAGTTGGCTCAGCACATGAATTATACGCCGCAGTATGTATCGCGAAGATTCAAGGAACAGATGGGATGCAGTCCGCTTGATTACATCATCCGGCTGCGGATGGACGCGGCGCGAAGATTGCTGAGCGAGACCGCAGCGACGCTACAGGAAGCAGCCGCTTATGTCGGATACCCGGACACTATATATTTCAGCCGCATGTTCAAGAAGCAAACCGGGATTACGCCGGGGCAATACCGCAAGCAATTTCGCAATGCAGTTTCAAAAAGTGCAATGAAGTGGTCAGATTTGTCCGTTGTGGCGCCTCATCCGGCAATGTATCATGTTAATAATAATGATATTCATTATCAATTAGAGTTGGATGGGGGAACTGGAATGGCAATGAGCAAAAAAAAATGGTTGGCGATGGCGTTATTATGTCTGACCTTGGCAGCGTCAGCTTGCCAAGCATCGTCGGTCAACACAGGAGGAAATAATGGCACAGCGCTTCAAAGCACGAACGGCACCGCAACGGATGCTGCGAATACGGGGCTGACATCGGCAAGCGTTGAAACGCGGACCATCAAGGCGACGAATGGCGATGTGGAAGTGCCTGCGCTTGCGCAGCGTGTGGCTGCGCCATCATACTTGGGAACTTTGCTGGCGCTTGGCGTTAAGCCGATTGCGTCCGAATCGCTTCTGATGGAAAGCCCATATTTGGAAGGAATGCTGAGCGGCATAACCGTTATGGGAGAATCGTTGGAAGTGCTGCTTGATCTGGAGCCGGATTTAATTGTTACGCATTCGGCTCAGGCGGAAACAGTGGACAGGTTTTCGTTAATTGCACCGACGGTAGCCATGCCTTACAACAGTTTTGCGTCCATTCAGGAGGAAATGCGTTATTTTGGCGATTTGCTGGGAAAACAGGAGACTGCTGAACAGTGGATTGAACGATTTGAGAGCCAGACTGGTGAATTACGCGATGCGGTGCAAGCGGTGCTTGATGAAGGAGAGACCGTGTCTGTGATGCAGGAATATGATGGCACGGCGTTTTTATTCGGACCGAAGGCCGGACGCGGCGGGCGGATCATGTACGAGATATTGGGAGCGAATCCGCCTTCCAATATTCCCGATTATATGTTGGATGGTTCCTATTTTGAGTTCTCGCTGGAAATGCTGCCCGAATACACCGGAGACTATTTGATTCTGACGACATATTCGACGTTGGAGGAGTTGCAAGCTGATCCGATTTGGGGCAATCTGCCTGCAGTCCGGAATGGAAAAGTGTACATTTGGAATGAAAATCAGTCCTGGTACCGTGATCCGATTGCGGTCGAAGGGCAAATAAACAGTCTGGCCGCCTGGATCAAAGAAGCCGCCAAAAAATAGCGAATACCGGAAACCTACACAGAGCAAATGCCAAGGATCGCAGGAGGTGATCTAAGGTATTTGCTTTTGTTTTTGTGAGCAAAATGAGCAGGTAATGATCCGAACAGCCGCTATTGCCACATAAGTTTCACAAGTTGCTCATTGTGCAAGTTTGCTCATTGGGCAATAATAAGAAGGAGCAATCATTTATACACTTGTTTCTATGATCTTGAAAAGGAGTGTACACATAATCGGAATATGATGAACAAACCTGGTCTGCGCCATATGAAAAGGGAAGCTACCGCAAGTGCGCTTGCCGATGCTGCTTTTGCGCTTGCGCTGGAGAAAGGGCCGGATGGCTTCGTCGTGGAGGAGATCGTCCAGCGAGCGGGCTACTCGAGAAGAACCTTCGCCAACTATTACTCTTGCAAAGAGGAAGCGGTCGCGGCAGCGGCTGTCAACTTCAACGGAGCGGAAGAAGTCATTGAATGGATCGATGCACTCGACAAGGAGATGTCTCCGCTTGATAGTCTGTACCAATTGTTAAGAATGCAAATGACAACGGAGCACTTCCACAAATTGCGTCAGCTCGTGCAACTATCCAAGCAGCACCCGACGCTTGAGCCGTATATACTCAGTGCTCTCCATGGCTTGCAGAGAAGCGCTCAGGAGATGCTAACCGAGCTGTCCCGCGGACGTCACCCGGAAGGCTACACCCATCTTCTCACAGGGGCTGTTTACGGAGCGATCTTGCCGTTACTGGACGGCAGCCTGAATGTAAAGCTCCCGGATCACTCCTCCTCCGATACGGAGGGCGCCGTTACGTTCGAGCAGTATTTGGATACCATGTTTAGCTACTTGCGCCAAGGATTCTAGTCTATCGTTACTTGTGATTACAGAATGAAAAGGAGCAACATTATCTCATGTCTACTTTCTTGTACAAATTAGGCAAGTCGGCTTACAGCAAGCCTTGGGCTTTCATTATTAGCTGGATTGTCATCCTCGGGGTTGTACTCGCTCTACTCGGGGTGAACGGTATACATGTCACGTCCGACATGAAAATCGAAGGCACAGAATCTCAGAAGGTGCTGGACAAGCTGTCAGAGGAGCTGCCGGAGGCTTCCGGCGGACAAGCAAGCATTCTGTTCAAGGCGCCTCAAGGCGAGCGCTTGGATACGGAGGAGCGTCTAGCCTCTAT
Organism: Paenibacillus sp. NPDC057967; assembly: GCF_042887015.1. Lineage (NCBI taxonomy): Bacteria > Bacillati > Bacillota > Bacilli > Caryophanales > Paenibacillaceae > Paenibacillus > Paenibacillus sp. NPDC057967. Next base: position 90,244 of record NZ_JBHVQB010000009.1, read on the forward strand.
TATCGAAGCCGTGAATAAGGTATACAACGTGGAATACGTCATTAATCCGATTGAACTGGCTGAGAAAGCCGGTGTTGCGGCAGGCGACGCCGCTGCCCTGGCAGGAGCAGCACAAGGAGCGGCGGGCGGCAGTGATGCTGCCGGAGCGGGTGCAGCACAGGGGAGCGACGCAGCTCAGAATCAGGAGGCGGCCGCTGGCGAATTGCCTCCGTTCGGCCCGCTCATGGTGAACGGGATGCCGGTGCCAGGCGTCATGCTCGCAACTGATGGCAGCGTAGCTCTGTTCCAGTTCCAGTTCACGGTTCAGCAGATGTCGCTGCCGGATTCGGTGCCGGATTCCGTCATCGAAGCGGCTAAAGCTGCCGAGAGCACGGGCATCCTGGCACTGCCAAGCGATTCGCTGATGGGCAAGCCTGCTATTGGCTCGACAGAAGCCATCGGCATTGCTGTTGCGGCAGTCGTATTGTTCATGACGCTTGGTTCTGTGGTTGCAGCGGGATTGCCGTTGCTGACGGCACTTATGGGTGTTGGCATTAGTGTAGGAGGAGCGTTTGCTTTCTCTAAAATTTTCCATATGACCGATCTCACGCCAGTTCTGGCGCTCATGGTAGGCCTCGCTGTCGGAATCGACTACTCGCTCTTTATCGTAAACCGCCAGCGCCGCATGATTCTGGAGCAGGGACTTAGCGCTAGAGAAGCTGCAAGCCGTGCGGTTGGCACCGCTGGCAGCGCCGTCTTTTTTGCCGGATTAACCGTTATTATTGCCCTGTGCGGTATGCTCGTCATCGGCATTGGCTTCTTGTCCGCGATGGCGCTTGTGGCGGCTGTGGCGGTTCTTGTCAATGTGCTTGTTGCCTTAACCTTGCTGCCGGCGTTGCTTGCCCTGGTGGGAGAGCGGATCTGTTCGGAAAAGGCCCGCGCGAAGAGCAGGGAAGCGGCAAAACACCCTCGCAATGGAACAGCACAGCGCTGGGTCAAGTCGGTGGTGAAAGGCCGCTGGGTCATTATTATTGGCGTCATCGTGATCTTGGGAGCCGCTGCGCTTCCGGTAGCGAAGATGGAGATGGGTATTCCTTCAGGCGCAACCGCGAATCTGGACACAGCCGCAAGACAAAGCTACGATGCGATTTCAGACGGGTTTGGCGAAGGCTTTAATGGCCCGCTGCTGCTGGTCGCCGAGCCTCAAGGGCCTTCTGACACGCTCGCTCCTGAGACGCTTGGAATGTTGGTTCAAGAGCTTCAGCAGCATGAGAATGTGTCGATGGTTACGCCAATGGGCTTGAACCAAACGGGCGATATGGCGATTATTAGCCTGATTCCGAAGACGGGGCCGACGGATGCGGAGACGAAAAACCTGGTGCAGGAGCTTCGCGATACGGATTCCGAGATGGTGAAGACCCATGCTATCAAGCTTGGCGTTACCGGATTTACCGCGATCAACATTGATATGTCGTCGAGATTGTCTGAGGTGTTCCCGCTTTACGTGGGCATTATCGTCATTCTCTCGCTCATTATCTTGTTGCTCGTCTTCCGCTCCATCATCGTACCGATCAAAGCGACTGTCGGATTCCTTCTCAGTGTTCTTGCCACATTCGGGGTGACGACGGCTGTGTTCCAATGGGGCTGGCTGCATTCGCTCTTCGGTTTTGACACGGGCGGTCCGCTGCTGAGCTTTATGCCGATCATGGTTACCGGTATTCTATACGGCCTTGCTATGGATTATCAGGTGTTCCTGGTCAGCTCCATGCGCGAGTCCTATGTACACGGGCATCACGGCAAGGAAAGCGTCATTGACGGTTACGATCAGGCGAGCCGTGTGGTCGTAGCGGCAGCCGTTATCATGGTATCGGTATTTGCAGGCTTTATCTTCGCGCATGATATTATGATCAAACAAATCGGCTTTGCGCTGGCAATCGGCATTCTGATCGATGCGTTTATTATCCGTATGGCGCTCGTTCCTGCAGTTATGGCAGTATTCGGCGACAAAGCCTGGTGGCTGCCGAAGTGGCTGGACCGTATGCTGCCTAACCTGGACGTCGAAGGCGATAAGCTGATCGCTCAACTGAAGACAGAGGAAGAAGGCTTGGCCAAGGTGGCTTCGGTGCCGAAGCGATCTCGCTAAGCCAAAGAGACAATGATCAATCCTACTATTAAGCTATGAAAAACACCTTCAAGTGTTGAACGCCTGTCACGAGACAGGGATTCAATCTTGAAGGTGTTTCTATTTGGAGGCTGATGAGGATGGTCAGTCTAATGACCGATTATTTTCTGCCGAAATCGGCTTTGATCTCGCCCCAGATCTCCGTCTTCCACTTCATCACTTTATTGTCATACGTGTTGGACTCTAGCCATCTTATCGCTCGATCTGCCAGCTCCCATATTTCCTTGGTCGAAGCGTCCCGGACGAGACTGGAGCTGATACTTTTCTTTTTGAGCCAGCTAAGCGCGGTTTTGGAATCGGTGTACACGGTTTGCTTGCTTCCCTTTTGCTTCAGATAGGCCAGTCCGTGCACAATCGCAATGAACTCCCCGATATTATTCGTTCCTTTGGCGATAGGGCCATGATAGAAGAGAATTTCGCCTGTTTGAGTACTTACTCCCTTGTACTCGACAATCCCTGGATTGCCGCTGCAGCCAACATCGACACTGATGCTGTCCCAATCAATGTCTTCGATTGCATCCTGTGTGATTAAAGCAGGCTTCTTCTGGGCGGGCTTGTCTGTGCTCTTCTGTCCCCAGTGCAGCCGCCATCCATCCTTGTAGGCTTGTTCAGCCTCCTCACGAGAGCCAAATGATTTATATTTCGCATCTGTGTAATGATTCGTCTGCTCCTGACATTCTGCCCAAGTCGTATAGATTCCCGGCTTATGGCCTGCCCATACGACATAAACCTTTTGTTTTGCCACTTTCATCACCTTCTTGATTCATAATCCGAAAGCTATAACATTCGATAAAAGCCTGCTTAGTTCCTTTTATTATTTTGAAACGTAAGGGAGGCCGTCATTCCTCCAGCATGTTGATTTAGATTCTTGTCCGGCTGGTTTGGATTTAATTGAAGGTCGCTCTTTATTTACTGGAATAGGTCTATGTCGTCAATAATGCGGCTAACTGACTATTTTTTTATAAAAATGAAGCGATTTTTTTATTGTGATGTTACTTAATATCTGTTAACCTTAAATTAAGTAACATTAAGCGGAGGGGTTCTCTGTGCAATTTGTAAATCCAATTCGGGACTTGAAAACCATTCAAGCGATGAAAGAAGAGTTGAGAAAACACTCTATAAGGGACCTGTTACTTTTTGTACTGGGAATTAACACGGGGATTAGTCTCCTTGATTTACTGAATCTTCAGGTACAGGACGTTTGGGATGGCCAGAATGCGAGACCGTTTCTTTATATTAAGGATGAAAAGACGGGAGAAGATAAGGCTCATTTCTTAAACAGCAAGATCGATGAGATACTAACGGAGCATTTATCTAACATCGATTGGAAACCTGAGGATTATTTGTTTAAATCCAAAAAGGATTGTCGTCCCATTACCCGTCAGCAGGCGTATCGAATTATTAACCACTCGGCAAGGGAGATAGGAATTTGTGAGAAAATCGGGACACATACGCTGAGAAAGACTTTTGGTTACCATGCTTATTATAGGGGAGTAGCGATCTCTATCTTAAGGTCGATATTTCATCATCATTCCACGGCAGAAACACTGAAGTATTTGGGAATCGACAGAGCGGAGAAGAAACCCATTCAAGTGGATGTCAATTTGTAAATGATCCTGTTTTGAAGGGATAAAAAAACTCTCCGCATACATGCGGAGAGGGGGAGTTTCTTTTATTCGCTTTTAGTCGGCCGAGTCGTCTAGACCCATCGCTGTAGAAATATCTACGTTTTTAAATTCAGTGACGATCCCGTCACTAACGAGCACGTTTAAAGTTGCGGCATCCTTCATAAAACGGAAAATCCCGTTATCGAAATCTGTATCGACTTCTTTGAAGAAAATGCCCTCAAATTCGGTTTGCTTTTCGTGATTGAAGCTTAGCTTATAATGGTTCCCATCTTTGACCAAATAAGCACGAACTCCCTTTTCATATATACCTTCTTCATCCCGAATATAACGGGCAACGGAAACAATATGCAGATCGACAAATGGGATCTCGCGTACTAAGGCATTAATGATAGATCCCTTCGTAATTTGTTCCCATCGGCTGTGCGCCGTCTGACCAAGAATGATCTGTGTAATGTTGTTATCTCTGGCTACTTCTGCAATGACCTTAGAGACAGGGCGGCTTTCATTGTCCTTCATAATAAATTGGGCTGTTGCATGAGAGTGGGCATATTCTTTCCATTGTTCGATATAGAATAATTTTTCGGCATCCAGCTCGTCGAATGGCTTGGGATCAATGGTCAATATATATAGCGGAGATTTCATCAAATTAGCGATTGCACAACCGCGTTTGATTAGTCTCGCGCCATTGGGACCATAATAAACGCAAACAAGAATGCTCTCATTAAACACGTTGTTCATTTTAAATATTTCACCTCTAGGTCTCGATTATTATGTAAGACTATAGTTGAAGTTACGACAAGAGTCAAGGAAGCAGAAGACATGAATAGGAGGAGTGCACTTGAGTATATTCTTTATATTTATTTTTCTCCCGTTGATCAGTGCAGTGCTTGTACCCCTACTTTATAAGTATTTCAATCGCCTGGTACATACGGGATGGTTCGTTTTACTTGTACCACTATCTATTTTTATCTACTTGATACAGTATATACCTGGTGTTGCGTCTGGGAACACCTATAAATACACATTATCCTGGATTCCATCCCTCGATTTGAATTTTATCTCCTACGTAGATGGGCTTAGCCTGTTATTCGGTCTGCTTATTAGCGGTATCGGTACCTTGGTCATTATTTATTCTATTTTTTACATGTCCAAGGTTCGTGAGGCTCTCCATAGCTTCTATGTCTACCTGCTCATGTTCATGGGCGCGATGCTGGGGGTCGTATTCTCGGATCACCTCTTGGTTCTGTACGGGTTCTGGGAGTTAACCAGTGTCTCTTCCTTCTTATTAATAGCCTATTGGTACGAGCGCAAGAGTTCTCGCCAAGGCGCCTTAAAGGCGATGCTCATTACTGTCCTTGGCGGATTCGGCATGTTAGCCGGATTTATTATGCTGATCATGATGGCGGATACGTACAGCATTCGGGAAATGATCGCTAACCTGGACGTTATCCAAAGCCATGCGTTGTTTATTCCTGCCATGCTATGCATTTTGCTTGGCGCATTTACGAAATCCGCGCAATTCCCGTTTGGTATTTGGCTGCCGGACGCGATGGAGGCGCCAACCCCGGTCAGCAGCTATCTTCACTCGGCTACGATGGTCAAGGCCGGCATTTATTTGGTGGCTCGCATGACACCGCTTTTCGGGGGCAGCTCCGTGTGGTTCTGGCTTGTGGCCGGCATTGGTCTCGTTACCCTGCTTTATGGTTCTTTGACTGCGCTGAGACAGACAGATCTAAAGGCAATGCTAGCATATTCAACAATTAGCCAATTGGGACTGATCATGTGCCTGCTTGGGGTCGGTTCCTTAGCGATCTATTTTGGACCTGGCGATAGTGGCACTATCTTTACGGTTGCGACATTTGCCGGCCTATTCCATCTGTTTAATCACTCGACCTTCAAAGGCAGTTTGTTTATGGTTGTAGGTATCATTGACCATGAGACAGGCCGGCGTGATATTCGCTACTTAGGCGGTTTGATGCAGGTGATGCCGATCACATTCACGATCGCTGTAATTGGCGGCTTTTCTATGGCGGGGTTGCCGCCGTTTAACGGATTTTTGAGTAAGGAAATGTTTTTTGCGGCGGTGAATGATGTATCCGGGGCCGGCATTTTCGGTTTGAGTAACATCGGTCTCCTGTTCCCGATCATTGCTTGGGTAGCCAGCATATTGACGTTCGTCTACTGCATGATTTTTGTATTCAAAACCTTTGGAGGAAAATATCGCCCTGAAAAACTGACGCGAAAAGTGCATGAAGCGCCTTGGGGAATGCTGTTTTCACCGGCCGTTTTGGGTTTACTCGTCATATTCATCTTTTTCTTCCCGAATGTTCTTGGAAAGTATATTCTCACACCGGCATTAACCGCTATTTTGCCTATGATGCCGACTTCTCCATACGACCTGAAAATTAGCGCATGGCATGGGCTGAACATGGAGCTCGTGATGACGATCGGTGTCATTGTTGTTGGCATCCTGCTCTTCAAAACAAAGGAGCGGTGGATTCAGGCCTTGCGAAATTATACGCAGGGATTCACGTTGAATCATTGGTACAATCAGAGTTTGTCGGGTATGGAGAGGCTCTCAGCATCTCTGACGAATCGGTATATGACAGGCTCGCTCAGACATTATCTGATCTACATTTTTTCTTTCTTTGTCATTGTATTGCTAAGTTCGCTTCTGCTGCTCCACGGTATTCAGTTTGATTTCGCAAGTAATGCAGCTATCAGTATTTTTGATGCGGGGCTTGTGCTTGCGATGGTAATCGCCGCACTGGCTGTCTTATTCGCCGGCAATCGAATCGTAGCTATTGTTGCTCTAGGGGCTTTAGGTTATATGGTTTCCATGTTCTTTGTCATCTTTAGGGCGCCTGACCTGGCTTTGACGCAAATGGTGGTGGAGACGGTGACAACGGTTCTGTTCCTGCTATGCTTCTACCATTTGCCGAAGCTGAAGAAAAGCATTGAGCGTATTCCTTTCAAATTAACGAATCTGGTTATTTCGATCGCGATGGGCTTAACGGTGACCCTGCTCGGATTGTCTGCGAATGGACATAAATTGTTTGAACCGATTTCAACGTTTTTTGAAAATGCCTACGAACTGGCGGGCGCCAAAAATATTGTTAACGCGATACTAGTGGACTTCCGCGGTTTCGATACCATGCTGGAAATATCCGTGCTCGCCATTGCCGGGCTAGGGGTGTATATATTGGTTCATCAACGTTCCAAAAGGAGGGAACAACATGAAACCGAATGATGTGATATTGAAAAGTGTAACTCGAGTGGCTGCCGTGATCATATCGACCTTCTCGATTTATTTGTTCATGAATGGTCACCATCATCCGGGAGGGGGATTCATTGGGGGACTTAGTACCGCGTCAGCTATTGTCCTGTTGTATCTTTCTTTTGGAATCGAGAAGGTAAGAGAAAATATACGAGTCGATTTCAAAAAGCTTGCGGCGATCGGCGTGTTGATTGCGATTGGAACCGGAATGGCAGGCGTGGTATTTGGCCAACCTTTTTTAACCCAGGCCTTTGGTTATTATGACTTGCCTATATTCGGAAATACCGAACTCGCGTCTGCTTTGATTTTTGATACCGGAGTCGCTCTAGCTGTTATAGGCACCGCAGTCAATATTATTCTAAGCATAAGTGAGGACCGCTAATATGGAGACACTCATGGTCATACTTGTCGGTATTTTGGTATCCATTGGAACTTATTTGATTCTATCTAAGCAACTGCTGCGAATTGTCCTCGGTGTATCGATCGTGGGTCACGCAGTCAATCTGTTGATCATAACTTCTGGCGGGCTGAAGACGGGGAGCGCCCCTCTGCTGGGAGAGAAGGCCGCAGGTTTTGCTGATGCGCTTCCTCAAGCATTAGTGTTAACTGCAATTGTCATTAATTTTGCCGTGACAGCGGTAGTACTCGTTTTATGTTACCGCGCCTATCAGAGCTTCGGGACGGATGACATGGAGCAATTAAGGGGAAATGAGCATGAATAATTTGTTGATCGCGCCGATAATCATTCCTCTGTTGACTGGAATGGTCCTCATTATATTCCAAAAAAATATAATGCTGCAGCGGATTCTTAGTTTGGTCGCGTTGTTAGCCACCCTTGTCACTTCGGTTCTATTGATGAATCAGATCAGAGATGGCGGTATTCAAACCTTGCAATTAGGCGGTTGGGAAGCGCCTTACGGCATTAGTTTAGTGGGTGACATGTTCAGCGCTTTGCTGCTGCTCGCTACCTCTATTGTCTCGGCAGGCTGCCTGATCTATGCCTTTTCATCGATTGGGCGAAGGCAAGAAAAACTTTATTTCTATCCTTTATTTTTGTTTTTGATCACAGGTGTCAACGGCTCGTTCTTGACTGGGGATTTGTTTAATTTATATGTCTGTTTTGAAGTGTTTTTGGTTGCTTCCTATGTATTGATTACAGTGGGGGGAGCCAAGAGGCAGCTTCGCGAGTCGCTGAAATACATTTTTACGAATATTATTGCATCGGCGTTCTTTTTGATCGGCGTTGCTTACTTATATTCGATGACGGGCACATTGAACCTCGCCCAGTTATCGATTCGAATCGCAGAGATTGGCCAGGATGGGTTAATAACCACTGTCGCATTATTATTCCTGATCGTGTTCGCCATGAAGGCGGGATTATTGCTTTATTTCTGGCTGCCCGGATCATATAGCGTACCGCCAACGGCAATCGCAGCTATTTTTGCCGCGTTGCTCACTAAGGTAGGGATCTATGCCATTTTCAGAATGTTTACACTCGTTTTTTATCACGAACCACAGATTACCCATCTGTTTATCGGGATATTAGCCGCCATTACGATGATATTAGGCGGACTCGGTGCGAGCGGTTATTCGGATCTGAGAAAAATATTAACCTACAATGTGATCATAAGCGTCGGATTTATTATGGCTGGACTTGTCTCATTGACATCGGCCGGCATAACGGGTTCTATTTATTATTTGATTCATGACATCCTGATTAAGGCGATTGTATTTCTGATAGGGGGAACGATTGTTCATCTCACGGGAACAAGCGATTTGAAAAATATTAGCGGCTTGATCCGGCTTCACCCCCAATTAGGCTGGATGTTCTTCATTGCAGCTTTGTCTATGGTTGGAATTCCTCCGTTAAGCGGTTTTCTTGGCAAAGTATTTACGACGCAAGGCGTCTTTGAAGCAGGGTATTACTGGCTTGGCGTAATCGGTCTGGTGGCCAGCTTGCTCATTCTGTATTCGATGACCAAACTGTTTATGAACGCTTTTTGGGGTGAGACGATTCTGAGTGTAGAAGAGGAGAAGGGGACGACGAAAGGTTTGTTGTTTCCGATCGCTCTATTGACGGTGGCTAGTGTGGCCCTGGGAATCGGCGCTGAGGCGATTACGGGTTATGTGGCTCAAGCTGCGGAGGAATTGCTGAATCCAAATTTATATATTCAAGCCGTGTTTGAATAAAGGGGGAAACAGCCATGCCCGTTCAGGTGCTACTCAACATATTCATTGCTTACTTGTGGATGTTTCTGCAAGAGGAAATGACCATATTAAACTTTATCAGCGGTTACTTAGTCGGTCTGATTATTTTACTGTGTATCCGCCGCTTCTTTAATAAACGGTTTTATCTATTTACGCTAGCTGCAATCGGCAAGCTGTTCATTCTTTTTATCCATGAGCTGAATACGTCTGCGGTGGCGGTTATGAAGCATGTACTCCGTCCTAAAATTGATGTCAAACCAGGCATTTTCAAGGTAGAAACGGATTTGGAGGGGGATTTGGAAATCACGCTCCTATCCTTATTAATTTGCCTAACGCCAGGCTCGGTCGTCATGGAGGTCAGCCCTGATTCCAAGGCGCTGTACATCCACGGTCTGAACATGCCCGAATCGAAGGAATCGGTCTTAAAATCAAAGTCTGTTTTTGAAAAGGCGATAAAGGATGTGACGAGAAAATGATATTTGAGACGGTGTTGATTACTGCATTAGGTATATTAATGCTGGCCATTCTGGCCAATTTGTACCGGGTTATAAAAGGGCCGTCCAGTGCGGACCGGGTTATAGCGCTGGATTCCGTCGGTATAAATCTGATCGCCAGTATTGCCGTGTTCTCCGTGCTGCTGCACACTCATGCCTTTTTTGATCTCATCTTATTGATTGGAATCTTGTCATTTATTGGAACGATTGCCTTTGCCAGATTTATTGAAAGAGGTGTTGTGATTGAGCGGAAGCGGTGAAGTAATCGGGGCGATTCTCATCCTTATTGGCGCTATCTTCAGCTTGATCAGCGCAATAGGGAATGTGCGATTGCCTGATGTGTATACCAGATCTCATGCTGCATCTAAAAGTTCTACGCTTGGCGTGTTGTGCGCGCTCGTTGGAACATTGCTGTATTTTTTAATTACCGACAAGTTCTTCAGCATCCGCCTCATCTTAGGAATCTTCTTTGTATTTCTGACAGCTCCAGTGGCTGCCCATGTGATCTGCCGGGCCGCTTACCGCCACAAGGTGCCGTTAACCGAGCAGAGCGCCCAAGATGAATTGAAGGACTATTATATGGAGAATGAGATCCTTGAGGCAAAAGAAGATGAGGCCAAGCTTGTAATGGATCAAGGGAAATGAAGCAAGCGATCTTCAGAGGGAATGGACAAGAGAGTATCCATATGGATGCTCTCTTTTATGAGAAAACGGTCATATCTTAGGACAATTATCCAAACAGAAAATGAATTACATATTGATTGAACGCCTCCGGCTCCTCGACAAATGGAAGATGGCCGCAGCCTTGCATCACAATTTTGGTTGAATGTGCGATTTTGGCATGAACGGCATTCGCGGTGCGAATGTTGAAGGGATGATCCTGCTCGGGAACGATAATCATAGGATGCTAGAGCAGTCCATTCATGCTACCTAAATCAAACTTCAATGATCGGATGTTCCGTAGTCTTTGATCGTTAATTTCACCTCGCAATGGATGGGAACCTCGCTAAAGGTTTGATCCCAATCACGCTTGACCTTTTCCCACACACGAGGATGTTCGATTCGCAAACGGTTGCCGAATCCGGATACGTCTGCTTGGTACTTATGTTGTATTTTGTTCAGGACATTTTTGATTAAACGCTCAACCTCTTTTTCAGAAGCTTGCTCAGCTCTTTTCAAGTACCCGTTCTCAAATTCCTTCTCCGAGACATCCCAATGCTCAGCAATTCTTCCTTCAGACTCGATTAGGACATCGAATGAAATGCGGTCCCCTTCAACATTAGATTTAATAACGCTTTTCATGGACAGGATTTCGTATACAAGGGGCAGGCCTGTTTCTTCATCAAAACCTCTAACCAAACCGCCTTTTCCTTTGCCGGATATCCACGTTAAGCCCTCTAATTCCTCTTCATTCAAAAAACCGCCCAGTTTGTTGGTCTTTCCTTTAATAACGGCAGCGCCTGTAAATTTGATTTCCCCTTTAATCGAGCTCACGCTTTGCAATAGAAAGCTGGCGCCAGAATTCAGCTTCCCTTGAATTTTGGTAAGAGTCATTGGGGGCAATATTTTTGTCGTTCTGTCATGGCCTTGTGTCATTTCGAGGAGTTGAAAGGCCGGGATATCAATGGGGTTCTTCGATTCCAGTGTAAGGCTTGCCCGGTCTCTGGCAATCAGGATCAGTCCGCTTGGTCTCATCTCTTGTTCCCTGATAAAGAAATCCAGAGTCTGCTGCAGATTCAAGGTACGTGCAAGATTCTCTCCAATAACAAGTACTTTTGAATGCTCAGCAAAAGCACGCTTGTCGATTCTCAAGATCATATTGCGCAAGGTGGGAAGGGCAGCATCTCCCGTCTCCGATATGTTTTTGTATGCTTTTTGATGAGTTTTGCCCTCTTTGGTGCCTGCGCCAACGGTCTCTGAGGTTAGAAATTGATTCGTTATGGTAAGCAGATTTCGGTTATGGTCGGTGGCTGCTGTCTCCAAGTCCAATGAAGTGCCTACAATGAAGCCCAAATTCTCGATTTCTTTGCTGCTCCAGCACCCTGCAAGCGGCAGAGAGATAAGAATGACCAGTGAGCAGAGCAGCAGTCGCATACGCTGATTATTCATGCTTTTCCACCTCTCAGTCTCGATAAGAAAAGCAGAGTCAGAGGCAATACAGCAAATAAAAGCAACGCGACATTGCCGACCATGTCCCCCATGTGAAATAGGTCATTGATGTTTTTTGGAATCATGGCAATCACATAAATAACCGGCAATAATCCATATATAAAGGGCTGGATGTCCTTCTTGAAAAGCTGCGACAGTCCTAGAGCGGCGGCATAGTAGGTGATCGTAAATGTGGTGAAGATTTGCATAATCCATATCACAAGCAAAAAAGATTCGAACCTTTCAAAGATCAAGCCGGGGATCTCAAAGCCTCGCATAAGTTCAAGTGTTGGCCATGTTCTCGTGGTCACTCCATCGATGGATAAGGCTCCAATCACCATGACGACGGTGATGACGTAGAAGACCATAGGGATGGTGACCCCGATCAGAACGACTTTTACAGCCTTCTCCGGTTTTTTCATAAATGCGACAAGAAGCAGCATAATTTCCGCACCGAGAAAGGCGAGAGAGGTCGTTTTTATCCCTTTTAGCACAGGTACAATTCCGAGTCCTAACACGGGGCGCAGATTGTTGAACTCAAATATGCCGAGGCTCAAAAAGGCAACGAGTAAAAAGATGATAATCGTCACAGGGAAGATCATTTCGAACAGTCGGGCGAGCGGAGTTATTCCGCCTATGATGAGATACAGACCTATCCACATAAAGGGCATGATGATCGCCCAGGTGGGGGTGCCTTCCAACAGAAAAAAGCCGGTTACTTCGGCCATGGTTCTGACTTCATAGGCAGATATGGTGAAGAAATAAGCGATAATTAGGATGCTAAGCAGCCCGCCTACCCACTTCCCCACAATTTCTCCGATATATTGATAAAAGGTTTTTTCGGGATACCGTTGGTTTAGTTTCACGATAATGACCCCTGCGATCATGGTGATTAGACCGCCGATAATCACGCTAATCCATACATCTGGTGTTTTTACCTTCTCGACAGAGGTACGGGGCAAAGTGAGGATGCCTGCTGCCAGAATATAGTTGACGAGTATGACGGCTGCTTGCGAATTTGTAATTTGATCCTTTGAATGATCGCTCATAGCTAGTCCATTTCCCTTCGTAATGAGCTATTTTTTGCGTGAGGCGTTTTTCGCAGGTATTCGATTCGTCGCTTTGCGCTTCATCTTCATAAGCGGCATACGAATGACATAGGCTGACCAATTACTTAAGCGATCGGGCATGATCGGACTGACATAAGGTACGCCAAAGCTCTTCAGCTTCACCAAATGACTGCAAAGGAACAGGGCAAACAGAACAACTCCGTATAGTCCAAATACAGCCGCAAAAAACATAGCGGGGAAGCGGAGCAAGCGTAACGATATCCCTGCGCTATATTGAGGGATAGCAAAGGATGAAATAGCGGTTAACGCTACTACAATAACCATAATGGGACTGACGATGCCTGCCTGCACAGCCGCTTCCCCGATGACAAGACCGCCCACAATGCCGATCGTGGGACCAATTGGCTTGGGTAAGCGCAGTCCGGCTTCCCGCAATATTTCGATGGTGATTTCCATAATCAGCGCTTCTATGATGGCAGGAAAGGGAACGCCATCCCTTGTGCCCATAATGGATAAGGCTAGCTTGGTTGGGATCATGCCTTGGTGAAAGGAGACAAAAGAAATATACAAGGAGGGCCCAAATAGCGAAATTGCTGCCGCCAGATAACGCAATAGGCGGAAGAGAAAACTGGGCAGCCAGCGTTCATAGTAATCCTCCGGTGAATGCAGCATCATACTAAAGGTAACCGGTACAATCAAAGCGAAAGGCGTCCCGTCTAATAGAATCGCCACTCGACCCTCCATCAAGGCGTTGAACACACGGTCGGGGCGCTCCGTATTTTGTACTTGTGTGAAAGGACTTAAATAGTTATCTTCGATCAGCTGCTCGACATAGCCTGATTCCGGCACATCATCCACATTTATTTCTTTGATTCTTTTCTTCACTTCTTCGACCAAATCAGGATCGGCAATATCTTGGATATAGGCGATGACCAGTTCTTTTTTGGTGCGTTGCCCTACTTGGAGTTTGATGAAGGACAAGTTGGCATTTTCACCGTGCTGTCGCAATAGGGCAGTGTTATCGCATAACGTTTCCGTGAAGCCAAGCCGTGGACCTCTGACCAAAGCTTCCGATACCGGCTCTTCAATTGGACGAGATTTCTCTTTGGTTGTGCCGAGAATGAGCGCATTCGGAAGGCCACCAACCAGCAATGCGGTTGATCCGGTCAATATCTTGGCGGCCAGATTTTTCGAGATGCGTTCCTCTGTCAACTCGCCAATGGTTAAGACCCGACTGGTAATAAATTCGTTGGACACCGTTCCGTTCGCTATAGGCGCCATTAACGATTTGATAATGTGCTTGTCGATGAGCTCTCGATCCGACAGTCCTTCTACAAAAATAATAGCAGCACAAACATCTGTGCCTCCTATGTAAAACTCTCTAAAGTGCACATCCGAGTTATGACCGATTTCGTTCCTTACAAGTTCGAGATCTATGGTAAAGTCACCAGTAAACGATTCAGGATTCAAGTTTTGTTTCATCTTCGATGTCCGCCATTTCATTTTCTTCCTTTGATGTGTATAGCCACTTGAAAAATCTTGAGAGCATATACGGAATAAAAAAAGCGATGAAGCCCTGCATAAAAACGGTCCATTCCGGAAGGTAGAAAATCGCTTGTTTCCACATTGTCATCACCTGATTATGCCTACAATTCTGTAGTCTTTTATGACTCCATTATGATCTAAGCTACTGCCCTTTAAACTTATCGCACGTTAATTCGAATATGGATATGTGATGGAGGAGATCGGACGGGTTGCCGCGATGAACGGTATTAGTAAGCCGCCGGAAGAAGCGAGTGGCAGCGGAATTTGAGAATCGGAAGATAAACAAGCGAGGCAGTGCAAATTATAATTTGCGCTGCCTCGTTTTTATTTGGTGCTGTTCAGCTCGCTTTGCCACTGTAAAGGTGGCAGGTTCCTTTTTGTATGCACTAACCTGGATTTGAGAAAAAACAAAATATAGGCATTTTAATCAGTAACAAGAGCGGAGATCAAATCATATGTTGTCATGGGTATTAGAAATTGGCGGTTCTTATAGGGCAGCCAGCAAAACGATTTATTACAAATGGAGGTAAGAGTATGAATGAATTCCAAAATGATTTATCGAATCTGAATGTTTCCCCAATTAAGGCGAGTGAGGTGTCTCCTTGGAACACGCAAAATGAGCAAGCAGCTCGTCTATGCTTCTTCAGTTGTTTTAATTGCTTCTTCAGTTGTTTTAATTGCTTCAATTGTCATAACTGCCACAACTGTCATAACTGCCATAACTGCCACAACTGTCAAAACTGCCACAACTGCCACAACTGTCATCACTGTCACGGTGGAGGACGATAAGGCGCTTTTTGACGATAAGACTATATTTGTGCCTACTTAATGAGGAAAGAAAGACCCTTGAATCCATTTAATGTGCACCCCTTATAGTAGACATTGGAAAAACACCCTAGTGTTTAATCAATGATACTATAGGGGGTGCTTTTCGTTATAGCGAAGAAGGGGCAAAAGTTACAACGTTACAGACATGAGGGACAAATAGCTGTACATAAGATTATTTGTGAAGTGTTGGGGCAGATCGAAAACAGCTAACGGAGGAGGAATAGAATGACAAATTTGAACCCTTCCATGCGTCTAAAGGTAAAAAGGGATACATTTTTTCTCGCTGATTCTGGCGGTGTGTATTTTCGAAACAATGTAAGCTCATTCCGCATGGAAGGTGAGGCGATCGATCAGTGGATTGAAAAGCTGATACCAATATTCAATGGGGAGCATAGATTGGGGGATTTGACAGACAGATTACCGGACCAACACCGGAACCAGGTATATGGCATTGCAGAAGTTTTGTATCGCAACGGTTATGTTCGGGATGTAAGCCAAGATGCACCGCATCAATTGCCGAAAGAGGTTCTTGAAAGGTATGCTTCTCAAATTGAGTTTTTGGATCATTTCGGTGATTCGGGTGCGTATCGGTTTCAATCCTATCGTCAGTCCAAGGTATTGGTGGTCGGTTCTGGTCCATTTTTGATCTCGTCGATTTCCGCGCTGCTTGAATCCGGGCTGCCTAAGTTTTATGTTCTGGTCTCGGGCTCGGATTCTACTGACCGGCAACGGATGGCAAAATTGGCGGTACATGCCCGTAAGTCGGATTCCGAGGTGGCTGTTGTGGAGGTTACCTTAGAGAAGGAGGAGAGTTGCTGGCGGGAGATTGTAAGGCCGTTTGATTCAATATTGTTCGTGTCGCGAGAGGACGATATCGAGGGAATTCAAGCTCTTCATGCCGCTTGCAGGGAGGAGAAAAAGATGTTTCTCTCTGCTGTATGCGTGCAACAAGTCGGCATGGCGGGACCGTTAGTGCATCCGGACGCTGAGGGATGCTGGGAGTCGGCATGGCGTCGCATACACCAATCTGCGATTTCTAAAGACTCGCAATTGCACACCTTTTCTTCTACAGCGGGAGCGATGTTGGCGAATGTGATCGTGTTTGAATTATTTAAAAAGTTGACGGGAGCGGACGATTCGGAACAGAATAATCGCTTTTATCTGTTGGATCTGGAGACTTTGGAAGGAAATTGGCATTCGTTCATGCCTCATCCGCTTGTGACCGGACTTCGCAAACCTGAATGGATTCATGATTTCGATCGACAGCTTGAACGGGGATCGAGCAACAGGGTGAACGGATTGATTCCTTACTTCAGCCGATTGACATCGGCAGAATCAGGAATTTTTCATGTTTGGGAGGAGGGGAATTTAAAGCAGCTGCCGCTCTCTCAGTGTCGCGTTCAGGCAATCGACCCGCTATCGGAAGGGCCGGCCGGACTGCTGCCGGACATGATCTGTACCGATCTGACGCATGAGGAGGCGCGGCGGGAAGCGGGGCTGGCTGGAATTGAAGCATATGTGTCGAGAATGGCTGGTCTGCTCGTTTCTCGCCAGGAGTTTATTGGCATAGGAGCAGGGGAAACGGTTGCGGAAGGTATTTGCCGAGGGCTGCAAAGGTGCTTGGACGAAGGCCTGCGCATGCGGCAGGCGCATCAGTTGCCTTTTGTCTCCCGTGTACAGTTAGGTACGGTAGAAGATCAACACTGCCTTTTTTATTTGCAGGCATTGACGACCATAAAGGGAGAGCCGATAATCGCCTTGGGAGAGAAAGTGTTCGGATTTCCTGTGGCGTGGATCGGTACGAGGGATGGCTGGTATGGCCATGCAGGCTTAAATGTGACATTGGCTTTGCGGAAGGCATTACAACAGGCTCTGCTAGCAGCACAAAACCAACCGGATGGCCTCAAATCGCAAGCATTGGCTTTTTCATCCGTGTATCTGGAAGAACAGGTGCCAATAAGGCTCGAGATCCCTGCATGTGAAGCAACGTCACAACCAGAGGTTCTACAGTCCGCCTTGCAGGTTTTGAATCGGAACAGTAAAAGGATCTTGGTCCTCGATCTGGCAGTAGAACCGTTTTTGAAGGAGGAAATAGCAGGGGTGTTTGGTGTGGTGCTGTGTGAGGAGGGTTCCATGTGAGCGCTATCGTAGTGATTGTTGGAGAAGGGGTGTTGGCAGACTGCGTGTATGGGGAACTGTCAGGCCAATTTGAGGTCGTTCGTCAGATCGATTTCGAGGCAGGAGTACCTGAAACGGTGGATTTGGTTCTGGTGTTGGACGATGCTTGGCATCCTATCATTCATCAGAAGGCAGAAGAGGCGCTGCAGCCGGCCGGCATCCCTTGGTTGCGCGGCTTCGTTTCATTTGGTGAAGGCGTGATTGGACCGTTGGTTAGTCCGGGTACACAAGGCTGCTCCCGGTGTGCAGACACGCGGCGCCTCATGGCGGGACGTGAACGCAAAGAGATGCGGGAGCTGCAGCAGAGGCTGGCCACGCATGGGGGGATGCCGCGTGATGCATGGGCGTCACGAACAGGGCTACTCCAGGTCGCTCACTTGCTGGTAGAAGAGACACGAAGGGTGTTACAGGGCAAAACGGTTCAATCGGCAGGGAAGGTGTTTTTGATCAACTTGAAAACGCTGGAGAGCACCCTTCACCTCATTCTCCCTGACCCGTTGTGTCCGGTTTGTAGTCGATTACCTGATGATTCATCGACTGCTGCCCATATTTCGCTGCAGCCAAGCCCTAAGATTAGCGCAGATAGTTACCGCTGCCGCTCCATAGATGAGCTGAGCAAAGTATTGACCAAAGACTATCTGGATTACCGGACCGGCTTTTTGAATTGGAGGATGGTTAACCCTAAGTCATTATTTGCCGATGTGAGTGTGAATCTGCCGTTATTCGGAGAGGATGTGGGAACGGCAGGCCGATCCCATTCCTATGCGGCGAGTGAATTGACCGCTATATTGGAGGGGCTCGAGCGGTACTGCGGGCTGGCACCCCGAAGTAAACGGACGGTAGTCCAAGGCAGCTTCCGCAGCCTGAAAGACCAAGCGCTTGACCCTGTTAAAGTAGGGGTGCATACGGAGGAACAATATGCCCAGCGGGGGGTTCCGCTCACAGCGTTTAATCCTGACCAATCGATCAATTGGGTATGGGGTTATTCGTTTTTGCAAGAGCGTCCCATTCTGGTTCCGGAGCAGCTCGCCTATTACAGCATGAGCTGTAGGCACAACTTTGTGTTTGAAACATCCAACGGGTGCGCGTTAGGCGGAAGTTTGGAGGAGGCTATTTTTTACGGCATATTGGAAGTGGTGGAGCGGGATGCGTTTCTGATGACTTGGTATGCACAGCTGCCTCTCCCGCGCCTTGACCTCAACTCCGCTAATGACCAAGAATTACGATTGATGATCGATCGTTTACAGGCAGTGGCAGGGTTTGATGTGCATTTCTTTAACGCGACGATGGAGAATGGGATTCCAAGTGTATGGGGAGTAGCGAAAAACAGGAAGCAAACAGGAGCGAATCTCATCTGTGCGGCCGGAGCTCATCCGGATCCGGTGCGGGCCGTGAAAAGTGCCGTTCACGAGTTGGCCGGCATGATGCAGTCGCTCAACGAGAAATTGGATACGAACCGGGAGGCGTATGTTCGAATGTTCCATGATTCATCCCTGGTGCAGCAGATGGAGGATCATTCACTGCTTTACGGGTTGCCGCAAGCGCAGGAGCGCCTGCAATTTCTGCTGGATGACAATCGCCCGTTGCGAACGTTTGAAGAGGAATTCGAGCGGGGGGCAAGGCATACTGATTTAACGGATGACCTGAGGGACATTCTTGATGCACTGCGCCGACTCGATCTCGATGTGATCGTGGTAGACGTAACCGCGCCAGAAATTAATCGAAATGGGCTGCATTGCGTGAAAGTGCTGATTCCTGGGATGCTGCCGATGACGTTCGGACACCAGTTTACCCGCTTAGCAGGGCTTAAGCGGGTGCTCCGGGTACCTGCGGAACTCGGGTACGTGAAGGAGCCGCTAGAGCTAGAAGATCTCAATCCCTATCCGCATCCGTTTCCATAGGTATAAAGTCGTGGCGTGGTTGACCACCCTCGTTCATATAAGGAGGGACAAGGATGAGTCTGGAAGCATTTCTCCACAATCTGCATTATGACATTGATAAGACCAAACCGCCGGATCTGGTGGTGGATTGGGAAGACGGACCGCTTGCCTATAAGCTCTATCGCCGTTTGCCCGTGATTCCGTTATCTCCGGAAGTTCCGCTGACGCTCGAAGGCAGTGAAGCGTCGGTGAAGCCCGACCTTCGTCGAATGGGCCATTTTCTCTGGTACGTCTTCGGGCTCACTCAATTGTCTCAGTCAGTCCTTGCCTCGAATTCCATGATGCAATCCATGGGCGTGCTGCAGCTCTATCGGCGGTTTGCTCCCTCCGGTGGAGCGTTATATCCGAATGAATTATACGTTTATCTAAAAATAGAGGATTTGCCTGCGGGGGTATATCATTATGATGTGGCGCATCATCGTTTGGTGTTGCTGCGAGAAGGCGATTTCGATTCCTATTTGGCAAGGTCCCTTGGTAATCACTATGACGTGTCGGCTTGCTTTGGCGCTGTATTTGTATCGAGCATGTTTTGGAAAAACTTTTTTAAATACCATAACTTTTCTTACCGCCTGCAAGGACTTGATGCGGGTACGCTAATCGGGCAGCTCTTGGAAGTGGGCAAACGGTTTGGCTTTTCATCGGGGGTGCATTTCCAGTTTCTTGATCGAGCCGTGAATCATCTTCTCGGGGTATCCGAGCAAGAGGAAAGCGTGTATGCGGTAATTCCGCTGTCGGTGGAGCCCGGAATTTCTTGGTCTGCCAATTGGAATGAGGGAGAGGAGGCCGTCTCCGCTACCGAATTAAGCCGGGAGTTGCCAACGGTTCAGCACGACCATTACGTCCGGTCCCGGAGGGTCAAGGAATTTCCGATGCTAATCAGAATGAACGAGGCATCCCTATTCGAATCACTTCCGTCGATACCGCGCATGAGGGAAGAGAAGAATGTTCACTGTGAGGATTCAGTGATAGCTCTGCCCCGCATGAAGCGGTTGTTATATGATCTGGCGTCAGTGAGCCGAAAGCGCTATTCGCCGGACAGTGATTTTATAATGAGCAAGGTAAGCCAAGAGCAGCTGGCCTTACTGTTGCAGGAGGCCACGGCTTCCTTCAGATATTGGAATGATTTGGATAGAGACCGTGAGAACTCCGTATCTCGCGTCTCACTGTACGTATGTCTGTATAACGTTGACGGTATATCAGAAGGTGCTTACCATTATGACAGCGCTGCTCATGCTTTACGATTGATACGTCAGGGGGATCATCGGCTCCAATTGCAGCAAGGAATGCCTTCCGATAATGTGAACCTGTTCCAAGTACCGCTTTGCTTTCATATAGCAGGGAACAAGGATCACCTTACAACAACGATGGGGTATAGGGGATACCGCATCCAACAGATGGAAGCGGGGATGCTTGTACAGCGTTTGCTGTTAGCAGCTTCAGCTATCGGGTTAGGGGGGCATCCGCTCCTCGGATTTGATGCCCGATTATGTGATGAGATCTACAACATGACTTCGCAAGGGTTAACCAGCCTAATTCAGGTCCCGGTAGGACCCTATCGTCATAGTCCTCGTTTAACGGGAGGGTTGCACGGCTAGAAGGGTATGGTACAGCTTCTGTGAATAAGAGAGTCGTTAAGAGACAGCACATGAGATGCTATTAGAAAACGTCCGGATCAGCATATTGCGGCAAATTGTGGCTTTACCAAGCCACGGCTTGCCTCCACCAAACGATGAAAAAGACACCATGTGGGGTGTCTTTTTGGCATGTCTCTTACGATTCGGTTATGGAGACGCAATGAGCTTGAGTAGTAGAGGACAATTCATCCTGGAACATAGCGCTTACTTGTTCTTGAACGCTTGCTACCTTCATCGTATTAAAGAAATGCCGTCAATTTTGATAGACCCTGCATCAGGCCGATACAAGCCGAGCCAGCATTTGGCCAATGTGCTTTTTCCAGATCAAACAAGAGCCGCCCCATAAGGTCAACGATATGGACCTTACGGGGCGCTCTCATGACTCAAATGCCTATGATCCAATAACCGTCAGCTGCTTCGGATAGGATGTCAGTACCTCCACGCCGTCCGGCATTACAAGCACATCGTCTTCGATTCTGACGCCACCTACTGCCGGCACATAGATGCCCGGCTCGATGGTGAAGACCATGCCTGCGCGCAGGAGGTCTTCGTTCCGGCCATGGATGGACGGGTATTCGTGAATATCCATCCCAAGGCCATGGCCGAGCCGATGATTGAAGTAAGGGCCGTAACCCGACGCTTCGATCGATTCGCGAGCCAAGCGGTCCAGACTGCCGAAAGTGACACCCGGGCGTGTGGCCTCAATTGCCAGGCGATTGGCATTCAGCACGGCGCCGTATATGTTCTTCAACTCATCGGATATCTCGCCGACAGCGAATGTCCGGGTAATGTCCGAGGCATAGCCGTCTGCATATACCCCAAGATCGAACAAGAGAAGCTCCCCTTCGGCTACTTTCGTGTTATCTGGGGTACCGTGCGGCAATGCCGACTTCATACCGGCCAAAACCATCGTATCGAACGAAGGGCCCTGCGCTCCGAGCCTCTTCATTTGGAATTCCAACTCTGCTACCAGCTCAATCTCGGTAACACCTGGTTTTACTTTGGCAACGCCTGCACTCAGCACATCTTCGACGATTCGAATAGCATGCTTCATGCGCGCCACTTCATCCGGCGTCTTAATGGCCCTCATCTCTCTAAGCGGCAATCCGATATCGCTAAAGCTCGTCACGCCGACGGCTTCGCTGATCGCCTCGAAGCGAAGGACGCTTAGATCTTCTTTCTCCACGCCTAGATGGCGGATACCGGAAGGCATAAGCTTACCTAGAATTTCATACGCATTGTCCGTATCGCTATGCGTATGGATGTTCGTTACGGAGGAGGCCGCGTGTGCGGCTTCGTAATCGAGCGCCGGCACGAGCAGGATTGGTTCCGCTCCTTTAGGCAGGAGCAGCCCGAGGAATCTCTCGTGAGGATTCGTAGCGAAGCCGGTCAAATAATAGACATGCCTTGGCGATGTGATCAGCATGGCATCAAGATTGTTTGTATTCATATAGGTTTGAAGCTTGTTTATACGGGAAGAGGTCATGTTGTATCCACCTTTCATTCCTATTGTAAGCACTCTGCTGTGTAGTATCCAGTGAGTGGGCTTATGATACATAACCGTGTTATTCGTCTGGGTTAGGTCCCAAACTCCTTCAGCTAGCGAGATGTGGCAGTTCCTCCGTTGATGAGTAACTGCAAGCCTGGAAACACGGCTTAGAGCGATCAATCCGAGCCGCGAGGCAGTTGCAAGCCTAGAGGTGCCAAAAAACCTGCTTGATTCATCATGTGCTGAAGATCGCAGTTATATATACATTTACCTTCTGTCTGGACGGATTCACCTCTGGCTCCTATGAATACCAGGGTTTCCTAGCTTTTTATTTCAATATTGGAGGATCCGTATGCAGTTCCGCATCAGGTGTAGTCATCACCCAGCGGGTGAAGGCGACCTCTAGTCCCGAGCGGGTAGGGGCGCAGAAGAAAGGTCCGGCTTGCTTGCTTGTAGGGTAAGGGAAGCGGGCTACGCGGACCGTTCGCCAGTCTTCGGAGCCGGAGCGGGCCCGCAGAATAACGGCATCCTTCATACGGGAAGCGCGAATGGTCACTTCTTGTCCTGCCCACTCCGGTACAGGAGCCAGCGACCAGTCCGAATAGCTGTCCGTGACGACGACGGCCAGGTGTGGGACGCCATCGTTCAGCTCGACTCCAGCTTTAATCCAATGCTCCTGGTCATGCCACAGCATCAGACCAGCCTGATCATACAGCTCGGTGAACGAATCGAGCCGAAAAGTTACTTCAATCGCATGGCTGTCCTCCCAGGGAGCAAGCAGCGCATGGCCGTTGCGGTGCTGGAACTCATACAGCGTTTTCTCCCAATAGTCGCTCCCTTTCTCGGCTACAGCTATCAGGCAGCCTGCTTCGACGCTGACGGATACGGGTTTGACCGTCCATGTCCCTTGATTCCACGAGATGTTTTTGGTGTCCATTTCTCTTCACTCCTTCTCCAGATAAGCGAACAAGTTATACCCTCATGCTAGAGCACCCTTCCAGCCGTTGTCAAACCCGTCCATTTCCTGCACAGATGCAATCACAGTGGGCATTTGGTATGCTAGTTATACAGCTTTTTTTTGAGAATGTTAAGCAAAGACACCGTAGAGCAAGGGAACAGATGGAAGGGGAATAACAATGGATACATTCGAACAACAATTAAATAAATATGCTGAGCTGGTCGTAAGAGTTGGCGTGAATATTCAGGCGGGACAGGTGCTGATCGTGCATGCCCCGATTGAGACGGCTGAGCTTACGCGATTGATCGTCGCCAAGGCGTATGAGGCGGGAGCCAAATACGTCATCGTAGAATGGGACGATGATGCCGTTACCCGCGCGCGGTATGAGCACGCATCGGATGACTCCTTCGACTACTACCCGCAGTGGCAGGCGGACAGCATGGTGCACTTTGCCGAAGAGGGCGGAGCCATTCTACATATTAAAGTGCCGAATCCGGAGCTGTTCCAAGGCATCGATTCCTCCAAAGTATCGAGAGCGGTCAAGGCGGCTGCCGTTGCGCGCAAGGAGTACTCGACGTATACGCGCAACAGCAAGATCAGCTGGTCGCTGATCAAAGCGCCTACCCGGGCATGGGCGAACAAAGTATTCGCCGATCTGCCAGAGGATCAGCGTGTGGATGCGATGTGGGAAGCCGTATTCCGCATGGCCCGTGTCAATACAGAGCATCCGGTCGCCGCTTGGCGCGATCATATTGCGCAATTGAAGAAGAGCCAGAACCGTCTGAATGAGAAAAGGTACAAGAGCCTCCATTACCGCGCACCTGGTACAGATATCCGTGTGGAGCTGCCGGAAGGCCATATTTGGCGCGGCGGCGGCGGAGAGAATGAGAAAGGCGTCTATTTCGTCGCCAATATGCCGACTGAAGAAGTATATACCATGCCTCATCGCATGGGCGTGAACGGAACGGTGAAGAGCACGCTGCCGCTTAATTTGAATGGCCGTCTGGTGGATGGGATTACTTTCACGTTCAAGGATGGCAAGGTCGTGGCGTATGATGCTGAGTCGGGTAAAGAGCATTTGACTTCGCTGCTGGAGACGGATGAAGGCGCAGCTTACCTTGGAGAAATTGCCTTAGTGCCACATAATTCCCCGATTTCGAATATGAACCGAGTGTTCTACAACACAGGCATCGATGAGAATGCTTCCTGCCACTTTGCGCTGGGCAGCGCTTATCCGGTCAACCTGGAGGGCGGCACGAAGCTGTCCAATGAACAGCTGGTGGAGCGCGGGGCGAACGTCAGCCTCACGCATGTGGATTTCATGATCGGCTGCGCAGACCTTGATATCGATGGAGAGCTGCCGGACGGCACCATCGAGCCTGTCTTCCGGAAAGGGAATTGGGCTTAATCGCTCGTACAACGCAAAGAAACCGTCAGAACGATGATTGCACCACCGAAAAGGGATGCAGATCATACGACTGACGGTTTCTTCTTTATTTAAGTATTAAATGAAACGTGCATATGTCGTTAAATCAGTAAGCGATCCGCTATGTGAATAACGGATAATATAGGTGCCTTGCGTGAAATTCGTATTGAAGTTAATCGTGTAGCTGACGACATTCGGATTCGAGAAAATATTCGAACGGCTGCTTTCGACCAGCACTTCCGTCCCGCCGGTTACACGATAGACATTAGCAAAGATGACCCCCGCGGCAGGAGAGCCGCTGAAGTAGGCACTGCCCGTGATGATTAGCGTACCTTGGCCCGTTACCGTATCCGTGTGATTAAGCGGAACGGAGGCGCTCGCGATAGCAGAAGTCATGAAAAGCATAATAACAGTGGTGAGAAGGATGGCTACCTTTTTCAATTTCATTCATCGTCCTTTCAGATTGGAGGATTGTAGAAGGAGTTCATCTTTGGGTGGTTGAATGCTGGCCAGCGTTCTGTTTGGTTGTGAAAACCCTTCTGCGTTCCATTATACTTAGCATACAAGCTGAATATGTGAACATTTTTGCTGCTGCGTAATTAATATTTGGCCTTTATAAGACTAATTTTTTTGTAAAAAATAATTTTGTTCGATAAAGAATCAAGCTTCCATAAGCTAGAAGTAATGAGAAAAGTGAATCCTTTTGACCATAAATCAGGTACTATTAGAACAAGGGATAAGAAATTTGAAGGAGGGATTCGTCTATGGGCATCCTGTCCAGATTTAAAACAATTATGTCGAGTAACGTGAATGCCAGTCTGAACCGGTCGGATGATCCGGTGAAGGCATTGAACGAATATATGAGGGACCTGAATTCGGATTTGGGCAAAATAAAAGCCGAGATGGCTTCGATGCTGGCGGATGAAAGCAGAGCCAGAAGAGAGCTGGACGAATGCCAAGCCGAGTTTCGGAAGCTGCAGCGCTATGCGGAGAAGATGGTGCAGGATGGCAGGGATGATGAAGCACTGCGGTTCCTTGAGCTGAAGGCAGCAGAGGCGAAGAAGGAGATATCCTTGCAATCCGCATACGACCAGTCAGCGGTCAATGTGAAGCGAATGAGACAGCTGCAGGACAAACTGTCAGCCGACGTCGGAGCGCTCGAAGCGCGTGTGCTAGAAGCGAAGGGGAAGCTGGCCGCTTCACAATCCGGGCAGAAGATGAACGGGGCGGCATTAGGCGCGCTGGAGGAGAAAGCGGAGCAAGCGTATTACGAAGCGCTCGCGATTGCGGAGCTGCAAAAGGATGAAAGCAGTGATCTGGACGAGCGATTTGCCGAGCTGGAGAGAAAGCAAGCAGAAAGCCCTGCAGATGAGCTGGCTGAGCTTAAGAATAAGCTGAACAATCGAGATTGAAGATCATGACATCAGGCAGGTGAGGGAATTGGCAGTAGTCGACTACAAATGCCCGAATTGCGGCGGGGAAATGACGTTTGACAGCGCATCGGGCATGCTGTCCTGCGGGAGCTGCGGAAGAAAGGACAATATCGAGCACTACACGGACGCTCCGCGCCCTTCTGTATTCGGCCAAGGCGAGATGAAGGAATACCAATGCAATAGCTGCGGCGCAGTCATCGTGACCGAGCCGGAGACAACGGCAACGATGTGCAGCTTTTGTAATTCAAGCGTCGTACTGATCGACCGGATGGC
This sequence comes from Paenibacillus sp. NPDC057967, assembly GCF_042887015.1. NCBI lineage: Bacteria > Bacillati > Bacillota > Bacilli > Caryophanales > Paenibacillaceae > Paenibacillus > Paenibacillus sp. NPDC057967. The sequence continues at coordinate 116,934 of NZ_JBHVQB010000009.1, forward strand.
AGGCAAATTCGCCCCGTCGCAGGTCATCCCATTTGCGATTAGCAAAGATCAGGCGCAGAAGGCGTTCAAGAAATGGTGCAAGAACGGGCGGCTGACACCAGGCAGCTTCATGCGGGCGAATCGGATCAAAGGCATTACGGGCTTATATGTCCCGTTCTGGCTGTATGATTTGCACAGCGACGTTGAGGTGCGGGCGCATGGCACGAGAGTGAGATCTTACACTCGTGGCGACTATATTTATACCGAGACGCAGCATTTTGACGTATACCGAGATATTACCCTGGATTATGTAAAGGTGCCTGTGGACGCGTCGGAGAAGATGAACGACGAGCTGATGGATAAGCTGGAGCCGTTCCCATACGACCAGCTAAAGAACTTCAAGACGCCTTACCTCGCCGGATACATCGCGGAAAAATACAATTACGATGACAATCAGCTGATGCCGAGAGCTCAGCATAAGGTTGACGGTTTTATTGATTCCTATGTACGCTCAACCATGTCGCAATACCATACGTTAACCTATAAGAGCAAGGAAATTGATACGACGGCGCGCAAAGCGGAGCATGTGCTGCTGCCGGTATGGGTGTTCCACTATGATCACAATCGGACGAAATACACGTTTGCGATGAACGGTCAGACTGGCAAAGTGGTTGGCCGCCCGCCAATCAGCAAAGGCAAGATGTTCATGTGGTTCTCGGGAATCTTCCTGGCTTCTCTGATTTCCGTGAAGTGTGTCTCCATGGCGATGGGAGGCGGTTTCTGGTGAAGAAAGGGAAACGATGGATAGGAGCTGTGTTGCTCCTTGTCATGCTTGCCGTATTCGTCTCGCCGCTCTTGTCGTCGTCCACCGTCTATGCCGCTGAACCGAAGCGCATGATCTATGACGAAGCCAAGCTGCTGGATTTGGACGAAATACAATTGCTCGAAAATGCTGCAGCGAGTTATGCCGAATTACGGGAAACGGACTTCATCATTTATACCACGAATAACGAGAAGAACGTCGATGTGGTGAAGCTGACTCAGGATTTCTATGACAACAAGAAGCTGGGTTATGACAAGCCTCATGGCAACGCGGTCATTCTGACTATGGATATGAAGAATAGGGAAGTGTATCTTGCCGGCTTCTACAAAGCGAAGACGCTTCTGGATGACGGCAGACTGGACAAAATCCGCAACAAAATCACGTCGAATTTGTCAGGCGGCTATTATTACTCAGCATTTTCCGATTATATAAGTACTGCAAACCGCTATATGGGGTTTAAGCCGGGTGTTAACCCGGATAACATTGTATTTAATGGCTGGTTCCAGCTGGCGGTCGCCTTCTTCGTCGCCTTTTTCATCGTATGGGGAATGAGAGCGAATGCAGGCGGGCGTGTAACCGTGAATGCAGGAACCTATGCGAATGCCGGAACCTCAGGCATTATCAACAAGCATGACAACTACCTGAGCACGACGGTTACGAAGAAGCGGATACCGAAACCAACCAATACCAGCGGCGGTGGTGGTGGCGGGGGACGGACCTCGGGGGGCCACTCGCACAGCGGCAGCAGAGGATCATTTTAACCTAGAAAGGACTGAGGAGTCTTATGTCATTTTTCAGAAATCAATTCGCTAACGTTGTGGAATGGGAAGAGTTCCGCGATGACATGATATTTTGGAAGTGGAGCAACAACGAGATCAAGAAAGGAAGCAAGCTGATCATTCGTCCCGGACAAGACGCGATCTTCGTCCATAACGGGAAGATTGAGGGCATCTTCCAGGATGAAGGGGAATACGCGGTTGATTCGCAAATCATCCCGTTTCTCTCTACGCTGAAGGGCTTTAAATTTGGCTTCAACAGCGGCATGCGGGTGGAAGTCGTCTTCGTCAACACGAAGGAATTCACCGTCAGATGGGGAACGCAAAATCCGATTCTGATTCCAACGCCGCAGCTTCCGGGAGGATTGCCGATTCGCGCGAACGGCACCTTTGTATTCAAGGTCAAGGATTATGTGACGTTTATTGATAAAATCGCGGGTGTACGAGAGAGCTATCTGGTGGAGGATGTACGCCTGAGAATCGTGTCAGTGCTGGATCAGCTGCTGATGAAGTGGATCAGCACCGAAGGCAAGGATATGTTCAATCTGCAAGCGAATGCCCATGCGATCTCCAGAGGGATTAAGGAAGATCTGGACATGGAGTTGCTGGCAAGCGGCATTAGCATTACAGGCTTCCAGGTAATGAGCTTTAACTACCCGCCAGAAATTCAGCAAATGATTACGAAGACGGCTTCCCACAGCATGATCGGCGATATGCAGCGTTACCAGCAGGTGTCGATGGTGGACGGTATGGCTTCGGGCAAAATGCAGGGCGGCGGCGCTGCAGCTGATATGGCGAGCATGATGATGGGCATGAATATCGCCAAAGAGATGATGCAGAACATGGGCCAGAATCAAAATAGCGGGGGTAACGCCGGGCAGCCTGCTCCAGGCTCTGGTCAGCAACAGCCTGCGGGACAGCAACAGTCAAGCGGACAGCAGCCGCCAGCAAGCAAGCCAGCTTCCCAAGACGGCGCCAAGCCGAACTTCTGTCCGAATTGCGGAACCAAAACGGAAGGTGCGAACTTCTGTCCGAATTGCGGTCAGAAGCTGGGATAGGGATTTCGGCTAAAGGAGACTGCCAACAGCGGTTTATTCTCCTGCTCAGCGGTTATAGGTAATGCGTAATGCTCAAGCTGATTCCGGTTTGCACCGGAGTCAGCTTTTTGCTGCAGCAGATACAACGGCGCACAATAATTTGCTTATGATAGACGTTCCATTATAATAGGGAAAGTGATGATTACGGACTGAAGACGCAAAATGGGGGGACTGCAACCAATGGAGATCGATGACCCGAAACAAGTCGTGCTGCAAGTGGGCTCCGCCCTCAAGAAGCTGCGAAAGGACAAGGGGCTGAGCCTGGAGGAGCTGGCGCATGTGTCGGGTGTCAGCAAGCTGACCCTTGGCAATATTGAGCGGGGAGATACGAACCCAACCATAGGCATGCTGTGGAAAATATCCAAGAGCCTCTCGGTTCCTCTGATGGCGCTCTTCTTCGATCAAAGCGGCGTTCAAGTATCGCGTGCGGGAGAAGGACTCAGAATAGCGGGCGACGGCGAAGCTTGGCTGATCGAACCGATCTTTCAGCAGAGCAGCCAGGATGTCGAGATGTGCCGGGCGTATTTGCAGCCGAACAGCTCTTATTATCCGGAGATGCATCATCCGCACACGACGGAGATTGCTACAGTGATGTCCGGTAAGATCGAGATCAACGTGAATGATGAGACATATACGCTGAATGCCTATGATTCCATCAGCTTTCGTGCAGACGAGCCACATTCCTATACGAATCCGAGTGATGAGCTTGCCGTACTGCACCTCATTTTGAGATACAACTAATGTGCAGCTTTCGAGCAATAAATATACGATTGAATCCCTCAATCCGCATGGGTTGAGGCTTTTTTGTGTTTCAGCAATTGCGTTTAGTTATGCAGAATGGAGGCAGAATACGGAAGTGGACAAAAAGCATCTTGTATATTATGATGTACAATATAAAATAATAAGTATAATATAATATATAAATGATCAGTCTTCTCTAATGAATGGTGAGATACAATAGGAGGAAGTCAACATGAATGCAACAGAGCGAATGCAAGAGCATACGGAGAAACAAAGCACCTTTGGCCGTCCTTCGGCAGCTTTTTTACTTATTGCTGGGATCGTCTTTATCGCGATGAATATGAGGGCGCCCTTAACATCGGTAGGTCCGTTGTCGGAGCTCATTCGAGGGGAATTGCAATTGACCGGCACTTGGGCCGGAATGATCACGACACTGCCATTGCTGGCATTTGCACTACTGTCCCCGTTCGTGCCTCGGCTTGGAGGACGATATGGCATGGAGCGAGTTTTGCTCGTTGCGATTATATTTTTGTTCATCGGCATTGTACTGCGTTCTACATCCGGCACAGCCGCTTTATTCGGGGGTACAGCCATATTGGGACTGGCCATCGCGGTGTGCAATGTACTGCTGCCGGGATTGATTAAGCGTGATTTTCCCGATCGGCTGGGCTTCATGACGGGTGTATACTCCATCTCCATGAATTTGTGCGGAGCTATTGCTTCAGGCATCAGTGTACCGCTTGCGGTGGGCGCAGGATTGGGATGGAAGGGTGCGCTCGGCATATGGGGGATCTTAAGCTTCATCGCTCTATTGGTGTGGCTGCCGCAGCTTCGCTCCCGCCGGGCGGTAATGGCTTCGGTGAGTTCGGAAAGCGAGCGCCGGGTGAATGTATGGCGATCCCCGCTTGCATGGCAAATCACTCTGTACATGGGCATTCAGTCTATGTTGTTCTATGTGCTGATTGCATGGCTTCCTGATATGCTCCGCCTGCAAGGCGTGAGCTCCGATCAATCCGGCTGGCTGCTGTCTATGATGCAACTGGCTGTGCTTCCTTTTACATTTATCGTACCTGTCATGGCAGCTCGCATGTCTAACCAGCGTTATTTGGTTGTCATTACGTCCATTCTTTTATTGTCGGGAACGCTTGGTTTGCTGTATGGAAGCTCTAATCTGCTGATTGCTTGGATTATCTTGCTCGGAATGGGCGTGGGTTTTGCATTCAGCTTGTCCATGATGTTTTTGGGCTTACGCACCAAGACCTCCAGGCAAGCGGCTGAGCTGTCTGGTATGGCGCAATCAGTAGGGTATTTGCTCGCCGCAACGGGCCCGGCGCTATTTGGATACCTGCATGACGCCACCCAAAGCTGGAAGGCTCCTTTGATGATTTTGGTTGCTGCATCGGTCTTGCTCGGGATAGTGGGCCTTGGTGCAGCGAGAAATCGTTACGTGGAATAAGGAGAGGAATTGCTGTGCGTAGGAAGGGCTTTGAGGGTTTATTCAGGTTGCATGATATAGGGTAGCGATAAAGGGGTGCGAGAGGTCGTGAGTGGGATGATCGCGTACAAACGGCTCTGTGCTGGAGCATATGTTATGATGCCAGAGCTTCACTTGTGATTTTCGCGATATCAATGGGGGATCTTGCGCCTTCGCTAACCATGTCAGGCAGGATGTGCTGGAGAAAATAGGTGACGCAGTGTAAGTTAATGCCTTTAATCTTAATTAATGCGCTCCGGTACATGACGATAAATTCCTTCTCGGTATTGCCTCGTTGCAGCTCTGCGAACGCCTCATAGATTTGGTCAAGCTTATCGGCTACTTCGAGAATCTGGCCTTCGATGGAGTCATCCTTGCCTTCACGAAGCTGACGGCGGAAGATCGGCTTGAACTCCTCTGGTATATGTTCATCGATGAAGTGCGCGACCATGCCTTCCTCGACTTGCTGCAGCATAGAGCGAAGCTCTAATGAATAATGTTTAACGGGTGTTTTAATATCACCAATAAAGATTTCGCCGTAATCATGACTGCTTGTAATCTCGTACAGCTTCTTCCAGTTGACGGTGACGCCATTGCTTTCTTCAATGTCCGCCAATGTCTTCGCGTATTGTACGACCTTCCATGAATGAGCGGATACGCTATGCTCCTGAAATTTGAATTTGCCTGGGCAACGAATGATACGCTCTAGATCGGTCAGTGATTGAAAATACGTATGAATTCCCATAAGATGAGTTCCTTTCTTTCGAGATAGAATAAGTGCTTCATGATGCTAAGTATAAATGCCGTTTGTTAATGGATGATTAATTTAGCTGCTATAATTGTAAAACCCGCAAAATGGACGCTCGTCCATTTTACGGGTCAGGTTGCGCGGTACCTTTGTGACAGAGGATTGCCTTCTACAAACGGATAAAACTAACGAATTAGATTTCGCGAATAAGTCTGCGAAGGCGTCTAATGAGGCGTCTCAGTCTGCGGATTTCATCGCGATTGCCGCCGCGGCGAATTAAACGGCGCAGGCGAATGCGTAGACGTCTGATCAGACGTCTGATTCTGCGGTTTCTGCGATTGCGTCCCCGTCCGTCACCGCAATCACGGTCGCGTTCGAAGCGATCACAGCGATCAAAGCGATCAAAGCGATCAAAGCGATCAAAACCATCAAAATCAAAATCATCAAAATCAAAATCATCGAAATCATTAAAATCGTCGAAATCATCATCATCAAAGCGGTTGCTAATCTCTACTTTTTTGCTCATCTCCATCTCCCTCTCTGCAAGAATAGTTCATTCTATTCAGTAGATTTAAATTGGTATAGATAGATTGATAGGGAGATTCATTGATTTAATTCCGCGTTTATAAGGAGTTTTCTTACTTGACGAAGTCAATAAGAAAAGCTCCATGGAAAAGCAGACGGATGTCCTGAAGCTTGGGGAATTTGGGTTTCTGTTATTGATTTGCCCGGTCCAAGATACAAAAAACCTGTAAGAGAGGCGTCTGCCGTCTTACAGGTTTCTCTTGAATTAGCCTCGATCTTCAAGTCTGCGAATGAGTCTGCGGATACGTCTGATAAGGCGTCTTAATCTGCGGATTTCACGGCGGTCAGCGCCACGGCGAATGAGTCTGCGAAGACGTCTGAGAAGGCGTCTTAACAAGCGTCTCAGTCTGCGGAGTTGACGGCGTCTGTCGCGGCCTCCATTGCGGCCTCCATTACGATCCTCATCGAAGTCGTTAAAGTCTTCAAAATCGAAGTCATCGAAGTCATCTTCATCATCAAAGCGGTTGCTGATCTCTACTTTTTTGCTCATGACCATCCCCCTCTCTGCAAGAATAGTACATTCTATTCAATAAATTTGAGATGGTATAGATAGATTAATAGGGTAATTCATTGATTTTATTCCGCGTTAATAAGGAGTTTTCTTACTTGACGAAGTCAATAAGAAAAGCTCCATGGAAAAGCAGACGGTTGTCCTGTTATCCTCCAAATTTGTTGCTCATTATTGATGTGGCTGATCTGAAATTAAACCTGTAAGACAGGCGTTCGCTAGCTTACAGGTTTATTCTTGCATTAACCTCGGTTTTCCAATCGGCGGATAAGGCGGCGGATGCGTCTAATGAGGCGTCTCAATCTACGGATTTCACGGCGGTTAGCGCCGCGGCGGATGAGTCTGCGAAGACGTCTGAGAAGGCGTCTTAACAGTCGTCTTAGTCTGCGGAGCAGACGGAGTTTTTCGGCTTCGCTAAGGCGTTCGATTTCAATTCTTTCAATTTCATCAATATCATCAAGATCAAATTCATCCATGCTTCAGTCCCCCTTTCTACTAGCGAATAGTACATGGTATTCAGAAGCTAATAGATAGGGTATGGATAGATGAATAGGGAGATTTAACCGAATCTTTCAGTGGAAATATGCGAAAATTAAAACGATTAATAATTTTCAGGGAAGAAGCATTTCGGCGAAGGTAGTGGTATAGTAGTCAGGAGGGCAAGGTACGGCCGTTAATTTTTTGCAAGAGATGGAGAGGAATATTACTATCGTGAACAAGGAACAAAACATAGCAAAGAACCGTGATTATGTATTGGAATCTGTAACGGGATTGGGATTAAATGATGTATTCATGCAGCAGAAAAAAGACAGTCTTATGCAGAAAGCAAGCGCCAACGCTATTGTTGGCCGCTCCAAATTGAACAAGGCGGACCTGGTATCTGCATTAACTGAAGCAATTGTTCAGCCGGAGTCATTGCAGGATATGCTTCTGCTTATGCATAACGACGAGTTTAGCTTTTATCAGGAGCTGCTGAAGTCGGAAGCTGTGCTCATAAGCGAATTCGTACCTGTCAAATTCGGGTATCTTATTGATAAAGGTGTCCTGGTCTGTGTCATGCAGGAAGGGCAGTATGGTTATTTTATACCGCTTGAAGTGAAAGAAGCGCTGCAGAAGCTGGATTGGGCGCATGTGAACCAGACAAGGGCTTACGAGCAGCAGGTGCTGGACTACATGAGTGCTTCTGTTCATCTATACGGCGCTTGCAAACCAGAGCGGGTTGTGGAAATTTATAATTCGCATCAGGCCGATTCGATTACGCGTCAAGCTCTACGTACAGTTAATAAGTTTCACAGCAACAGGGAGCAGCCATTCGTGTGGCATAAGAACGGCTATCTGGTTGATACGTATTATGAGGATGGAAGAATCTCCGAGCTCGAAGAGTTGCTGGCGAAGATAAAGGATAAACCTCATTATGTGCCAAGCCAAGAGGAGTTTCTGAAGTACGCTAATCCTGCATATTATGAGATGACCTCTCAGCTGCACATGCTGAAGCTGTTTATTCAGAAGGAGCTTGAGCAGAGGGAAGGAATTGCGAATTTGGTAATGAGTAATATCCAGCTTATGGTCTCTTGGGAGAGCGGGATGGATGAGGTGCTGAATGAGCTTACGGATAGAGGAATCTCGTTCCAGGATCTCAATCAGGCCAAAAAGTTCGTCAGCCTGGTAACAGAAGCAGCCCAGCATACAAGAGTGTGGTCCAATGGCGGCTACACTGCGGCTGAATTGAGCGAGGCGGCGCGCCCTGCGAAAGCAGCAGTACGCCAACATTTGAACCCAGTCAAGATTGGACGCAATGATGCTTGCTACTGCGGCAGCGGCAAGAAATATAAGAAGTGCTGCAGCGCGTAGCCTTATACGATAAAGAATGTGTCTCAAAAAGTGAAATAGGGTTGCTACACACCACTAATGGCAGCAAAAGTGGAAGAACTCGAAAATAGTTGTGCTGAGAAACGTTAAATGCTCGAAATCGCCTCAAAAGGTGAAATAGGGTTGCCACGCAACACTAATGATTGAATGAAAGGGCAGTTCCAGATCGCCAGCGATCTGGAACTGCCCTTTGTTATGACACACGGACTCGACTGTCCGGCTAGTTACATGAAAGGAGTGAACGCACCTTGCGTTCACTCCTTTTTGCTGCTGTTTATGTCATGAATGTCTTCATAAAATGATCCTGAAACCGCTTGGCGTCGACACGGGTGCAGACGTTGACGTTCGGCTTGTCCGTACAGCGCGGACGCAGATCGGCAATGGTTCTGCCATAGGAGTGGACACCCTCGAGGTCTACCTGGAGAACCATTGGCTGCACCTCGACCAGGCTCGGGTCGATCGCAACAGCTACCGCCAGCGGATCATGCAGGGCACAGCCTGTCCGATCGCCATAGGCTTCCCGGTAGCCTTCGATATAGTAGGAGGTAATGTCAGCCAGGAAGCGGGTAAGGTCCGAATCCAGCTCTCTCCACTGCTGAATATCCTCTAGCCTGAGCTCAGTCTGCATGGTGACATCCAGTCCGACCAGCGTAATCGGAGCTCCGGATTGGAAGACGAGCTGAGCCGCTTCCGGGTCGGAATATACATTCGCCTCCGCATGCATCCGGCGGTTTCCCGCCACCTCCACAGCTCCGCCCATTACGATAACCTGCCGCACCAGTGTAGTAATCTCCGGCGCTTGCAGAATGGCAGCAGCCAGATTGGTTAATGGGCCGACACAGATGAGCGTCACCTGCTTGGGGTATCGCCTAATCTGATCTACCATAAAGGCCGCCGCGGAAGTTGACACCGGCTTGCCTGCCGGATCGGGGAATGTCAGGTCGCCAAGCCCATTCTCACCATGAAACTGGGCGGGATAATCCTTCTTAGAGGGATGGAACAATGGGGCGGCTTCCCCCATTGCGACAGGAATCCCGGTTGCTCCTAGCCGCTCCAGCACATGGAGCGTATTGCGTGTCGCGTGGTCCACCGGTACGTTTCCGAAGCAGGTTGTGATCCCGATAACATCCAGAGCCTGTGAACGGACAGCGTAGGCAATCGCCAGCGCATCGTCAACCCCTGTATCTACATCCAATAATATTCGGTGCATCAATCATGCTCCTCCTTCGTCTGACGGTTATGACAGCACCGTGCGAATGTAATGCTGCAGGAATGCCTCTTCACGGACATGCATACATACGGAGGCATTGGTCCGTGACGGCGGCCGTCTGAAGTCGACCAGCGTCGCACCGGAGGATAGCTGACCCTTTGTCTCTATATAGACGTAATAATCCTCCATCTCTACAAGGGAAGCATCCTCGACGACAGCCAGTGCCAGAGGATCATGCATCAGCCGGTTTTTGCCCTCGTTCAAGCGCTCGCTTGCCTCAAAGCTGAATGTGAAGATATGCTGCAAGAATGCTCTTAATTCTGCCTGTTGATCCCTAAAGCCGTTCATGAGTTCATGAAAATGAGCTTCGCCGAATTTGGCCTTCCCGGTCACGTCCAGGCCTACCATCGTAATCGTAATCCCGGATTCGAACACCCGGTGCGCCGCTTCAGGATCGCCGTGGATGTTAGCCTCGGACACTGGCGTCGTATTCCCTGGCACCTTGATGGCGCCTCCCATCAGCACCAGCTTCGCCTTCTGCGCAATCGACGGATCTTTGGCAAGCGCGACTGCCAGATTAGTCAGCCTGCCGGTGAATACCAGTGTAATGTCATGCGCCTGTTCCCGCACCTTTCGCACGATGAAATCGGATGCCCGCTCGTCCACTGGCAACTGGCTTGATTCAGGCAGCTCGTATCCGGCAAGGCCGTTTGCTCCATGAATGGCGGTTACATTCTCACGGCGGGGACGAAACAAAGGAGCATTCGCCCCCATGGCAACCGGAATCTCATAGCGAGGCTGTGCCAATTCCAGCACCCGGAGCGTATTCTCCGTCGCCTGCTTCACATCCACATTGCCAAATACCGTTGTAATGCCTTCTATGTGCAGCTTATTGGATTTAACGGCAAAGATGAGCGCCAGGGCATCATCCACACCAGTATCCACATCCAACAGGATGTGCTTTACCTGCTCCATATCGTCACTCCCTTATTCCCTCACTTATGCTTGGCAAGCTCGTCCGCAAGCTCCGGTATCGCCAGGATGTTGCTGCCGATACCCAGGGAGTAGCAGAGTTTGCTAATATGCGGCTGCTTCAGCATCGCCTGCTCCAATACATCCAGATTCCAGAAGATGGCCCTCTTGTCGTCATCCGCAATGACCTGGCGGTTCGCCATGACGATGACCCGCTGGAAGTTGTTCACGACAAATTCCATATCATGCGTAATCGTGATAATGGTTTTACCTTCTTCTTTTAAGGTCTCAATGAGATGAGACAGCCGCTCCATAGCCGGAATATCCTGGCCTGCTGTCGGTTCATCCAGAATGATGACACTGGAATCCATCGCAATGACGGAGGCAATCGTGACGAATTTGCGCATGGAGTAAGGCAAGTTGTAGGGATTGTCCTTAAGGTATGGAACGACACCTGCCAGCTCCGCCGCTTTCATGACATTCGCTTTGACCTGGTCCTCTGGCAGACCCAGCTTGCGGGGGCCGAATTCAATCTCGCTATACACATCGTTATGAAAGATTTGGTCATCCGGGTTCTGGAACACATAGCCGACTTTTCTCGATATTTGCGCGGTCGTATAATCCCGCGTATTCCAGCCATCAATGACGACGTCACCTTCGGAAGGCTTCAGCAGCCCGTTCATCATCTTGACCGTCGTTGTTTTACCCGCGCCGTTCTGGCCTACAATGGCAACCGACTCGCCTTTATTGAAGGTCATGTTGACTCCATCCACTGCTTTATACCCGTTCGGATAGGCAAAGGATACGTTCGTCAAAGTGAGGAAGCTCATGCTTTTACCCCCTTCTTCATCCATGCCTTTACGGCTTCAATCGCTTCTTTTTCTGTTAACGGTATCGTACCGAGATCCATTCCGCGCTTGCGCATTTCCAAGCCGAACATCGAATATTGAGGGATGGCGGCCCCGAATGAAAGGGCGCGCTCATCGGTAAGAATCTCTTTCGTGTTCCCTTGCATCACCACTTCACCCTCGTTCAGCAGGATGACGTAATCGGCATATTCGGCAATCAGTTCGATTTTGTGCTCGACGAGAATGATCGTTTTTCCTTTCTTCTTCATCAGCTCAATAATCTTGAATACTTCTTCCGTGCCCTTCGGATCAAGCTGGGAGGTCGGCTCGTCAATGACCAGCACATCCGGCTCCATGACGATAATGGAAGCGAGGGCAACCCGCTGCTTCTGGCCGCCGGAGAGCTCAAACGGGTTTTTGTCCCGCAAATAGCCGATTCCCAGCATCTCAATAACCTGAGCCACCTTCTCACGGATAAGCTCGGGCTCCATGCCCAGATTTTCGAGGCCAAATGCGATCTCTTCGAACACGTTATCCTTCACGCCGCTAATTTGGGTAAAAGGATTCTGGAACACATAGCCGATTTTTTGCGAAAGCTCGCCCAATTCCCACTCGCGGATATCTTTGCCCTCAATCAGCATCTCGCCGCGCAGATCCCCTTTGTAGAAATGGGGGATAAACCCGCGGATAACGTTGCACAGGGTTGTTTTTCCGCCTCCGTTGGCGCCAACCAGCGCATACAGCTTGCCTTTCTCGATCGTTACATTCACGTCTTTAAGCGCATCAGTCTCGCTAATGGGGTATTGGTAGGATAAATTCTTGATCGTTATAATACTCATAGCGCAACTCTCCAGACGATTAGAATAACAAGCAGGACAAGCAGCAGAATTTGAACCAGCCGGTCAGCCTTTGTTTTCTCCAGCTTGTAGATGCTGCTTTTCTTCACTTTGGCTGAGAAAGCTCTCGATTCCAGCGTTAATACCCGTTCCTCCGTGCTTGCCACCGATCCGAGAATAAGCGGACTAAGCGTTGGTATGAAAGCCTTCATGCGGACAAACAGCTTGCCTTCGGTTTCGACGCCTCTCGTTTTTTGCGCATCCATGATGACATGGGTTAGCTTTTTCATCTCCGGAATAAGCTGTAGCGTGGACAAGATCACATAAGTTACTTTGGACGGCAGGCCGACTTGTTCCAGAGAATAGACCAAGTCCTTGACCTTGGTGATGCGGAAGAACAGAATGAACGCCGATGCTACCGCCACGATTTTGGATGTCAGGAACAGGGCAAACTCCAGACCTTCCCGCTTGATGGAGAAGATGCTCCAGCTCCACATAATGTCTTTGCCGGGATAGAAGAAGCATTGCAGAATAAAGATGAACACAACAATCATGAGCAGTGCCTTGACCGCCAGATTGGAAAATTCCTTGAAGCTGCCGGCAAAGTAGGCCAGCACCATGCAGATCGGCAGAACGGCGTAGCTGAACCCGTAGCCGGGTACGATAAAGGCGGCCAAACATAAAGCGATGGTAATGAAAAACTTGGTTGTTGGATAAAGACGGCTTAACATGGACCGTTCATTATTCACAAGAACCCCTCCTTCTAAAGAGCGCAACCATTACTGGCTATACGTCATTTCTTTTTGATGAATATCGCGCCGTAATTCAGCTTGGACAAGTATCTCGGGGACATCTTCATCACAATGGCAAAGGCAATGAGATTGGTGAGAATTTTATCGACGCTTTCCAATACAATTTTGGTTGAGAATACGGCTGTCCATATCTGTTGTCCGGAAGCCAGGAATGTAGCGACCAAGGCATCTGAGGAGTTGCCGGTTGCACCGCCGAACATCAGCACCTGGATCGGAGATGCAACGATCAGTACGGTCAGTACGACGACTAATGAAGCCAGGATGACTTTCCACAGCTTCGTATACATCCCTTTCATGGCCAGTACGCCGACTACCAGACCGACGGCCATTTGTACAGGTGTAAATGCGAACGAGACCGGGTTCGTTATTCCGACTACGAGATTGGTGCTTGCGCCCGTAATCATACCAACCCAAGGACCGCCAATCATAGCGGTCAGAATCGTTCCGATGGTGTTCAGGAAGATCGGCAGCTTGAGCAGGAGCACAATTTGCGCACCGACAAAGTTGATTGCGATACCGATCGGAATTAATAAAATGGCCAACAATGAAAAATCATATTTCAGTCCGCGTTTGATTCCCATCGCTTTTTCCCCCTAGGAGCATATTTGGCATAAAAGAAAACCATTAAAAGTGCTTGTTCAAAAAGTTGGCTTTTTGAACATCCTCTTCAAGACTATTCGTCAGCTAAGATCGTATGGAGCGCCACTTCCACCATGTCATGGAACGACTTCTCGCTTTGTTGATGAGAGGAGCGTTCATTGGTCAGCAGATGGCTGCCTACCGTTAAGATGGACAGGGCCTTCACACCATACTTAGCGGCCAGCGTGTACAGCGCCGCACTTTCCATCTCGACCGCGAGCACACCGAAATCCATGAATTTATGAAGACGATCCAGCGTTTCTCGGTAGAATTCATCCGAATTATATATATTGCCGACAAAGACATTGACGCTTTTCTCCTGAGCCAGTTGATGGGCCTTGCTTAACATCCCATAGTCGGCTGTAGGAGCGTAATTGCAGCCATAAAATATTTTCTCCATCATATTGCTGTCTGAAGATACGGCTTGGGCCAGCACGATATCGCGGACCTGAAGCTCCTTTTGCATGGCGCCGCATGTACCGATACGGATCAGCTTTTTGACACCGTAATCCTGAATCAGCTCTGTCGCATAAATACTCATCGTAGGGTTGCCCATTCCCGTGCCTTGGACCGACACCGGAACCCCTTTATAAAGCCCGGTATACCCATACATGCCTCTCACTTCGTTGTAGCAATGGACATTCTCCAAAAAGTTCTCTGCTACAAACTTTGCCCGAAGCGGATCGCCGGGCAGCAGCACACGTTCTGCGATATCTCCCAATTTTGCTCCCAAATGTATACTCATGATGCTCCTCCTGCTGGCCTCCTTCTTAAGAAAGCGCTTTATTATCTTGCTGTCTCCATCATAGTAATAATCAGCGGGAGAACCAAGACCAGAAAGTTACGGAGCTTAACGGAAAAATGCAACCATGAGGTCTCATGGCTGCATTAACTCCTTGCGGATATTCTCCAGATCCCGCTTGGTCGGTATCGTTGAAATGATGACCACGGGAACGCTATTCAGCTCAACGGGGAAGGTGCTGATGACAAAATCAATGCCGTGCTTCTGAATGATTTCATCGGTAAGTCCCTCCATAATGGAGGTGTTGATGATCAGCTCGTCACCGATTTCATTTTTGATGAGCTTAGCTACGTAATGGCGGATGGAGAATTCCCCGCCGATCAGCAGGAAAGCTCTTTTGCTTTTGTAGCGCAAGCTGGAGATGATTAATAACGTCAGCTTCGTCAGATGATAGTCATTATACAGAATATCGGGATACCGCTGACTCCACTCCTGCATGCAGCTCTTTACGCGTTGGTACATGGGACTGCATACTTTTTGGACATAATCGGTCAAGTTGCTTGTCGAGATCGCGATCATATCGGGCAGCACATTTTCCAGCCGCAGCTTCTCAAAGAATTCCCCGACTTCCCAGATGAACCGGTCATTCATATCAATGGCAGGGAAAGCGTTGAGCGCAAGCATGAGAAAATGATTAACAATTTGATATTTTTCCTCTTGGATCTGCACGAGACTGGTTTTCTCCATCGCGATCATCGTGCTGACTTTCGCATTATCATAATAGTTGTATTGGCCCAAGCTGAACATGGCTTGAAGGAACCGGATTTCGTCCATCGGCAAATGAATGGAGTACCTCTGCTCAAGCGCACGGGCCAATGCGGTAACAGATGAGTGGAGCATGCTGTTCTCCCAGTCGTATTGCCCCCTCGGAACGTCTGCATATTTGCCCTGCAGTACCCTCGTCATAATGATGGCTGCCAGAAAGGACAAGCTCCGCTTGGCATTGAGGAAATACACGATATCATTCTCCGACTCGATTGTCGTGATGTATTCGTGGATTTGAGCCTGATCCATGCTGGGGAACGGCCAGCCGGAAAATTCATAAGCATCGTGATACAGCTTCCAATAAAAATAACGGATATTCATTTCATTGCCTTTGACCTCGGGCATGGAATACGCGATGCGGAGATGATATCGTTTCAATTCATGATTGTTGAGCCGAATAATCAGCTTTTTCAGCGAGGAAGAGCTCATATACAGCTTGTCGGCCAGCTCTTCCAGTGAGCTTTGGCCCCCCTCGGCGAACAGCAAATCGAGCAGCTGATATAAGGTTCTCTGCCTGTACATGGATGAGATGACTTCGCCAATCGCGACATTTCGTTTCTCATAATGAAGAATGACGCCTTTCCCGCGGGAAATCTCAATATGAATCGAAGGAGGAAGCTCCTGTATGGTTTCGTCAATAATTTTACGGATCGTTTTGTCCGATACGCCAAGCTGCTCTTCAATTTCGGCCAGAGTAAACCAGCGATATTCCGAATCGAGCAGGGTCAACAGCTTTTGCGTCAATGTAAATTCCTTTTCCATGGTCTGATCTCCCTTCCTGAAAGAATCAGTAAGATGAAGTCGTCTCTTAAGTTGATAGACCTAAGTATGGGACAGAATGCGTGTATTTATAAATATTTCCGTGAAACGTTTATTGGGTGGATGCTTCATGCGGCGTACAGATGGACGAGTGTCCTTATAGGTATCGTAATGGGCTTTGCAGCTTTAAGCAATCGGTATATTCAATTAGCTGTTCCGTCAGGGTAAACTCACTCGTGCTGCCAATACAAAAACACCTCCAAGATGCCTCCATATCAAATTTGAAAATTCTAAATGGATGATTGATGTCAAAAGAAAATAAAGGTATTGGGCCGGTAATGTCACATTACGTTGATAGGCAGGATAGCAAAATAATTTCACGAATACTTTCTGCATAGATTTAATTAAGATGTTCGTAAATAAGATGTTAGATGAAATACCACAAATAATGAAAGGACAATAACAACAATGAAATCAAAGACTATAAAATTACTTAAGTCATCACTACTTCTCTCAGTAATATGTATATTTGTTTCTTTAAATGGATTGTTTTCGAATGTTATTGCGCAAAAAAGTGCAAATACCTACCTGGATAATTTTAATACAGATTATTCCACTGCCGATTTTTTTGATTATATTAACAATGACTAGTCTTGATTTAGTCAAACAGGATTATGTAACTATAAGGGGAAAATTAGTTGAAAAGAAAGTATATACTGTTGGAGTTTTAATGGAAAATGGTAAAGTGAAGAAATTTAGGGCGCATAAAGAATTTGTTAAAGAGATTAAAGAACTGAAATTACAACAAGAAATTGAAATCCAGTATTATAGACGAACTAAAGCGGTGACACAAATTAAGAAATTAATTGAACCAGAGTTCAATGAACATTGACAGCTAATTCAATGATGCCTGGTACTCATCTGCCGGGTGTCTCACTTTCGGGCTTAGCTATTACTCGAAGTTATCATTTTTGCTTTTTGGAAGTTCGGATGTGCGGATGCCCTGATGCGCTGATGTCAACGCAACGGAAGTGACAGCTCTTATTTCCTTCCAAAACGCGATTTTGAAGTTTAAACGGAAACAAGCGACCTTATTTGCACCAAAACCGCGATTTTACTGGATTTATCGCTAAATAGCGTCATCCATTTCCGTTAGAATGAAAATTCACGACAATATGCCCGATTAAGGTCGCTCATTTCCGTTACAGCATTGATCGAATTACAAGTCGTTGTTTGAAAAATACCAGGGGCTATACATACCTATAATACTTTCAGTGTAAAACACACTGAAAGTAAATATTGAATGAAACACTGCATTATACTCGTCTTAGGGTTAGCATTTTTTTGAGATATGAAAGAACTCAGAACTTGCGTGAGGAGGGACCCATCACAGGGAGGGGATGCGCTTTGAAGAGCTTGTTGGAAATGCTGTACGAGGGGGAACTGTTGCCTTTTGAACAAATCAGTGTACGGGGAGCTAAATACCGTGAAGTGTGCAATCAAATCGCGGACAGCATGAACCAGTGGCAGGAGCGTCTATCGGCTGAACAATTTCGGCAACTCGAACAATTGCTGTCGCTGCGATCACAGATCGGGGACATGGAGATGTCGGCATCATTTATCTATGGCTTTAAGCTTGGCGCGGGGCTGATGAACGAAATGATCGACGGCCGTGATGAATGGCTAAAAGGAAAGGCCACAAATGGGGAAGGGCCCTTTCATGCCAACCACGAACGGGGTTGAAAACAACAAAGCAGCGCCGCATTACCTTTGCAGGTACGCGGCGCTGCTTTCATGTACGTCCGAACGCCTTTAATATTTCCTCAGATATCCGATGAATCGCTCTAATATCCTCTACAGACTTATTCCGCAAAAATTCTTTATGTGCGGTTAAAATGTATTCTTTATTCATTTCGTTATCCTCAATGGGTTGATCCTCTGCATTCTCGAAAGGGAAGAACTTAACAAAATCCACTTCGAGCGCCATTAGGATTTTTTCCAGGGAATCAATCGAGATATTGCGCGCTCCACGCTCAACACCGCTTATATACTGATACATCATATCCGCTTTTTCGGCCAGTTCTTCTTGGGTTAAGCCTCGTTGTTTGCGAATGGTGCGAATGCGATTTCCGATAAATTTCTTAAGTGTTTCCATTGGCTTATTTCACCTCAATAATTTGAGGGTAGGTAAAAGAAAGATCATTTATAAGCTCATTATTGGTTAAGTTATTGATAACTAAACTCATAAGTTATATAATTGATTTGTTCATATGAAATAAATGAGGGGATAGCCATGGATCTTCTTTTACGCGGTATTCCGGCAAAAGCGTTGTTTTATCATTCCGATAGCAATGAATCCTATGAAGTGTTCGTTTCGATTCAGCATGGCTGGCCAGATGCGCCGCGCTATTGCCGCAGATGTGGGGACGAGGACATCTTAGAGGTGGAGCGGTGCGATTATGAGTTCATTTATTATGTCCATAATCGAACGCTGAAGCGTTATTTTGTGGAGAAAATGATTATGGATACGGAGAGTGAAATTCAACTGTATGAGAAGGAAATTATGCATTGCCCGATCATTCATTTGGCCCAAAGATGGGACGAGACGGACAGCGATCAATGGTGGACACAGCTTTATCCGTCACGCTTCGAATTGCTGCGATTGAACAAGCAGCGGGCGTTAAGACGGCTGAAGCGCTATATGAAGCTGCGCAAAGAGTGCTGACCCAAATCTGACACACGATTAAATATACAAAACCGACCTCAAAAGGGTCGGTTTCTTCGCGTTTAATGGAACCCCTAATAAGGAAGCTCAACGGTAAATACCGTTCCTTGCCCCAGTGTACTCGATACTTCAAGTATACCATGATGGGCAACAACGAATTCCTTGGCTATAGCAAGTCCAAGCCCCATGCCGCCACTGTTGCGTGCGCGGGCTTCATCCGTCCGGTAGAATCGGTTGAAGATATGTTCCACCTGTTCGGGCTCCATCCCGACTCCAGTGTCGGAGACCGCAATTCGCAGGAAAGAGCGATCCCCCTCACGCCGATCTTCCAGCACAACCCGGATAGATCCGTCCTCTGGCGTATAGCGTATCGCATTGACCAGCAAGTTGAGCAGCACTTGGGTCATGCGGTTGGCATCAAGCTCCATTTCTTGTCTGCTTGCAAGATTCTCCATCGTCAGGTCGATGCGCTTTTCCACGGCAGCCGGTTCCACATGCAGCATCACTCGCTGTACGAGATCAGCTATATCCGCAGGTTTCTTCTCTAGCGGAAGCTTGCGGGCTTCCGCGAGCGACAGGAGATGGAGATCATCAACGAGCCGCGACAGCCGGATCAGCTCGTCTTGAAGCGGCAGCAGATTTTCCGGCTCGATGGAAGAGCCCGATTGCTGAAGCGCGTCCAGCTTGCCGCGCACAATCGTCAGCGGCGTGCGCAGCTCATGGGCGACATCGGCCACCAGATTGCGCCGCACATCTTCGTTGCGCTGCAATTGCGAGGACATGGAGTTGAAGGCGACAGCAACCTTGCCATACTCATCCTTCGAGAGGACAGGTGCTTGCGTCCCTAGCTCTCCCTGACCTAGCCGATCGATCGCTGGAATCAGCCCTCGAAGCGGGGCTGTAATTCGTCTGGCAACCCAATAGGCAATAAGAAGCGAAATAAGAACAAAGATAATCGTCGACACCAGCAAGAGAAAGGTTACTGATATCGGAATGCCTAGGCGCAGCTTGGATAGCCCGGCTACCTCAGAATCATAGTACCTCAAGTGTCCGATGACTTGGCCATCGGCACGCAGCACTTCTTTCAACCCTAAATTAGCGATCATCTGAGGATTGGCTGTTCCTGTGGCGTACAGTTCCCGGCGGTCCTTGGACAGCAATACAATGCTTGCTTCCGGGTAATGGCGCCAACTAGCGTCATCTGGCTTGAATTGCTGAATGCCGTCCCATGAATGCCCATGCTGATTGTAATAGCGGGTGAACTGCTCGGACAGCTCCTCCATGAGTTCCCCTCTGGCCTGGCCAGCCATCACCTCAAAAGACTCCTTAATGACGAAGTACGTCAGGAATACGAATATCGCAGCCAGACAGACGACGAACGACACGATAGCGAGAAATATTTTGCGGGTAACCGTCATTTGCCGCCGCCGAACCGATACCCAAAGCCATACACCGTTTGAACATATAGGGGATTAGCGGGATCGTCCTCGATTTTTTTGCGGATACGGCTAATGTGGGCGTCTACCGTTCGTTCATCGTTCAGTATATCGTCCTCAAGCGCCGCTTGCAGAAGCTGCAGCCTGCTATAGACAATTCCCGGCTTGGCCGCCAAGGTGAGCAGCATCTTGAATTCAGTAGGCGTCAGCGGAGTTTCTTCATCGCGCTTCCATACGCGGCATTGCGCTTCGGACAGCGTCAGCTCGCCGCGCTCCATCGTCTGGGGCGCCATAGCATTGCCGTCCATTCGCCGCAGGACGGAGCGGATTCGCGCAGCCAGCTCGCGCAGCGAGAAGGGCTTCGTCAGATAGTCATCGGCGCCGACCTCTAGCCCGTTAATTTTGTCGCTTTCCTCCGTTCGGGCTGTGACCATAATAATGCCCATCGCTCCGATTTTGAGTAGCTCACGGCATACATCTATTCCATTCATGCCTGGGAGCATCCAATCGAGCACCACGAGCGATGGATTAGCCTCCTTGGCTTTATTCAGCGCATCGATTCCGGTATTCGCGGTCACGATGTGATAACCTTCCTGTTGCAAGAACGACCTCATAAAATCGATAACCCCAGCCTCGTCATCAACCAGCAGCAATGTATGCGTCAATCGCTTGCACCTTCCTTCTTTCAGTCATACTCCCCATCAGTATATCCCATAATTTCAGCCTCCGGCGAAAATTCATGCGAACCGTAACACTTCGTCATAAGTTCACAACATCTTGTTGATAGGATGACATCAGGGTCAAGATTGACGACACAGAAGGGAGGATTGAGAAGTTGATGAAAAATAAAGCAGTCACCGTGCTTATCGCTATAGTTGGAGGTTTTGTCGGAGGGTTCATATTATCCGAGCTGATCGGTCTCCTTGGATTTTTATTATTCGGGAAAGCAGTCGGGGTCAAATATTTGCCGATTATCCTGCCCATTATTTGCGCAGTTGTCGCCCTTATTTTCACAAGCATTTGGAAGCCGAGGAAAGCGTCATGAGAAACGAAGAGCCTAGAAAAGGAGAGAATTTGCTCATGGGAGATGTCATACAATCAAACGGGCGTATCAGGCTGTTCAGAATCCTATTTATCGTATTTGCTTGGGGATTAGTGGCCTGTATTGGTTTGCAGACGTTTACAGCTGGAATGGCTGTATTCTATGATGCTGAACATTGGAGACAGCATGAAATCTTTGTCCATATTTTTGGCTATGTACCGCTCTTGATGCTACTGTTTGCCTTCCCGGCCCAGCTTCCCAAACGGCTCAAATGGATGAGCCTGGCGTTGTTCTTGCTCATCTATCTTCAATATTTTACAGCGAATATGCCAGCGGCAGGCGCGTTTCATCCCGTCATGGCACTGGTGCTCATCGTATTGGCGCTGCAGGTGGCGAGATCGGCGCAAGCACGATTCCGTACCGAGTAAAAACCAGATCAGGCAATTTGCCTGACTAACCGGCTTGAAACCTGACCGATTTTGGTCAGGTTTTTTGTTTTTTTGGCATCCTGCAAGAATCGTATTGTTCAAATAAAGGATACCTGCTATGATCATGATGGCTTATTAAACGCATTTAAAAAGTATTTCGACTTCGAGGCAGGTGAGAATGGTGAATGAAATCCCTTCATCGCAGGATACGAAGCTAGCCATCATCCGGGGCATTCGATCGGTGTTGCTCGAGCTGGGCAGCGCTACAAAAGCGGAGCTGAGCGGGGCACTGAACATCAGCTTCCCTACGGTCAGCAAGTTTCTGCTGCAGATGGAGAAGACAGGGGAGGTTTCCTTGCTTGGACTGGATGAGTCCAGCGGGGGGCGGCGGGCACAAAGGTACGCCTATAACCCTAATTACCAGATGGGTCTTGCTATTTTTCTGGAGCGTCACGAAACGAACTATATCATATTCAATGCTTCCGGTGATCGAATCGATGATGGCCACGCGGGCAGTCTGCTTGGGGAAGAGGTGCCTTGCTTAACGAAGCTGATTGAGACGATCAAGCATGCTTATCCGGCCATACAAGCCGTATCGATTGGCGTGCCAGGAGCGGTGAATAACGGCAAAATCTTTCTTATCCCCGACTATAAGAACTATCATGGAATAGACTTGAAGCAATACATCGAGGAACGTCTGTCGATACCCGTTGTCGTCGAGAACGATATGAATGCTGCTGTCCTCGGCTACCAGGCCTATAGCAAGATGCAGGATAAGACGTCGTTGGCTTACATTTATCTAGGGCAAAATGGTCCCGGTGCAGGGATTATCGTTGGCGGGGAGATTGTGCGCGGGAAGTCGTTTTTTTCAGGCGAAATATCCTTTATACCGCAATATGATCGTCAAAACTTTCACCAGGCATTAACAAGCGTCAAGAGCGGAGGTGGCAGTGCGGAGGAGTCGGAGGAACGAACGGATGCGATTGGTCGTATTGTTGCTTCGATAACCGCCATCTTGAATCCTCATGCGATTATATTCGGGAAAGAAGAAGTGAACTCATCCATACTCCATCAGATTGCAGAGAGAAGCGCAGTATATGTTCCGAAGGAGCATCTTCCTGAGCTGGCGGCAAGCGATTGGAAGCAGGATTATCTATACGGATTGCAGCGGCTTGGACTCGACTTGCTGCTTTCATGCAACACCCATACGTAACCAACAAGAAGGAGCACAGATATCATCATGGCAACGTTCTTCTTAATTATCATTTATTTGGCATTTATTAGTCTGGGACTGCCGGACTCCATGCTGGGGTCGGCTTGGCCTGTCATGAGACTGGATATGAACGCGTCATTAGGCACTGCGGGCGTACTATCTATGGTTATCGCAGCCAATACGATTGTATCCAGTTTATTGAGCGGAACAGTACTGAGACTGTTCGGCACAGGGAAAGTGACACTGGTCAGCTGTATTCTGACAGCAGGAGCTTTGGTCGGATTCTCATGGTCGCCTTCCTTGATCTGGCTTGTCCTGTTCGCGATTCCGCTGGGTCTGGGGGCGGGCTCTGTCGATGCGGGGCTGAACAGCTATGTCGCTGCCCACTACAAAGCCCATCATATGAGCTGGCTGCACTGCTTCTGGGGTGTCGGCGCATCGCTTGGACCAATTATTATGGCGTCGTTCATGGCAGGCGATAATCTGTGGAGACAAGGGTACCTTGCCGTTGCCGGCATTCAATTCCTACTGGTGATCATTCTGTTCGTCACACTTCCATTATGGGATAAGGTGGCGAAGAGCAGCAAGGTGGTACAGAGCGATCATGAGACGCCGGATCAGCGTAAGGAAGAGACGGCTCATGCTCCTGGCACGGTTAAGTCTTGGCGTGTAAGAGGCGTTAACCTGGCTCTGCTTACTTTCGTGTTTTACAGCGGCGTCGAAGCCAGCGTAGGCTTGTGGGGAAGCAGCTTCTTGGTTAATATCAAGGATTTGCCTGCGGCTACTGCCGCTCAGTGGGTATCTTTATTTTATGTAGGGATTACGGTCGGCCGGATGCTGACTGGGTTCATTACATTTAAAGTGAACAACCGTATGCTGATTCGATACGGTCAATGGGTTGCTTTGGCTGGCACTGTGCTCTTGATCCTGCCGCTTCCATCCATCGTTTCACTAGCTGGATTGATGATCATCGGACTAGGACTGGCGCCAATCTTCCCGTGCATGCTGCACGAGACACCGGCACGATTCGGCAAAGGTCATGCGCCGTCCATTATCGGCTATCAGATGGCGGCGGCCTATACAGGCAGCACCCTCGTACCGCCATTACTCGGGCTGCTTGCGTCTAACTCTACAATCGGTATCTTCCCGATGTTCATCATTTTGTTCGCTGTAGCGATGATTCTGTGCACGGAGCGATTGAATTATTTTGTGAGAAAAGTACGGGTTGGATAAGAGGTTCATCGATTGTCATAGCCGTCTCCATGTTTAAAACATAACCATTCGGGTAAAGGCATAACATACCCATTACAAGGGCTGTACAAGTCCCGGCACAGGATGGGATATAAAACATTGGAGGCTGCCTATGAAGCGGATATATGCGTGGCTTAATTTGATCGGTTTTGTCGGCATGATTATAGTCAATTTCTTAGCCAACAAGCTGCCCATTGGCGGCAAAACGACCGGGGAGATATCGGGCCAGCATCCGGTGCTGGTGACGCCTGCCGGTTACGCTTTTTCCATATGGTCCATCATCTATATGCTGTTGTTCCTGTTCGTCATCTATGGCTTTACGAAGGACGGGAGAGCCAGCAGCAGGGTATCGGCGATTGGCGTATTTTTCTTTTTATCTTGTTTGTTTAATATCGGATGGCTGTTGCTGTGGCATTATGAGCAACTGACAAGCAGCGTGTTTATGATGTTCGCTTTGCTGATCACGTTAGGTATCGTGTATGGCAACATCAACCGTACACAGCCCGCAAGACAAGCGGAAAGATGGTCGGTTCGGCTGCCGTTCAGCATCTATCTGGGATGGATTTGTGTCGCGACGATTGTGAACGTGGCAGTTGCGCTCTCTGCCGGCGGTTGGGACGGATTCGGCCTTGCGGATACAATGTGGGCGATTATTATGTTGGGCATCGCGACGGTTGTCGCTTTGGCAATGGGATTATGGTATAGAGATGTCGCCAGCATGCTCGTGTTTATTTGGGCGTTCATTGCGATTGGCATCAAGCAGCAGGCTTACCCGGAGGTTGCTTACACGAGTTATGCTTTAGCAGCGCTGCTCGTTCTTGTGGCATTGTTCATCGTTGTGAAAATGGTGAAGGGGACGGAAGAGGTAAAAATAGTGTAGCTAATTCTGTTGATCTTTGTTGCAGGTATAAGAATTACTTGCAACATAACCAGTCTCTGACGTGTTTCTATATAAAGTACTTAGAGTGAAGACGGTGGCTGAGAAGCCGCCGTTATTTTTTTATATTAGAATAGGTGAAGGAGTGATTGAATGCACCGATACAGAACGGGTTTAATATTCATCTTAACGGCGTTACTTTTTTTATCCGTTATCCTGAATTTGTTTCAATTCAATAAAAACAAAAAAATGGATTTTGCCATCTACCAAGTTGCAATGGATTCCAATCTTCAACAGTATAGCAAAATTGGAGAGATTCAGCAAACCTTGGCGAAAGCCGTGGATGAAAAAAAGTTATACGCTAATGATTTTCGACTCCGTGAGCATTTTCAACAATTAAGCATGACTTATATGGAAATGGTGATCCTGTACGGGACGCTGAATTCTTACCGGGATGTTAGCAGTATTGGAACGAATCGCTTGATCGATATGCTGCGGGATTATGCTCAGTACTTCTCACAATTTAATACACAGGATCTTCCTTTGGCGGAGGATGAGCACGGGCAGTACGTTCAATTAACCGATACTCAGGTTGAAGGCATAGCTGTAATCGCACAAATGATAGGCGAACTTGATCACATCCGATTAGGGGTGGGGTCTTCATCGGATGATATCCGTTCGAATTGGGAGAATATCATGCGGAATAATGAAGCTGTTAGCAACTCGCCAGATGTTGCAGATAAGCATCAGCATATTATTAATGAGATTATTCAGGAAGAGGACTCTACACCACAAGTTGAATTGGATAGGGCCACTCTTCCCGATGGTTACACCGTTGATTCGATAAAAAATGCAGTTATCGAATATGCCAACTATCGAATGTGGACAAGTCCGGATCACATCTACGGAACCGTTAGTGAAAAGAGCTTTGAGCCTTTCATTGGTCAAACAATTGATGTAGACGTTCGAGTGTATGCCGATGAAGCAGGAGAGGAGACGGTGTATGCCCACACGAATAAGGCGGATTGGCTGATCGTGTTAAAGCAGAAAGTGGACATTGTATACGGAGACGGACAAGTGAGCGAAGGGGAAACGAGTTGGCCGCAAGGGAAGTGGGAGTCCGTGGCTCAATTTCCGATTTCGATCGAGAAGGCCCGTAAGCCGAACTACGGATCTTCTCCACGCAAAGACAAGATGATTGCTGCGGCAGAAGCTCAGTTAAAATACTATCTATGTGAAGACTTCGTTCGAGGAGAAGGCGGGGAGAAGTGGATTGGCGCCACAGCTTACTTGACTGACTTCTTTGAGTATGAGGAAGGTGCTTCGGCTTGGCTGATCCGTCTCGATGGGTATGCTGTCAATTCACCGGTCGCTTTCGTCGAGGAAAACAACACAATTAACGCAACTGGGGCAAAAGGCTTCATTCTGGAAAATATACACTTGCAGGACCCTGGATTTACGTATGAGCAACAGATCAAAGACACCGTTTTAAAGTTTACTTGTGAATAGACCAAAATGCCAGAAGGGCTGTTCCAGCAGATGATCTGCGGAACAGCCCTTTTGTGATTAACAGCTCGATTACCTTGCTCCAGCTTGCTCCAAGCTCTTAATCATCTCTTGATAGCCGTGCTTCTTCGCATGCTGGAGCGGGGTGACGCCTGCGGAATCGCCGAGGTTGACATCGGCTCCGTGTTCAATCAGCAGATTGACGATCCGCTGGTGCCGCTCGCCTCCGTCGCCTAATATGATGGCCTCCAGCAGAGCGGTCCAGCCTAGATTGTTCACATGATCAATGTTTACGTCAGAGGTCGTCAGCAGCTCCTCCACGATCTCGACATGACCCCGGTCAGCGGCGGGGATAAGGGCCGTGCCGCCAAAACGGTTGGTCAGTGTCGTATCCGCTCCTGCCGTTATGGCTGCCCGGACGAACGGGAGCAGCCCTTCCGCTCCGGCGTAGAGAAGCGGGTTATCAGAACGCTGGTCCCGAGTATTGATATCCGCGCCATGCTCGGCGAGAAGGGTGAATACATCCAATTGATTCGAATGGACGGCGATCATGGCGGAAGTTCGTCCTTTCGCATCGACAGCATTCGGATCGGCCCCTTCATCCAGAAACCGGAGCACCGCTTCCTGATCCCCTTCTGTGACTGCGGTCCATAATGCCTGATTCTGATCAAGGTTTCCCATATCATTCACCGTCTGGGAGGATTGCGGCTGGCCTTCTGTCTGAGAGTCGCGGTTGCTCTGGCAGCCTGAGACAATCAGGGTAAGGGCTAGCAGGATTAAGACGCTTATTCGCAACATGTCCCATCCTTTCTTTCAAGATTAACGTTGATTTACGATTGCAGAGTTACGTCAGTTGCCGTTGCCCAGCTGCCGACAGGAGTTACTTCATACGTAACGCCTTCAGCAAGCTTGCCTTCATTCTGCAGTTCGAATACGCCAACTGCGCCTTTGCGGGTTTGTACTTTGTATTGAGCAGTCAGCGTCGTGCCGTCAGAGCCCTTCAATTGAACCGAGCGGTAACCGAACAGCTCATCGCCAGGGTCCGCTGTCAGCGTCACATTCAGCGTAGTCGCATCGACCTTCGTAGCAGAAGCGATCTGGAGCGGGGACATAGCCTCAGCTGTGAACGTGTTGTTTTTCAGCTCGAACCAGTCCGCTGTCACGGTATATTTTACGCCAGGCTGAAGTGTAGTGCCAGCTGGCAGACGGAACTTCGGCTCTTGCTTGCCATCGGTCGATTGTGTAAAGCCGACATAGCTTACTGTAATCGGCTCTCCACCTTCAGGTGTCAGCGTAGCTTGTCTAGTCGCCAGGGACGAAATGATTTGCATAGGCTGTCCATTCCACTTGTTGTTCTCATCCACGACGATCGCATTGGCACCGCGGCCACCCGCATAAGCGGAGATGAGATAGCCATAGTCAACGACACCGTCCGCGCGGAAGGAGTCTACCTCGAACGTATCAGCCGTTACCTGGCGGACGTTCTGAAGCTGGATCATCTCATCGCTAGCTTGCACACTATGCGTATGCTGGCCTTTGTAGTTTGTTGTATATGTCGTACCCGGTGTCATCGTCTGTACCGGAACGATGTAAGTGGCGATCGATCCCGTCTTCAGGCGCGGCTGATTGACGAGCTTCAGATCATGGTTGAAGGCAAAGTTGGCATTGGCTGCAACAGTCGTCTCATCCTCCAGCGTAAGCGGTGCGGAGAACGTCACTTCCAGTGTAATTTTGTTCAGCGATCTGATGGATACGATCTCGGCGGCTTCAGAACGAATCGCCTTCTCGGACAATACAAGCAGTTGAGCGGCTTGTCCGCGAGTCAGACCTTGCTCTCCGGCACCGAGTTGTTCCATCCAATGTTGAATGGACTTGGTATCACGTTGCAGTGCTTTGGCGATGATCGCCGAGATATCGGAGCTTGCTGCCGGTGCGTTCGGCTGCAAAGCGTCTGTGCTTTCTACAAGTCCGCTAGTTGCAGCAGCTTCCAGATACGAGGTGTACCAGTGATCTTGCTTGCCTTCCAATTGCTGTGCGGCTTTGCCTTGATCAGGATTCAGCGCAAGCAGAATCATCTTCATCATCTCGGCATTGGTTACTTGCTTCTCGGCTCTCATGCTGCCGTCGGCATAGCCTCTAAGCACGCCTTGGTTAATTAATTGCTGGATGGCTTGCTCGGCTTGCTGGTTGAAATTTGTGATTGCGGATTGCTGAATATTGGCTACCGGCGCCAGTGATGCCGCCTTTGCCGTGAACGGAAGCAATGCGCCCCCGCCTATAAGTGCTGATAGAGCGACGATTGCCGCTTTCTGATTGATCGTTTTCATTGCTTATCTTCCTCTCCGTTAATAGTGGTGTGTGGCTTATATTCATCTTAAGCGACCACTCTAAATCGGCAGATAAGAAAGTATAAACAATTTCTAAACGGAAGGATAACTTTTTGCAAAGTCGACTATCTGACCATCAGATTGTGAAGCGATAGCCAGCACCCCAGACTGTATCGATGAACTGCGGATTGGACGGATCGGCCTCGATTTTCTCTCGGATTCTGGAGATATGAACCGTCACCGTAGCGATGTCGCCGCTCGATTCCAAACCCCAGATCCGCTCGAACAGCTCATCTTTATTAAACACCCGGTTCGGATTCGAAGCCATGAATAGCAGTACTTCGAATTCCTTGGCGGTGAGTGCTACTTCCTTGCCATGCACGAAAACCCGGTGCGACGACTTGTGGATGGACAGCTCCCGAATATCGATACGGTCTGTATTCGCGGCTTTCTGTCCGCCTGTGAACCGTTCATATCGCGCCAGATGCGCCTTTGCACGGGCGACAAGCTCGTTCGGGCTGAAGGGCTTCGTGACGAAATCGTCCGCACCGAGGCCGAAGCCCCGGATTTTATCGATATCCTCTTTCTTCGCGGATACGATCAGAATCGGCACATCCAGCTGCCCCCGGATCATCCGGCAGATCTCGAAGCCGTCCATGCCCGGCAGCTGAAGATCGAGAATGATCAGATCATAGCTTCCTTTGAGCGCCTGCTCCGCGCCTTCGCGACCATCATGCCACACATCCACACCGAAGTCATGCAGCAGGAAGTAGTCCTTTTGCAGCTCCGCAATATAAGGGTCATCTTCAATGATTAAGATTTGCTTCACTGTTATCACCGACGATCTACAAAGTTTTTTAGTGTAAAACAGATGGTTGCGCCTTGTCCGGGCTCGCTGCTTGCCCAAATTTCACCGCCATGTCCTTCGACAATCTGTCTCGCAATCGCAAGCCCCAGTCCGCTGCCGCGCACGGATGGGCTTCGCGACGGCTCCTCCCGGTAGAACCGCTCAAAGATATGGGGGAGAGAGTCCGGATGAATGCCAGGGCCGTTATCCGAGATGCAGATTAAGACTTGATCCTCCTGACGCTTGATGCCGATCGTCAATTGCTTAGGATGCTGATTCATGTACTTCAGGGCATTATCAAGCAGGTTCATCAGGACGCGCTTCAGCTTCTCGCGGTCAGCGAGGACGAACAGCGCCTGCGGCTCCTCCTCCCAGCGAACCTCCACGGATTGGTTGTCGAGTTCGATTGACAGTTCGCTCACAATGCGATGGAGGAACGGACTCAGCTCCACTTGCTCGAACGAGAAGGGCTCCTTGTTCAGATCAAGCTTGGAGTAGAAGAGAAGCTCATCAACTAGCCGTTCCATATCAGTCGCTCTCGTGTGAATAGCCTCCACGTATTGGTTCAGCTTCTCCGGCGTATGTGTCACGCCGTCCCGGATGCCCTCGGCATAACCCTTAATCGTCGTGATCGGCGTACGAAGATCATGCGATATATTCGAGAGGAGCTGCTTGCGGTTGTCCTCGTAGTGGAGCTGCAGCTGAATCGACTGATACAGTTTATCTCGCATTTGGTCGAAGGTTTGGACCAGTTGTCCCACTTCATCGCGAGAGGAAGCCTTAAGCTCATAGGTCAAGTCGCCGTCTTTGATATGCTCGGCTGACTTGCGGAGCTGGTCCAGCGGATGGACAATCTTCCGGGTCACATAACGGTAGAGCAGAAAGCCGGTTAATAATAAAATCGCAACAAAGACGAATATTAACAAGGGAAGCAAGGTGCGAATCATCTCGGCAAAGGGGCTTCTCTCCCGCAGGACAAAGATGCTGCCCTTCTCATCGGTCTCCGCAGAGAAATAGAAATCAAACTTCGCATACGAGAAAAAATGATTGCCCGCATTCATGGTATGACGAATGGTGTTGTTATACATATCGTAAGGCGGCAATACCTCGTCCAGATTGACATCTTTGAGCTTGGGAGCGGCATAGAGGATCTTATCGTTCTCCCGAACGACCAGCATCGCCTGTACCATTTTCAGCTGATAATCATATTCTTCGAGTATTTGCCGGTTTTTGAGCTGGGCCGGATCATGCTTGGCCAAATATTTCATGTCGAGAAATAAATTCTCCTCCTCCTCAGAGAGAGGGTGGAGCGATAGATGGATCTTGTAAAAACTGCTGATACTGCGGAAATCGCCAGTCACCGCTACTGATAGCAGATAAGCGGCAAGCACGAACAAGATAACAGAGATGACGACGACCGATGTGAACGACAAGAGCAGTCTGAAGCGAATCGACACGCGCAAGCTCTCCTTTCCCGGCGGATTTCTTATCATGATTACATGCGCAGCGCGCATTAATAAAGAATTGTAGTGGAGATTGTTATTCTTCGCAACCGTGAGACTTATCATCACGCCTGTTTTCTATTATCTGCCTCCCCATGCTATGATGGTGTCAAATCATACGTAGATCAGGAGATTCATATGGAGAAGACCAAAATACTCATCATCGAGGATGAAGCGGCCATTGCCGATCTGCTCGCCTATGGATTAACCAAGGAAGGATATGCCACGAGGACGGCGTCCAGCGGTGCCGAAGGATTGCGCGAGGTTGCGCAGTTCCGGCCTGATCTGCTTCTATTGGACTGGATGCTGCCAGATGCGAGCGGGTTGGATATATGCAAAAAAGTGACCGCGGAGTTCAACATTCCCATTCTGATGATTACCGCCAAATCCGATATTACGGACAAAATTCTAGGCCTTGAATTCGGGGCTGACGACTATATAACGAAACCGTTTGATCTGAGGGAAGTGATCGCCCGTATTCGAACGATACTCCGCCGTTTGGCGCAGGCGAGCAGATCCAGTCAGGAAGAGGACGCCATACAGATCAAGCATATCGAAATTAACCGCAGCGAGCGAGTTGTGAAGAACCAAGGTTGCGCTGTGGAATTGACGCCCAAGGAATATGATCTGCTGCTGAAGCTGACCGGCAACCGGGGCCGGATCTATTCGCGGGAAGAGCTGCTGGAGCTGGTATGGGGTTACGACTATGCGGGTGAGACCCGGACGGTCGACAATCATATTCAGCGGCTGCGCAAGAAGCTCGATGCCGTCGATCTGATCACGACCGTCTTCGGTGTCGGCTACAAATTCGAGAAGGACATGGATTAGTGATGAAGCTGCGCATTCGTTCGATCCGAGCCAAGTTTCTCATCGGTTTCTTGCTGATCTTTGCGGTATCCTTTGTGCTGCTCAACGGGACCGTCACGAGCATCATTCGGACAAGCAACCAGAACATCATTACGGATGATCTGATCGGGCTGAAAAAAACAGGCAGCAGCTATGTGCGCCAGGCCTTCCTGATGAACCACTTCGGCAATGACGATATCTATTTCGAGCAAATTGCAGAGGAGATGATTCGTGATCTCTACTATGCGACGTCCAGCGAGGTCAGCGCCTACTCCATTGACGGCAAGCTGATCCATGCCTCCGATGCTGCTGTATTTACCGGCACGACGGCCGATGATCTGGAGGAGGCGATTCGCGGCAATACCGCCTATACAATCTCCTATGAGGGCGGAACCGCCAGCGTCCTGTACGCTTATCCGGTCGTCATCGACGGAGTGAAGGTGGGCATTCTGCGTTATGCCAAGCCGTTCGATCTGCTCTATGAGCAGTCTGGGCGTATTCTGAACGCGGTCTTCTATATTGCGCTGGCGATCTTCGCGGCGGCTTTCCTATTCTCCTACCTGCTGTCCCGCCATATCTCGATTCCGCTTACGAAGCTTGCCGCTGCTTCGAATGAGGTGACGAAAGGCAACCTGGATGTGCGCCTGTCTATGGAGCGGCAGGATGAGATCGGCAGGCTTGCAGCCAACTTCAACGAAATGATAGGTCGGTTGAAGAGCCAGATTGACAAGATCGAGCGGGACCGCGATCGTCTGGAGAAGCTGCATTTGCAGAACAAGCATTTCTTTGACCATGTGACGCATGAACTGAAGACACCGCTCACCTCGGTATTGGGCTATGCAGAGCTGATTAAGGAGAACGGAGAGAGCGATCCTGCCTTCTTCACGAAAGGCATGAATCATATTGTGGATGAGAGCCGCCGGCTGCAAGACATGGTGGCGTCGCTGCTGGAGACGTCGAAGGAGCAGGGACGCTGGGAGGAGACCGGACGAATCGAAGCAGGACAACTTCTGAGGGATGTGTGTGATGCGATGTCCTTCAAGGCGCAGCGCTACAAGAAGGCGATTCACATCGAAGCAGCAGGGGAGCTGTATGTAGAGGCGCAGCCGGACAAGCTTCGCCAGCTGTTCATCAATCTCATCGACAATGCGATCAAGTATGGGCATCCCCAGTCACAAATTGAGGTGAAGGCGAGCACCGAATCCGGCATGATCCGCTTCGAGTTTGCCAATGCCAGCGATTCTATATCGCCAGAACGGCTGGCGAGCTTGTTCGAGCCGTTCCGTACAGACGACGAGAAGCTCGCACGGGAGCAAGGCAGTGTAGGGCTTGGCCTTCATATTGCGAAGTCTATAGTTGATGGGATGAACGGTACGATCGCGATGGCAAGCGCTGACGGAATGACGCGCGTAACGGTGCTGCTGCCAATTGCGGCGAAGGGGGTGGAATGGTCATGAAAGCGAAGCGAACGCCATGGCCCGCTTGGATCGCAGGGGCGGCTATATTGCTGCTGGCATCAGGCTGCGCGGGAGGCCTGCGCACCGAGACGATCCTTATTCCAGATCAAGCCGAGACTGTGCCAGACACTGCAAGCGGACATGCCTTCGGCGTGAATACGATTTACCGCCTGCCAAGCATGGAAGAATTCATAGAGAATCCGTGGCGATGGATGGCATCGGATACGCTGGTCGGCCTTTCATGGGGGAGGGGCGGCTGGGAGCAAGTGAACCGCTACGACATCCCCTATGAGCAGCCGGAGAAGCTGACGGAATTGGAAGGTTATCCGCTTGAATTCAGCGAGCTGTCTCCGAATGGCCGCTATTTTGCCAATTTGACACCGGACAATGGAGAGCAATCACAGTCTATCTTAACGCTGATTACCATTCCGAACGGAACTAAGACAGAGCTTGATTCTCCTTATCTCCTTCCGAGATCGGCTGAGAGCAAGTTGATGTGGTCGAGCAATAGCCGGTTTGTTTCTTATTTCTTCATGAACGAGCAAGGGGAAATCGGCATTGCAGCCTATGATACGGAGCGTGGCGAGCTTAAGTCGTATACGATGCCGGATCAGAATAAATCGGCGATTCTTCATAGCGTGAAGCTATCGGAAGAAGGCGAAAGCGCGCTTCTGGTGAAGTCCGAGCCGGGCAAGCTGAAGAGCTTTGTATTAGGCCGATGGAGGGGGGGCCAATTCGTTAGCGAATACGAGCATTCGCTCCATGAGGACGGAGGGGTGGAGTGGCTCGATCCTAACCGTGTTGTGTTTGCCGGTACGGATGGGACGCTGTTCGTCTATGATCGGCGCAATGGAGATCTCTCTGTGCTGATGGATCAGGCTGGCTCATTCTCCTTGTCCGCCGACAAACAATACATTGCGTATTCGACCGATGAGGCGACCATTGATGTTGCGAAGCTGCAAGGCAACAATCTGCTGAATAAGTCGACGGTGTACCACGGCTTGATCGCTGTCGAGCTGGCATGGAGCCCGGACAACAACGCGTTATTGGTCCAGGGGCGCAAGCCGTACGAGATGCCGACGGTCGTGGCCCCGAACGTTGCAGTTGAAGAAGAACCGCTTCCAGCTCCGAGTCAACGGGATCTGTACGGTCAACAGGCGATTATTATCGCATTTAAGAGCAATAAGTAGGATATACTCCCATGAGCATTTTCTGAGACGCAGATTCGCCTTACGGCGACTCGCCTACGGAGGATGCTTTTTTTTGTGACAACTTGTAGACATCTCCCACAAGCTCTCGTGACATGGCTGCCTTACAGTGAGGAGGTAGACCACTTAGGCACAGAGATAGAAGGGAGATGCTATACGATGAGAACAAAATGGATAGGTATACTGACGAGTTTCATATTGATATTTGCATTGGCCGCATGCAGCGGCTCGAATGGAGCGGGTAACGGTGGGATGGGCAAGCCTTCGAGCACTCCCGGCAATAGCCAGTCAGGAAGCGGGGGTAGCGGCGGTGAGCACAAGCCTCAGGGCGGCAACGGATCAGGCGCGTCCAGCGGGGAGAAAAAGACGATCATATTCTCGACCTTCTGGAAGGACGAGAAATTCACGGATGCCAAGAAGAGGTACGAAGCGCTTCATCCCAATATTGAGATTAAGCTTGAATATATCGATACGGATAACGCCCATGTCGAAGCTGATCTGGAGAAGTTCGCCACGACGACCAACACGGCGATGCTGGCGGGCAAAGGGCCGGACCTGCTGGAGATGGACAAGCTGCCGATGGACAACTATGTGAAGAACGGTCTGCTGGTCGATCTGGATACGATGATTGAGCATGATCAGGCGTTCAAGCGGGACGATTATTTCACGAATATTTTGGATAACGCCAAGGTAGGCGGCGGATTGTATGGGATGCCGTTATCCTTCTTCCTGATGGGCTTCGCTGGTGATGCCGACGCCATTGCCAAGGCAGGCGTGCAGGTCGATGACAAGAGCTGGTCCTGGGAGGATTTCGCTGGGATCGGGAACAAGCTGGTGAAGGACGGAGAGTTCAAGAACGTGATTGCGGCCAGTCCAGGCAGCCTGCTGACGATGATGGTGACCGACCATTATGCCAGCTTCGTCGATGTGAAGAACAAGAAGGCGAGCTTCGACTCTGCGGCGTTCATCGCAATGATGGGGCAGGTGAAGAAAATGACGGAGGACGGCGTTATCGGTGAGGGACGTCCTTACTTCTTCCCGACCCAAATTAACTCCGCAGGCGACTACTTGACGACGATGCAGGAATATCTCTCCAAAAACATGCATCTGTACGCCAAGCCGCATACGAAGGAGACGTCGCCCGGGGGCTACTTCCGTTCCTACCGGACAATCGGCATGAACGCCAAATCCGATGTGAAGCAAGAGGCATGGGATTTCATCAAATTCATGATGTCGGAGGAGATGGCCTATTCGCCGCTATCGGCAGGATTCCCGATTAACAAGAGCGTATATGCGAAAGGTTTGGAGGAGCTGAAGGAGATGGGCTCGGTGAAGGGGCATGAGGAAGGTCCGCTGAAGGGAGCAGCCGTGCAGGTGGACGATGCCCGCATCGAGCGATTGAATGGCTATGTGAACGGAGCCGTTCATCCCGTAGCCTATCAATCGGACAAAATCGAGGAGATCGTCTATCAGGAGACGATGGCATTCTTCAGCGGTCAGAAGTCAGCGGAGGCGGTTGCGAAGCTGATCCAGAACAAGGCGACCACTTATCTCAATGAATAAGAGCAAGCTGCAACGCTGGATGCGCAGGGATGCAGCCGCCGCGCTGCTATTCCTTGCGCCAAGCGTAATTGGCTTCGGGATCTTCTATGCGATCCCTTTTCTGCTTGGCATCTACGAATCGTTCACGGACCGGACTATGGGCGGCACGTTCGTCGGCTTGGACAATTACAAGGAGCTGCTGGATAGCGGCTCCTTCCGCAAGGCGGCGGGCAATACGCTGCTCTTTACCGCTGTTGGTGTTCCACTGTTGATCGTGGCATCACTCGGCCTCGCCATGCTGCTGAACCGCAGCTTATATTTCCGAAACGGGCTGCGCACCGCCTTTATCATTCCGCTCGTCGTGCCGGTGGCCTCGATCGTGATGATCTGGCAAATCTTTTTCGATTGGAACGGAACGCTTAATGGGTGGCTGAGCGCGCTCGGCAAGGAGCGGGTGGATTGGCTGCAATCCGAATGGTCAATGGGCATCATTGTCATGATGTATATGTGGAAGAACATCGGCTACAACATGATTTTGTTTCTGGCAGGGCTTCAGTCCATTCCGAAGGACTATTACGAGACGGCACAGATCGAAGGAGCGGGAAGGCTTCGCCAGCTATTCGGCATTACACTTGTGTATTTGACGCCTACCCTATTTTTTGTCGTGCTGATCTCCATCATTAATTCGTTCAAGGTATTCCGCGAGACGTATCTGCTGGCTGGCGACTATCCGTATGACCGTATCTACATGCTTCAGCATTTTATGAACAACATGTTTTTTGCGCTCGACATGCAGAAGCTGACGGCAGCGGCTACGCTGATGGTTGGCTGTATTGTGCTGCTTGTATCGGGGATGCTTCGGGTGGAACGACGATTCCGCGAGGATATGGAGTGAGGGGGAGAGGCTTGTGATGAAGAGATGGGAATGGCTTCCCCGGCTGGCTCTGTCGTTATGGCTCGGATCGCTCGCGATAC
The DNA here is from genome assembly GCF_042887015.1 of Paenibacillus sp. NPDC057967. Classification (NCBI taxonomy): domain Bacteria; kingdom Bacillati; phylum Bacillota; class Bacilli; order Caryophanales; family Paenibacillaceae; genus Paenibacillus; species Paenibacillus sp. NPDC057967. Next base: position 154,359 of record NZ_JBHVQB010000009.1, read on the forward strand.
TAATGCTGGTCCCTATTCTGCTAACGGTGACGAACTCACTCATGACGGAGCGGGAAATCGGGCTGAACTATGGCTTGCTGGGACAGATGATCGACACGGCTTCGGGCGGGAAGAATGCTTTTATCAATCTGAAAATAGTGCCTGACTGGCTGTCGCTGGAGCAATATACGCATGTGCTGGTGCTTGCGCCCAAGTTTTTGCGCATGTTCTGGAATTCGGCGGCGATGGTGTTGCCGATTATTGCCGGACAGGTTGCCGTCGCCGCGCTTGCTGCTTATGCTTTCGCCAAGCTGAGGTTTGTAGGTCGGGACAAGCTGTTTCTGGTCTATTTGATGACGATGCTGATGCCTTTTCAAGTGACGCTGGTACCCAATTACATGGTCATTGACTGGCTGGGGCTGATGAACAGCGAGGCGGCCATCATATTGCCCGGCATCTTCGGCGCGTTCGGCGTCTTTATGCTGCGACAGTTTATGGCTCATATTCCGTCGGCTTATTCCGAAGCGGCCAAGATGGATGGGGCAGGACAATGGACGATCTTCCTGCGCATTATATTGCCGCTGGCGAAGCCAGGGCTTGCGGCGCTTATCGTGCTTCTGTTCGTCGATTACTGGAATATGATCGAGCAGCCGATTATTTTTTTGCAGGAGGCATCCAGGCAGCCGTTGTCCCTCTACCTGTCTTATATCGACAAGGAGGCGAGAGGCATTGCTTTCGCTGAGTCTGTGCTGTACATGACGCCGATGGTGCTGCTGTTCCTCTATGCGGAATCTTATTTTGTCGAGGGCGTGCAATTGTCGGGCATTAAGGGATAGATGAGTTCGGGGGTGATGTCGTTGGATAGAGAAGAAATAGCAGCGCATGCGAAAAAAAGAAAACTCCGCCTCGCGGCCGGCATATTCATAGGTTTGCTGATTTTGCTGACGCTTGCAGGGAATACGCTGCAATCTTTGACGCTGCCCAAGGTCTATACGGTGGAGGTGAGCAAAGGCGAGCTGGTTCACGCCTATCAGGGGACATCTATGGTGTACCCTTCAGAGGTCAAGGAACTGGCTAATCCGGCTGGCTGGAAGGTGTCGAAGGTGCTGGTGAAAAAGGGGGAAATGGTGCAAAAAGGGCAGACGCTTGTCGAATATGACGATTCGGAAGCGCAGGGACAGCTTGCGGAGCAAGATTCGGCCTTGAAGAAGCTTCAGATGTCAATGGAGGGGCTGGAGCATGCCTACAAGCTGGCCTCCATGTCTGAGGATGAGGCGGCCAAGAAGAGCGCCAAGCTTGCGATTGAGACCGCCAAGCTGGATATCGCCGATCAGAAGCGGCGTATGGAACGTCTGGAGTCGGAAGTGAGCGAGCATCGCCGGCTAAGGGCTCCGTTCAACGGTCTGGTCATGGACGTACTTGCGGAGGAGGGACTCGGCGGCTCCAGCTCGCCGGATGTGCGCATATCCAGTACCGCGGGAGGTTTTCAGGCTGACTTTTCGATTCCGCAATCGCTCGCTAATCTGCTTCATGAAGGTGAGGAGATTGAGGTGGCGATCGGCGGCGAGGATAGCCGATTGCTTACTGGCCGGGTGGCTGAATGGTCTGATAGTTTAGCAACGAACACGGCTGGAGGCGAAGCGGATAGCAACGGTGGAGGGCAAAACGCTCAGACTGCGGCGATCAAGCTGCTGCTGAATGACCAGGAGCTGCGGGGTGGGGAGAAGATCAGCCTTGATCTGAAGCGGTCGAAGACATCGGACAGCGTGCTGGTTCCGAATGATGCGGTCCGCAAGGATCTGGAAGGCCCATACGTATATATACTCAATGAACAGCAAGGCCCTCTGGGCAACGCTTACTACGTCATGCGGGTATCCATTACAATTGCTGATGCCAATGATATAGCTGCCGCTGTCAGCTCCGGCCTGTTCGATAAGCAGCGTATTATTCTGAATAGCAGTGAGCCGGTGATGGATGGAGTGCGGGTTAGGTATTGAATGTATTAGCTCATTTTATGGATTATAACAAAAAGTATATGGAAATATACTATAATTAATGTCTGTACAGCCTTCATGCATTCAGATAGAATATGGAAGGATGTATTTTAATAGGAAATAGTTGAAATTCCATTAAAATATATCCGATTATCATACATGGAGGCAATTACAGTGAAGTGGAGAAAATGGCTAGTCGTCATCCTTGCTGCAGCAATCTGGATGATGCCTATGTCAGCTCAAGCGATTACAATGTCCGAATTGAAATCCGGAATTGTGCTTGGCAAAGCTGATAAATCAGTTACGAAGTTTTTTGTGAATGATGTACAAGTGCCTACGATGACTTTTAATGGCAGGCTGATTGTGTTTACGAAAGATTTGAAGAGCTTTGGATTTGCAACATCATGGAATCAAAAGCAACGAGATATCGTTGTCCGCAGAGACTTGGCTCGGAATGAGTTTGCAAAGGTAAAGGATACAACAAGCGCAAAGCCGGTTAATGTCCTTCATACGGATATTAGGGTTTATTTGGATAATCGTTTAGTGCCTGTATTTTACGTTGATAATGCTACCGCTATCTACGCAGAGGATTTATTCCGCTACGGATCGATCAGCTATGATACGAAAGCGAAGGAGCAGCGATTGACGCTGTCCAAATATCCGAGCAAAGATTTGCCGCTTGGAATGAGAATTTCAGAGGCAGACAATTCCATTCATATATCTAATTATTCCGATATCAGATACTATTATATCGACTATGATTTGTTCTACTATAACCGAGTGACTCAAAAAATAGAGGTATTATCGGATAGAAATTATGGTTTAGACGCTCGTAAGAAAGATAGCGGTGGTTATTGGGGCCCAGGTTCAAGCTTAGGATATTCAAATGCATGGAAATACATCTTCCTTGGCTTTGTCATAAAATCGACTACAGACGATAATTGGAATGTCGTAAAAAATCCAATTTATAAAGATGAAGCAAACTATGTTAAAACGAAATATTTGGATTATGCGCTTATGATCGAGAAGGTGCGTAAGACGGAGTTGACCAATGAGCTTAAGGTGAATAATAACGTCCCGCTTAAAGTAACAGGCACGACGATAGGGTATAATCTGATTGGCATTCCTGAGCCGGAAATTACCTTCAAGAATCTGTCTGACAAAACAATCGATGCCCTTGAAATTGAGATTCGCTGCTATGATACATTCGGAAGAGCGGTTACGTTCCCTGGATACAGCAACTTGTTCCGTGGAATCGCTCAGGAAGTCATGATTCCGTCTGGCACGGAGGATACTTTTGTGTGGACGTTGAATTTATTCGACAATACGACGAAGGTTAACGTTACGGTTACGAATGTGCATTATACAGACGGTACAACCTGGAAGAAGAAAAAATAATACGCGCCACTGGCGGCGCTCGAAGAGTCCGAACCTGGTTCGGGCTCTTTTTTGTTGAACAGTCGTTATCACTTGATTCAATATTCAACGGATTAGTGATCAATCGGCAAAGTCCAACTGCAGATTGTCCTGTAAAATTAAGGAGCCAATACAGGTAAACTCTGCTAAAATAACTAAGGGATGCGGACTGGCAGCAATATGTTGCCTTGTAAATTTTGCATCGATCTGGCATGTAGTACGTAATTAATTTTATGGAGAGATGGATAATGGTTCCACTCATAGCTCGGAGAGCCCATTCGCAGGAATGGAGGGGGTGTGTCGAATGAAAGGCATTAAGCTGCTTGGATTAATGATCGGAATCGTCGTTTTGAATATCGCCGTATTGTCCCCGGGGCTGCTGGGTGTCGAGATCGGCGGCGACAGCGTACTGGAGACGGCCTCTGGCATTACGCTGCTAGTTGTCAGCTTCTTGGTGCTGGTGTATGGAAGCTACACGCTGCTCATCAAACCTCCCTATGTGCCGCCTGTAAGAGAAGTTAAGACACATGAGGATTATGTAGCCGCACTTTCGCAATTCCGTAATGTGAAGGGTCTAAAGAAAGAAATCGCCCTCGCTCTGGATCAACTGGACCGGATTGACAAGAAGAAGGATACGCTGCTTGATGTGCTGGCGCAACGATTCGAGCCTTCGGAGCTCAGCTACAAGAAGTTTATTACGGTCATTGACGAGGTTCGCAAGCTGTTTTATTTGAATATACGCGGCATCTTGAATAAGCTTAGCGTCTTTGACGCTCAGGAGTTCGCCAGCTTTGCCGGCCAGCAGCATAAGTCGGGTTTATTTTCGAATAGGCTGGTCCAGGAGAAAGCGGCGCTTTATCAGGAATATATGGCTCATATGTCTGGCTATCTGGGAGTCAATGAAGAGATTTTGCTCAAGCTGGACAAATTGCTGCTGGAGATTTCCTTGCTGGGCAGCACGGATTACCGCGATGTCGAGGATATGCCTTGCATGAAGGAAATTGATCAGCTTATTAATCAAACCAAATATTATAAGCAATAAGGGGGAGTGGAGCATGGCAAACAAAGGCAAAGCGTTTTTCGTACTCATTGCTATAGCCGCTGTTGTTTTTGGACTCGTATATGCAGGTATTACATTAACCTCCAATCTGGGCAAGACGGATTCGCAGGTGAACGTGGAAGACGCGGGCAAGCGTCTGGATAAGCTGTACAAAAATATTAACGTCAATAATGTGGAGCCTGTGAAGGGCCAAATCGACCTTGATCCGGTTGCAGTCGGTGACTCCTTGCCGGATATCTCGAAGTTTCCGATATCAGTCGAGAATACGACAGACAGCTTCGTCGAGATATTCTCCTCTACCGAGAAGTCTGGCACCGGCATTGACGGCTGGTTGAATGAAGTGGCCGAGGCCTTCAATAAGTCGAATACACAGGTGAGCGGCAAGCCAGTATCCGTCAAGATTCGCAATATCGCTTCGGGTACGGCCGCAGATTACATACGATCGGGCAAATACGTCCCGGATGCATTCACGCCATCCAACGAGCTGTGGGGAGAGATGGTGAAGGCTGAAGGCATACCGACTGAGCTTGTGACGAAGCGTATTGTCGGCAACGTGACGGGGATCGTCACGCGGAAAGCAAAGTATGACGAGCTGGTCGAGAAGTACGGTTCGATTAATGTAAAGACGGTTACGGATGCTATCGCGGACAATGAGCTGTCCATGGGCTATACCGATCCCTTCGCAAGCTCGACCGGCCTTAATTTCCTTGTGACTTCACTGAGAACTTTTGACCATACGAACTTGCTTGGAGATACGGCGGTGCAAGGGTTCGAGCGCTTCCAGGCCAATGTGCCGTTTATCGCATCGACAACGATTCAGATGCGCGACGCAGCCAAGACAGGCATGCTGGACTCCTTTGTACTGGAATACCAGACGTATGTGAATGCGGCTGATCTGAAGAGCGGTTATGTGTTCACGCCATTCGGCGTAAGGCATGACAGCCCGCTGTATGCACTTGGTGATCTTCCGCAGGAGAAGCGGGATATCATTAAGGCATTCGCGGATTTCGTCGCCCAGGATAAGAACCAGAAGCTCGGGACGGAGAAGGGCTTTAACGGCCTCGAGGAATACCAGTCGGAGCTGGAAGCGGTTGATGGCGGTACGCTAGTATCCGCTCAGAGACTGTGGAAAGAGAAGAAGGATGGCAGCAAGCCGATTGCCGCCGTATTCGTAGCCGACGTATCCGGCAGTATGGACGGAGAGCCGCTGAATCGCCTGAAGGAATCCCTTCTGCAAGGGCAGAAGTATCTCGGACGCGATAATAGTATCGGATTTGTGTCCTACTCCAGTGACGTGTCCATTAATCTGCCGATCGCAAAGTACGATACGAATCAGCAGTCCATGTTCGTCGGGGCGATTAACAGCTTGCAGGCAAGCGGCGGGACGGCGACGTTCGACGGCATCGTCGTTGCGATGAAGATGCTTCAGGACGAGGTGGCCCTGAATCCCGACGTGAAGCCGGTTATTTTCGTTCTTAGCGACGGAGAGACGAATGAAGGCCATTCGCTCAAGGATATTAGAGGCTTAATTGAGACGTATAAAATTCCGATCTACACGATCGGGTATACCGCTAATATCGAAGCGCTGAAGAGCATATCAAGTATTAATGAAGCAGCCAGCATCAATGCCGACACCGATGATGTCGTGTACAAAATCGGCAATCTGCTGAACGTTCAAATGTAAGAAATAGCGAGGTTTGGAGCAAGCGTTTGATATAGACGGAGTACCTATTCACTGAGGAGGGATTGCATGTCGTTTACGATGGAAGTAATTAAGCCGGAGGAAATCAAATCTGCGATTGAAGAGCAGGTGAAGCCGGAGCCTGAAGAAGTAAGCCAGCTGAAGGAGCTTGCGCAGAACAATGTATCCTCCATTCTGGCGCTCGACATCGAGTCGCTGGAGAAGCGCAAAGAAATTTTGCAATCGATCGACAGCTTTGGCATGAACACGATGAGATCATCCTCGGATAAAAACGCACTGTTGCAAGTTTCTGTAGGAAAGCTGTCCAAGACCGGCGATGAAGGCGGGCAAGTGGCGAAAGGTTTGACAGAGCTGCATATGCAGCTTAAGGATCTGGACCCTAGCGCGGTAGACTTCGCCAAGAGCGGGCTTCTGGGCAAGCTCTTTAATCCGCTGCGCCACTACTTTGCCAAGTACCAGAAGGCGGATTCGGTCATCTCTGACATTATCGTATCGCTGGATAAGGGCAAGACGGTGCTGCGCAACGACAACACGACTCTGGAATTCGAGCAGCAAGCGTTGCGGGATCTGACCAAGCGTCTGCAGAAGGAGATTCAGCTCGGCATTCTGATGGATCAAGAGATCGAGTCCCAGATTGAGGCGGCGAAGCTTCGGATGGAATCGGAGGATAAGATTCGGTTCATAACCGAGGAAGTGTTGTTTCCGCTGCGTCAGCGGGTAATGGATCTGCAGCAGATGCAGGTCGTGAACCAGCAAGGCATTATGGCGATTGAAGTCGTCATGCGGAATAATAAAGAGCTGATTCGCGGTGTCGATCGCGCGCGGAACGTTACGGTCTCCGCACTTAAGATTTCAGTAACAGTGGCAAGCGCCCTATATAATCAAAGAATCGTGCTGCAGAAGATTGAGTTGCTTAACGAGACAACGAACAATATGATCAGCGGCACGTCCAAGATGCTGAAAAACCAAGGAGCGGCGATCCACAAGCAATCGCTGGAGGCGAGCATCTCGGTCGATACGCTTAAGCAGGCGTTCTCCGATGTGCTGGACGCGCTGGATTCAATCAGCACCTACAAGCAGGATGCTCTGCCGAAGATGAGAGATACCATCACGCAATTCAGAGAGCTGGCCGACACGGGAGAGAAGCAAATTCTGCGTTTGGAGAAAGGGCATAAGCTGGGCTTGTAGACAGCGGCGGACCTCGGAACTCATATGTCATTAAGAGCCATAGCCATCTCGGCTGTGGCTCTTCTTTGCTGCAAGAGCCATCTGGCAATGAAGATGAACGCATAAGGCTCATCGCGAAGCCAGCCGGTATGTTGATTTGCGGGGGATGGATAGTTGTGTTCGCTCGCTGCGATGCTATAATGAACGAAGTGAAAGGGGGGAGGCAAGTGGCCGAGCGAGCCCTGATTGAATGTTCGGCTGCTGATTCCAATGACGGCTAATGATTTGCCTTTAACAAGAGAGGCGATACTGGATGCGGCGGAGCAGGTGCTGCGTCGGTTTGGACCGGACAAGACATCGGTTGTTGATATTGCAAAGGTACTGAAGGTGAGCCATGGCACGCTGTACCGCCATTTTGCGAGCAAGTCCGCGATTCGGGAGGCAGTGACGGAGAGATGGCTGCATCAGAGCATTACGGTCCCGCTGGCAGCCATTGCGGATGAAGCCAGCGGCAGCGCGGTCGATCAATTGCGCGTATGGATGGAGACGCTGGTTCGGCTGAAGCGAACCTTCTCGCTCGAAGATGCGGAGATGTTCAGCATGTACGCCGCCGTCACGTTGATCGAGGTAGAGATGATATCCGAGCATGTGAACCGGCTCATTGCACAGATGGGGCAGCTGATTGACAGGGGTATGCAAGCCGGGGAATTAAAGCCGGGGGATTCGGCGCAAATGGCGAGAGCCCTCTTCCTGGCGTCATCGCGCTTCCATCATCCTGCTCATGCTCAGGAATGGCTGCTGGACAGCAATGCGAGTGATTTTGATGCCGTGTGGAATCTGCTTCTGACAGGCTTGTTGAAAGTATAAATGGCCAGGACTGCGAATAAGCTTCATGCGCAATCAGGTATGTGAACCTTCGAACCGCTTGACCCGGATCGGAGGTTTTTTTGTACGGTTTTGTGCGGAATGAATAGATGGTTTGACATGTCGAGGTGGGGAAGCTCCTGTCGTGAATGACAAATAATAAAAAATGTCATTTGACATTCGTTGAGCCCATACGCTATGATAATCTCACACCGCACGCGGCCAAAGTATTCAACTGTCGTATGAGGATAGACTAGCTAAAGATGAATAAGCCGTATGGATGATAATTGTGTCTTGCAGAAGAATGACGATATAAAGGCGGGATAGGGATGGAACGAACATTAGCTGGAAAGGTTGCTCTGGTGACCGGCGCATCAAGAGGCATGGGGAAGCAGATCGCCGATGATTTGGCGAAGCATGGCGCCAAGGTAGTTGTGAACTATGCAAGCAGCCCTGCCAAGGCGGAGGAAGTTGTCGCAGGTATTGTGCAGCGCGGAGGCGAAGCTATTGCTATACAAGCGGATATCAGCCGGGTAGCGGAGGTGGAGCGCTTGTTCCGGGAGACGCTTAAGGCGTTCGGACAAGTGGATGTATTAGTGAATAATGCTGGCATTATGATTACGAAGCCGCTGCTCCAGACGACTGAAGAGGACTTCGACAAGCAATTCGCCATTAATGTGAAGGGGACCTACTTTGCGATCCAGCAGGCTGCGAAGCATATGGGAGAGGGCGGACGCATTATTAATTTCTCTACTTCGGTGACGGGCCAGATGTTCCCGGCGTACAGCACTTATGCCGGAACGAAAGGCGCAGTGGAGCAGTTCACGCGCCAGCTTGCGAAGGAGCTGGGTCCTAAAGGCATTACCATTAATGCTGTGGCGCCTGGCCCTGTGAACACGGAGCTGTTCACCGTCGGCAAGACCGAGGAGCAGATTAAGGCGACCGGCAGCATGAATGCTTTTGGCCGAATCGGTGAACCGGAGGACATCTCCGAGATCGTCCTGTTTCTCGCCAGCGAGCAATCCCGCTGGGTGACGGGGCAGACGATTCGCGCGAACGGCGGATTTATTTAATCGCATGAATGTTTTAACGTATAAGTGACAGAGGAGCCGGACCAGAAGGTCTGGCTTTTTTGTTTGAACCGGAGCCATGACAGCTTAAGACAGCCCTGTTTTATTCGCGACTCGTTCACCGGCGGTATCAAGAAAGGGTTAAGATAGGAGGAAGGACAGACTCAGATCGGTTCAGGATTAACCGTGAAACCTATTGATTTGAAATAGATGCTGATAGGAATCGGCAATGCCGAGCGTATTAGCTAGTAGTATCACAGATGGAAGCAAAGGAGGGCAGGCAGCGTGGGCATGACAGAGGAAAACATAGTTAAGCACATCAAGAAGCGCAACGAAAGGGCGCTGGCGTTCATCGTGAAGACGTACGGCGGATTGCTTGCGGCGATTATTAAGCGGCATGTACAGTTCAATGAGCAAGAGTACGAGGAATGCCTCGATGATGTGCTGCTGGCGATCTGGCATCATATCGACTCATTCGATGAGGAGAGAAACACCTTCAAGCAATGGATCGCCGCCATCGCCAAGCATCGCGCGATCGATTACCAGCGCAGAATGCTGAGAAGAAACCAGCATGTAGTGTCAGCGGACATCACGGATGAGCTGGTTTACAAACAGCCTGGGCCAACGCCGTCGCATGATGTAGAGGAAGTGCTGGAGCAATTGTCGGACACGGAGCGCGTCGTGTTCGAAAAGTATTATCTCGAAGGCGTGCCTTCGCGGGAGATAGCACAGCAGATGAATGTGAAAGAATCATGGATTCATAACAAGCTGTCGCGGGGCCGCAGCAAGCTTAGGGACATATTGATTCCGAGGAAGGTGTAGAGGGATGTCGGTCTATAACGATTTGAATGAGATGAGAATGGACTTATCGCAGTATGAGGAGACGGCGCTATCTGATATGGAGCAGAAGCGGTGGGTGTATCGCGTCAAAAATAGGCTGGGCCGCCGCAGCACGATGACCGTGAGAAGATGGGTTGGTTTTGCAGCTGTCCTGATTCTCGCGGTGGGAGTAGCGCTGTCATACGGCAAGCTCACGCTTGCCAAAATCCCATCCGCAGCAGGCCAGATCGAACGATTCATCCACGGCGAGAATCCGCCGGATTATTCCGCTTACAAGACCATCATTGGCGAATCCGGCGAGAATGCGTATGGCAAGCTGACGCTGAATGAAGTGCTCGTCGATTCCGATCGACTGCTGATCAGCTCAACCTTCGAGCCAGCGAAGGGAGTAGACTTCAGCTATCAGACGCAGCTTAGGCCGAGCGTGCTGGTGAACGGAGAGGATATTCAGCTTACGAGAGGCTCGCAGTCGATCAAGGTGGTAGAAGGCATGTATACCGTCTATGGTGATATTAACGTGCGGGAGCTCCCGCGAGACGGACAACCGCTTCAACTGACGATTACCTACGATCGAATCATGGGAAAAGGCGAGCATGCGATTACAGGCAAGCCAATCGAGCAGCCTTGGATCTTCCATGTAGAGGTATCTACAAGCGAGATTGCCGCCAACATGACAATCGTTGATCTGAATGAAACGATACCGCTTCTTCAGGGAGAAGACGTCACGATCGAAAGTGCGATCCTGACACCGATATCGACGCTGGTTTATTTTGACGCGGCTGAGGCATCGGATTCACTAAGGTTGAAACTTGTCACGGACAGCGGACAAGAGATACTGGAGTCGGAGGGTTATATATCGGACGAACCGGGGGAGAGGTCGTATATCCGATTCTGTCCGATTGATATAGGGCAAGAATCGTATCGAATCGTTCCCATCAGCTTTGACAATCGGGAGGAGCTTGGGCAGGGCGTTCAGATTCCATAAGCAAAAAGAAAGGATGGCTCCGGCTTTAAGGCTGGGACCATCCTTTCACTAGTTATACTTCAACAGCTTCCGGACGTTTGATCTGAAGAGGAGGAGGAACGAGCCAGCCCTTTTCTTTGCTCATGCGCAAAATTTTTAGGCCATTTGCCATTTTGGTTGCGTGGTATTTTGCGAATAGAGCTCCGACATCCTCGCGGATGGACTTGCCCATAATTTGGCTGCAAGCGACAAGGCCTGCCGCACCGTCAGCCGCGACCATCGGAGCGATCTCATTATCAGCGAATCGCGCACCTGCAGGGATGTCCTCCAGCCTTGCTTCGGGTCTTGCGGGAGGGGAAGGAGGAGGAGCAATACCGTTCTCCTTTAATAGTTCATCACACTCTTCCGCTTCGAGCTTGGCTTGGTCGATGCATTGGTCAAGGAACTTTTTCAAGTCATTGTCACCTGCATGAATTTTCAAGGCGCTGTATGTCGAGATACCACCCTTAGCGACCATGGAGAATTGCCAAATATCATAAATTTCCCCGTAATGAAGCGGGTTGTCTTTCGGATTGCCTGATAGAATACCCATTTGAATAATCTCCTTTTCACCTGTAGATACAGGGTTCATTGTTAAGTGGTTGTTACCGATTTATTGCGTGATAGCAGGGTAGGTCATCGTTGCGGGTCTTTGATAGAAATTGCCTTGAAGACCCATTGCGCTTGCATTGATAGTGGCCGGCTGATAATGGTTCAATATCGTATTGGTTGTGATTTCCTTCATCGTGGGAACTTGGTAATAGCCCGCTTGGTTCATATATTGCCATACTTCGTAGGCTTGCTCGGAGCAATTCACCGCGCCTTGCTGCATCATGGACCGCAGCTGCGGGTTGGCGCATTCCAAGGCAGCGATAATCTTCATGGATGCGGAAGACTTATGAAGGCCAAGCAATGCGCAAGCGACATCTCTGTCGTCGATCTGATTCGCAGATGCATTCGGGCTCGCAGGAGATGGATGATCCAGACCGTAAGTCGGTGTGAAGTTTTTGGAGGCGGCATAAGGCGAACCTTGAGCAGCCCCTCGTCCAGACAGATGCTGAACGGCCTGAACACAGCGGTTGTATTCGTCGATCGTGAACTGAAGCTGCTTGTCCAAAATTTGAGTAAGCCGCGGATCCTTGGCGTACGGACGATACAGTTGCATCGTATTGATAATCGTAATGGTTGTGGACAGTACTTCATGTACTTCCATGGTTTCGTGAGCGCCTAGATGTGCTGCCATAGTTTTTCCTCCTCAGAGTTGAAGTGAACACCGTGTTTAAAATGCCTAGTTAGATAGTTAACTATGCGAGGCGAACGATACGGATTCTAAACCTCGATAATGATGGGAAGAATCATGGGCCTTCTCTTTGTTTTGGAATATAGGAAAGCGCCAACCGAATCTTTGGTTTTGGTCTTTAACAGAGACCACTTCCAGTCGTTCCCCGACTCTTGCAGCTCCTCAATCGTCCGGATGACGATTCGGCCGACTTCGCCAAGCAAGCCTTCTGATTCCTTCACATAGACAAAGCCTCTTGAAATAACATCCGGGTCTGACAGCAGGGCGTTCTCTTGGCGGCTTAGCGTAATGACAATGACAATAATCCCATCCTCGGACAGATGCTTGCGATCCCGCAGGACGATATTCCCGACATCGCCGATTCCGAATCCGTCCACTAACGTATTGCCTGCCGGGACTTGCCTCGTGCTAGCAGCCTGGCCGCCGCTGATATCCAGCACATCGCCGTTTCTTAGAATAAAGATATGCTCACGTTCGACGCCAACGTCTACGGCAAGCTGCCGGTGTTGGTGCAGCATACGGTATTCCCCATGAATCGGAACAAAATAGGTCGGCTTCATGAGGGTGAGCATCAGCTTTAGTTCCTCCTGGCTGCCATGACCGGATACGTGCATACCGGCTCCCCCGCTGCCGCCGTGGATGACATGCGCGCCGAGCAGATACAGATGATCCAGCGTGCTGGCCACATTGCGTTCATTGCCGGGGATTGGAGAAGAAGCGAAAATAACCGTATCGCCGGGATCGACTGTAGTTAAAGGATGCGTAGAGCTGGCAAGCCGCGACAAGGCGGCCATCGGTTCACCTTGACTGCCGGTGCATAATACTGCGATTTGCTCGCGGTTGAATTGCCCGACTTCCTTAGGTTCGATAATCATCCCCTCTGGAATATCCAGATACCCGAGCTCTTGAGATACTTTCACGACATTAACCATGCTTCGCCCCAGCAGCATAAGCTTGCGGTCGGTTTTGCTCGCGGCATTAATCACCTGTTGCAGTCTATTTACGTTGGAGGCGAAGGTGGTGAGAAAAATTTTGTTATTCGCCTTCTGGAACGCTTCTTCAATTTTCTCTCCGACCAGCTTCTCGGATGGTGTAAATCCGGGCCGCTCCGCATTAGTGCTCTCCGATAACAGAAGAAGCACGCCACGCTCGCCGATCCGGGCCATTTTATGCACATCGGGAAACTGCTTGTTCGCGGGCGAGAGGTCGAACTTGAAGTCGCCAGTATGGACGACCGTTCCTTCTGGCGTATCGATGGCGATGCCTACGCAATCCGGAATGCTATGGTTCGTACGGAAGAAGGATAGCTTCAGCGAGCCCAACTCAACGATGCTGTCGGTGTTAATATCATGCAGATCGCTATCGCTCAGGTTATGCTCCTTCAGCTTTCCCTTTATAAGTCCGAGTGTCAGCGGGGTTCCATATACCGGCATATTCAACTGCTTCAATATGTAAGGAATAGCACCGATGTGATCCTCATGTCCGTGCGTGATGAATAAACCGCGAATCCGCTGCTTGTTCTCCAGCAAATAGGTAATATCGGGAACGATGAGATCGATGCCGAGCAGGCTCTCGTCTGGAAATTTGGAGCCGCAATCAATCACAATGATATCGTCGTCGTACTGAACGACGTACATATTTTTGCCAATTTCGAATACGCCGCCGAGCGCGAATACAGACAGCTTGCCCCCATGCTGCGGCTTTTTAAGTTGAGTCATCTTATCCGTCCTTCCAGAAGAAATCCGTAATCGATTAGTCAGAGTACATCTGCGGTTTTGGTCTCTTTTAATATTCGATAATTCCGTTAATCTATTCACTTGCTGCCATCCCACGGCTGTACTGTTCACAGCTTTGAAAAAAAATGATCACAAATACGTTGACTTTTGAAAGCGGTTTATTTATGATGGGTACTAATAGATCCAACATAGATCTATCATAGATCTATCTAAGAAACCCCAGAAATGGAGGTCGATCGAGCTTGTCACAACATCGCGTAATCGCATCTTATCTCATTGAAACTCCTTATTCACTGGCTTATGCTGCCGAAGTTATGGCAGGTGAACAGTCAACAGGTACATTCGTAGCAGTGCCTGGTGAAACGCCGGAATTAAAAGCTCGCCATCGTGCTGCAATCATTCATATAGAGGAACTGGATGAGATGTCTGAGCCCTCCTTGCCTAATAGCGTACCGCCAGCAGGGGAGGGGAATCTCATTTACCGCAGAGGCCTGGTGCAGTTATCCTTTCCGATTGATAACTTCGGCGCTTCTCTCGCCAACTTAATGAGCACCGTAGCCGGGAACTTATATGAGCTGCGAGAGCTGTCGGGTATACGACTGGTGGATATTGAACTGCCGGGGTCATTTGCTGATCGATATCCTGGACCTCAATACGGTATGGAAGGGACGCGCAAGCTGTCACAAGTTTATAACCGGCCTATTATTGGCACCATTGTCAAACCAAGCATCGGGCTGCCGCTTGATGAATATGGCCCGCTAGTGAGAAGCCTGGCCGAGGCGGGACTGGACTTCATTAAGGATGATGAGCTTTGCGCTAATCCTCCCTATGCTCCTTTCGAGCAGCGGGTGAAAACCGTAATGGAGCAGATCGAGAGAGCCGCTGATCGGACAGGCAGGAAGCTGATGTACGCCTTTAATATTACAGGTGACATCGACGAGATGAAGCGGCATCACGATATTGTCGTGAAGGCAGGCGGCACATGCGTTATGGTCGCTGTCAACAGCATGGGCCTGCCGGCCGTTGCTCACCTGCGACAATATGCCGAGCTTCCAATACATGGGCACCGCACCCAGTGGGGAGCCATGACTCGCTCGCCGTTGCTTGGCATGGGCTTCAAGGCTTACCAGAAGCTATGCCGATTAGCAGGAGTAGATCACCTGCATACGAACGGGCTGAACAGCAAGTTCGCTGAAAGCAATGAGGGCGTTGTCCAGTCGATCAAGGATTGTCTGACTCCTTTCCTCGGCGGCTATCCCATTGTGCCGGTGCTGTCATCGGCACAATGGGCCGGCAGTGCGGAGCCGACCTACAAGGCTGTTCAATCGACCGATGTCATCCATTTGGCTGGAGGAGGCATTCTTGCTCATCCCGGCGGCATTGCAGAGGGAGTCTCAAGCATGCAACAAGGCTGGGCGGCTGCTGCAAGCGGCGTACCGATAGGGGACTACGCCAAGACGCATCCGGCTCTGCAGCAAGCGATACAGACATTCGGGAAAGCTCACAACTAGATTAGACGGAGGTACAGAATATGCTGGACAAAGAACTTCTACTCGCTTTTTACGGGGATGATTTTACGGGTTCGACTGATGCCATGGAAGCGTTGTCGCGAAGCGGATACCGGACGGTTCTCTTTCTCGAAGCGCCTTCGCCGGATATGTTGCAGCGATTCGAAGGCATCCGATGCGTAGGTGTGGCCGGAACAAGCCGGGCGAAGAATCCAGAGGACCTGGGCAAGGAAGTGGAGCCAGTGATGGAGCGGCTGTCGCGATTGCCGGTCGGCGTCATCCACTACAAGACGTGCTCGACCTTCGACTCCTCGCCGGAGTTCGGCAGTATCGGAGAAGCGATTCGCATTACGCTACCATACTTCGAGAACCAAGAGACGGTGCCACTGTTGGTAGGGGCGCCCGCTCTTGGCCGCTACACCGTTTTCGGTCATCACTTTGCCCGGTATGACGGACAGGTATACCGGCTCGACCGACATCCGGTTATGTCTCGCCATCCCGTCACACCGATGGGAGAAGCGGACTTGAGGCTACATTTGCAGAAGCAGCTGAATGTCGATATGGAACTCGTAAGCATTGTGGAGCTGGAGGGCGGCGAGCAGGCAGCGAGGACAGCTTACCGGCATAAGCTGGAGCGGAAGCCGGGTGTCGTCTTGTTCGATGCGCTGGGTGATGCCACAATGAGGCTGACAGGCCAATTGATATGGGAATCAGCCTCAGAGGGACTGCGCTTCGTAGTCGGCTCCTCCGGCGTTGAATATGCTTTGACAGCATATTGGGATGAGGCAGGCATTCGAAAAACGGATGATCCGTTGAATCCGGTAAGCAAAGGGCTTGTTCCGGCAAGCCGGATACTGGCTGTATCCGGCAGCGCCTCGCCGGTCAGCCAGCGCCAGGTGGAGACCGCAATCGAGCAAGGGTTCGTTGGTCTGCGTATCCCGCCGGAATGCTTGGCTGAGGACAGAAACATGCCAGCGCAGCTGTTGAATGAAGCGCTTCAGCACTTGAATGAAGGAAGAAGCGTCGTTCTATACACTGCGCTGGGTCCGGAAGACCCTGCTATAGCCGAGACTCGCAAGGCTATTGCAGATCGGGGCATCGACGGCTCGCAAGCGGGAGAGCATATTGGCCGTCAGCTCGGCAGATGGACGAAGCATATGATGCTGCAGGCGAATCTGGGCAGAGTTGTCATTGCAGGTGGAGACACATCAGGGTTTGTGACGAGCGAGATGGGAATTTACGGACTGGAGATGGCACTGCCAATTTCCCCGGGAGCCCCGCTTTGCAAAGTCTACTCGCAGGATGAGAGAATGGACGGAATGGAGCTTGCGCTTAAGGGCGGACAGTTCGGAAGCCCCGATTACTTTGTGAAGGTGCGGGATGCCGCATCGGATTAAAGAATAGGAAAATCGTGTTGAAAGGATGTTGTCTTGTACGATGGTTGAACTAAAGAAGGACTCACTTTTATTGAAGGATATTGCCTACAATCAAATCAAGGAGCATATTCTCGATGAACGCTTCGAGCCTGGCCGCTTCTTGTCGGAGCGCGAGCTGATCGAGCTGCTGGAGATGAGCAAGACGCCAATCAAGTCGGCGCTCACGAGGCTGGAGACGGAAGGGTTCCTGACCGTATCCTCCAAGCAAGGCATCATTATTAACGATCTGGCGATCGACCGTATTATCGATATATATGATTTGCGTACCGCGCTGGAGACATTCAACATCCAGAGCATCGTAGGCAGGGGGCTCTCCGAGTCGCAGACGCTGGCGCTTAGAGGCAATCTTGAGGCGACAGAAGAAATTGTAGGACGGCTGAATGTGAAGGAATTCGCCAAAGCGGATCATGAGTTTCATTTGCTCATTTGCAAATTCGCAGGCAATCAGGAGATCCATAGAGTCCTGTTGAACTATCAGGATCATCTGCTTCGCATTACACTCAGACATCTGAAGAAGGACCCGCATCGCATGAGGGACTTTTTGCAGGATCACCTTGATATATTCGCTTTACTGGAGAAGGGGAATGGCGATTGCGTAGATCGTATGAAGGAGCATCTTCAAGCCTCTAAGCGGAAGCTATTGTTCTAAAAGCTATAGACAGCATGAGTATGGCAGAATGGGGGAAAATATATGAAAGCCGTGTACGTGGACGATGCTTACACAGTCGTAGTGAAAGAGGTAGACAAACCGAAAGTGGGTAAGAACGAGGTTTTGATCCAAGTAAAAGCAGCAGGCATCTGCGGGTCTGATATCCATACGTACAAAGGACTGCATCCTTTCCGCAAGCCGCCGGTTATTATCGGACATGAAATTGCCGGAGAAGTAGTCGAGATTGGGGGAGCCGTCACGAAATTCAAAGTCGGCGATCGGGTTACGGTGGAGCCTCAGACAGGCTGCGGTCATTGCGAATACTGCTTGACGGGCAGCGTGAACTATTGTACTGGTCGCGGAGCGCCGGGAATTGGAAGCTGGTATGGGGCGATGGCGGAATACTTCGCAGCTCCCGAGCAGACCGTGTTCAAGCTGCCTGATGGAATGGACTATGATCTGGGCGTGCTAGTAGAGCCATTCGCCGTTGGCGTTCATGCCGTACGAAAAGCGGGTATTCAAGTAGGCGATAAAGTGGCGATACTGGGAGCCGGGCCAATCGGCTTGCTGGCTATGGCAGCAGCCAAGGCGGCAGGCGCAACGACGACGCTAGTCACAGATGTGATGGACTACGCGCTAGAGATTGCGGATCAGATGGGAGCTACCCATTCGATGAACATTATGAACCTGCCGGATTGGACGGAAGAAGCCAAAGCGGCAATCGGAGGAGACTTCGATAAGGTGCTAATTGCGGCGGGCGTTCCCGGCATTATCGATCAATCTCTTAAGCTGCTGCGCAAAGGCGGGCGTATCGTGACAATAGCGATGTTCCAAGGTACGCAAACCTTCGATATTCATAATTTGCAAAATCAAGAGAAAGAAATCATCGGATGCATGACCTATACACGAGAAGATACGATAACCGCCATTGACATGTTAATGGCCGGTGCAGTCAACGAGCAGGCTATCATTTCTCATAAGCTGACCTGCGAGCAGGCAGCCGAGGGTTTCCGTCTTGTCGACAAGAAAGAAGATCAATCCATGAAAGTGCTGGTCAAATTCGAGGACGCGAATTAATCGCGTCGATGCGAAGGGTATATCCGGGCGGCGCCTGCCGCTCCGGCAGCCATACATCATAAGACTAACTCATAGGGGGATGTATCATGTTCAAAAAGCTGGCAACCATCATGGTCATTACAGCGATGTTTATTACTGCCGCTTGCGGCAACGGCGGGTCCGCTTCCGGCGGCAATGGCGGATCGTCTGAAGAAAAAACAGTAAAGCTGCGTCTCGGCCATATTACGGGCGAAAGCGACGCATGGCATATTGGAGCAATGAAATTCGCGGAGCTGGTGAAAGAAAAAAGCGGAGGCACTGTAGAGGTCGATGTATTCGCAAGCTCCACGCTTGGCAATGACCGCGACTTGATCGAAGGCATGCAGCTCGGCTCCGTCGACTTTGCGCTTGTGGCAGGCGTATTGTCCAACTTCCATGAACCTTATTCGATTCTCGAAGTCCCATACCTGTTCCGTGACCAGGATCACCTGGAGAAAGTATTGTATGGCGAAGTCGGCGACAAGCTGAAAGCTGACCTGCTGGAGGATGCAAGCATTCGCGGCCTGGAGTTTTGGGTGCGTGGACCGCGTCAGCTGACGACTAATAAAAAAGTTGAAACGGTTGATGATCTGAAAGGCGTTAAAATCCGCGTACCGGAAATCCCGGCGTCGATCGAGGCTTGGAGCGCAATGGGCGCCTCTCCGATGCCGATGGCCTTTGGCGAAGTGTATTCCTCGCTGCAGACGGGCGTCATCAACTCTCAGGAAAACCCGCTTGCCTTTATCTCAAGCAACAAGATGCAAGAAGTTCAGGATTATTTGGTTATGACTAATCACGTCTATGGCTACGTGCAGCTAGCGATGAGCGACATCACGTATAAAAAATTATCAGAGAGCCAACGCAAGGCAGTGGAAGAGGCTGCCAAAGAAGCGACTCAGTTTGAAAACGCTTTAGTAGCGGAGCAAGAGGAAGAGCTAATGAAATCTCTGCAGGAACAAGGCATGGAAGTCATTGAAGTCGATACGGCTGCTTTTGCGGAGAAAGTGAAGCCGGTTCTGGAGAAGTTTGCAGCCCGTTATGGCCAAGAGCTGTATGACAGCATTATAGCTACGAAATAAATTTCATTTAAACCTGAATTTGGCCGGCCTTCATCCTCGGTCTGCGTCTGGAGGAAAGTCGGCCTATATTGTGAATTTTCCGTATGAAGACGGGAGGATATAGGATGAAAGCGATCATCAAAGGATTTGACGTGGTCAATAAGCTTGTCGGTTATATCGTTGGAACTATGCTTATGGTCATGTCAGTCTTGGTTATTGTACAGATTATTAGCCGCTTCGTCGTTGATGTTCCGATTCACTGGACCGAGGAGCTTGCGCGGTATCTGATGATTTACACTGTATTTCTAGGAGCAGCCTTGGCGCTGCGCCATCATAAGCTCATTGCCGTAGAGGTTCTGGCAGAGACGATAAAGCCGAAGCCGCGTAAAATCCTGAAAATTGCGGTCATGCTCATTACTATCGTCTTTATGGTCATTCTGACTGTTAAGGGTTTTGAAATGATGCCGATCGTCAGTAAGCAGACTTCCTCTGCGATGGGCATGCCGATGAGCATGGCCTACATGGCGATTCCAATCGGGGCGATCTTGATGATTATGAATGCGATTGTCGTCATTATGGAGTTTTTGACCAATGAGCATGTAGAGACAAGTGAAGCAGCACGCGAGCTGAAGGCAATTGAACAGCAAGAGAAAGGGGAGCAGCTGTAATGGGTCTGATACTATTTATATTTCTGCTGCTGTTTTTTGCAATCGGCGTCCCTGTTGCTGTCGCAATGGGCTTGGCATCTGCAGTGGCGATTTGGTGGGATGGCGGCACGCCGCTGATCGTTCTCGTTCAGCGCGCGTTCACCTCGATTGATATGTTCCCGCTCATGGCGATTCCGTTTTTTGTGCTTGCAGGCGTGCTGATGGAATTCGGCGGTATATCCAAGCGCTTGATCAACTTCGCCAATGCGCTTACCGGACACTTTTCAGGAGGGCTGGCATTCGTTACGATCGTAACTTCCATGTTCTTTGCTGCAATCTCCGGTTCGGCTGCCGCCACGACGGCGGCGCTAGGCAGCATTCTGATCCCGGCGATGATTCGGCGCGGCTATCACCGCAACTTTGCCGGTTCTGTACAATCGGTATCCGGAGAGCTGGGCGTTATACTGCCTCCAAGTATTCCGCTTATCCTGTATGGCATTTCGACCGAAACGTCGATTGGCGACCTGTTTATGGCAGGCTTTTTGCCTGGGCTGCTGATTGCGGCATCCTTGATGATAACCGTCGTGATTATTGCCAAGAAAAGAAAGTACCCAAGCGAGAAGAAGAAGTCCGGCAAAGAATTGTGGGTTGCGTTCAAAGAATCGTTCCTCGCTTTGCTTATGCCCGTTATTATTCTTGGCGGCATCTATGGCGGTATCTTCACACCGACTGAAGCAGCAGGTGTAGCAGTACTCTATTCGTTTATCGTAGGTGTATTCATCTATCGTGAGATCAAGTTCAAGCAGCTGATGCATATCTTCACGTCGTCTGTCGTTACAACATCCGCCATTATGTTCATTCTCTCCAGCGCGGGCTTGTTCGGATGGATTCTGACGCGTGAAGGCATTCCGCAGCAAGTGGCCCAATTCTTTATCAACTTCTCGGACAGCGCGGTCGTCTTCTTGCTGCTCGTTAATTTGTTCCTGCTATTCATCGGGATGTTCATGGAGACCAACGCTTCGGTTATTATATTGGCTCCGTTGCTCTTGCCTGTCGCAGTGCATTTGGGCGTTGACCCAGTTCACTTCGGCATGATTATGATCGTCAACCTGGCTATCGGCATGTGTACGCCGCCGCTCGGCATTAACCTGTTTATCTCGTCTTCGATTGCGAAGATTAACCTGCTGCAGATTACGAGGGGGATGATACCGTTCTACATCGCCATGATTATCGCCCTTATGCTAATCACGTATATTCCACAAATTTCGTTGTTCTTACCTAGTATATTGAAATAATAGGGGCGGGCAAGCAGTGGAACTCGCTCTCACTGGATATGAGGCGAATAAGTAACGAGAGGAGATGCTCCCTGTGCCGTCAGTCGACATCATCATGAAGCAATTGCAGCATACCGGCCAATATATGATGCAATACGGCCTTGCCTGGGGCAATGCCGGTAATATTAGCGCCCGCACAGAAGGGGACCGCTATATGATTACGGCTAGCGGAACTTTCCTGGGAGAGCTGGAAGATCAGGATCTCGTCGAATGCGATATGTCCGGTGCTGTTAATGGAACGGAGAGGAAGATGCCGTCCAAGGAGACGCCTATGCACCGCGCAGTCTATGAGAGCCGCCCGGAGATCGGTGCTGTCTTGCACGCATCGCCATTTTATAGCACGCTCGTAGCTTGCTCCGATATCGAGATTCCGTCCAATTGGTTCGTGGAGACGATGTACTATTTGGAAAAGATAGAACGTGTTCCTTATTATCATCCAGGCAGTGCAGCGCTAGGCGAGGGTGTCCGAGAGAAGGCGAAGCATGCGAATATATTGCTGCTTGAGAATCACGGCGTCCTTGTCTATGATACGTCGATCCGCGAAGCGCGCATGGCGCTCCAGACACTGGAGATGGCTTGCCGAATGCTGGTGGTTTCCCAATCGGCGAATATCGCGATGGCAGGGTTGTCACGTGACACGGAGATGGATTTTTTGGAGAAAGCAGGCTATAAGCCGAGAAGGAATTGGGATCTGTCTTAGCAGATTGTGACGTAAAAGATAAGGAGATGTCTCCATTAGGCCATAAGCCTGATTCGAGGGATCTCCTTTTTACGCAGGCGCATAACTCCATTCGTAATTTGAGCTGCTTGCATGGCTACACTTAACCCCATTAAGCATATAAGGGAAGAGATCTGGTCTCTCAGGCCAGGTCTCTTTCAGTTGACTTGGCTGCTCATGAATGGACGCTTGTCCGTCAGGGGGAACGTTATGATAAGTGATCCAGCTGCAGCTTGAGCTTTTGGACAAAAACGCTGGAAGCATGGGGAAGATGCTGCTCCTCTGAATGTATCCATCCCAGATAGACCGGCTTATTGCCCTCGATATCCAGCTCGATAGTCGTTATTCCTTTGGAGGAAGCGGACTGATCAGAGAAGGAGAAATTTAAGCCGACGGTAATGGCGGCACCGTCCTCCACCGCCTTAATAATAGCGTCTTTGTTGTTGGTGTAGAACAATACATGGAGAGGTCCATAGTGGGACTCGAAGTCTTGAATGAACCACTTCAAATAATCGTCGTTGTATAAGACTAGCGGCTGACTTCTTAATTGCTCGGAAGACATAGATGACTGTCGTGCGAAGGGGGAGTACCGGCTGACACCCGCGATCAGCTTGCCCTCTAGCAGCCGCTCGAACGATAGGCTCATATGCCGATGAAGCTCCTCGTTCCAAATAATAAGGCCGAGATCGATTTTGTTTTGCCGAATGTCATTTACAATTTCGGTTGTTCCTTTTTCGGTAATCTCCATTTCGACCCGGGGATAGTCCCGTTTGAAGCTGATGATCGTATCGACGAATAAGGAGAGGGGGACAGGAATCGCAGCCAGTCGTAACTGTCCGCTTAAGTCAGAGGTGTAGCTCTTGGCCTCATCTTCGATTTCATTAATTTTAGCCAGCACCTCGAATGCTTTCTGAATAATCGACTTGCCTTCCGCTGTCGGAATCGTTCCGGTTCGGGAGCGATTGAAGAGCGTGACCCCCAGCTCCGACTCCAGATTGGAGAGGGACTGGCTAACGGCCGAGACGCTAAGATGCAAGTTTTGCGCCGCCCCGGTAACAGAGCCGGTTTTGGCTACCTCTACAATACAAGCCAGCTGCTCCAGCTGCATGGTTACCGCCTCCACTTTCCTTTAGCTGAGCTTAAGGATGGTTTAATACGTTTAAATTTACTTGAATATGAAACGGCAGTACGATGATGACAAGGCCATATTCAATAAATGTTCACAACTAGATCAACGGGAGGTTGTTCAGATGACAACAACAAAACGTGTAGCGGTAATTACAGGCGGAGCCAGCGGCATTGGCCGTGAGACGAGCCTTCACTTTGCCCGCAAGGGAGACCGTGTCGTGGTAGCTGACTTTAATGAGACGGGCGGACAAGAGACGGTAGAGCAAATCATTAAAGAAGGCGGAGAAGCCGTTTTCATCCAAGTAGACGTATCGAAGCAAGAGGAAGTAGACGCGCTTGTCGACAAAGCGGTAGAGGCTTACGGCAGAATCGACGTCATGTTCAATAATGCCGGTATCGGAGGCGCAGGTCCCGTACTGGATCAAAATATGGATCTATACCATCGCACAATCTCCATTAACCAGCATGGGGTTGCGTATGGCATAATGGCAGCAGGCAGAAAGATGCGAGAGCTAGGCATCAAGGGCGTCATCATCAATACCGCATCCGTATTCGGCTTCCTGGCTTCGCCTGGAACGTTCGCTTATCATGCGACCAAAGGTGCTGTCATTATGATGTCCAAATCAGCGGCGCTTGATCTGTCGCCGCATGGCATTCGCGTCGTTGCGGTTGCTCCGGGCG
The DNA here is from genome assembly GCF_042887015.1 of Paenibacillus sp. NPDC057967. Classification (NCBI taxonomy): domain Bacteria; kingdom Bacillati; phylum Bacillota; class Bacilli; order Caryophanales; family Paenibacillaceae; genus Paenibacillus; species Paenibacillus sp. NPDC057967. The sequence continues at coordinate 178,744 of NZ_JBHVQB010000009.1, forward strand.
CTGTGGATACGCCGATTATTCAAGGCTACAAGGATCACGGTATGCTGGACAGCATGAGAGCGAAAGTAATGGGCGGCGAGCTCACCAAACCCGAAGCGCTGGCTAAGACGGTATACCTGGTATCGCTGGACGATGCCGAAGCGATCAACGGCAGCGTCGTCATGGCCGATCAAGGCTACGCTTCCTTCAAATAAGTAAGGATTCTGAAGGCATCGGTTCAAACTTGTAACCAGAAAAAACACCACAACGCTGAACGGCATCCCATTTGTTCGACACATCTAACAAGTGGGGGCAGTCCATAACAGCGTTGTGGTGTTTTTCATGCAGGGCGGTTACTTCTCCTAGATGATCCGAGTGGATTCATATTGTTTCTTGGCCTAGTAGGAGAAGATGCTGGCAAGAGCGATCATGAGCGGAATGATCATCCAGAGAGAACCTCTTTCTATACAGTTGAACTGTATATAGAAAGCGGGCTATAGATTTTTGGGTGTTCAAGTGCTAGGCTGAAGAGAGGGTTTAGTGCGTGATCCATGTCGCGAAGGAGGCAGCTCATGAATGCGAACGGCTTAATATTGGAAGGCGGAGGCATGCGCGGGATTTATACGGCGGGCGTGCTGGAGTATTTTTCAGAGCATGGACTTTATTTTCCATATACAATCGGCGTGTCGGCTGGCGCCTGCATGGGAGCGAGCTATTTGTCCCGGCAGTTGGGACGCAATCGCATCGTGAATGTGAACTGGGTGAGCGATCCCAGATATATATCATGGGGTAATCTGTTGAAGAAGGGTCAGCTGTTTGGGATGGATTTTATATTCGATGAAATTCCGAACAAGCTGGTTCCGTTTGATTATGAGGCTTTTCAGAATAGTCCCGAGGAATATGCCATCGGCACGACGGATTGTATGACAGGCGAGGCAGTCTATTATCATAAGAATGATCCCGATTATGACTTGTTAAGGCTGTTAAGGGCTTCAAGCTCGCTTCCCTTTATTGCCCCGATCGTCGAGTTCGGCGGCAGGAAGCTGCTTGACGGGGGCATTGCCGATCCCATCCCGCTGCGAGAAGCGGAGAGACAAGGCCACAAGCGCAATGTGCTCATTTTGACGCGCAATAGCGACTATCGTAAATCCCGCTCGCGGTTCCCTTGGCTGATGAAGCGCGCTTATGCCAAGTATCCGAAGCTTGTGGAGACAATGCTGCGCAGGCATGAGGTCTACAATGAGACTTTGGATTATATTGATAAGCAGGAGAAGTCGGGGAACGTATTCGTCATTCGGCCCCAAGAGACCTTGACCGTAGGCAGAATGGAGCGGGATAAGGAGAAGCTGGATGCGCTCTACATGCAGGGCTACCGCGATGCGGGCAAGTTGATGCCGTCTCTTCAGGAATGGATGGGCGATTATTAACTGTATCGTTAATCATGAGAAATTTCATGATTTTCCCTAATTCGCCCCAGTAATTATGAAGGATAGCTTTTATACCGAGAGACATGAAGTCTATAAGAAACGCTGGAGTGAAGAAGGGGTGTCTTCTTATCCGACTGTAGGAAACCTAAGTATCGGACGGATGGAGCAGAATGCGGTAAAGCTGATTTCGGCTTTAATGAGTTTTCTCGGAATAATTCAGAGATTGAATTATTCAGTTGGATTGGTAGATGTGAGTAGAGTGGATCACTGCTTATTTTTGTTGTTATTATTGAAGTACAATCTATATATAATTACAACTAATAGAGTGATTATTATACCTATATTTAATTGGTTTATAAACAAAAGTCCTGACATGCGTTCTAATGCAGTTGTAATCATGGCAAAAGCAAATGGGAATAATATAGCAAGAAATACAAGAAAAATGTTGTTGGGTCTGATATTGTCCATCTCCTTAATATGCAACATATCCAGCCTGCCTTAACAAAGAGCAGGCTGGATATGTTGTACGATTACTATTGTTTATCTTAAGCTGGCAATACCTAATAATTATATCTTATATTTCTACTGTTTTGCATAGTATATGTGCTTGTACCAAACTCTAGCTTTGCTTTATTAATAACATTTATACCAGCTAGGGAACTGCCTGCAGACGACCATGCGATTCCTGGTTGAATTCTGGAGGGGCTTGGCATGGTATATTCAGTATTATGAAAAGGAAAGATACCTGGCTTGAATAGCTTCCAGTGGATGTTTTTTGTAGCACTATCCCCACTGTTCGTAATCTTCATCGTATCAGGAGAGACAGTGAATGCCCAAGATACATTCCAAGGGAGTCCAACGGTTATTAGACTTGATGTAGTTGTGGCTGATGGGCCCCAAGAGAGAAGTTGATCTGCTGGAAAGGGTAAAATATGATTTGCTTCAGCATTTTTCATAAGCCCACTATTATAGGATGTGGTTTCAACATTATTTCTCAAATAGAAATAATCATAATTTGGATCAGTATCACTTCTTGTATTTTGAAATAAAATCATTTGGGAAAGTAGTTTACCTCTCAGGATAGGTTGATTACTTGCATTTACTACGTAGGTGCTATCAACTATGTCACCTGGGTTCCAGACTATTGTATCCGACCCATAATTCAAGGGGCTGACAGTTGATTCATTAGAACTTTTAATATTCAATAAAATGGAATGAACAAATGAAGATGCAGGAGTTTCTAGAATCGTACCCTCTAAATCAAAAACATTAATTGATGCATTAAGAACAAGTTTTTTATCCTTGAAAGATATCAGGTTATACTGTGGATTATTTTCAGCAAGAGATGTATCAATTTCCTTTAGGTTTTTTGTCACTGTTTGTTCATCATCATAATGTTGAAGAACCAACTTTATTAAGGAATCTTCCCCGTAAAAATACAAATTTGCACCACTTTCAATCATTGGAAAAACTCGATTGATATTTTCTCTGAATTCACTAATATTGTATATAAAAATACCGTCATTAGAGTTGTTAATTTTGAATTTTTTATCATCGTTAACGTCAATTCTGTGCAAATAATCGGATATTTTAGAAAAAGATTCATCCACAGAAGATAATTCTTTTAAAGAAACTAATAAATCATCATTTTCACTGTCAATTAGAGTTATTTGTAAATCATGGTTTAATGTGATTTTAGTGCCCGTTGATGCTATAACAGTGGAAGCATTTAGTGTCAGTGTGAAAACTAATAGTAAACTCAAGTAGATTTTTTTCAAAAATGACATCTCCTTTTAAAATGGATTAATATTCCTTAGTTTGTTAATATACATGAGATACAGCCATTATGCAGGATAGTTTGATAAGATGATTTCAGTCTAAGCCTCGTTCGTAGTAAAGGAAACTATGTCAGAATGGTAGTATATAATCCCTCCTTTCATATTGTCCATCTTAAACATAATAACACAATTTAGTAGTATATACATATTTTTGGTTAATTTAGTTCAGTCTACAAGAATGCTTGGTGGCTATCGGCGATTGAGATTCATTTCGAAGCCTGCTCAACACTGCGAAGCTGATGGAGGAGAACGGAACGCTGTACAGGCTGAAGGAGCTGGAGTATCTGGAGAAGATATGCGATCGGGTAGGCAGCATTTCGCTTACCGGCGGGGGCAACCTGCTGGAGCAACTGAACGCTTTGGTCGGCGCGAAGAAAGCCGGAGATCATTCGTGATATAATGATCTCTGGCTTTTTTATTGATTAGAAATATCCCTATAAAGGAGAATTCTCTCATGCCGGTTTATCATAAGCTTGTCCGTGACCGTATCCCTCATATGATTAAGGCTAAAGGCGAGAGCTGTCGTACGCGAATTCTGGAGCCCTCGGAATACAGCAAGGAATTGAAGGCCAAGCTGCAGGAAGAGCTTCGCGAGTATCTGGAGGCAGCCGAGCCTGCCGATGCGCTGGAGGAGCTGGCGGATATGCTGGAGGTTATACGCGCCTTGGCACTGCTGCACGGAAGCGATGCCGAGGAGCTTGAGGCGATCAGGGCGAGGAAAGCGGAGCAGCGGGGCGGCTTTGCGGATCGCGTTTATCTCATCGACACAGAGTAGTCATGCAGCGGTGAAAGGAGGATCGGACCCGTGGAAATAGACAAAATAGTCCGTGTGAACAGTCCATGGAACGGAGAAGCTGAGCGGATTACCTTGGGCATGGGCTGCTTCTGGAGCCCTGAGGCGCGGTTCGGCGCCATGCCAGGCGTAGTTCGCACACGGGTAGGCTATGCGGGTGGCACGACCGATAAGCCGATATACCGTGAGATGGGGGATCATACGGAGTGCGTTCAGCTTGAATATGACAGCGACACAGTAGCCTTTGAGGAACTGGTTGCAATCTTCTGGGAGCGGCATCAACCCGTCAATATTAATGGTTATAAAGGTAAACAGTACCAATCGCTGCTCTTCTATGAGAACGAAAGCCAGCGGTCGGCGATTGACCGGGTGCTGCTTAAGCGGGAGCGGAGCGGGCTTGGCAGGCCAGAGACGGACATTGTGCCTTGCAGCGCCTTCTATGCGGCAGAGGAACGTCATCAGAAATATTACCTAAAGCGGTACCCGCAAGCGATAGAAGCGCTCAGCACCCGATATCCTACGCAACCCCAATTGAATGATTCCACGATTGCCGCCAGGCTGAACGGGTTGGCAAAAGGCTATACCAGCATGGAACGCATCAAAAATGATATAGAGACATGGCAGATTAGCGATGCGGAAAGAAGCGGCATTTTGGGTTTGATATCCTCCATCCGGTGGTAATAACAATAGCTGGGCCCGATAAGAAATGCTATAATTTGTTAGCATTAATCCAGCAATCGAAGGCTGAGGGCAAACGGTGTGCTCAGGTTTTCGTTATCCGCGAATAGGGGAGATACACATGAAGGTTTATCTGATTCTGACTCAAATCGTATATGTCATTGGTTTGCTGCCTTGGTTTGTGTTCTGGGGCTTGTCTTTCATGAGCTTTGACAGCGGCATCGGGGTTGCCAATACGTCTTTTGTGCTGGCTATTACCGTGTATCCTATTGCGGTCGTGGCATGCTCCTTAATCGCTTGGTTCATTCATAAGCAGAAGAAGCGGACAGCGGTTATCGTCAATTTGATACCGATGCTTTGGGTGCTGGGACTGGGATTGCTTCTCATATTATAAAAAAAAGATTCTTTCAAACCGCTAGGGTGAGGAACTCACCGCTGGCGGTTTTTTTGATAGCCATCTATTACTTGTCACTGCCGGTTGCTGCATCATTTATGGCGTTAACTGCTAAGAGGTCTGGTGACATTCCACACTTGCAGACGCGGGGGAATGCGTTATTGTTCTTTTGCCGAATGGCTTGTCATCCTTCCCTGATCATAATACAGTTAAGGTAGTGAACTAATTCGGAGGCTAATCATCGATGAACATGCCGCGCGCAGAGGTTAAGAATCGTTTTGTAGGACGGGCAAGGGAGAAAGCATGGCTGGAGGAGTGGCTGGATGATGCGGAAGCGCCGCTCTCCTTGCTGGCCATTACGGGAATCGGCGGAGTCGGCAAGTCGACGCTTCTGTCGGAATATATGCGCATAAGCTCGGAGCGAGGCGTGCTGTGCCTATGGCTGGACGGGAGACATCTGCTTCCTTCTCCACTGGCCTTCATGGATCATTTGACAGCGGCGCTTGCACTGGAGGCTGGGGGCTATCATGCTGCGGCTCCGTTGGCTCCTCTCTTAAAGGCAACGCCAAAGAAGCGCGTTCTGGTCTGTATCGACAATTATGAGGATATGCGGATGCTGGAGCGATGGATGATGGACGCTTTTATTCCGAAGTTGTCCAGGCAAGGTGTAATGGTCGTGCTAGCGTCTCGGCCCGCATTCTCCATTGACTGGTCAAGCCATCCGCAGCTTGGGGAAGCGTACAGGTTAATTAAGCTAGAAAATTTCAACCGTGTCGAGACGGAGCGCTATTGGATCACAGTGGACAAGGGACAAGGGGATCATCCGCTTCGGGAAGCCAGCTTATATGATCTAACGGACGGCCATCCGCTAACGCTGGCGCTTACGATGGATACGCTCGGACAGAATGGGGAGCTGCATCTGCTTGCGCAAGGAACATGCCATATCTCCAGCCAGCTTAGCGCACGGATGTTGCAGGAGCTGGCCGGTTCCGGCCTGCTTCCGCTTGTGGATGTATTGTCTGTACTGCACACCGCGAATCAGGAGGAGCTGGTGCATGTAAGCGGCAGCGGAGTTTCCATAACAGAGTTCCAGGCGCTTGCAGGGTTTTCGTTCATTCGGCAGACACCGGGAGGCATTACGCTGCATGACTCTGCGCGCCTTCATCTTCTGCGGGACTTGAAGCTGCGCGAACCCGGCCGGCTGCATGCGCTGAGGGATCGCGCTATGAGCATGCTGCATAGCCGATTGCAGCAGTATGAGAATCCCGCCATGCGGCTGCGAATCGCTACCCAGATGCTGCAGATTTGCAGGGAAGCGCTGCCCCTGCTGAATCGTCAATACGCGGATATTTCAGCGGAGCCTTTCACCGGGAGCCTGGATTTGCCGTGCAAGGAAGATCTGCCGATGCTTCATGAGCTGCTGAGGCAATGGTGTGAATATAGCATCGATCCCGAACAAACCGTGAAGTATTATAGGTTGCTGGATGAGCTGTATCTCCATTCGCCGGAAAGCATTGCAGTGCTTCGCGATCGCGAAGGAGAGCCGATCGGCATGATTATCGTGACCCTCCTGCACCGGGAGACCAGTGCGCTGCTGGCGCGGAGTGAGTTCGATGAATTGGAAGAATGCGAGGCGGTGATGGATGTCTTTGTCACGCCGGAAGAGGCTGATACGCATCTGGCTGTCCTGGTTGCTGCCCGGGGAGATCATCCAGGTTATACGAGAGAAGAGCTCATCGGCCATATGATTCTGGACCGGCTGTCACTTCTAGGCGAAGGGACAAGAGTGCTGCTCGTCGCAACAAACAATCATTTGAAGGCATTCTTATTGGGATTAGGGTTCGTAGCGAGCCCTGCTGTCACCGGCAAATGCGATACGTCATTCGCCGAATCCGAGCTGTTATCGCTCGACCACCGGAGCGGAGGATTCGGCATTTGGGCGATGAACTTTTGGCGGAAGGCCCATTCAGCCGCCAAGGAGCCAGCTGGCTTGCCGCTTGAGCTGACGGAGCGAGAGAAGGAAGTGCTGCAATGGATGGCTGAAGGCGCCTCCAACAAAGAAATTGCGACCAGGCTGATCGTGACGAGCGAAACCGTGAAGACGCATGTCCGCAACATATTCAGAAAGCTGGATGTCGACCGCCGGATGAAGGCGGTAGCGAAGGCTGAGAAGCTGAATTTGCTGAAGCCTTAAGCGTGCCCAAACAGTTATAGTCATTTATTACATTGAAGCTGCGAAATGCATGAAGTATGATTGCTCTATTACATTTGGAAAGGGGGCCGAGGGCCGTGATCGTAAAGTTGATGAGAACACGCAAAGCAAACCGAAACTTCCATAATTTTGTCCTTCGGCCTCTACGGGCCTGAGCTGAAGCGGCAGCGCGCATCCAATCGGGTGGCGCCCTTGTGCCGGTTTATTCTTTATGCTTGAAGACCGTAAGCTACTGGGCTTACGGTCTTCTTTTTTATTTTTCCAAACAAGAGAGGATACACGATTATATGAATAACAATCAAGAAACCTATTATCGACAGATCGACCTTCCGGCTGGCGATCTGCATATCTACGCCAGCGACCGGCTGTTCCGCGACATGGGAGCCAAGGTGCTGGAGATGGCGAACAACAATTTGCAAATCCCGAATATCCGCTATATGAGCTATACGCCGGATGCGCATGTAGGCGTCGGAACCTGCATCGGCACAACGGCGGTATGGGGTGAGGCAGATGGCTTTGTCTCTCCTTCCATTGTAGGCAGCGACATTGGCTGCGGCATGCGTGTCCATGTGACGAATCTGAATGCGGAGCAAATCAAGGACGTCAGGCTGCGGCGGAAGCTGGTGAAGGCGATCGAGCGGCTCATTCCGGTGGAAAGCCATACGAGAGGCCACTTCTCCGACATCAGACTGGAGCATGTGCTGCGCAAGAGCCTCCATGGCCTGCCGGGCAAATATGTGCCGGATGCCTATACGCCAAGACGCGCCACTTCGCTTACTCATGTGGAGAGCAGCGGCTTCCGCTATGACGAGAACGCGCTGAACAGGCTGCCCGAGCCGGTATGGCACCGGGCGCATCGCCAGCTTGGCACGCTGGGCGGAGGCAATCACTTCATCGAAATTCAATCGTTGCAGATCAACCCTGAGAATCGGGAGGTCGCCGAGCAATGGGGTCTCTTCGACGGGCAAGTCATCGTCATGATTCATAGCGGGTCCCGGGCCTGGGGCGGAGCGGTGAATCAATATTGCAGCACCGATGTCGCCAAGACGATGCGCAAGCTGGGCCTTGGCACAGCAGATCCCAAGCTGCAGTTCGCGCCGCTGGACAGCGAGGCCGGGGATACGTATACGAATCTGATGTACTCCGCACTGAATTATGCTATTGTGAATCGCCACTTGCTGGCTTATGCGGTGCGGGAGGCGTTCCGCGACGTCCTTGGTCCTGCCGTGGAGCTGAAGACGCTGTATGATTTGATGCACAATTATGCTTGCAGCGAGGGCCAGAAGGATCGTTATTTCGTCCATCGGAAAGGAGCGACAAGGGCGCTTCCGGGGGGGCATCCCGGCAATCCGGCGCCTTATGCAGCGACTGGCCATCCCGCGCTAATTCCGGGTTCGATGGGAACCTCCTCTTATCTGATGGTAGGAGCGCCTGGCGGCGTAAGCAATTACTATTCCATCTGCCATGGAGCAGGACGCATCCGTTCCCGGAACGCGACGAAGCAGCTGGTAACCGTCGATGAATTCGCAGCCGCCATGCGTGTGGGGCAAGAGGACGAGATCGTCGTCAACCATCGCGCACTGGAGTCAATTCTGGACGAGTCTCCCCAAGCCTATAAGGATGTTGACCAAATAATCGAAAGCGTCGTAGGAGCCGGCCTTGCCACTGTCGTGGCCAAATGCAGCCTGCTCGCGACAGTAAAAGGAGTATGACGATGAGAGCAACCGCACCATTCACACAAGCCGTCATAAACGCAGCCACCAATACCGATTCCGTCCCTTTCCTTGCCCCTCGGGGCAAGGGAGCTTCCTTGGCAGGGAAGGTGTACTTTGACTATCCGGAGACCGTGCGCCGTATCTTCCACTTTCTGCAGGAGCGGTTCGGCTGTCCGTTCCGCCTCTATTATCAGGAGGACAGCAATGATATGTGGGATTCGCTTGAGGAGGATATCCGCAGAGCGCATCCCGGCGTCGAGCATGCAGCCAGCTTGTATGATCTGGTAGAGACTGATATGTTCCGTTATGAATCGGACCCGGCCTTGGCCTTGCGCCAGGGCGCATACGAAATCAGGCCGTCCGTGCGCAATAATCTGTTCCTGTACCCGGACTTTAAGGTCGCGTTCGCCCGCATTCCAAAAATGCTGAATCACGGATTGGGCTACGAGGATCTGATCTTCGCCGAGCATGACGAAGGGATGACCGCCTTCCTGTCGGATATGAGGGAGCGACAGCTCGCCAGCCGGAAGATTATGCTCTACAGCGATACGAGAGACGGGCTGGAACGGGAGCCTATTAGCGCGACCACTCCTGTCGAGCGAACCGATGTTTTTATGGACGAGACGCTGAAGACGCATATTTACCGCTCGGTAGACGAGTTTTTTAACGAAGAAGGCTCTTTCTTCGAGACATACGGCATTCCATATAAAAGAGGGATACTGCTCTACGGCAAGCCTGGCAATGGCAAGACGACGCTGGTCAAGTCCATCTCCGGCACGGTGGGAGCGCCGGTCGCCTACTGGCAGATTACGGAGTATACGAACAGCGAATCGATCAGCGAAGTGTTCTCGGCAGCGGTACGGATGGCGCCGATGGTGCTCGTCATTGAGGATATCGACTCCATGCCGGAATCCTGCCGCTCGTACTTCCTGAACATTCTGGACGGCGTCGCTTCCAAGGAAGGTGTCTTCCTGATCGGCACGACCAACTATCCCGAGCGGATCGACCCGGCGCTGATGAATCGCGCCGGCCGCTTCGACCGGGCGTACGAGGTGAAGTCGCCGGACGAGCCCCTGCGGCTTGCTTATATGCAGCGCAAGGGAATCGAGAAGCTGGTAGACGGCGAGACGATGCGCGAGGCGGCCAGTCGGACGGACGGCTTCACCTTCGCCCAACTGAGCGAGCTGTATGTGTCGGCGGCGCTGCAGAAGCATTACGAAGGCGAAGTGCGGCTGATGGGCATCATCGACGAGATGAAGTCGGACTATTCGAAGAGCCGCAGCGGCGATTGGATGAAGGAAAGAGGCTCCGTAGGTTTTATGTAGGATGTGAGAGATCATCTTCACCCGTCTTATCGTTATACATGTAGGATCATACAAGGCCATGCAGGGAAAGTTCCGCTGTATGGCCTATTAATCGTTAATTTGTCACCTTATTCGGGCTGAAGTTATTTGCTACCATGGAGGAAGAATGCAATGCAAGACGCTAAGGAGAGTTGCGGATGCAGTGGATAGACCGCTATCACGAACTGATGGACGAAGAGCTGGTCCGGCTTGCGCAATCCGGCAGCGACACGGCCTACAATGAGCTGATCCAGCGGCACCGCGGCCGTATGCTGCGATGGTCGCTGGAGGTGACGCGCGAGACATACTTGGCCGAGGATGTGCTCCAGGAATCGATGCTGCGCGCTTATATGATGCTGGGCACGCTGCGCATGCCGGAGAAGTTCCTCGGCTGGATGAAGCGCATCGTGCGCAATCGCGCTTATCGGGCGGTCCGAAGGGGAGGGCCGTATGCCAAGGAATTGCCTTTCGCCGCCTATGCGAATGGAGACGGTTCCTCGGGCTATGACGAGGAGACGACGGAGTGGCGGCTCCATGCACGGCTGTCCGCATCCGGTACATTTCAGCTGGATGACAACCCGCTTGAACGGCTGATGCGCAGGGAGAACGAGCAGTCGCTGCATCGTCTGTTGCGCCAATTAAACCGGAAGGAGCGCGGTATGCTGGAGGAATTCGCGTTCTATCAGCGTACTCCGCAGGAAATCGCAAGTCTGTATGACACCTCCTCTAACAATGTATACACGACGTTGTCAAGGTCGCGCCGCAAGCTGCAGATGCTGACCTATCAGACAAAGCTGACTCATTACTTGAAGGAGAGATCCGGCGGCGGGGAGACAGGGCGCAGCAAACAGCTTGGCATCGACAGCCTGTATTTCGGGGAAATTTGGGATTCATTCGCCCTTTGCGTGCTGCATGCGACCCAATATAAGGAGAACGTCCCGTATACACTGCCCCAGATTATGGGCCGGACGGGCCTTGCCTTCCGACTGCAGGTGAAGCGTACGGTCATTGATGACAATGCCGTGAAGGGCATTCATTGGCCTGCCGTATACCAGAAAGCGCTTCGGCGGCTGGGTTTCCAGCCTGCGAGCATCGGAGACGGGCAGAAGGTTTCCTCAGCCAGCGATAAGCTAATGGAAGCTTATTCATTCGTCCAGCAATCGCTGGACGGAGGGCATCCCGTTATCGTATGGGGGATTCGAGTGGGATATTTTGCCCTGATTCACGGGTACGATGACAACCTCCGCTGCTTCCATATGACGGGGCTGTTCGAGGGGACGCGCATTCCGTACGAAGAGCTTGGTCCTGCGGGCAGCTCGGAGCTGTTCGTGTTGTCCCTTGGCCGATATGCGGGAACGGCGCAGCAGGATACGCTGATTGCGGCCTTGACTGATATTATCGAGCATGCGGAAGGGATGGAAAGCTCGCGTTACCCGGAATATGAATACGGGCTTGCTGCCTACAGCGTCTGGATGAGCGGGCTGGCCGCAGGGAAAGCCGACCCCTGCGAGCATGCACATCTCGTCTGGAGCACGGCAAGCAGCCGTTATTTTGCTTATCAATTTTTAGTGGAATTGAAGCAGGAATGTACTCGCTACAGAGCGGTAGGCACCAGACTCGCAGAGCTGGCCGGCGAAGCGGCAGCGGCATATATGGAAGCGCTTTCCGATTATCAGAAGCTGAAGCGGCTGTTTCCTTTTCCCCATGGGGGGCTGATCGATCGGCATGAGGTCAGAGATGAAGGTGTCGAGTTGCTTCGGTCTATTCGGGAAGCAGAATGCAGGGGGATCAATAAGCTCAAGTTGATGCTGCAGCTTTTGTCATAAAAAAAGTGTAAGAAAATGAGCCGTGCCGGGATCATCCTATTGGGCGCCAATGCGCTATTGATGACGATGGAGGGATACCGATGGCGAAGAAGTGGTTGGTTATACTGGCGATGTGCGCGACGCTTGCTGCGAGCTGCGCAAAGGCTGGCGGCGAATCGGCTGTGCAAGACGGAGCGAAGGGGCAGTATCGGGGAGATTTGCATAATACAGGCGTATTCGAGGTGAGCGGTTTGCCGGAGCTGACGGGCGAGAAGTGGCGCATGCAGCTGGGAGGGAAGACAAACAGCTCCCCGGTTCTGGCGGGAGAGACGTTATATATCGGGGATGAAGCGGGCGCGTTCTATGCGCTGAATGCCGACGATGGGAGCGAGATATGGACGTTCCAGGCGCAGGGCGGCATACGCTCCTCTGCATTTGTGGCGGGCGGATATGTCTACTTTCTGGACGGGAAGTCCAATTTGTATGCTTTGGATACGCGAGAAGGGAAGCAGGCATGGTCGGTGGAGCTGGATAATCAATTTGCAGAGAAGAACAAAGACTACTGGGATTACTATTACAGCTCGGCCGCTGTGGCTGGCGATACGCTGTATTTGGGTTCGGAAGGCAGCTTATTTTATGCGATTGACCGCAAGGACGGTTCGGTTATTTGGTCATATGCGCTGGGGTCTACCGTACATGGGAAGCCGGTTGTGACCGAGGACCAGGTCTATGCCGCTGACAATCAGGGCAAGGTGACAGCGCTGGATCGCAAGACTGGCGAGCTGGTGTGGTCGGTGACGCACGGATCAATACACGGAGGGCTTGCCTATAAGGACGGCGTACTGTATTACGGTTCCCGGGACCAATATGTCTATGCGACGGATGCCAATACCGGCAAGCAGTTGTGGAGCTATCGCTCGCCGAGCGGCTCCTGGCTCGGCTCGTCAGCTGCCGTGAGCGAGGAATATGTCACTATTGGCTCTTCCGATGCCAAGGTGGTGCATATATTCAAACGGCTCGGCGGCGAGCATCACCTTGATTTCCGGCTGCCCAGCAGAGTATTTGGCTCGCCGTCCATCGCAGGCAAAATTGCCTACTTCGGCTCGGCGTACACCGATAATTCACTGGGTATTGATGCGTTCTATGCTATAGACTTGGAATCCGGTCAGGAGCTATGGCGTTTCGACGGGACCAAGGCGCCTATTCTATCATCCCCAGCTATCGGGGACGGCGTGGTTTATTATGCTTCACAAGACGGCTTTGTGTATGCGTTGCATTAAGACATCGGGATGGTTTTTTTCATCTACCAATAGGCATACGCCGTGCAGCGGGCATTCGCCCGTACATATGCTGGCGGTAAGCATCATTTCTGTGAAGGGAAGGTAATGGCGTTATGGCTAAGAAAAAAGTCCCCGAGCCGGAGATTTCCTTATCGGACAGCTTGCTTGTTCTCTCGGCTCTGGTACTGGTCATCTCCGGCGCATTTGCAATCGCGGGATTAGAGAAGGCGAGAGAAAAAGAGGATACGAGCATTGTTGCTCCTATTGCTGCGACCCTGTAATGGCATCAATTCTCCATGCGTCAAGCGGAGATAGTCTTCCCAGATGAAATATTCTCACGGACTTGTTCACGCATCGGCCTCCGCGCGCCTGGCAAATCTCAACCGGGATGTCAGCCGCCAGCGCCGTGTCTGGAATATCCTCAGGTTGTATAAACTGATGGCGAATAGCGGCTTCCTCTACGCCGAAGTGTCTGGTATTTGCTTGGGGAGACAGACTGTCGGTAAAAACGCTGCGCATGAGCGCCCGATCACCGTATTCATTGGCCAGGAAGAACGCATTGACCGTATCATACGGATCAAGCGCGCCTATAAAGGGTTCAAGCGTCCCCGATGCCTTGGCGACCATAAGCTGATGGCCTAGATCGATATTCCCTTTGCCATGCGTAGCGCTGCCCTGGAAGTGGATGCAGAAGTGACCGCTAAAGCCATTGTCCGGAATGCCGTCTCCGCCATGCGGCATGCCATGCATGGAAGCAGCGAGCGTACGGCCATGGGCAATGACAAGGATCGCCCTGCGGTGCCAGCTCCACTTGCCGCCGTAGATTTCCTTCATTGTCTCGCTGTCTGCTTTGGTCAAAGGCTGCACATCCGCATGGCTGCTCCCGGCTCTGCGCTGGGCGTTGAAGCGAAGGCCGGTCTCCAGATCGACGACTGTCAGGTTGGCTTTTCGCGGAATGACCGATTTCGCTTCCTGCCATGGAAGCAGCTCGCCATAATGCTGGGTGCGCAGCTGCCGGGCCTCATGCAGGAGCTTGCTGCGAGCTGCAGGCCGCAGGAGAAGGATTTGTCCGTCTTCACGGTGGAGATTGCCAAGTGTATCTACGGTATAGATGAGGGTACTGCTCCCTTTAGCCTGAGGGACCGAAAGATAGAGATCGGAGGCAGTTTGCGGCCCGCTCCCAATGCTCATCGCTCCGTCCAGCAGCGTGGGCGGCAGAGGCTTGACGGATTCATGCCGGGCATCGGGGGAGGACCGGACATGCAGCTCTGCGCGGGAAGGCGCAGCGATTGCATAATTGGCAGAGTAGGCCAGGCAGATGATGACGGAGAGAAAAGCGAATAGGGCCGTTTTCCGCGTCACGGATTGTAAGCTTTGCAATGAACGGTTCATGATCATTCTCCTTTGTAAAGTATAGTTTTGCGCTGAACAAGGCAATCTACTCGTTAGGCATCTTGAATCGACGAGTAGGAGTGAGTATGGTGAAATGGAAAGCGGCTGCGGCTCTATGCTGCGTTATGCTGATGATGTCTTCGACTTCCAACGCAAGCCCGGCAGCAGGTGCGAAGGAGCGGAAATATTATGAGACAAGAGGCGAGATCGTCTGGGAAGTGCCAACGGAGGAGAAGGTGATCGCTCTCACGTTCGACGATGGACCTAGCCCGGAGGATACGCCTGAAATCTTGAAGCTGCTGGCGGAATACGATGCGAAAGCCACGTTTTTTATTATTGGAAAACATGCGGAGCGCTATCCAGATATCGTGAAACAAGAGGTGGAAGCAGGGCACGAGCTGGCGAATCATACGTTTAATCATCCTTTTTTCAATAATCGCTCTTCTCTGGACGCCATGAAGAAGGAAATCGAGCAAACCGAGGAGACGCTTACGCGTATTACAGGACAAAAACCGGCCTTATTCCGTCCTCCAGGCGGCTATTACAGCGACCGGCTGATTGATGCGGCGAAGGCTTTTCACTATCAGGTCGTATTATGGTCCTGGCATCAGGACACGGAGGACTGGAAGCGGCCCGGCGTACATAAGATTGTGAACAAGGTGCTTCGTAATGCAAGGAACGGAGATATCATTCTCTTCCATGATTTTGTGGGCGGGAAGTCCCAGACGGTGTCTGCACTAAAGCAAATCTTGCCTGAGCTGAAGGAGCGAGGCTTCCGGTTCGTAACCGTATCCGAATTGATTGGTTATGATCAAGTGCCGCATGTAATTCAGTAGCGCAAGCGGAGGACCCGGCGGAAACGCCGGGTTTTTTCGTATGGGCCGTGATGAAAGCTGGAGACTGATGGCAAAGGAGGCGATGTGCGAGAATGACAATGCCCATGGTATGATGAAAGGGACTAACACGATGAGAGAAATAACGCTGTCATAGACGAGTCTCGGTCAAGGTTGATGACAAGCTGACAAGTGCATTACGCATTGCTGGGGGGAGAGCAAGTGTCTGCGACATTGCTGTACATAGAGGATGATCGGGAGATTGGGGAATTCGTAAGCGGTCATCTGGAGGACCGCGGTTATGTAGTGAAGTGGCTGAGAAGCGGAGAACGGGCGCTTGATGAAGCGCCGAATTGCGACCTGGTTATTCTGGACGTTATGCTGCCGGGACTAGATGGATTTACAGTGGGACAGAGGCTGAAGAAATCGCTGCCCGCGCTGCCTATTCTGCTGCTGTCGGCCAGGACGGCTATTGACGATAAGCTGCAAGGGCTGCAATTCGCGGATGATTATGTCACGAAGCCATTCCATCCGGATGAGCTGACCGCCCGCATTGAAGTGTTGCTGCGCCGCTCCGGTTCGGCGGCGCCTGAATGTCTAGTCGTTAAGCATTTGCTGATCTATGAACGGGAGAATCGGATCGTAAATCAGGATACAGGCGAGGAGGTCGGGCTTACCGGAAAGCAGTTTCATATATTCCATTATTTGCTGAGGCATCTGAATCAGATTATGACAAAGGAACAAATCTATGAGGCGGTATGGGGGGAGCCATATCTCGACGGAGATAAGACGCTGATGGTTCATATCCGCTATTTGCGCGAGAAGATTGAGAGAGAGCCGGCCGCCCCCGAGATCATCGAAACGGTGCGAGGCATCGGCTATCGGGTGAGGGCGTGAGCGGCCGCCAGGCTCAGGGCAGAAAGCGGGGCTGGCTGTCGCGGCAATCCTTGCTTACTCGGTACCTGTTTATCGTGCTGGGAGCGTTTCTGTTTATTCCGATTATCATTCCGCTCGCTAGCGTGCTTTACATGCTCGCGCAGGTGGCGATGGACCCTGATGCGACAAGAGAGATGAAGTACGGGGGTGCGAGCGAAGTAGAGTCCGCATGGCATGCCGAAGCAAGAAGGATGGACGGCTTGTCGTACGCTGAGATCGACGACCGTCTGCACGCGTTGGCGATCAATTATCCGGACGCCACGCTTTTCTGGGTCGACCGGGAGGGCAGAACCCGGTTGGAGCTCCCGGAGGGAGCTGCGAGAGGAGAGCAGTGGACAGTGGATGGTGCAATCCGGTTCATGAAAGCGAGCATTAACGGGGATCCGTTCACCGTTGTCTCCTTCCTGGGCAAGGAGAACGCTGATACCGCCTTTATGGTGCTGCAATTGCCGCGAAGTGAACTTCATGCATCTACCGGCTCTGCGTCGGGCACACCATTCATCGTTGGCTTTATCTTTCTGATGTTTGCCTTTCTGGCGGCGGTATCGCTGCTGTTCTTCATGCATATCCGCAAGCGTCTTCTGGCGCTGCAGGCAGCCATGTCGCTGAAGGATGAGCATGGATTGCCTGCTCCTGTAGAGGAGAAGCGGCAGGATGAGATCGGCGGCCTGGAGTCCGCCTTTAATGGCATGGTGGAGCAGTTGAAGGAAGGCCGAATCAGGCAAGCGGAGGAGGAGGAGCTGCGCAAGCGGCTTATCTCGAATTTGTCGCATGACCTAAGAACGCCGCTAACGGTGATGAGAGGGCATCTCTATACGCTCAAGAACGAACCGTTAACCGGCAAGGGCAAGGAAGCGGTAACCGTTCTGGAGCAAAAGACGGAAGGGCTCGGAGGCCTGATCGATAATCTGTTGTCGTACACGCTTATGACCAGCGGGCGATACCAGCTGTCGCTGAAGCCACAGGATGTGCTGCGGCTGACGCGCGAGAGCGCTGCATCCTGGTACCCGGTATGGGAGAATGCAGGGATTGAGGCGGATATCAGGCTGCCAGAGGAACCTCTTATCTGGAGTGTGGACCGCGAGGGCTTCCGCCGCATACTGGATAATCTGTTCCAGAATGTGGTCCGGCATGCTGCCGAAGGCCGTTATGTCGGGATCGGTCTGGGCCAGCGCAACGGCCAGACGGTTCTTATCATTGAAGACCGGGGGCCCTGCCTTGATGCAGGTAACGGTCATGATGCGGCCAAGGGAGCAGGCATTGGGCTTGCGATCGTGGAGTATTTGCTGCGGGAGATGGGGCTTTCGTGGCAGCGGGATAGCTTGGAGCAAGGGACGCGTATCTTGATCTATGAATCTCATACAAGTAATGAAGCCGGGGGCTGATGCCGGCTTTTTTTAAACCAAATTTAAACTGGGCCGTCTCTTCATTTAACCTGGCGCCGGTATGCTGGTAGTCGAGGTGATGGAGATGAAGGAATGGATTATCGAGACGAGCGGTCTTAGCAAGAGATATAAAGGACGTTATGCCGTCTCTAACTTGAATTTGAAGATCGGCAAAGGGGAAATATTCGGTTTTCTCGGACCGAACGGAGCGGGCAAAACGACGACCATTCGGATGCTGCTTGGCTTGATTCAGCCAAGCGGGGGGAATATTCAAATCTTCGGTCAGCCGCTGCGCCGCAATCGTATGCACATTCTTAGAAGAGTAGGCTCCCTGGTCGAATACCCGTCCTATTACGGGCATCTGAGCGCAACGGACAATCTGGAGGCCATTCGCCGAATTATTGATGCGCCGAAGAACAGAATTAGCGAGGTGCTGGGCATTGTCGGTTTGGCGAAGGAAGCGAAGCGGCCGGTCAAAGGGTTCTCGCTCGGCATGAAGCAGCGGCTCGGCATCGCCAGCGCCTTGCTCGGCAGCCCGGAGCTGCTGGTGCTGGATGAGCCGACCAACGGCCTGGACCCTGCGGGCATATTGGAGATTCGCGAGCTGATTAAGGCGATGCCGCGCGAGCATGGGATTACGGTGCTGATCTCCAGCCATCTGCTCAGCGAGGTGGAGCAAATGGCGAATACGGTAGGTATTATCCGCCAAGGCGAGATGGTATTCCAGGACTCCATGGAAGGCCTGCAGGAGCAAGCGCAAGGCAGCATGGCGCTGCGCGTATCCGATTCGATGGCGGCGATGCGGGTGCTGGCGCGCAGCGGCATCCAATCGGAGCATGACGGCTCCTTGCTAACAATCGGGAGAACGGATGACGAGTATGTCGCGAAGGCAGTCAGGGAACTGGTAGCAAGCGGTCATGCTGTCTATCGGGTGGAGGAGAGACGGAAGTCGCTGGAGGAGCTCTTCCTGCGCATTGTCGGGGAGGGACGGGGCTTATGATACTGAAAGCCATGCGTTCCGATTGGCTCAAACTTAAGGGAAAAGGTCTTTGGTTTCTCGTCTGTCTCGGTCCCGTCGGCCTTGTCGCGATGCAGGCGCTTAATTTCGGCTTGCGCTACGACTACTTGAAGAAAAGTTATGCGGACGACCTATGGGGCGGCTTGCTTGACAATATTGCTGTTTTTGTGCCGATAGCCCTGCTGATGGGCATTACAATTCTATGCTCGCTTATCGCGAATATCGAGCATCATACAAGCTCGTGGAAGCAGCTTCTGGCGCTGCCTATCTCGCGGACGGCTGTATTTTTCTCCAAGTTTGCAGTTGCCGTCATTATGCTCGGCGTGTCTTGCATGCTGCTTGCGCTCGGGAGTGCGGCGCTTGGGCTGGGACTTGGCTTCGGCTCGCCGCTTCCTCTGGCTGATCTTGCCAAGCTGGGCTTCTACCCATTCATCGCAGCGCTGCCGCTCCTGGTCTTGCTGCTCTGGATGTGCCTGACGCTGCGCAATCAGGCGATTCCCATTACGCTTGGCGTCGTGCTCGCCGTCTTGTCCATGTTCGCCATCGCAGAATGGCTTCCCCTCACCTGGCCGCTGCTTGCCTATAAGGCGCAGAAACAAGAGATTTTTTTGGCGGCAGGGGCTCTGGGCGGATTCATTGTGCTGCTTGCGGGAATGGTTCATTTTGCGAGAAGGGATGTGAACTAGATGAAGCTGAAATCCTTTATAGGGCTGCTGGCCTCCGAGCGGCTGAAGCTGGGGCGTTCCCCGATCTGGCTGCTTATTCCGGTCAGCCCGGTGATCGGACTTGTCATCGGCATGCTCGCATCGCTTGATGGCATGACCGCTGCAGAGCAGTATGCCGTCCTTCAATCGGCCGTGCTTACGCTCCACGCCATGCTGCTGCTTCCGATTCTGACCGGCATCTTCGCTTCGTTCGTATGCCGCTTCGAGCATGGAGGCGGTGGATGGAAGAGCATGTTGTCACTTCCCGTAACGAGGACGGGTCTGTATATGGCGAAGTTCGTGACGGTAGCCGTGTTGCTGGCTATTACGCAGCTGCTGATTGTGGCTGCGCTGGTTCTGGCAACCTATTATCATGACATAGCGGGCGGGATAGACTGGGCAATCGCGTGGCCTTCGCTCCTCAGCGGATGGATAGCCTGCCTGCCACTTGCGGCTTTGCAGCTGTGGGCTTCTATCGGCTGGAGCAGCTTTGCCGCTCCGCTTGCGATCAATGTGGCGTTTACGCTGCCGAATATACTGATCGTGAACTCCGCAGATTACGGTCCGTTCTACCCGTGGGCTCAGCCTGCACTAGCGATGCTGTCAGTCAACGGCGGAGGCATGGACTTCGGAGCGTTTACATTGCCGCTTGAAAATGTGCTCTTCACAATCGGAGGAAGCTTCGTCGTGTTTCTGCTTGGGGGCCTGGCTCATATGCAGCGCAAGGAAATTTAAGATATCTATCATTGGAAAAGAGAAGCTTTTCAATTCATCATTGAAAAGCTTCTCTTTTTCATTTAGACTGGACATTGAAAGACATTGATAATCATTCTCACTAATGCGGCATAACACCGTCATTTTCTTATACAACTAATCAGGAAGGAGCCTTTCTCGTGATCGATAGAGACAAGCACCTGTTAATGTGGAATTATGCCTATATCAAAATATTGGACATTCGGCATATTCGGATGGAGAGGGGCCAAACGCTGCCCCTCTATCACTTGCCAGCCCATTCATACATCTTTGCCATTAATGGATCGGCTTATATTGATTTGGGCGGCGAGCGGCATAAGGCGAGCAGCTTTCAACTGCTGCATGGCGGCAAGGGGCTGGCGATAAGCATTGAGGCTTTAGACGATTTTGAATACTACATGATCATGTACAAAGCGATACTGCCGTTCACCTTCAGGGCTGATATTATGCAGCTGTGGCAGAAACAGAATCCATTCTATGACCACTATGCGATCCAGCCCAGCCATCCGCTGCCTCTATACAACCTTGCAGAAGGCATGTTCAATCATTGGCAGTCCAGCCATTCCTGGCACAGGCTGCAGGTCAAATCGTCCATGTATCAATTTGTTGTCGAGTTGATGGATCAATTGGAGAAAGACAATACGGCGGTCATCAAGCCCGATCTGCTTGCTCACGTACGGAACTATATGCATGATCATTATTATGAGCCAATCTCTCTGGATTCGATCTCGACAGCGACAGGCTATAGCGCCGGGTATATATCCAGGCAGTTCAAGGAGCAGCTGAATATGAGCCCGATCCATTATTTGGGCAAGGTTAGAATCGAGCATGCCAGCCGGCTGCTCCTGCAATCGAATGCTACGCTGCAACAGATCGCCGAGCAGGTCGGATACCCGGACGGTTTTACGCTTAGCCGCAGCTTCAAACGTTACAAAGGGGTATCGCCCGCCCTGTTCAGAGAACGGAAGAGCGTTCAGCATGATGAAGAATTGCTATACAACAGATCAAAAATTGCTATTCTCCCAAAACGTTCAAACCGCTATAGTGTGTTTGAGGGTGATAATCATTATCAATTAAAGGGAGATGTGAGTAAGACCATGTATAAGAGCTTTAAACGGACAGCAATGACAGTTATGCTGTGCATTACATTGTTATTGAGCGCGTGTTCCAGCGCTGCCAATAATACGGTGAATCCCGGAACGGCAGTGAATTCGCAGACCAGCGATCAAGGAGGGCAAGAGCAGAAAGACCCTGCCCAGCAGAAGGCGACAAGAACAGTATCTACGCCGAGAGGCGATGTTGAGGTTCCGCTCAATCCCGAGCGCGTTGCGGCGGATCAATATATGGGCCATTTGATTAAGCTTGGCATTATGCCAATCGGCGTCAGGGAGGATATGCTGGATGAAGCCTGGATGGAGAAAGCAGGCTTAACCGACGAGATTCTCTCCAAGATTGAGAACCTTGGCGCCTTCCCGATGAATCCGGAGAAGCTCATTATGCTTGAGCCGGACCTGATTATCGGTTCCATCGAAGACAACATTGAACAGTATCAAAAGATCAGCACGACTGTATTTGTCCCATACTGGGAAGAACTGTCGACGGCCGGCCCGATTGAGAAGTTCAAAAATATTGCCAAAATATTCGGCAAGGAGCAAGAAGCCGATGAGTGGGTCAAAGGGTACGAGCAAGAAGTAGCCAAAGCAAAAGAGCAAGTCGCCGGTGTGATCAAGGAAGGCGAGACGGTGTCGGTTGTACAGCTCGCTTCTAAGGCTATCTATGTACTGGCTGCCGACGGCGGCAACTATGGCAGCTCTACCATTTATCAAATGATGGACTTGCCTCCAACGGAGCAAGCGAAAAACATGCCACAAGGCTTTGCAAACATATCTCTCGAGGCGTTGCCGGAATATCTAGGTGATCATGTCTTTGTCTATATCAATACGTTGGAGGATGCGAAAGATATTATGGATAGCGCGGTGTGGAAAAATGCCGAAGCGGTCAAAAACGGCAACGTCTATATGTACGGCGAGTTCGGTGACGAGTTCGTCATGGAAGATCCGTTCTCCCTGGAGATGCAGCTGCAGAAAATCACTTCGTTATTGCTGGAGAAAAAGCAATAAAGCCGTCTGATTAACAAAAGGAATTTGTCCATATGGAGGGAAGTGGTTGCCCTAGCAACAGAGCTCCGCCTTCCGATAGGAGCAAATTCCTTTTTGTTTTGCACGTCGTATCAGGTCGGAGTCGACGACTGCAGGGTGGCGGAACAGCCCACCATATCCTTGCGCCTATACACGCTGAGCATAAGACCGACCAAGGCGAATTCCAGGACGGATACGGAGCTGAGATGCAGGAACGGCAATTCAATGCCCATGATTGGCAACAAACCGAGACACATGAGCAAATTCCAGAAGAGACGAATACCGAACACGGCGCATAAGCCGATGACGAGGCCTCTTCCGTAGAAATCGTTAGTCTTGAAGCCCATGCGGACAATACGAACGATAAAAGCCAGGATCAGAAGGGCAATCGCAGCTCCGAATACCCAGCCGAGGCTGTAGACGAGGTAGGAGTACATCATTTCGCTGTGAGAAAACGGTAAACGTGTATAGGGCGCGCCTAGTCCTTGTCCCCACATGCCGCCAGATTGGATGGCTTCGATGGAGCGTACGGTTTGGTAATTGGAATTGGTTTCTTGCCCCCATAATCCTGCAATTCGCTGCCAAATATAATGCAAGCGATAAGGGTTCAAATCATTCAAAAGAACAAGAAATACACCTGTTGCCAGTGTAGCGATAGACATCCATAGAAACCGAAGTTTTCTGTAGAGAATGAGCAGGATGATCAAACTGAAAGAATATACGATGAGCTGAGCCAGCCCAGGAGCGCCTATGTACAAATAGGCTGGTATCAGGATAAAGGTAACAAGTTGTTTTATTCCTTTAATGAATTGACTGTATCGACCAAGGCTTGCACCAGGCATTGCGTTTTCCTTTTGCCTATAGAGAATGCCTGCAAGTGCTATGATGAGCAAATAAGGAGAGTGGGAAAAGATATTAAACCCTACGTTACCTATTAAGATCCATTGTCTCGAACCATTAATTTGAGGCCCGTACAGTTGGGCAAATGCCATCAATAGGATAGTTACCCAATACAGGGGCCACGACAACTTCAACAGCTTGCGATAGTTAGCGAAGTAGAGTACAACCAGCAAGAGGACTCCTATTATACTAAAAACTACCTTTGAGTAAATAAATGTGCTGACTTGCGTCGATTCCGGCAAGGCGAATAAAATTGTAAACAACGCAATGCCAATCATAGCCGCGATAATGCCGATAACGCTCCATTCCGGCTTCGGCTTATGCGCGGCATTAAGGCCAACGCCCACCTGCTTGGCGTCGCCCATTTGCTTAACAGCTGCCTTGATGGCTTCTTCCTCGGATAATGACTCGGCTTCCATCAGCTCTTCGATTCGTTCAGTGAGATGCCCAAGCAGCTCCAGCTTGATATCCTCATGCACATCTCTGGCTCTCACATGAGCGCAAATTTCTTCTATGTAAGCGACAACCAGAGGGCGGCTGGCAATATGGCCGGTCATAGGCTGCCCTCCCCGATTACGCGGTCTACCGTTGTGCGGAACAGCGTCCATTCCTTATGCTTCTCCTCCAGCTGGCGCCGTCCTTCCTCTGTGATGCGATAATATTTGCGTTTTCGCCCGCCTTCCTCGTTCCAATAGGCCTCAACCATACGCTCCACCTCAAGCGTATGCAGAATCGGGTACAGCGTACCTTCCTTGAAGGTGAACACATTGGCCGAGCTCCGTTCGATTTCCTTCGTCATTTCATAGCCGTACATATCCTTCCGGCCAAGCAACGACAGAATCAGGATGACGGTGCTTCCTTTCATCAATTCCTTGTTAATTTTCATGGTTACGTATCATCTCCTCCTACACCTATATTATCAATGCATCGAATATCTAGGTATAAGTATATAACCATGATAAAGAGATTTCAAGCCATAATAAGGTGACTGTATCTAAAAGCAAGAGAGACATGTCTGGAGCTAACCGGAGGGCGGAGGTATTAACAGCTAGGAGGGAGCTGGCGCTCCTGTTAGCATATCTTGCACGCAAAGTTGTTTTGACAAGAATGAACCCGATCCGGCAGATGGAGGGATCGGGTATGATCGAGCGGTTCCCGGCTTTATCCGATGCGAATAAATACGCGAACCGCTCACTACTACAGGCATAATTAGCCGCCGACGAATGAATCTTTAGCCGAGCGGCTGCCTGTCCGGGTTTTGGCTGCATCTTGTGCCCCCTAGGCTGGATGCCAGGCCAGAGATGGGGGCGTGCGAATGAAGACGCCGTAAGGAGAGTCATTTGGCATGAAGTTCACCATTCTGAGACTTTCGGTTGCACTAATACGCTAGAGGAATGAACATCCGCTTCATGAATGAAAGTTTGTTGGCATACGATGACAGAATGAATGGAGCGTCGTTAGACGAACCAGCCACTCGGCTGTCCCATCCAGACGTAGATCGCCATGAGGCCGAATAATAGCAGCGCGAACGATACAAGCACGCTCGTATGCCGCAGTATGGCGTTAGGCACAAGGCGATGAAGCGTTGTGGAGGCGTCTCTGCCGCCGATGATGAAAACAAGGAGAAGCGTGTGGACAACGGCATGGCCGATAATTTCGGTTACGCCGAATATCATTGTAGTCGTCAGGAAGAGACCCGTTAACATAAGCGCGCTGAACCGATTCAACAAGCCGGCTATAAAAGCCCAAGCCAGTCCGATTTCAATAAAGGCGCTGATCAAGACAAAATCTTCTACCGTAAAACCTAGAGAAGGAATGCCGTATTCATGCATCAGCGAGCAAGCGAGCTTGGCGAGCGTGAATTTCTCCATTGCCAGCCAGGCGAGCGAGATTCCCGAGAAGAGATAGAGTACGATGGGGTAGGTGTAGTGAAAGCGGGTATTCGCAACGAACAATGTGTAGATGATGCCGAGGTAAAACATATAGTCGAACGCATGGAACAATCCATATTGTCGTGAAACGATAAGGTAAAGCGTAAGAATAGCGGCCCCGCTTATGACAAGCGTTCGCTTGTGTACCAAACCTAATATGGCGATCGTTAGGATGACGTAGACGCCGGGGTCATTGGATACAAGCGTCGGCGCCAGGTAGGTGCCGGTGGCCAGCTGCATAATCAGCCCGATGCCAAGGCCTACGCGAAGGACGGTAAGCATATGGGGCTTAAGCCGGTTCATAAAGCGGTCGATGGCCACGCTCCATGGATGGCGGTTAAAATAAGGGGTGCTTAAAGAAATGATTAACAGTACTAACAGGGTAAAGCCTAGCCAAAAGAGAAACGTAGGGGTTATAACGCGAGAAATAGCCTGCGGTGTCCAGTCATGGTCCCGAATGAACCATTTTACGTGTAAGAGTACCGGGACATAGGCCGGCGAAGCAGGGAACATCTTGTATACCTCCTTCAATCATCAGATTCGAGCATAGATGGAATGATCGGCATGGTTTATACATTATGTTGGACTCCCTCTGATGGTATGGACCGTGCAATCCGAATACGCGAAAGCACTCCCTCCTTTTCAAAAAACAGTTATAAAAAAACGTAATTAGCATACCTCCTATACAATGCCATTTTCAACCGCTAAAATGACTAATTCATGCAAAATGATTGAAATTTCCCCCAATTCTCACAAAAATCTCCCTTACAAAAGTCGGATGCATTCACTACGATAGGGGTGGGACATGTGTAATGGATATATGTCCAAAGGCCGACATTGAGCGGGGGGTGTTTGACAAGTTGAATGTTGAAATCATTGTATTGAACATACCATCCGTAATGGGGATGGATGATTATAACTGGCTGCTTAATCAAGTATCTGAGGAGAAGAGGGGGAGAGTAAAGAAGCTGCGGTTTCTGAAGGATGCATACCGGACACTGCTGGGCGAAGCGCTTGTGCGTGCTGCAATTGTGAGCCGGCTTGGGCTGGGCAATGAACATATTCGTTTTGCAAAAAATGAATACGGCAAGCCGTCATTAGTCAGCCATGGCTCCTTCCATTTTAACGTGTCTCATTCGGGAGAATGGGTGGCGGTGTTCGTAAGCCAAGCCCCTGTGGGCATTGATGTGGAGGAGATTAAGCCCATCGATATGAATATTGCGGAATCGTTTCTGTCCGAAAGGGAATATCAGCGGCTGATGTCCTATAACCACGGTGAGCGATTGCCGCACTTCTACGAATTGTGGACACTCAAGGAAAGCTATATTAAGTGCAAGGGGGAGGGGCTCTCTATTCCGCTTCATTCCTTCTCCATTATGGTGAATGAAGATCGCAGTATAACGTTGGAGCCGGAGGGCGAGCATTATTTCTTCAGGACGTACGAGCTGGATGAGCATCATAAGCTGGCGGCTTGCTCTGAGGCTGATCGTTTTCCTCCGAATGTGAAAAGATGGAGCTTCGATGAGCTTCGCATGATGCTGGAGTTGGACTGGTCGAAGGGGATTATCTGAAGAGGAGCAGCGATAGCTGGCATATCGGGCTTTGACTTGATGGATCATTTAATGAATAAGAGCCTCGCCCGTTAAGGGAGAGGCTCGCTTGCTTCATATCTCATGAGTGCCTTAGTGGAGGCCTCCAGCATCCGTCTTCTCATATAGCCTTGATCAATCACTTTGACACGGAGCCCCAGAAAACGGATTTTGGAAAGCAAAAATTCGCTTTCGTCCGCGAGATGCTGAATATGGATGCGGTACGTATACGTTGCTTCCTCATAGGACACATTCTTATCAAAGCAGGAGAATGCTGACAGGATACGGGACAGCTCCGCATTGTACAGCGGATTGACCTCGACGAGTGCCGTTCGCTTGCGCGCCTCCAGCAGTTGGAGAAGTCTTGCTTTGGCTGCTGCTGTACGCTCTGCTGGCAGCTCCCACGGATGCAGATCGACAATATTACGAAGCTTGGTGGACATGAGGTTATGCTGCCTTGTGCCGTACCATAGCAGGTACCACTCCCGTTTCACCATGGAATACTCCAGCTTGTAAGGAATGCCGGTCTGATCGGCTTTATGTCCTCCGTGCTTAAGCTTGGTAGTCAGCTTTATGCCCTGGCCCTGAATGATGCAGCGTCGAAGCTGGCGCAGCAGGGGATGGTATACATGCCGATCCTTGTTCCGGCCCTTCTCGACAATGATGCGCTGAAGATGAAAGGGAGCCTCGTTCTGCAGCAGAGCATTCAGCTTATCCAGCGTTTCCGGCGTAAAGGCATGCCCGGCTGCATCCAGCTCAAGCATGGATTTGAGCCATATCCGCTCCTGAGAGGTAAGGGCGAATGCGCCGCTCTCATTCAGACGCGATAGAATTTGATAGTTAAATATCTTCTCGAATGGGTTCATAATACGACTGGATCTCCTTCCATTCCGCGATGAATTCCTTGCGCAGCCATAAGGGGGCGAGAACCTCGCAGCTGGAGCCGAAGCTCCTGAGCCAAGGCTTGATCTCCGTTATGCCATTCACGATAATCTGATAGATAAAGGTTGTCTCCGACTCCTCCGTAATCGTCCCCCACTGCCCCTGCGACTCTACACGCTCCCGGACAAAATCATGGGCTGAGCCCTCCGGCCGGAAGAAGCGCGCTTTGATGGGAATCGGCTTCATAGAATCGATCACCCAGCTTTGCTGCAGCTGCATCTCGGCATGGGCAAGCCGCATATTGAATTCTTCTTCTGCCACGGCATCGCTTAATTCCACGCCCGTTAATCCTTCCATACGGAATTTCATGACGCCTTGCTTGCCATGGGCGATTAAATACCATCTGCCATACTGATGGTCATAG
The DNA here is from genome assembly GCF_042887015.1 of Paenibacillus sp. NPDC057967. Taxonomy (NCBI): domain Bacteria; kingdom Bacillati; phylum Bacillota; class Bacilli; order Caryophanales; family Paenibacillaceae; genus Paenibacillus; species Paenibacillus sp. NPDC057967. Next base: position 207,093 of record NZ_JBHVQB010000009.1, read on the forward strand.
ATCGCACGGAGCGGCAGGACGGTCAAAAGCAAGCCCTCCGATTCACGCTCGAAGAGCGGATTCGTGTTTTTGGCGGCGTACCGTTTCTCCTTCTTGGGTGACAGATAGAGGAAAGTCAGCTTGCGCCTTGCCTCGATCGCTTGATAGATCGTATAGAGATGCGCCTCGTCCAGAATGCGGGAATGGTAGTGGTATTTGTACACATGCGACTCAGTGATGTCCGTCTCAAGCCCTCTTAGCCGCAGCGCTTTCTTAAGCGTATCCCGCAGCAGATAGCCCTGTACGGATGGGATCTGCGTATTCGCTAATATATCAACATAATCATAGAGATCGATTAATTCGTCATCTGACAGCGCATCTACAAGTTCGGTTGAAGCGCGGTAGCGGTAGGGGCGTTTGCCGTCTGCACGGTAGATGACCCCGATCTCCTCCAAATATTTCAGATCCCCGCGAATCGTTTTTTCATCGGGAACCGGATAGTCAGCTGGCATGGTATCGCTACATAGGTCCATCAGCTCCATAACGGTTAACGCTTGCTCGCGCATAGCTGAGAGCAGCAGGGTGAGACGCACGCTCTCCGAAGCTTTAATGGACTTCGCCCGATATAGAAACAGCAGCAGCGGGTCGGCCGATTCATAGTGGTTGTACCTGATGGCTTCGGTCAATGCTATGCCCTGTTCATTCGTAAGGCCTTGTTGGTTGGCGTTCATCATTTCCTTCAAGTACCGCAGCGTTTTGTCATAGGTATGTACGGAGATGCCGAGCCGGGCGGCGAATTGCTGCCGGTTGTACGCATCCCCAGTCAGAGCGAGCAGCCGAAGAAACTGGATTTCCTTATCGAAGCTCTCTCTTGCCATAGCAGCATCTCCTCGCTGGTTGAATTGTTGAACGGTTTACGCTTTATTCTATCAAAAGGATGGAGTGGTGGAAATGGAGGTTTTTTCTTCGGGTCGCCATACTTTCGCCCTGTTCGCGCACGCGTAGATGAAGGACAATAGGGTCAACAAGAAGAAGCGAATGGACGGGAGAGTGGGTACAATGACCGAAATGACAACGAAGATTAGACGCGAGCTGGAGCGGCTGGAGCAAGAGGAAGGGATTCGTATCCTCTATGCGTGTGAATCGGGCAGCAGAGCGTGGGGCTTTCCGTCGCAGGACAGCGATTATGATGTGCGTTTCATCTATGTACGTCCTGTTGATTGGTACCTCTCCATCTTTGAGAAGCGGGATGTGATTGAGCGGCCGATCAGCGAGATGCTGGATATAAGCGGATGGGATCTCCGAAAGACGCTGAACTTGTTCCGCAAGTCCAATCCGCCGCTGATGGAGTGGCTGGACTCACCGATTATTTATTCCGAGGCGTTCCAAACGGCGGACCGGCTGCGTGAGCTCAGTTATGAAGCGTATTCGCCGAAAGCGAGCATCTATCATTATTTGCACATGGCGCGAGGCAACTATCGGACCTACCTGCAAGGCGAGGTCGTTCGGATTAAAAAATACTTCTATGTCCTTCGGCCGATTCTCGCCTGCGAATGGATATTGCGAATGGGCAAGATGCCTCCCATGGCATTCGAGAGCCTGGTAGATGAGCTTCTCCCAAAGGACGGCGAGCTCTACCGGTTGATTGGGGAGCTGCTTGCTCGCAAGAAGGCAGGAGACGAGCTGGACGATGAGCCGAGGCTTCCGTTGCTCAATGAATATATTGAAGATCGTCTGGCTTCATTGGAGCAAGCCGCAGCGCAATTGCCGGGCGCAAAGTCCGATATTGACGCTAAGTTGGATGAACTGTTCCGCGAGTTGTTGAAGGAAGCGTGGAGTGAATCGTTATAATAATTCCTATAATGTATATGTAGCAATGAACGAAAGTATCTAAATTAAGGAGAGAAACAAAATGGCTTACCAAACCATAGACGGCGTGCGCGTATGGGGCAATCCCGAGGACGGCGCGCTGTCGCAAGCGAAAACCTGCGCCGAGCATGGCCATGTCGTGCAGGCGCTGCTTATGGCCGATCATCATAAAGGCTATAGCCAGCCGATCGGCGGGGTCGTCGTGTACGACGGACAGATCTCGCCATCGGGTGTCGGCTACGATATTGGCTGCGGCAACAAGGCGGTCCGTACCAATCTGATGGCGGCAGATATCTTCCCGCGATTAGACGGGATAATGAACGAGCTGGCTCGCACCATCTCCTTTGGTGTAGGCCGCGTGAATAGTGAGCGGGTGGACCATGAGCTGTTCGATGATCCCGATTGGAGCGTCTACGCGCAGGTAGGAAAGCAGGAGCATGACAAGCTGAAGGCGCTGGCTCAGAGCCAGCTGGGAACAGTAGGCAGCGGCAATCATTATGTCGATTTGTTCGTGGAAGCGGAGAGCGGCAGACTATGGGTGGGCAATCACTTTGGCAGTCGGGGCTTCGGCCATAAGACGGCAAGCGGATTTCTGAATCTGGCAGCGGGCCGCGAGTTTCTGGGCAAGGCGCCGGGCGAGAGCATGGATCAAGCTCCCGTATTGCTCGATCTGGACAGCGAGCTTGGCGACATGTATTACCGCGCTATGAAGCTGGCAGGCAGATATGCTTATGCGGGGAGGGACTATGTCATCCGCGAGGTGTTATCCATACTGGGGGCAGAAGCCGATTTCGAAGTGCATAATCATCACAATTATGCTTGGAAGGAAACCCATGAGGGAGCTGAGCGAATCGTCGTCCGCAAGGGCGCAACGCCTTCCGCGCCGGGACAGCTAGGTTTTATCGGAGGCAGCATGGGCGATATCTCCGTCATCGTAAGGGGCAAGGATACAGAGGAGAATAAGGATTCCTACTATAGTACGGTGCATGGCGCCGGACGAATCATGAGCCGGACGCAGGCAGCGGGTAAGATGAACTGGAAGACGCGGAGCCGCTCAGGGGGAGCGATCTCACCGGAGCAGATGCGTGGCGCTGTACAGCAATACGGCGTTATGCTTAGAGGCGCCGGCACGGATGAAAGCCCGTTCGTCTACCGCAAGCTGCAAGACGTGCTCGATGCACACGCTGAGACGATAGACGTGCTCCATGTACTGAAGCCGATTGGCGTCTGCATGGCAGGGGCGGATGAGTTCGATCCTTATAAGGATTAAGAAGAAGCCTCTAGGGGCTTCTTTGTTATTTTCCTTTACTTCCCAGAACTTTTTGTTACTATGGTCTTAGGACATAGGTATGGTGTGCTAGGTTTTCACATGCTTATATGATGTTTGCCGTAGGAGATGAGCTGGTGTACTTAGATTGGATGAATAAGGATCTCTTCAATAAATTACAACACTTGAATGAAGAGATCCAAGAATTGAAAAAAAATAGCGATACGATAGGCAATAACTTTAAGATTGAAAGTATTGCGGATCTGAATCGAAGTTACCTTCATTCACACAAAGAACAGATAACTGAGCTAGAGAATATAGCCAGGGAAAAACAAAGTATGTTCGGCTCCCAAGCTAAGCTATATAAATCCAGTCCTATGCAAATCATCAATGGCTTTGGACAGGTCGTCAGAGATTCCTTGTCCTCCGGTATTAGTATTCGTTTAGGAGATGGTTTTTCGCTACGGTTTATTTGGACAATCGATAAGAATGGTGCTCAACTTCAATTTGGACACTTTCTATCCCCAAATTCTGTGAGCAAAAGTTTTCAGTTGTTAGATCATTTTGTCAATGTATTAATCTCTCAACAGAATAGAATATTGACTTTGCTAGATAACGGCTATCAAATCGAACATATAAAGTCGAAGCGTGTAATCCGTTTTGATAAATACATAGACGGATTTAAATATGACGGAAACATAAGAAATACGGCATTTGTTTATCGATTAGATAAAGAACAGCTCATTAACAACCCTGATTTGTTTGTTAGGCAGATCAGATGGATGATTGAAGAGTTCTTTCCTGTTGTTGATGACATGCTACGTTTTAACAGATATATGGAAGACATGTCATCACCCGATATTCCAAATATCCCTTCTAATCTAATGGAAAAGATAGAACGAGTAGAGGTAAGAGAACTAGCATCCACTAGCGAGGCTACATTAGATCAAAGAAGCCATACTTCAGGCATTCAATTAACGCCATATTTAAGCGATCAGAATTTTCGTCAAGATCTACTCAACATTGGTGAAGATGTAGGTTCTCTTGCCCGGTTGGTATCGATGCGGGATGTGGATAACATGGCGATCGGTTTATTTGGATCCTGGGGTGCGGGCAAGAGCTTCTTTATGAAGCAGATGCAGCAGCAAGTGACGGAGTTGTCGCAGCGAGAAGATAAACTTTTTCATAAAAAGATTGTTCAAATCGAGTTTAATGCATGGCACTATATGGACACTAACCTATATGCAAGTTTAGCCGATCACATATTTAAGAGCATTCATGAATCCTATTCCGACCATAACGATTCGGTAGACAAGCTTTTCGAAAGCTTACCGGTAGTTAGTAAGTTGAACGAGGAATTGAAGGAGCTTGAACAGAAGAAGCAAGAACAAAAATTAAAGGTAGAAGCGAAATCCCAAGAATCTGTGTGGGGCAAACTGGCTGCCAGCAGCCCGCAATTTATTAATGAGCTGGAAGCAATTGATCCTCAAATTCGGCTTAAGGACCATGTGCAGAAGGTAATCGAGTTGAGGGAAGCTGGGAGGCAGTGGTCTTCCGACCTCAAAGAGAATTTCTTGAAAGCCCAACTGATTTACAGGTTTATGCCTAGATGGGTTTGGGGCATGCTTTTGGTGCTCTGTTTGTTAATCCCTATCGCTTATATAACGCGCCCTCTTTGGGGAGACATAGTGACGAATGCATGGCATCAAACGATACTTTGGTTCTCTCCAATTGCAGCAACCATGATGTTTCTCATAAACCTTTGGAATAATAAACATGTCAAGGTTATGCGGAAGAGTTGGGGATACGTTTTCGACTCCCTTGCGGCACAAGCCAAGGAACGTGAGGAGCTTCATTCCGAAATGGAAGCGATAGAGGAAGAGCGGCTGAGTGTGGTTGCTGAGTTAGACGAAATTAAGTCAGGCAACATTATTAAATATTATCTGGAGGAACGATTGACCTCCGAAGCTTATAAAAAAGAACTGGGCATTATTCATATTCTCCGAAATGATTTTGAAAAGCTGAGCCAATTTATGCAAACCACGCAGGGGCAAAAAAATAGCGTTGACCGTATCGTATTATATATTGATGATCTGGATCGATGCAGTCCACAGAAGGTCATCGAAGTGCTCCAGGCTGTTCATTTGATGCTGTCTTCAAATCTGTTTATGGTTGTTGTAGCTGTGGATATTCGTTGGGTTACAAAATGCTTAAAAGAAGAGTTTAAAGTATCCTTGGAGAATCATGAGAACACGCATATTGCTTCAGCATTCGATTATTTGGAGAAAATTTTTCAAATTACGTTCCAAATAAAACCGCTAACCGAAGAAGACGGTCGTACTTATTTACAGGGGTTATTTGAGTCTGATAACCGTCAGACCATGAATGATGAGGATGTAGAAGAGGAAGAATCCGAGATCATCGAGATGGACGATGAAGAATATGAAACCTTTGAGTTTGATGACGATATCATTCATTCGGATCCCTCAGTCCAAGAGACCGGCGGTGCGTCGGATGACTATAAACGTCTGCATCTGAGTGAAACAGAGATCATTAGCGCTTCTGCTTATGCTGCACTAATAGGTTCATCACCTAGAACAATGAAGAGATTTGTGAACATATACCGATTAATGAGATCCAGATATTTTAATGATTTTAGTCAGGAAGCTGCGTTGTTCATGCTTTCATTAACGCTGGGTTATCCGCAAGTGTCTCGTGAGTTGGTGGTCTCCATTCAACAATCGGCAGAACAAATAAGCTTATTAGAAGCATTAAGTAAATTGGACAGTGCTTTAGACGGAATGAGTCGCGTGGTTTCATTTGTGGAGGACCGCGGGTTAAGAAGATTACCGAGTACCGATGTGCTGAAGAGTGCGGTAAGAGTAAGCCGGTATACATTCTATTTGAACGAGATTTAAATAAAATCAATAAGTTGAAACGGTCGACGCTATTCTGAAACAGGCGTCGACTTTTTATTTTCATAAGGTAAGGTAAAGCTGGAAATAATCAGAAAATTACAAATATATCCTGTTGCCGAATGATAGAAATTATGACATATTGGTGTATACGTTAAGCGGTTTCATTAAAACAGGCATAGCGGAGGCGAAATCGGATGGAGTCTAGTCTGCGTGAAGGGGCAATTCCGAAGGAAAAAGTAAAATTAGCTCAAAAATACCCCCTTATTGTCGTAGAGACAGTCGGTGTCACGAGCCTCTATCAGAGGCTGCATTGGCATGATGTGCTGGAGATCAACCTGATCAAATCCGGGACAGGCCATTACATCATTAACGGTCAAAGCTATCCATTTCAGCAAGGCGATATTTTCCTCATGAACTCCAACGATCTGCACTGCGCGTACGAGTCGAATGATCTTGTGATGCTGGTCATCACCTTCGACCCCTCCTGGTTTATCCACGGCCTGCGCATCGACCCGGAATTGCTTAGTCCGTTCCGAGAGATGGGAAGGCACTTCACGAATCGTCTCGATCGAGACCATCCACAAATGGCCATGCTGCGAGAACTCCTTCTGGAGCTTCAGCAAGAACATGATCAAGAACGGCGCTCCTACGCCACTTTGGTGCATTCCATCATGCTGCGCTTCCTCGCGATTGTGAACCGCGACTTCCGCAGCGACGGCATCCATCACCATGATAACGGCATCAGCGAGCAGCAGCTGGAGAAGATGAGGCAGGTCATTATGGTCATGGAGCAGCATTACGCCCATCCTTGGACGCTAGAGGAACTCGCATCGCTTGCCTTTCTCAGCCCCTCCAGGTTCAGCGATCTCTTCAAGCGATCGGTCGGTATGCCGCCTCTCTTATATCTGATCCAGATCCGGCTGGAGAGGGCCGTGACCCTGCTCGAGAACGGGAGCATGAAGATTACGGATATCGCCCTTGAATGCGGTTTCCGTACCCTCACCAATTTCAATAGGCTCTTCAAGAAGCATGTCGGGGTCACCCCGAAAGCGTCGAGAAAGCACCAATGTTAAAAACCAGTGAAATAGTGCTGGTTTTTAATTGTTTAGGCAGAGAAACAGGTGAAGGTCTCCTTTACAATAAAAATACAGACATCACGAGATTATGTCATGAATGCTGACGCTAATCTCACTTGTTAATAAGAGAGGGGGAAGCCGATGCCACAAGCCAAATTGGTTGTTGAGAGGCAGACGCATCGCAAAAAGAGTCCTTTCATTCGTTTTCTGAAGCAGTGGGACATTCAACTGATGGCATTGCCGGCTCTGCTATTTATTTTTGTTTTCAGCTACATTCCGATGTACGGTGTCCTGATGGCATTCCAGGACTACAGCTTGTTCAAAGGTTTCCTTCAGAGCCCGTGGGTCGGGTTCAAGCATTTCGAGATGTTCTTCAACGCACCTGAGTTTTGGACGGTTATGCGCAATACGCTTGTCATTAGTATTCTGAAGCTTTGTATTGGCTTTCCGGCTCCTATCCTGCTGGCCCTTATGCTTAATGAGATTGGCAGGCGGTTTTTCAAGCGGATTGTTCAGACGGTCAGTTATTTGCCCCATTTCTTGTCGTGGGTTATCGTCTCGGGCTTTGTCACATCCATTCTGTCTACGGATAACGGCAGTCTGAATTTGCTGCTGCAGAAGCTGAGTCTGATCGACGATCCGATCAACTTCTTGTCCGAACCGAGCTACTTCTGGAGCATTTTGGTCGCCACGAATGTATGGAAGGAGATTGGCTTCTCCTCCATCGTATATTTGGCAGCGATTGCAGGAATTAATCCTCATCTCTACGAGGCGGCGTCGATTGACGGGGCCAGCCGGATCAGACAGATTGTAGCCATCACGATTCCTTCTATTATGCCGGTTGTGATCGTCTTCTCCATTTTGGCTATCGGCAACTTCCTGAATGCGGGCTTCGAAGATATCTTGTTGCTTGCGGGCAATCCTGTACTGCGAGAAGTCAGTGACGTTCTGGATACATACGTGTACCGGATCGGCATTCAGAACAGCAGGTTCTCGTACGCCACGGCGGCCGGATTGTTCAAGGCTGTCATCAGCGTAGCGATGCTGGCGGGAGCCAACTACTTGGCGAGAAGGTCGGGGAACAGCTTATGGTAGCAGGAAGGGGCGAGTGGCAATGAAGCTGTCTTACGGAGACCGATTATTTGTTGGCGTAAATTATACATTGTTGTTTTTACTTGGTTTTGTTGCGTTCTATCCGTTCTGGAATGCAGCCGTCATTTCATTCAACTCCGGCAGCGATACAATGCTGGGCGGCATTACGTTTTGGCCCCGCGAATTCACGCTATCCAACTATGAGGTTGTGTTCAAAGACAAGCGTTTGATCGACGGGTTCGTCATTTCGGTCCTTCGCACGAGTGTCGGGACGCTATTGTCCATTATCGCAACGGCGATCTTCGCTTACGGGATGACGAAGCGCGACATGATGGGACGCAAATTTTATATGGTCATGTGTATTATTACGATGTACTTCAGCGGTGGTCTCATTCCAAGCTACCTGCTGATCCGCGAGCTGGGACTGATGAATTCCTTCTGGGTCATGATCATTCCAGGCATTATCAGCGTGTGGAACATGATCATCTTCCGGACCTTTTTCAAAGGCATTCCGGCTGGTCTCGAAGAGTCAGCATCCATTGACGGCGCTTCGAACTGGGGGATCTTCTTCCGGATTGTGCTTCCGCTATCCGGCCCTGTTATTGCGACGCTGTCGCTATTCACGGCGGTTTATCACTGGAACGACTGGTTTGCGCCAAGCATCTACATTTCCAATGTCGATCTGCTGCCGATTCAGACCAAGCTGCAGCAAATCCTGAACTCCAACATCATGCTGGAGCAGATGCAGAACATGGACTCCGCAGCGCAAGGCCGAATGGGTGCAATGAGAGCTGTGACGACCAAGTCACTGTCGATGGCAACGATGATGGTGGCAACCGTGCCAATTCTATGCGTGTACCCGTTTGTGCAGAAGTATTTTGTGAAGGGCGTATTGATAGGTTCACTGAAAGAGTAGCAGAAGGGTATGGAGCCACTGGCTTTGACCATAGATGAACTTGTGAAGGGAGCGCATGCAATGAAAAGATGGAAACGTAAGCTTCTCGCATCATTGTCAGTCACGCTTGTCATTGTCACAGCTTTAGCGGGGTGTTCGAGTTCTAAAGACAAAAACAATACGGAGGGGTCATCCAATAAGCCTTCCGAGCCGACAGAAAGTGCTTCCGGCGCATTCGAGCTAGGCGCAGAGCCATTGGAATTTTCCTTCTATGGCCATTATGACTGGTATACGATGCCGGAGTGGGGAGCCGATCTTGCGACGAAATGGATCAAAGAGAACAAAAAGGTCAACGTCGTACCGATCAGCTCCGGCGGCGCAGCCAAAAACAAGCTGAGCACGATGATTGTATCCGGCGAGCTGCCGGACGTCATGTGGATGGAGCGTGGAGCTGACGTCGAGAAGCTTCGTGCAGAAGGCATGCTGGTGCCATTCGATGACTATCTGGACAAGTATCCGAATCTGAAGAAGTGGGCCGGCGAATCCACACTGGATATGCTTCGTTCGCCGGACGGCAAGCTGTACCAGTTCCCGAACTGGTATACGACGCAGCCGAACGGAAATGCAGGCTATCTGGTCAACAAGAAGATCTACAATGAGCTTGGCGCGCCAAGCCTGGAGACGACAGACGACCTGTACAATTATTTGAAGTCGGTAAAAGAAAAGTATCCGGACGTCACTCCTTTGGAAGTGGGTCAGACGGCATCAGGCGTTGATGTCATGGTATCAGCCTTCGCGGAGAACAGACCGTATACGTTCAACTCGATGATCGCGGTGCCGCAAGGCAATGAACTGGTATCACTGTTCACAGATCCGGTCTATCGCGAACTGATTCAATATACGAGCCGTTTGTACCGCGAGAAGCTAATGACTCAGGATGCATTCACGCAGAAGCTGGAGCAGGTAGAGCAGAAGATCGTTACGGGCAAAGTAGCGGTATATGTGGCATCCAGTCCGACGGAATTCGGTTCCAAAGGCAATATGGAGCTGTCCTCGCATGATCCGGAAGCAGGCTACATTATGGTATGGCCGGTTCATAAGGAAGGGCTCGACCGTAACAAAATTTTCCCTGGCGATTACAAGCAGCTAGGTTGGAATGTTAGCGTCATAACGAAATCCGCAGACAATCCGGAAGCGATCTTCGCATTCCTGGACTGGCTGACGGGTCCGGAAGGCCAACGTACGATTATGTGGGGACCTGAAGGTCTGTACTGGGAAGGTGTAGACGGCGAGGAAGTGCCGCTCTTCACGGAGAAATTCACGAGCGATCCGAAGGGGCGCGACGAGCTGATGAACTCCACCGTCAACTTCCAATGGAACGGCAACACCGTATACGTCGACAATTCCAAGATGAAATTCGAATCGACGCTTCCAGCTGACAAGCGCAACTGGGAGACTTATTGGCAGTCGGAGATTACGTGGAAGACCCAGTTCAATACGACGGCATACGTCAACTTGGACCCGGCAGGCGATACCGATGAAGGCATCATCGCACAGCGCGTGCTGGAAATTCACGAGCAAGCAAGAGCGAAGGCGATCAGCACTGCCTCATCGGATGCAGAGGTGCTCGCCATTCTGGATAAAGCAGAAGCCGATGCACAGCAAGCCGGCTATGACAAGCTGCTGAAGTTCAAAACAGAGAGATGGCAAGAGAACGTAAGCAAGCTTGACGCAGCAAAATAATGACCCTGGCTGAGGCCGGCGTACATTGGGCGGACCATGCAGATTAAAGCGCATGTAAGCTGATGGAGCCGGCTTCATCAGTCAGGTGGTATGGGAGAGATCATACTTGACGTATTACTTGGGTATCGATGGCGGCGGGAGCAAGACGCTCGCTGTCGTGTCGGATGGAACGGGCCGCATCTTAGGCAGAGGAATAAGCGGCTGCGGCAATCATCAATTGGGTGTGGAGCTGGCTGACCGGAATATTAGGGAAGCGGCGGAGATGGCCTTGGCGGCTGCCGGTCTGAAGCAGGACGATATCGCTTATGCGATGTTCGGGCTTGCTGGCGCGGACCGTGAGGCGGACTTTCAAATCTTGAGGCCGATGGTCGCAGCAATGGGGTATGCCAAGTATGGCATTGTATGCGACACGGTCATTGGACTGCGCGCGGGTACAAGGCAATCGGATGGTGTCGTGCTGATCTGCGGCAGCGGGACGAATTGCTACGGTATGAATGCAGCAGGAGAAGAATTGCAAGTAGGCGGGTTCGGCTATGAATTCGGCGATTTTGGCGGAGGCACCGAGCTGGCGAAGGAGGCGTTCCGTGCGGTCATTCGCGCGTGGGAAGGCCGGGAGAAGCCCACTGCGCTGACGGAGCTAATATTGAATGCTGCAGGCTATGACAATGTGTCTGATATGTTCCATGGTTTTCTGGATGAGGGCAAGCGGGCTCCTCACACGTTCGCGAAGTTATTATTCCAGGTCGCCGATCGGGATGAAATGGCGAGAGCCATATTGGAGAGACAAGGACGGGAGCTAGGATGTGCGGCAAGCGCCGTTATTCATAAGCTGAAGATGGAAGCAGATACGTTCGAAGTGGTGCTTGCGGGCAGTATTCTTACCCGCGGAGACGGGCAATATGTTGTGCCGTTTATTGAGCGGCAGGTCAAGGAAGCGGCGCCGGATTGCCGTCTGCGCACGCTGGATCTGGAGCCGGCAGCCGGCGCATTGCTGCTTGCGATGGATAGAGATGGAATGAATGTAGCGGCAATGGTATATGAGAACTTGGAGAATGATTTATCGGTGAAGGAGAGGAATGTCGAATGGGTAATGGACTAAAGGTAGCAGTCATCGGAGGAGGCTCTTCGTACACGCCGGAGCTGATTGAAGGATTTATTCAAAGGCATGAATCGTTCCCGGTCAGCAAGATCGTACTGGCAGACATACCGGAGGGACGACATAAGCTTGCCATTGTAGGCGCGCTGGCACAACGCATGGTAGAGAAAAGCGGCTTGCCGATTCGTATCGAGCTTACGCTCGACCGGAGGGCCGCACTTGAAGGAGCGGATTTCGTCTCCACGCAGATGCGTGTGGGACAGCTCCAAGCAAGAGGATGGGATGAGTCGATCCCGGTCAAATACGGAATGCTCGGACAGGAGACGACCGGCGCTGGCGGTATGATGAAGGCGCTGCGCACAGTTCCCGTCCTGCTCGATATATGCAAGGACATGGAGGAGCTCTGCCCGGATGCCTGGCTCCTTAATTTCACAAATCCTGCGGGCATGGTGACGGAAGCGATCCTAAAACATTCTAGCATTCGCTCTATTGGCCTGTGCAATTCACCCATTGCGGCTTACAAGTGGCTTTCGTCCCTATACAATGTTCCGATTGAGCGCATTTATTGCGAGTTTGCGGGTCTTAACCATCTGCACTGGATTAGCCGGATTGAAGTCGACGGCGAGTCGAAGCTGGAAGAGCTGCTGGATCGCCAAAGCTCCTATTCCGCATCCAACGTGCCGCAGCTGGCCTGGAACGACAGGCTGGTGCGGGAGCTGGGAGCTATTCCGTCCTATTATTTGAAATATTTCTATCTGCACCGGGAAATGGTAGAAGAGGGCAAGGCGGCTGCGACCAGAGGCGAGAACCGGGCCGAGATGGTCAAGCGCCTGGAGGAGGAGCTGTTCGAGATTTACAAGCAGCCGGAGCTGGCGGAGAAGCCGAAGCAGCTGGAGCAGCGCGGCGGCGCCTATTATTCCGAAGCGGCGGTCAAGCTGATGCATTCCATCTACAACAATACGGGCGATATTCAGACGTTGAACGTTCGCAACAACGGCATATTGGACTTCTTGCCGGATGAGGCGGCGATTGAAGTCAATTGTGTCGTCACAAGCGAAGGTGCTGCTCCGGTTCCAGTGCGGCGCGTACCGGAAGGGACGAAGGGGCTCATTCATGCCGTCAAGACGTATGAAAGCCTGGCGATCGAAGCAGCCGTCACAGGCAGCAAAGATAAGGCGCTACTGGCGCTGGCGAGCCATCCGCTCACAGATTCGGCTAATGTAGCCGAGGCGCTGCTGGAGGAGATGCTGCTCAAGAACAAGCAGTATTTGCCTCGGTTTTTCCAAACTTAATATCATTAACGATAAGGCGATCCTCCTCCCGGTTATGATTAACCGGGAGGAGGATCGCCTTTTTATTTAAGCCTTTACGTCTACGGAATCCGCTATCCGTTGCTTCGGCTTTCCGTTCCAGCTCCAGTACGTCCATATCCGAAGCAGCCATTCGACGGGACCGATTCGGAACCGCTTCAGGTAAAGCGCACTGCCTAGCAGCTGGAGCGTATAGATGGCAATGCCAATGCCGACACCCGCGATAATGCCAAGCTTGCCGTACCATCCAAAGCCATAGCCGTAGAAGAGCGTTGTGCAGATGACGGTCTGCAGTAAGTAATTAGTGAGCGACAGCTTGCCGACGGACTTGAAGCCGTTCCGCAGAGCCGTTGCTTTCCCCAGCGAGAGCAGCAAGGCGAACCCCATTATATAACCGAGTGACAGGATCAACATCCCGAGCGCGCCACTCACTCCGCCAAAGATCGTATCAGGCCAAATCTGCTTTATCGATTTCATGATCAAACCTGAGATTAGAAAGACGGAAGCCCATTTGAAGTAAAAGGCACGCTTGGTCTCAGGCTGATAGAACCAGTCTTTTCTGGCCGCATACATGCCGAATAAAAACATGGGGGCGGTCATGAACGGGACGAGCAGATAAGCGGCAACTAGAATCAGGCCATCGGCTTCGAGCGGTTTCGGCTCGTCATGGCGGAAGGCGAATATCTCCGAGTAGCTTCCGTTCTGATACACATCGATAGATTTCATGACATAAGCCTCTGTTTTTTCCTGGATGATTTTCGTTTCTTCAATCAGCGGGCCTGTTGAGTCCATACCGGCCAGACCGATAACCGGCAGAAGCGCAATGCCCCAGATTAAGACCGTTTTGGCCTTGCGTCTTAGGAACAGGAGGAGGAATAGGCTCATTCCGCCGTACAACAATAAGATGTCACCTTCCCAGAGAAAATAGGAATGCAGCATTCCAAGCCCGATAAGCATGATCGATCGGCGTACGATGACCATCCTGAACCCGGCTCCCTTCGCCTCAAGTCCCTCCATCAGCTTGAGCATTCCGAAGCCGAATAGAAATGCGAAGATGGGCATGAAGCTGCCTTCAATCACGATCTTTACAAGAGTGTGCGCAACGCTATCCGCACCAGTGAGTCCGAATAGATCGATCTCGTCCTTGCCCCACATGCCATACTGAAAGATGAGCAAATTGGAAAGCAGAATGCCGAGCAAGCTCAAGCCGCGAATTTCGTCTACGATGCTTTGTCTTCCTATTTTTTGAATCATTTTCCATCACCTCGGTCCCATTATAGAAACCGTCATTTACTTTCTGTTAATGCCGGTCTTATTTTTTGCTGAAGAGACGGGCATCCGTTAAACGGAAATTAAGGTTTCTATAGTAAAATAAGGATGGAGGGGATAGAGATTGGATGTATCGAACGCGAGAATTATAATGATAGACGATGAACGCGCCATTACGAAGATGCTGGACATGACGCTTCGCAAGGAAGGCTTCCGTTATCTGTTCACCGCCCATAATGCCGTAGATGCTCTCAAGTTGATTGGAAAGCATGGCGCTGATATTGTGCTGCTGGACGTGATGTTGCCGGATCAGACCGGCTTTGATCTCTGTCCCAAGATTAGAGAGCTGTCCGATGCCCATATCATCTATTTGACTGCGCGGGCGTCTGATCTTGATGTGCTGACCGGTTTTGCGACAGGCGGAGACGACTATGTCACAAAACCGTTCAATCCGCTTGAGATTGCAGCCCGAATAAAAGCGCGGCTGCGCCGCGGCGGCGTGACGCCTGTCTCGGTAATGGAGGAGAAGCGACAGCGTTATGACTTCGGACGGTTCGTGCTCGACGATGCGGCGGGTGAGCTGCTGGTGGAAGGCAAGGAGGTCGCTTGTCCCGCGATGGCGTATCAGTTGCTTCATTTCTTGTGCAAAAATCCAGGTATTGTTTTTTCCAAAGCTCAGCTGTATGAGGCCGTATGGGGCCTCGATGGCGATGGCGATGACAATACCGTTATGGTTCATATCCGCAAAATCCGTGAGAGGATTGAGCGCAATCCAAGCGAGCCTAGCCATCTTCTGACTATTCGCGGACTCGGCTATAAGCTGGCGAAGGGAAAGCAGTCATGAAGACTCGCAATGTAAAGCGAAGGCTGACCCTTCATTTTACCTATCAGATGTTATTGCTGTTCGTCTTTGTTCTGCTCATGGTATTTACGATATTGCTTGTCTTCATTCAATTATTAGTCAATGAGGATATGAAACAAAGATTTCCGTTCGGGTCGCTGGATGTCATCATTATGGAGACGGATGTGACGGAGCAGAAAGCCGTAGTGCCGAAGCGTTGGGTGGAACAGCTGGCAGAACAACATTACTGGCTGCAAGTGGTGAATAGCCAAGGCGATGTGATCTATGAAGTGAATACGCCTGAGGATGTGCCGCAAGCTTATACTACGGGAGAGCTGCTCGTTATCGAGCAGACGAAGCGGTACGGTCCCTACGAAGTGATGATGTCGCTGGACGATTCGGTGCCGAACATGGCTCTATTCATGCTAGGTTATGTGAATGATCGTTCGGTTGAGGTCCAGTCCATTTATGCCAAATATGCGAGAGACGGTGTTGTGAGGGAAGAGGCAGCCGAGCAGCTTAACGAAGAACTGGCGAAATCTCGGCATACGCTGCAAATTATAGATGGCAACGGCCAAGTGCAGCAATCGGTGGGCATGCCAATGGAACGGAAACGGTACGCTCCGCTTGAGCTTATTACAATGGAGAAGATGAAGGGCAATTTTCCAACAATCGTATCCGTCCATGCGGATCGTGAAACGGATTCATTCTGGGTATTGCACCAAAGCAAACGGGGAGGCTACGTCAAGCAGCCATTCATGAAAGAAGTAATCATCACGGCTTCCTTCATTGGAGGAGCGATTCTAATCGCAACACTAGCCTTCTCCATTTATCATGGCTACCGCTATGGCAGGCCGCTGCTGCTGTTCATTGATTGGTTCGCACGGCTTGGCAGAGGTCAATATGAAGAGACGTTGTCCGCGAAGGATCAGAAGCGGGTCTATCGCAAGAATGGCAAGCTGCGCCGAAAGTATAAGCTCTATAAGGAAGTCATTGACGGATTCCGCGAGATGACATTAAGGCTGCACGCTGCGGAGCAGGATCGCACTCGGCTCGAGAAGACGAGGGAAGAATGGATGACGGGCATCTCACATGATCTGCGCACTCCGCTTAGCTCGAT
Organism: Paenibacillus sp. NPDC057967; assembly: GCF_042887015.1. Taxonomy (NCBI): domain Bacteria; kingdom Bacillati; phylum Bacillota; class Bacilli; order Caryophanales; family Paenibacillaceae; genus Paenibacillus; species Paenibacillus sp. NPDC057967. The sequence continues at coordinate 223,568 of NZ_JBHVQB010000009.1, forward strand.
ACAGGGCTACGGCCATTTGTTGGAGAGCGGGCAATACAGCTTTACAGAGGAAGAACTAAAGGAGATGGGCGGTACGATTCGGGATAAGAGCGACTATATGATCGATCTGATCCAGGACTTCTCGCTGGCATTCCAGCTTAAGAACAAGCAGGTTCCGTTTGAAGTAAAGCCAATCGAGCTGCAGGAATTCGTCAGACGGATTGTTCTTAACTACGTGAATGACATGACGATGGAGGGCACGACGTTCCAATTCGAGAATGAAGACGAGGCGACGCGGGTTCGGGTGCTTGCGAATGACAAGTGGTTCGCGAGGATGCTGGACAATATTATCATTAATGCCGTCAAGCATAATCCGGAAGGCACAACCATCACGGTGAGTGTCGCGGTATCGGTTGGTTATGCCGTTCTGACCGTGAAGGATGACGGAATCGGAATGGATGAGGAGACGCTGCTGAACCTGTTCGAGCGTTATTATCGCGGCACCAATACGGAGGAGAAGACCGGTGCGGGTCTAGGCATGAGTATTGCCAAGTCGATTGTTCTTGCGCATAACGGCACGATTAAAGCGGAATCCGAGGTAGGCCGCGGTTCGACGGTTATGATAGCTCTTCCGATTCTGTTGCATTCGCCTTAGCCGACAGACAAAATAGCTTGAGGGTAATGAGTGTCTAAAAATGATAAAAAGGACCGGCTGCATCGCAATAGCGAAGCGGCCGGTTCTATTTGCGCAGGGGAAATTTCATTCCTGGCCGATTGTGAAGACAGCGATCTCAGGCGGGCAGCCTAGACGAACCGGAATTTTTACCGTTCCCAAGCCCCTATTGATATAGAAACGTCTGCGTTTGTCCACATTTTTAATGCCTGTGTGGAAATGCTTATAGGCCCCTATCGTATGGTCTCGCAATCGGATTTGGCCGCCATGGGTGTGGCCTGTGAGCAGTAAGTCATAGAGGACGTTGTTTTCCTGCAACAGCTTGATGATGCTTGGAGAATGAGCCAGCATGATGATATAGTCTTGCTTCTCCAATTCGGCAGGGCTTATCGTCAGCAGCTCGTTCCCGTAGATGGAGTTGTCAAATCCGTAGATTAGGCCTCCATCCGGTTGATGGAGGATCTTGCAGGCGCGATTCACCAATACAGTCACGTTCATATCCTGAAGCGACTGGAGGATGTCCTGGTATTCCTGCTCTGTGTATCTTTTTTTGCGAAAGCCGTTCCAGCCTTCGCGTTCGTAATTGCCTGGCACGAAGGTGATGCGGGGAACTTGCAGCTTTCCGATTTCCTTTAGCACACGCTTGAACTGGCCCTTTCTTGACGCAAGGTCTCCGGTAATGATGATATGATCGGGATTTAACCGGTTCACCTTGCGACTAATCGAGCCGTTCAAAAACAAGGTACGCCCATGAATATCCGTTAAATGAACTACAGTAGCCTTGAAGCGGGACGGAGCAGGCGGGCGATGCCATGTCGTTCTGACCCAGCAGGTTTCGAAAATGATGTACAAGACAGTCAAACAAACGATTATCCAAATGATGATCACTACGGTTACCTTTCCCTTTCTCCGGCAAGCAGATTCCTATGGCTTCAACCTTAATTCTACAAGCTTGGTGTCGATTCCTGTGTCCGCGAATGGTGCAACATGAGCTGTCTTCCTGCCGCAGGTTGACAATCAGATCATAAGGACCTATTATTATACCCATACAGGTATATGTATAAATAATAAACTGAGGTTTATGCGTACACCCCAACTTGATAAAGCGAGGTGCTCTTGAATGTGGAGATAAGCTGGATTATCCTGTTATTCGCGATTGGCTTTATCGGTTCTTTCTTATCCGGTATGGTCGGCATCGGCGGTTCGATTATCAAATATCCCATGCTGCTCTATATCCCTCCGGCACTGGGGTTCACGGCTTTCTCGGCCCAGGAGGTGTCCGCGGTTAGCGCGGCGCAGGTGTTTTTTGCTTCATTGGCGGGCTTGCTTGCCTACCGGAAGGGCGGCTGGATTCATAAGCCGTTGGTTATGTATATGGGCATACCGATCGTGCTTGGCAGCTTTATCGGCGGCTATGGATCGAAGTTTCTGTCTGATTCGGTCATTAACGTGACCTATGCCGTACTGGCTCTCATCGCGGCAGTGATGATGTTTATGCCCAAGCGCGGGGGAGAAGGAGATGGCAGCATCGCGGCGTTCAACAAACCGCTCGCGGCAGGCTCCGCGGCAGCGGTAGGCATCTTGTCAGGAATTGTAGGGGCAGCAGGCGCGTTCATAACGGTTCCGATCATGTTAGTGCTGTTGAAGATTCCGACACGCGTGGCGATCGCATCGTCGCTTGCGATTACCTTTCTGTCTTCCATCGGATCGACCGGAGGGAAGCTGATGGGCGGTCATATGCTGCTCATTCCATCGCTTGTCATGATTGCAGCCAGTATTATCGGTTCTCCCATTGGCGCAAAGCTGGGACAGCGAATGAACGTGAAGATACTGCAGGGACTGCTTTCGATATTGATTACCGCAACGGTTATTAAGATTTGGTGGGATTTGCTGATGTAATTTTTTTTGCTATTTTTAATACCCTACGGGGTATAAAATTAGAATGGAGGAAAGATAATGACGATGAACGTACAAGCGGATACGACGCTCGACTGTATCGGATTGGCGTGTCCAATGCCGATTGTGAAGACCAAGAAGATGATGGCTGAGCTGGCAGATGGGCAGGTGCTGGAGATCCAAGCTACGGATAAAGGCTCGCTTGCTGATCTGCAAGCTTGGTCACAGAAGGCCGGGCATCAATATGTAGGGACGATAATGGACGGCGGCGTGCTGAAGCATTACGTTCGTAAAACCCCTTCAGAAGAAATCAAACCGGAAACTCGTTATCCGCATACGGCTGGCAATGAGGAATTGGCTGGGCGGTTGGCAAGCGGTGATGAGCTTACAGTTCTGGATGTCAGGGAAGCGGCGGAATATGCCTTCCGTCATGTGAAGGGGGCTATCTCGATCCCGCTGGGACAGCTGGAGAGCCTGCATCATACACTCCGTCCAGACTCCGAGCTATACGTCATATGCAGAACCGGAACGCGCAGCGACATGGCATGCCAGTGGCTGGCTGATCACGGCTACAGCCGGGTGAAAAACGTAGTGCCGGGCATGTCAGACTGGACGGGCGAGACGGAGTCTGAGGTAGAGGGGGAAACGCCATGACGACAACTGTGAAGCCAATGGCTGCAAGCGAGCTGGCTCATAATATCACCCAGCGCGAACCGCTATTTATTCTGGATGTGCGCAATGAAACGGATTATGCCGATTGGAAAATAGAAGGGCAGAGCATAGAGAGCATGAATATTCCGTATTTCGATCTGCTGGACGGCGTGGAGGAAGCTGTGAAGCGGATACCATCCGGCCGCCAAGTGTTGGTCGTCTGTGCGAAGGAAGGCTCATCCGTGTTCGTGGCGGAGCAGCTTGCGGAGGCCGGTGTGAGGGATGTTCATTATTTGCAAGGGGGCATGAAAGCATGGAGCGAGCATCTGGAGCCGGTGAAGGTAGGCGAGCTGCCAGGCGGCGCGATCTATCAATTCGTGCGTCTGGGCAAAGGCTGTCTGTCTTACATGGTCGTATCCGGCGGTGAAGCTGCGGTCATCGATGCGATGAGAACGACCGAGGTCTATGAGGAATTCGCACGGAATCTGGGTGTGACGATCAAGCATGCGCTGGATACGCATCTCCACGCCGACCATATCTCGGGAGGCCGCAAGCTGGCTGAGCGCATGGGAGCGAAGTATTGGCTGCCGTCCAAGGATGCGGGAGAAATAACCTTCGAATATGAAAAGCTGGAGGATGGCGATCGGGTAGCGATTGGCGCTACGGAAATCGGCATCGGCGCCCTCTATTCACCTGGACACACCATAGGCAGCACTTCCTTTGTTGTGGATGGCAACTATCTGTTGACCGGCGATATACTGTTCATTACATCGATCGGGCGGCCCGATCTTGCCGGGCAAGCGGAAGATTGGGCGGGCGATCTGCGCCGAACTCTGTATGAAGGATATCGTGCTCTGTCGCCGGATCTGATTGTGCTTCCAGCACATTTTGGGCAGATGGACGAGTTGGGCGAGCAAGGTCAGGTTGCGGCTAGACTTGGCGATTTGTTCCGCGATAATCCGGGCCTTCATCTGGAGGATGAATCGGAGTTCCGCAGGGCGGTCACAGAGAATCTGCCGCAGCATCCTAATGCGTACCAGCAAATCCGCCAAACGAACATGGGCCGTATTAGCCCGACAGATGAAGAGCAGCGGGAGATGGAGATCGGCCCGAACCGCTGCGCCATTCATGACCAATAACGATAACAGGAGGAATTTACGATGAAAACAGATGCAGTGGTTGTCGATACGAAGGGACTGGCATGTCCAATGCCGATCGTGAAGGCGAAGAAAGCGCTGGACAGCATGAAAACAGGACAAATGATGAAAGTATTGTCGACAGACCAAGGTTCCCTGAACGACTTCCGGGCTTGGGTAAGAGGAACCAATCATGAGCTGGTGCAGCATGAAGAGAAGGACGGCGTGTTTACGTTTTACGTGAGGAAGCAGTAACAGCCTTTAGCAATTGGCAGTTGCTATTCCGGCAGTGACAAGCTATATTACCTCTAGGGGTATCATTTCGACAATACCAATTCCAAACAGGCTGGAGGTTGTGACATGGAGTACGATGAGAGCGTCATCCGAAGATTGAAACGAATGGAAGGCCAGATTCGCGGCGTGATGCGAATGATGGAGGAAGGCAAGGACTGCAAGGACGTGGTTGCTCAATTGTCCGCCGTGCGCAGCGCAGCCGACAAAGCGATGGCTTATATCGTCGCTCATAATTTGGAGCAATGTATTACGGAAGAGAAGGAACGGGGCGGAGACACCAGCAAGCTGGTGAAGGAAGCTGTAGAGCTGTTAGTGAAAAGCCGCTGAGGCTTTGCCATAGATAAGCGGGGGAGCGCTTCTTGCAGGCAGTTTCCTCGGGCAAGCGGGATGGATGAGCGGGGGAATTCTCCGGGATAACATTCCTCTTTTTTTCAACACTTTAATACTATTACGGGTATAAGTATAAAGGAGAAGAGGCAAAACAATGACATCAGCGATGACTGAGAAGGAAAGAACGACGATTGTGCTGTTCAGCGGGGATTTGGATAAAGCGATTGCCGCATTCATCATTGCGAACGGGGCAGCGGCCTACGATCATGAAGTGACAATCTTCTTCACCTTCTGGGGTCTGAATACAATGCGCAAGGACGAGATTGTCCAGACGGACAAAGGTTTGCTGGAGAAGATGTTCGGCTGGATGATGCCGCGCGGTCCGAAGAAGCTCGGGCTGTCGAAGATGAACATGGCGGGTATGGGCCCGAAAATGATCAAACATGTCATGAAGAAGCATAATGCCCTGACGTTGCCGCAACTGATTGAGCTGGCTCAGGAGCAAGGCGTGAAGCTGGTCGCTTGCACGATGACGATGGATTTGCTGGGCCTTCAGAAGGAAGAGCTGATTGAGGGCATGGAGTATGCAGGAGTAGCAGCTTATCTGGGCGATGCGACAGAAGCCAAGGTCAACTTGTTTATTTAATCGGGCAAATAAAGAAGCCCCATGGGCCGTTCATCGGCGCATGGGGCTTTTTATGCTGCAAGTCTGACGATTCAGAAAAGTTATCAACAGCCTGCGTGTCAATTTGCGAAAAAATAATTATCAACATGTGCATAACGCATTTAAGCTATTCATCAACAGCTTCATCCACATATCCATAGCCGGCTTGGATTACTTGCTCCAGATGCGGTCGCCATTCAAATATTTTTCGGTCAAGATGGAGAGCAGCTGGATGCCGACTTGATTATGCCCGCCTTCGGGCAGGATGATGTCCGCGTATTTTTTGGACGGCTCAATGAATGCTTCATGCATCGGCTTCACCGTATTCAGGTACTGGTCGTGAATCGACTGAATCGTGCGCCCGCGCTCCTCAATGTCGCGCAAGACGCGGCGCAGAATGCGCACATCGGGATCAGTATCGACGAATACTTTAATATCAAGATGCTCGCGCAGCGATTCGTCGGACAATACATGCAGTCCTTCCAGGATGACGATGCGGCTTGGGAGAAGCTCGACTTGCCGATCGGTGAACCGGGTATGCTCCGTAAAGTCGTAGACAGGGGCGTATGCAGGGAGCCCTTGCTTCAGCAGAAGCAGATGCTCAATGAGCAGCTCGTTGTCGAAGGCCAGAGGATGGTCGTAGTTCACGATTTCCCTCTCCTCCATGCTAAGCTGCGAATGCCCCTTGTAATAGTTGTCTTGCGAGATAAAGGTGACTTTATCCGTTCCTTGGTTGTCGATGACAGAACGGGCGACGGTCGTCTTGCCCGATCCCGTCCCGCCTGCAATTCCTATAATAAGCATGAGCGTGTTGAAGCCTCCTGGGACTATATTCGGTTCATAACTTACGTATTGTAGCACAGCGCGCCGACGTTTTCATCCCCGGAATGAACAGGCAAGAAGTTCCGGCTTGGATTCGCTCGTACATCCGTGACGAGGCTCGTTTGAAGGAAGCAGATGAAATCCCGTTTGAATTTTTGTAAAATAAGGTATACCTTTTATAACTTTATTGTAAGCGTTCTTATAGATGGGGGAGATCGGAATGGGGCCATATATGCTGGCGATTGATCAGGGAACGACAAGTACGCGGGCGCTGCTTGTGGATCGGAAGGGGAATATTGCGTCCATCGCACAGGAGGAGTTGCCGCTGAGCTATCCGGTGCCCGGCTCGGTAGAAGCGGACGCTGTGTTCATATGGGACTCCACACAACGAGTGCTGAAGGATGTGCTGGAGAAAAACGCCGTAAGTGCGGAGCAGATCGCAGCGATCGGCATTACGAACCAGCGGGAGACGACAGTCGTGTGGGACAAAGCGACCGGGGAGCCGATTCATCCAGCCATCGTATGGCAATCCCGGCAATCCTCCGATATTTGCGAGCGTCTTCGTGCGGATGGACGCGAGGATGAGATTCGGGCGCGGACGGGCTTGCTTATCGATCCGTACTTTTCTGGCACCAAGGTCACTTGGCTGCTGGAGCAGGTGGAAGGCGCGCGGGAGCGGGCGGAGAGTGGAGAGCTGCTGTTCGGCACGATTGAGACCTGGCTCATCTGGAAGCTTACCGGCGGGAAGGCGCATGTGACGGATGTCTCGAACGCTTCTCGTACTTTGATGTTCAATATTCATGAGCGGAAGTGGGATGAAGAGCTGCTCGCTATGCTCGGTGTGCCCGCAGCTATGCTGCCGGAAGTGAAGTCCTCCTCAGAGATATACGGGAAGCTGGATCAATCGTTGATCGGCAAGGAGATTCCGATTGCGGGAGCGGCGGGCGACCAGCAGTCAGCCCTGTTCGGACAAAACGCCTTCACGCGCGGCTCAACCAAAAATACGTACGGCACGGGCTGCTTCATGCTGATGAATACCGGAGAGAAGGCCATTCTTTCGCAAAAAGGGCTGCTGACGACGATTGCCTGGGAGCTTGACGGCAAGCTGGAGTATGCGCTGGAGGGCAGCGTCTTTGTTGCGGGAGCGGCGATCCAGTGGCTGCGCGACGGGCTGGAGCTGATCGAGTCCGCTGCAGAATCGGAGACGCTTGCCGCCGAGGTAGAGTCAACGGATGGCGTCTATGTCGTGCCCGCATTTGTCGGGCTGGGAACGCCTTATTGGAACAGTGACGTAAGAGGTTCCATATTCGGTCTTACGCGCGGCACGGGCAAGGCGCATTTCGTCAGAGCGGTGCTGGAATCGCTCGCCTATCAGACGAAGGATGTCCTATCTGTGATGGCAGAGGAGTCCGGGCTAGAGCTGCATTCCTTGGCTGTAGACGGGGGCGCGGTTGCCAACGACTTGCTTATGCAATTCCAGAGCGATCTGCTGGGCGTGCCTGTGGAGCGGCCGGTTATCGGGGAATCGACTGCGCTTGGCGCTGCATTCCTGGCCGGGCTGGCGGTCGGCTTCTGGAAGGACCGCGAGGAAATTGCATCCTTGCGCCAAGTGGATCGGCTGTTCCAGCCGAATATGACAGATGAACGAAGACAACAATTGTACGGCGGCTGGAAGCGGGCTGTCCGGGCGGCAATGGCCTTTTCCGAAAAATAATAGTAGTTGTGAGAAAACTGCAGGTTAGCCGGCGTTCCGTGAGGAGATGTCGGACGCTTGCGGTTTTTTATGTTTGGGAATACGCCATGGCGGCAAAGAAGAAGAATAGCCATATGCTAATTAGAGAGTGACAGGAGGGAATACCATGAGTGAGGACAGGAAGACGGGATCGGCCTTTCATGCGAATGAGCGGCTGCGGTTGCTGGAGCGAATGGCGGAGAGCCGGTTGGACGTGCTCGTTATCGGGGGAGGCATTACCGGTGCGGGCATCGCGCTGGATGCGGCAAGCCGCGGCATGAAGGCTGGACTCGTGGAGATGCAGGACTTTGCGGCGGGTACCTCCAGCCGCTCGACCAAGCTGATCCACGGCGGGCTGCGCTATTTGAAGCAGCTGGAGATTGGTGTGGTTGCGGAGGTGGGCAAGGAAAGGGCGGTTGTCTATGAGAATGGCCCGCATGTGACGACGCCGGAGCGGATGCTGCTGCCGCTGTATCAAGGAGGGACCTTCGGCAAGCTGACGACCTCTATGGCGCTTCGCTTCTATGATTTTCTGGCGGGCGTGAAGAAGGACGAGCGCCGCAGTATGCTCAGCAGCTCCGCGACCTTGCAGCGGGAGCCGCTGCTTAAGCGTAACGGCTTGAAGGGCGGCGGGCTATATGTCGAGTATCGGACGGATGATGCCAGGCTTACGATTGAAGTGCTGAAGAAAGCTGTATCGTGGGGCGCTTTGGCCGTCAATTATGCGAAGGCGGAGGAGCTGCAACGAGGTGCGGACGGGAAGATCGCCGGGGCGATGGTCCGGGATAGGCTAGGCGGCGGTCTGTTCCGCGTGGAGGCGGGAGTTGTCATTAACGCGACAGGCCCGTGGGTGGATGAGATCCGCGAGTCGGACGGCTCACGGCAGGGCAAGACGCTCCATCTCACAAAAGGGGTGCATCTGGTGTTCGACGGCGCGAGATTCCCGCTTAGGCAGGCCGTCTACTTCGATACGCCGGATGGCCGCATGGTATTCGCGATACCGCGCGAGGGAAAGGCTTATCTAGGGACTACGGATACGGACTATATAGGGGATATGGCGAACCCGGCCATGACTAGGGAGGATCGTGATTACCTGCTGAATGCTGTCAATTCGATGTTCCCGACGCTGGGACTGACGGCAGCTGATGTCGAATCCAGCTGGGCGGGACTGCGCCCACTCGTTCATCAGGAAGGGAAGTCGCCGTCGGAGATTTCGCGGCGGGACGAGATATTCGTCTCTCCATCGGGTCTGCTATCGATAGCAGGCGGCAAGCTGACTGGCTACCGCAAGATGGCGGAAGCCGTCGTCGACCGGGCGGTGAAGCTGGGTCAAGCCGCGGGTGCTCTGGCATTCGGTCCAAGCCAGACAAGAGAGCTGCCGATCTCCGGAGGCGAGACAGGCGGCTCTGATGGCTTCGAGGCGTACGTGTCGGAGAAGACAGCAGCGGGTATGGCGCTGGGCCTCGAAGCGGCGGACGCTTCGGGATTGGCTCGCCGCTACGGCTCGAATGTGGATGTATTGTTCGGCTTGTACCCCGAAGCCATCAAGCTGGCGGAGAAGCATGGCTTGCCGATCAAGCTTGCTCTTCAACTGCTCTATGCGATTCGCGAGGAGATGACGGTGAAGCCCGTCGATTTTTTCATCCGCCGGACTGGATTATTGTTATTCCATATTAAAGAAGTCCGCAGATGGAAGGGGGCTGCGCTGCAGGCGATGGGCAGCCTGCTAGACTGGAGCGGTTCCGAGCAGGAGTCCTATAGGAGAGAGCTGGATCATGCCCTGGAAGCGGCGACCGTGCCTCTATCTGATTAATGCCCAAAACTTCTCTATTATTGGAATCTTTCAAATGACAGCAATCGACAAAAATATGATAGAATAAGGGAATATACTGTGCGAACATCCTTCGTGCCATCTCTTCCAAGAAGCAGGTGATTCCCATGAGACAGACCAAAGCTATTATAATCGTATTCTTGTTATTCATCATAACGTTCCCTTTCTCATCCGCGACTGCCCATGCAGGCATGTTCGACCGGCTGAAGGACATCTACCAGGCGCCGGATAAGCTCGCCGAACTGAAGGGGCAGTACGAATCAACCAAGCAGATGCTGGAAGGACAGCTGGAGGCGCAGCAGGAGCAGCTTGAGCTTACCCGCCAGCAAGCCTCGGATCTGCTGGCCCAGCAAGAAGCGCTGCTGGCTCAGCAAGAGGGTCTGCTCACTGAGCAGGAGGAGCTAATGAAGTCCAACGAAACGCTGAGATCGGAGAATCAAGCGCTCATTGCCCAGATGGAGGCAGCCGAAGCGAAGAAACAATCCCTATATAACAAGGCTATATTCATTGCGGTCTCGCTCATCGCCGTCATTGCTGCTTACGCCTTGTCGGTCAGAATTTGGCGTTTTGCCGTCTGGCGCAAGCAGAGACGCAGCGGTCACGGTCATGAGGCTATGCTGCCATGAAAATCGCCACGCCTTCGCCAACTGGCTATGTGCGGGTGCAACTGGATGAGGGGGATGCTCTGCATGTGCTCCATCCCAAGTCGATTGTTGCATATCAAGGCGATCCGCGCAGCCGCGAGGACCGCTTCATGGATATCGGAGGCGTGTACCGCAAGAAGAAGTGGATTCGCTCCCGCTTGCAGGGAACGAGCGAATTTCTGCTAGGCCTTCCGCCTGGTTGTTCCCTGGAGACGATCGACATTCCAGAGGACAGCAGCCTGCTATTCGACTTCCGCCATGTGGCGATGTTCTCCGACGGTATGACCTTCAAAAGCAAGATTCTGAAGTGGAAGACAGCCTGGATTACAAGAGAGCTGATTCGGATCAAGTTCAGCGGACCGGGTACGCTCGGCGTATTGACCGCTGGCGATCTGGCGGCGATTCAACTGCATCCCGACCGGCCTCTCTTTGTCGACAAGAGCGCATTGGTGGCTTATCCCGAGGATGCGGAGATCAAGCTGTCCGTCTACGGGAACTCGCTGGCGAGCCAGCACATGAACGTGCAGTGGGAACTTCGCGGGAGTGGGCCTGTGCTCATTCAGACTGGCTCGCGCGATACTGGCTTGCAGGACAAGCTGACGGGAGACGGCTGGTTTAAGCGGCTTCTTCGGGAAGTTCTTCCGTTCGGCAGCGTATATATCAAATAGATTGTCTACCGATCCATCACCTTGTGAAAAGAGGTGATGGATTTTTTGTATGGAATGAATAATAATGTTTTACATCCATATGTAAGCGATTCCATTATTCGTGGCGATTATTCAAGGAGACAGAGAGGGGAAACGGAGATGTACAAGGTGCTGCTCGTCGATGATGAAGCGGATGTCAGAGAGGGGCTGCTGGGCGAGATCGATTGGCGCAAGCATGGCTTTGTGATTGCCGGGACGGCTGAGAACGGCCAGGAAGCGCTGGAGCTATGCGAGAGACTGGCGCCGGACGTAGTCATTACCGATATTAGTATGCCTTTCATGAATGGTCTGGAGCTATCCCATTGGCTGCGTCAGCACCAGCCGCTGGTGAAAATCGTCATTCTTACCGGATACGATGAATTCGATTATGCGAGGCAGGCGGTCACCTTAAGCGTGGACGAATATTTGCTCAAGCCGTTTTCTTCGGATACATTTGCGGAGCTGCTGGGCAAGATCAGGGACCGGATTGAAGCGGAGGTTGCGGAACGGGAGGATATGCAGCGGCTGAAGGAGCATTACCGTACCAGCCTGCCGCTGCTCGGCGAAGGCTTCCTTGCATCCTTGCTTACGCGCAAGCTATCCAAGTCCGTCATAGAGGAAAAAGCGCGAAGCTATGGCCTCCATCTGAAGGGAACAGGGTATACGGCAGCGGTGCTGGCGCTTCATCAAGGCGAGGATAGCGAGGGTGCCGCCGATTCCGAATCGCTTCGCGGCTCCGGCGATACAGAGCTTATGCTGCAAGCGATGTTGAATATTGCTCGGGAATGGTGGGATGCGGCGCAACTGGGAAGTGCGTTTATCCATCAGGAGAGTGTGGCGCTTATTGGCATTGACAGCGCTGCTGAGGGCGAAGCATGGGCAACCCGCATGGGCGAGACGCTGGACAATATTGTGCGCAGCATCTGCCATTACTTGAAGCTCTCGACGACGATTGGCGTCGGCTCCGTGGCGGAGGAGCTGTCCCATTTGAAGGACTCCTATTCGGACGCCTTGCTTGCGCTGGATTATCGTCTGGTGCTAGGCTCCGGCAAGGTCATCTATATTGGGGATATGGAGCATCGCGCCGGGGAGAAGTTGAGGCTTGACGAGTTAAAGACGGGTGCGCTGGTCCGCAGCTTGAAGGTAGGTACGCCATCAGAGCTGCGGGAGGCTGTGTCGGCCCTCTTTGCGGAGCCTGCCCGTCACGGGTATGCCTACAGCGATATTCAGGTGTACCTACTGGAGGTATGCACGACCGTATGGCGTACGGCGCAGGATGCGGGTCTTGCCTTGGACGAATTGTTCGGGCAGGGCTTCCAGCTCCATCTGGAGTTGTTCCGGTTTGCCGGGATACTGGAGATGGAGCAATGGCTTCAGGACGTGTGCCTTCGGATCATGCAGGAGATTGCCAGCAAGCGGCAATATACCTATAAGGACTTGGTCGAGAAGGCGATTCACTATACGAAAGAAAACTACGGCGATCCCGACCTGTCCATTCAGCAGGTATGCGCCATGCTGCATATTAGCGCGGGGTATTTCAGCGGCGTATTCAAGAAGGAGACGCGCATGACGTTCGTGCAATACTTGATGCATATCCGGATGGAAGCGGCCATGGCGCTGCTTCGGGAGACGGGGCTGAAGGCGTTCGAAATCGCGGAGCGCGTCGGATTCGCCGATCCCAATTACTTCAGCTTCTGCTTCAAGAAGCGGCTCGGCATATCGCCGAAGGAATATCGCGGACGGCTGGAGGCCGGCAGTGGAGAGCTTCCGTCATGAAAGGCGGCATACTGCGGGTTATGCGCGGCTTGGGGCTGCAGCATTGGCGGGACCGGCTTCGGACGAGCAGCATTCAGTCAATCATTATGTGGTCATTTTCGCTATGCCTGCTGTTGATCGTCATGCTTGCTGCTTTCTTGCTTTATAACAAGTTTTCGCGCACGGCGGAACAGAATGTGCTGCTCGGCACGAGCCAGATCGTGGACCAGGTGGGCTACAACTTGGAGGATTATGTAGACGGCATGGCGCAGCTGTACCGGACGATTGAGCAGCATATGCTGCCCGGAGCTTCCTGGGACGACGAGCAGGTGGCCCAGCAGCTGGATATTCTGATGAGCAGCCGGGATGACATTGTGTCGATCGCGCTATTCGACGACCAGGGAGAGCTGCTGCGCAATCATCCTGCGGAGCCGGTGCGGATGAGCGCCCGCGTAACGGCGCAAAGCTGGTTTCATTCCGCGATGCGGGTATCGAACCACCTCAGCTTCTCACTTCCTCATGTGCAGAATTTATATGACGGCACGTATAAGTGGGTCGTCTCGATGAGCAAGGGATTGACGATTGAGAAGGACGGCAAGCCCATGAACGTCGTACTGCTTGTAGATATCAATTTCAAAAAAATCGACGAGCTGAGCAGCCGGATCAGTCTGGGCAAGCGCGGCTACGTCTACATCATCGACGAGGGAGCGGGCAATATCGTGTATCACCCGCAGCAGCAGTTGATCTATATGGGGCTGCGCAACGAAAGCGTGGAGAAGGCGCTCACCTCAAGCGGCAGCTATATCGACAAGGCGGATGGCGTGAAGCGGCTCAATACGGTCAGATCAGTCTATAACATTGGCTGGAAGGTGGTCGGCGTGGCTTATCTGGACGAGATGATGACAACGAGGGAAGAGATGAACCGTTATTTGATTCAGGTGGCAGCGATCGTACTGGTGCTCTCCATTCTTGTCTCGATGGTGCTTGCTGCGTCGCTCGCCCGTCCCATCAGGCGAATGGGCGCGACGATGAAAGCGGTGGAGCGGGGTGACTTCGACGTTGAGCTGCCGCTGCGCGGACCGCTGGAGGTCGTACAGTTGTCCAGCCGTTTCAATCTGATGCTGGATAAGATTCGAGGGCTGATGCGGCAAATTATCGTCGAGCAGGAATCCAAGCGGAAGTACGAGCTGGAGGCGCTGCAAGCGCAGATTAATCCCCATTTTCTATACAACACGCTGAATTCAGTCGTTCGTATGGTCGGCATGAGCAAAAACGAGGATATCATCACGATGATTACTTCGCTCTCCAAGCTGTTCCGGATTAGCCTGAGCAAAGGGCGGACGGTCATTAAGGTAAGTGAAGAGCTGGAGCATGCCAGGCATTACCTTACCATTCAGCAAATGCGATTCAAGCAAAAATTCAAGTTCGAGATTGAAGCGGAGGAAGCGGCGCTGGACTGCTATACGCTGAAGCTGGTGTTGCAGCCTTTGATCGAAAACGCGATTGTTCACGGCATTGAATATTTGGTAGACGAAGGATCGATTCGGATTCGGGCGAGGCTGGAAGGAGAGACGCTTGTACTGGAGGTAGCCGACAACGGAGTCGGCATGTCGCAGGAGCAGCTTGCGGGATTGCTGGAGTCTGGCGATGCGCAAGAAGAGGAGGCGCAGTCATCCTCCGGTGGAGGCTCCGGCGTCGCGGTGCGCAATGTGCATGACCGAATCCAGTTGTATTATGGCGCACGGTACGGCTTGTCGTACACAAGCGAACGCGAGGAAGGCACTGTCGCGCAAATTCGAATGCCTGCCGTGCGCAAGGCCGAAGGGGAGACTGGCCATGAGGAATAGCTATCTGGATAAGGCTTATCGGAGCAAGCCGTGGCTTCGTCTGGCGGCTGCGGCATTGGCTGTACTATGGATAGTTGCATTGGCGGGATGTTCATCGTCCGATATAGAGCCTGGCAAGCTGGAGCCTCATGCCATCGGGCTTATTGCGCCTGTTCATGCGGAGGAGCAGGGCGATGCCATGCGGCTTGGCGCGGAGGCCGCGGCGAAGGAATACGGCATTCAGCTTCGGTACGCTTCCTTCAAGCCGAGTGAGGATGCTGGCGAGCAGTTGGCTGCTGCGCTGCGCATGACCGAGGAAGGCGTGTCTGCGATTCTGATCGATCCCGCGAACGGGCAGGTGCTGGAGGAACTGGCGGCTGTCGCTTCGGCAAAGGGCATTCCGGTCGTGGCGCTTAATGATGAGCAGGTTGTCAAAGGCGTACAAGGCGCCATTACAGTTGATCACGTGGAGGCGGGGCGGCAAGCCGGAGAGGCGCTGGCGAAGCTGATCGGCGGCCAAGGCTCGGTCGCCATTATGGGCTCCGATCGTTCGGACCCGGACTTGGAGCTTCGTGAAGCGGGCATCCGGGAGTCGCTCGCACAGCATTCCTCTATTCGCATCGTTGAGAACGCTAGCTGCGGCAATTTGCGGGATGCCTGCTGGAACGCGGCGAAGGGCATGCTGGACGCATCGCCAATTGATGGCGCTATTGCGCTGGAGTCCGGTGCCTCGCTCGGACTCGCGGATGAGGCCAAGAGACGGGGAGAAGCGGGAAGCTTGAAGATCGTGGCGTTCGGCACCCAGGTCGAACAGCTGTCCTTGCTTCAGGACGGTGTTATTCATCAGTTGGTTGTGCAGAACGACTTCAGCTTCGGTTATATCGGCCTGGAGCAGGCGGTTGCGCTTCTCGCGGGCAAGGAGACAACGGGCCATCCGACGATGCTGGAGACGCGGGTCGTTAATGCGGACAACATGTTCTGGATGAACAACCAGAAGCTGCTTTTCCCGTTCGTGCAGTGATGCGGGGCCGTTGACGAAGGATGGACTAATCATATCTCGTCGGCTTGACGAATGCCGAGAAATGAATGGGAAGGGGGGACCGCAGCAGGACGGGCAATGTGAAGTGATGAGAATTTTGCTAGAAGACATGAGAATATTGAATTCGCTTGCACGGAGGGATCAGGCATAATGACCATAGCGGGCGGGAGATGGAGCGGAAGAGGCTCCGGCGGCTCAGCGGAATCGAATGGAATGGGGGCTATTGGATGAAGAAAACAGGATGGGCGATGCTGGCGATGGCAACGATGCTGGCCATGACGGCTTGCAGCAGCGGTGGCGGCAAAGAATCTTCCGGCGGCGGAGCGAAAATGGGGGTAGCGATCTACAAGTTTGACGATACGTTCATGACGGGCGTGCGGAATGCGATGTCAGCGGCAGCCGAAGGCAAAGTATCGCTGGACATTGTCGACAGCCAGAATGCGCAGCCGACGCAGAACGAGAAGGTGGACCTGTTCATCTCCAAAAAATATAAAGCCATGATCATCAATCCAGTCGACCGTACGGCGGCAGGCGTTATTATCGACAAAGCGAAAGGCGCGGACATTCCGGTCGTATTCTTGAATCGCGAGCCGATCGCCGAGGATATGAACAAGTGGGATAAGGTGTATTATGTCGGCGCGAAAGCGGAGGAATCAGGCACTATTTCCGGACAGCTGCTGGTCGACTACTGGAACGCAAATAAGGCGGCAGACAAGAATGGCGACGGCAAGCTGCAATATGTCATGCTGCAGGGCGAGCCGGGCCATCAAGACGCGGAGCTGCGGACGAAGTTTTCCGTACAGGCCATTCAAGATGCTGGCATTGAAGTAGAGGCGCTCGCGGAAGATACAGCGATGTGGGATCGCGTGAAAGGTCAAGAGAAGATGCAGGCGTTCCTTGCTTCGCACGGCGATAAGATCGAAGCCGTGATCGCCAACAACGACGACATGGCGCTCGGCGCAATCGAAGCGCTTAAGGCGGCAGGTTACTTCAGTGGTGACAAGTATATGCCGGTGATCGGCGTAGACGCAACCGCTCCGGCCATTCAGGCGCTGGAGGATGGCACGCTGCTTGGCACGGTGCTGAACGATGCGAAGAACCAAGGCGCAGCATCGGTAGCGCTGGCGGATGTGCTGGCGAAAGGAGAGACGCCGACCAAAGACAATACGGGCTACGACATTACCGACGGCAAATATGTCTGGATCGCTTACAAGAAAATTACGAAGGACAATGTAGCCGACGCAAAATAAACGGCAGTAGGGAAGGGGCAACGGCATTCCATGGCGTTGCCCCTTTCGCATCATCAAGGGCGGCATAAGAACGACTGACGTGGAGGGAATGCAATGACGGTGACAGATCCTTATGTACTCCAGATGCGCGGAATATCCAAGGCTTTTCCCGGCGTACAGGCGCTGAGCGGTGTGACGCTGAAGGTTAAGCCGGGCACGGTTCATGCACTGATGGGGGAGAACGGCGCAGGGAAGTCGACGCTGATGAAATGCCTGTTCGGCATCTACAAGCCGGATGAAGGAGAGATCGTACTGGATGGCAAGAGGGCGGCGATCGGCAATTCCAGGGATGCGATTGCTCATGGCATATCCATGATCCATCAGGAGCTGCATCCTGTGCAGCATCGCAGCGTCATGGAGAATATATGGCTCGGACGGTTCCCGATGTTCTGGGCGGGGCCGTTCCGGCTGGTGAATGAAAAGCGGATGCATCAGGATACGCTGGATTTGTTCCGCGACCTGGATCTCGATATCGACCCCAAGGCCCGGACGGGCTCGCTGTCCGTCTCCAAAATTCAGTCGCTGGAAATTGCGAAGGCCGTATCATTCAACTCGAAGGTGATTGTCATGGATGAGCCGACCTCCTCGCTCACGGGCAATGAGGTGGAGCAGCTCTTCACGATTATTAACCGCTTGCGGATGCGCGGCGTCTCGATTATCTATATCTCGCACAAGATGGAGGAAATCTTGCGAATCGCCGACGAGGTGACGATTATGCGGGACGGCTGCCTGATCGGCACATGGCCTGCGTCGGAGCTGACGACCGACCTGATCATCACGCGAATGGTAGGCCGGGACTTGAAGGAGCGCTTCCCGCAGCGCACCCATACTCCCGGCATGCCGCTACTGAAGGTGGAGGGCCTAAGTTCCGTGAATCCGAAGTCGTTCCAGGACATTTCCTTCGAGCTGCGCCGGGGCGAAATCTTGGGTCTTGGCGGGCTGGTAGGCGCGCAGCGGACGGAGCTGGTCGAGGCGCTCTTCGGACTGAGGGGCGTATCCTCCGGCAAGCTGATCATGGATGGCAAGCCGATACGGATCAAGTCCCCGTCCGATGCGAAAAGGCACAACATTGCGCTGCTGACAGAGGAGCGGCGCGTGACGGGGATCTTCCCCGTGCTGTCGGTCTACGAGAATACGATTATCGCCAATCTTGGCCGTTACCGGAACCGATTCGGGCTGCTGGACGAACGGAAGGGCAGGGAAGAGGCGGAGCGCAATGTAGAGCTCCTGAGAACAAAAACGCCATCGGTGAACACGCTGATTCGCAATCTGTCCGGCGGCAACCAGCAGAAGGTGCTGCTGGCGAGATGGCTGCTGACGGAGCCGGATATCTTGCTGCTGGACGAACCGACAAGAGGCATCGACGTAGGAGCTAAGTTCGAGATTTATACGATTATTGCGAGACTGGCGAAGGAAGGCAAGAGCATCATCATGATTTCGTCCGAGATGCCAGAGCTGCTTGGCATGTCCGATCGGATTATGGTCATGAGCGAAGGAAGAGTAACCGGCATCGTTGAAGGCAAAGGAGCTACGGAGGCAGAGATTATGCGCTTGGCCGCGCAGCAGCGCAGGACGGATGCAAAGGGGAATAGCCATGAACTTACAATCCAATTTTAGAGTAAAAGATTATATTGCACAGCGCGCAATTTTTATTGTATTAATTGCGCTCGTCATCGGCATTGCGATCGCCGACCCTAACTTTTTGGCGTTTTCGACGCTCCGTGATATATTGCAGCAATCTTCAACGCGGTTAATTATTGCGCTGGGCGCGGCATTCATTCTCATTACAGGCGGCGTTGACTTATCGGCGGGGCGCGTTGTGGGACTGACTGCGGTCATCTCGGCTTCCATGCTGCAGATTGACACCTATGCGAACCGCTTCTTCCCGGACCTGCCGCAGCTATGGGTCGGTATTCCAATTGTGATCGGGATTGCAGCCGGACTTCTGGTCGGATTAATTAACGGCATTATTATTGCGAAGCTGCATGTGCCGCCGTTCATCGCGACGCTTGGGACGATGGTCGGCATCTATGGCGTCAACTCGATCTACTTTGATATGGAGCCGAACCAATCTCAACCGATCGGCGGTCTGCGCAAGGATTTTACCCAATTTGGCTCGGGTTATATCGATCTTGGCGGCGGCTACTCCATTCCGTATATCGTGCTGATCGCCATTGCGGTTGCTCTGATCTGCTGGGTGATCTTCAACAAGACCCGCCTGGGCAAAAACATGTACGCCATCGGCGGCAACGTGCAGGCCGCTCATGTCTCTGGCATTAACGTGGCACGCAACCTGATCATGATCTATGCCATCTCCGGCGCATTGTACGGTCTGGCAGGGGTGCTGGAAGCTGCCCGTACGGGTGGGGCAACGAACAACTACGGCAATATGTACGAGCTTGACGCGATCGCGGCTTGCGTCGTCGGCGGGGTCTCGACGGCTGGCGGCATCGGTACGGTGCCTGGCGTCATGGCAGGCGTACTCATCTTCGGCGTGATCAACTACGGCTTGACGTTTATCGGCGTCAGTCCGTATTGGCAGCTCATCATTAAAGGCCTGATCATCGTATCGGCCGTCGCGTTCGATATTCGCAAATATATGGCGAAGAAATAATTGTTTGTGCAAAGGCGTCCCACTGTCGGTTGACGGAGGGATGCTTTTTTGATGGAGAGATGGCGGCTATGTCTTGGAGAGAGACAGTGTTGTGAGAAAACACTAATGGCGGGAAAGTATTGAAATGAGCAGGTTAGTATTGTGTGGCACGGTTAAATGTTCACTTTGGCGCTATGGGTGGAAATAGTGTTGTGCGGCACCGTTATATTTTTCACTTTAGTGTAAGGGCAGGGGACGGTGCCGCCACTTTTTATGAGCTACAAATCACAGTTGGTGCTGGACTAACGTCTCACAAGGTGCCAGCCAGCAGCTATGTTGGTCTTATTCCTCGTAGCGGCGAAGCGCGATAACTGCGTTATGTCCGCCGAAGCCGAAGGAATTGGACAGGCCGACCGTAAGAGAGGCTTGCCGCGCCACATTCGGCACGTAGTCGAGATCGCAGTCCGGGTCCGGCGTCTCCTGGTTGATCGTCGGCGGAATGATGCCTTCCTGCAGGCTCTTCACGAGCGCGATCGCTTCCGCGCCGCCTGCCGCGCCGAACATATGGCCAATCATAGACTTGATGGCCGTCACGGGAATGCTGCGCGCACGCTCGCCGAACAACCGTTTGATAGCAGCAGTCTCGGAGCGGTCGCCAAGCTCGGTGCTGGTGGCATGGGCGCTGATGACATCAATGTCCTCCGGCTGCAGGCCGGCGCTGCGCAGCGCTTGTCTCATCGCCAGGTAGGCGCCTGCTCCTTCGGGATGGGTCGCAACCATGTGATACGCATCGGAGCTGGCTCCGTATCCGATCACTTCGGCATGAATGCGCGCCCCTCTGCGAAGAGCATGGGAGAGAGACTCCAACACGACGATACCTGCGCCTTCGCCCATAACGAAGCCGTCTCGTCCAGCATCGAACGGCCTGCTGGCTCGTGTCGGGTCATCATTGCGCGTCGATAGTGATGTTGCATTGCCGAAGCTGGCGAGGGAGATATCGGAGATGGCTGCCTCGGCTCCTCCGGCTACCACCGCATCGGCTTCGCCGGAGCGGATCAAGCGCCACGCTTCCCCGATTGCCGTATTGCCGATCGAGCAAGCCGTAACAGGGGAAAGGGTAGGCCCGGTGAGGCCATAATGGATACTGATCGTTGCGGCAGCCATGTTGGAGATCAGCATTGGCACAAGCGTCGGACTGACCCGCTCCGGTCCTCGCTCCGCCAGCACTTTGGTCTGATCAAGCAGAGTCCCGATTCCGCCGATGCCGGAGCCGACGTATACGCCAATCCGCTCCTTATCCGCAGCACCAAGATCAAGACCCGAATCTATTATTGCTTCCTCCGCAGCTGCGAGAGCGAATTGTGTGAATCGGTCCATCCGCCGCGCTTCTTTGCGGCCGAATCGTTCCTCGGCATCAAAGCCTTTCACAAGACCGGCAATTTTGGTTTTATGTCTGGATGTATCGAAAGCATCGATGATGCCAATGCCCGACTCTCCCCGAATTAATCGCTGCCAAAAAGCTTCTACATCATTGCCGAGCGGCGACAGCACGCCCATTCCTGTAATGACGACTCTCTCCATCTATTTCAACCTCCTTAGCTTGTTGCGTGAATTGAACCTAGTGTGTCATAGAAGTTATCCTATTACCAGTTTTCGTTTATACTAGTATTAAGAGCACTATGATAATAGCTTGGAGGAACACAAGATGAATTCTGAAGCCAGACTACATGCCTTATCCGAGTTTTTGAAATCAAAGCGGGCCATGCTCCGGCCGGAGTCGTTCGGCATGTCATCAGGTTCCCGGCGAAGAACGCCGGGACTGCGTCGGGAAGAGGTCGCCCAATTGGCGGATGTCAGCTTAACCTGGTATACCTGGCTGGAGCAGGGACGGGATATCCGGGTATCTCCTTCAGTCCTGAACAGTGTTGCCAAAGCACTGCAGCTTAATGAAGACGAACGGAAATATATGCTGACGCTGGCACTGGAATCGGACAGCGAGCAATCAGAGCCCGACCATGCGTCGCCAGCCGTTCCGTCCTCGTTGAAATATATTATCGATGAGCTGAGACATTGCCCGGTTATCGTATCGGATCGCCGCTGCGGCATTGTGGGATGGAATGATGCGGCAGCGTATGTTTTTCTAGATTTTGCCGAAGTACCGGTTGCCGAGCGCAACATGGTGAGACTGCTGTTTGCCAGGAAAGAGCTGCGTCGTCTGGCGGCCAACTGGGAGCACTTTGCGGGCGGCTTCCTCGCGATGTTCCGGTCTTATTACGGTCAATACGTCAAGGACGAATGGTATGAACAATTTATAAGCGAGATGAAAGCAAGCTATCCGGATTTCACAAGATTATGGGAGGAAAGCGGGGTCAGCTACGCGCCTGAGGTGTCTCTTGAGTTCCGTCATGCCCAAGCGGGCAAGATGCTGTTCCATCTGACGTCCATGCAGGCACAGGGAAGCTCGGAGCTGCGTTGCAGCATCTATACACCGGCACCGGGCTCTCCAACAGAGTCCAAACTAAGGCAGATGCTCGCCCGCAGAGAAAGCCATGAGATTCACGATTAGCGCTTCCGTGATAATCGCGAAAAGTAAAATGACGCGCCAGACTGAAGTCAGTCGGCACGTCATTTTTTGGCTGAAATGCGGTTTGCACACGCCAATAGATCCCGCTACTTCTTTTAATAGCGGTAGTGACAGGCAAGGTTATAGGCCTTAACGAAGCTGGCCGCGAATTTCTCCGTCCGGGTTCTGGCGAGTGTGCACGTTCACATAAGCGTTGCCGCGCTCAATCTCGCGAACCAGACGGCGAATCGAAGAGCCGGCGAGCGGTCCAACAAGATCACTGTCGCGCAATGTGCCGGTAATGACGCCTCGTCTGAACGATACACCTTGATTGTTTGGGCCGAATAGGAACGCGACGACAGGACCGTTCTGGCCAGGACGGCCCAGATGAATATGGGCGGCGGTTACGCGTCTGATATTGCGAAGCGACAGCCGGAATCTGAGGCGGCGATTGCGTCTGCGTCTGTTCCCGTTATTGCGGTCTCCACCATTGTTCTCATCCCCATTGCGGTCGTTGCCGTTGCGTTGGTCGATTTCACGTAAAATCACATTGCCGGAAGCATTCGTGCGAACAGGCGGCACTTCATTCCGTCCCCTAAGGAACGCTCTGAAGGTTGCGATAAGACATTCCTCCTTTGCGGTTCATAGAGTAGCGTATTCACCGCAACATGGCGCAACCTGTTTTCCTGTACCTGGGGCTTGAATGGATTTTCATAGATTGTGAAATCGGGACGCCATGTAAGGGTTAGTGAATTAGTGATTCCGGATTAATGTAGGTTTCGTTTTTCAGAACCTGAAATTTCAAATGAGGTCCTACACTTTGACCGGTTGATCCTATTGTGCCGATTTGTTGGCCTTGCTTCACTTCCTCGCCAGCTTCAACCAGCATTTCTTTCAAGTGCTGATACACCGATTCAATATCATCGGCATGTGCGATGATGATTTGATTGCCTTCTACGCCTCCATATCCGGCAGCTTCAATGATGCCGTCTGCTGCAGCGTATACGGGCGTTCCTTCTTTGCTGACAATTTCAAGCCCGTTGCTGGGCCGAGTCTCATTCCGGGACTCTTGTTTCGAATCGCCAAAGCGGATCTTAATCTTTCCTTCCGCAGGCAGTATATATGAGACATCATCTGGCTGAGACTGAGACTGAGACTGAGACTGAGACTGAGACTGAGGCTGAGGCTGAGATTGCTGCTTGGCATGAATAGTCACACCAGAGAAGATGGCGATCGCAAAAATAGTTATGATAATGGCAGCTTTGATGGTAAAAGCGGATTTCTTTTTCATGGAAATCATTTGGATTCTCCTTTTGATGAGCGTTGTTTTTCCTGAGACAAAGGGAACGAGTGCGCTTCTTCTTGTAGAAGACATGAATTCCAGTACCTTGATCATGGTGCTGCCATAGCTCCTTTTATCTACCCAATTCGTAGCCAAAGCGTCGCAGGACAACTCCTGGTCTTCTCTCATTTTGAACCAGGCGAGCCATAGGAGAGGATTGAACCAATGCAGTAGTAGAAGCGCCGTCATGATCCCGTTCCATAACGCATCTTTTCTTCGGATATGGATTAGCTCATGTAGCAAAATCGAATTCCAATCCTCCTTGTCAATATGACCGACTAGGCTGGCAGGAACGAGAATTTTGGGCTTCCACCAGCCATAAGTAGCAGGGGTTTTGATATGGGTAGAAAGTCGAAGCTCCACATGTTGGTGAAAGTTCAGACGTATCTGGCACTCGGCAAGCCATTCCAATAGGTTGGGAGGCACGACGGCAGGCTGTTCAGAGGCCAGCTTCCTTCTCCAACTGAAATAGGAATAAGCGAATAGAATACCAAGGATGAAGACACCGGCAAGCCATATCGGGAGCAGGATGTCCTTCCAGATGATCTTACTAGTCGAACTTTCTGCCGTTGGCTGTGACGGAAGCGTACTTGGGCTGGACGGATTGTCATACGCAGGATCTACGATGCGTCCATCGTAAATGCCTTGATCGACTCCTTCAATGATGCCGGAAGGGAACGGTAAACTTAAAAACTCAATAGACGGTGCCCAGGGAGAAGCGAGACGGAGAATCAGGACGAGCCATAGGAAATAGAACACCCTGGCGGAAATCTGATATCGCAGCAAGCTTCTCGCAGTCAAAAGAATAATCGCCGTCAGCACAGCTGTCGGGGTGGCTGCCAGCGTCCAATGGAACAAGGCTGCAAGCGGGGAGGGGACATCCATTACACGCTACTCCTTTTCATCCAAAATCCGTCTCAGCTCATGGATTTCTTCTTTGGTAAGCTTCTCGTCCTTCAGGAAATGAACAAGCATAGGTGCAGGGGAGCCCTTATAGAACCGCTGCAAAAATGATTTTCGTTCCGAACGGTAGCATTCATCCTCCGATACTGCGGGTGAATAGTAGTACGTTTTGCCTTCCGCGACAAATGAAATAGCCTCTTTCTTCAGAAGTCTGCTAATCAGTGCTTTAACCGTCTTAGGCTTCCACGCCTTATCGTCTTCAAGTGTAACGATGACTTCCTGCGCCGTGATAGGGGACTTGCGCCATAAGATCGTCATGACTTCCCACTCGGCTTCGGAGATGGATGGAATATCTCGCATGCTAGAACTCTCCTTTTCAAAGAATTACACGTGTAATCTTCAATAGATTACATTTGTAATCGATAATTGTCAACTGTTGTAAACCAGCTTGTTTTTAATCGCGCCTTCCAAAAGGTATAATGGTGTAGAAATCGTATGAGCTGGGAGGAGAGTCGTTATGAAGTATAGACGTTTGGGCAGTACGAACCTGCATGTGTCGGTGATCGGTATAGGGACCTGGCAGTTCGGCGGAGAGTGGGGCCGCGAATATACGCAAGCGGAAGCAGATGCGATTCTGGATAAAGGGCATGAGCTCGGCATCAATCTGATCGATACGGCAGAATGCTACGGCGACCACCTGTCGGAGAGTTTAATTGGCGATTATTTGAGCCGGAGAAACCGCGAGGACTGGATCGTCGCGACGAAGTTCGGGCATCACTTCCATAATCTGTTCACGCGTACAGACGTATACGATGCGGCGGGCGTGACCGCTCAGCTCGACGCTTCGTTGAAGGCACTGAAGCTGGAGTACATTGATCTGTATCAATTCCATTCCGGACCGGATGTTGCATTCGATAACGATGAGCTGTGGACGACACTGGACAAGCAGGTTCAAGCCGGTAAGATCCGGTTCCTCGGCACGTCGATCGGCAAAAATGACAATTTGCATCAGACCGATGCCTCGACAAGCGTCAATTCCCGCACGATTCAGGTCGTGTACAACCGTCTGGACCGCAAGCCGGAGGAGCAAGTCTTCCCGTCCTGCGAGCGCCAGGATCTGGGTGTACTTGCCCGCGTTCCGCTTGCGAGCGGCTACTTGAGCGGGAAATACAAGCCTGGAGCGGTATTTGCGAACAATGACGTGCGCCATCGCCATGATGCTGAAGCTACGCGGCAGAAGCTGGAGGAGGTAGAGCGCATCGCTCGCGAGGAAGTGCCTGCCGGCGTGGATATGGCAAGTTGGGCGCTGGCATGGTGCTTGAAGCACCCGGCGGTCACGACGGTTATACCGGGCTGCAAGGACCCGGCTCAGGTGGAATCCAATGCGCGTGCGGCAGAGCTGCTGACGGAGCCCCATCCTCAGGACGTAGCCGGGAAGTAAAAAGTGGGCAAGAGCTCGCAGGGGCCTCTCTTCCAGGACCTGAGCAGCGCAGAAGCTTATCAATCGGCTGATCATCTCATAAACACAGACGCCTCCAAAGCCACGGTTCAAGTGGTTACGGGGCGTCCTTTTTTATACCTTCCTTAAATCCCATAAATAGACTATAATACTGCTGAATCCGGCTGCATCGACACGTATCGACATAGACCGCGAGAGGGGGGCGCGACGATGAAGCTGAGAACGTATTTTTTGTTATCGTTTGCCTGTCTAATTATCGTAGTAATCGTCTCCATGAGTGTAGTGATTAGCCAGAGAACCAGCCATGAGGTCAGAGAGGAAATAGGCGGCTCGCTCGCTGCACTTGCCTATCAGATGTCCGATAAGCTGGATTACTATATGTGGTCGCGCTATAACGAAATTTTGTTGTTAAGCCATTTGAAAGCGCTGCGCTTTCCTTCGGATTTGGAAGAAGTGAGGGGGCTATTGCGTGAGCTGAATAAAAATATACCTTCCTTCTCGTGGGTGGGGCTGTCCGATCCGGATGGGAACATATTGGCATCTACAGGGGGCATTCTGGTAGGCAGCAGCATTGCCGGGCGTCCGGTGTACAAGGAAGCGCTGGAGAAGCCGTTCATAGGCGATGTGCATGATGCGGTGCTCTTATCGGAGCTGCTGCCGAACCCTACGGGAGAGCCGCTGAAATTCGTTGATATCAGTACACCGTTGTTCGATGACAACGGAAAGCTGACGGGCGTATTGGCCGCCCATCTCAGCTGGGAATGGACCAAGGAAATTAAGTTTTCCGTACTAAAATCGCTCCAAGGGGACAGTAAGAACGCGATTGAAGTATTCATCTTAAGTGCGATAGACGATACGGTGCTGCTTGGTCCGGACTCTTGGGCTGGCAAAAAACTCGTGCTTGAAGGAGCCGGGCAATATAGCGGGACTAACGAATGGACGGTCCAGCAATGGCCGGATGGTCGGTCTTACTTGACGGGCTTTGCGCAGGGCGCAGGCTACAACAATTATCCCGGAATGGGCTGGAAAATTATCGTTCGTCAGCCTGCCGAGGTTGCTTTTGCCCCTATTCACTCGCTCGTAAAAGATATCGTATTGCTAGGCGTAGTGCTTACTTTGCTCTTCTCCGTACTGGCGTGGTTGTTTGCGGGAAACATTTCGAAGCCGCTCTCCCGGATTGCGGAAGCAGCCGATCGACTGCGGCGGGGGGATAAGACAGAGATTCCGCAAGCTCGGGGGATTAAGGATATTGAAGTATTGTCCTCTTCTCTGCGCGGGCTTATTGCAGAGCTGACGGCTACGGAATCCGAGCTGGTCAAGATGGAAGATCAGGCTCATCGGGACAAGCTGACCGGACTGCTGAACCGTTCATCGTTAGAGGCTAGTGTGACAAGAGCGATCAAGCATGCTGAGGAGAAGAACGGCGCACTGGCCTTTCTCTATATGGACCTTGACGGGTTCAAGGGCGTTAACGATTCGCTTGGTCACGACGCAGGAGATGAGCTGCTTCGCCAAGCCGCGACACGCATAAGGGACTGCATGAAAGCGCAAGATTATGCATTCCGCATGGGAGGAGACGAATTTGTTGCCGTTTTGTCCGTCCCGTTGCAAGGAGCACTGCTGGAAGCGAACGATGCGGCCAATCGCATATTGGAGAATCTGCGCGTGCCGTTCGAATTGGAAGCCGGAATTGCGAAGGTAAGCTGCAGTATCGGCGGCGCCATGTGGCCGCATAACGGGACGGACCCGCAGCTGCTGCTGAAGCTGGCTGACCAAGCGCTGTACGCCTCCAAGAGCAAAGGGAAAAACAAGCTGACTTTTGCCATAACCGAACATGCTTCTTAACAGAAGGCGCCTAGCGATAGGCGTCTTTTTTGACGAAATGATTTTTGCGGTAGGAAATTCGAATTTATGCTATATTTGGATTGCTGTGCCGTTATAAAGAATATCCATAGATGGTCAAGGGGGCTTATATGGAACACTTTCTCAAAGATTTTCTATTGAATGTGCTTATTATCTCATCCCCGTTCGTGCTATACCCCTTTTTGTATAGGCTGAAAAACCGTCTGTTGTACTACCGCTCCCTGATGTTCTTTATTTTTGCGCTGGCTTTGATTGTAACCATGTGCTTCCCTGTAAAAGTTATCGGCTTCAACTACGACTTCAGGTCTATACCGCTGACCATCGGTTCCTTGTACGGAGGGGGCGTTATCGCTCTGCTGCTCTACGGGACGCTGATCGTGACCCGTTATTTGTTAGGCAGTCCTGACAATATGATCTATGCGATCTCCCTATTGCCGACCTACCTGATTGTCTACATAGCCATACGCAAATTCCAGCATGCATCACTGGCCTGGAAGATCGCCTGGGCTGTCATCCTCAGCATCCTCATTAAGTTGATTACGCTCCTTTTATTTCTCACGATTACGAACCAGCAGCAGTATTTGCTGAATCAACCGTTGCACCTGCTCACTACCTATGCGATGCAAGCTTTAATCGTTGGGGTTACGGTCTATGCCATTGAATTTTTGAACAGGCATTATCATATGCAGGAAGAAGTTGTGAAGAGCGAGAAGATGCGGCTTGTCAGCGATATGGCGGCATCGGTCGCCCATGAGATCCGCAATCCGCTCACCGCCGTCCGGGGTTTTATCCATCTGCTCGGCGCACCCGGCATTCAACCGGAGAAAAAAGAATTCTACAAAAATATTTGCTTCTCCGAGCTGGACCGGGCGGAGCATATTATTGCGGATTATTTGTCGCTGGCCAGAACCGATCCCGAACTGATGGAAGCGATCAATGTGAATATTGAGGTCGAATACTTGTCTAACATTCTGCTGACCTACGCGAACTTCAATAATGTGCATCTGTCCGTTCAACTGACGAATGGTGAAGTGCCGCTGACGATAGGGGACAAGTACAAATTCCGCCAAGCGTTAATTAATATTGGGAAAAATGCGATCGAGGCGATGCCAAACGGCGGAACGCTGGAGCTGGTGACCGAATGCCGTAACGATACAGCAACAGTCATGATCCGCGACACGGGAAGCGGCATGACGGGCGATCAGCTGAAGCGTCTTGGAACACCTTATTATTCGACCAAGGAGAAGGGGACGGGTCTCGGTACGATGATTTCCTTCAGCATTATTAAGAAGATGCATGGAAAGATCGATGTGAGGAGCGAGGTGGGCAAGGGAACCCGCTTTACGCTTCATTTTCCCCGGTATAAGACGGCGGTAGCGATGGTATAGAAGGAATTTGGATTAAGATTTTCTATGGAAAAGGGACTAATCTATGAAAATTTTTTCAAAAAATTAGGGATAACCTATTGACGATCCTGGGTATATCCGATAGGATTACTTGTATTAAAGCGGTGAATGAATCAGTCAGAAGGAGAGAGTTCAGCATGTTTAAAAGAAATAAATTAAGCGTCGTTTTGGTGCTGATGCTGGCGATTGTAATCGCGGCAACGGGCTGCGGAGCGGATACCGGGAAATCTTCCGGAGGTTCCGTGAAAGAGGTAGAGAATCTGCCTGCGGCATTGAAAGAGAAGGGCGATATTAAAATTAAAGTTATCCGTAAAATCGGCGGCGACGATCATACAGCGCAATTCCTGGCAGGCGCTAAGCAAGAGGGAGAAGCGCTGGGCTTCAAGGTTGACACGTTCTCGGCGAACGGGGATACGGCGAAGTATCTGGACGCGATTGAGCAAGCAGCGAACAGTGATGTGGATGCGGTAGTCTTGTCCCATGCAGAGGATGCTGCGGTAGTGGAACTGGCGCAAAAGCTGAGAGACAAAGGCATTGAAGTAGTAGCCTTCGACTCCATCGGCGATCTGAGCACGGTGGAAGGCGTGACGCTGACATCCCAGAAGGACGAAGCGCTGGCGCAATACGCATTGGACGAGCTGGTGAAGCAGCACGGCGAAGAAGCGAAGATCGTATACCTGTGGGTAGACGGCTTCCCGCCAATGGTCCGCCGCAACCATGTTTACCAAGATGTGCTGGCGAAGCACACTGGCATTAAGGAAGTAGCACGCTTCGGCGTTGCCAACGACAATACAACGGTTGAAACGCAAAACGCCGTTGCCGCCATGCTGACGCAATATCCGAAAGGCGAGATCGACGCGATCTTCGCAACTTGGGATGCATTCGCCATCGGCGCTACCCGAGCTCTGGTAGAAGCGGGACGCACGGAGATCAAAGTCTACGGCATCGACGTATCCAATGCCGACCTGCAAGCGATGCAAGAAGAGAACAGCCCGTGGGTAGCTACGGCTGCTGTAGACGCGAAGATGATTGGCGCGGTTAACGTACGTATCGCAGCGAAGAAGCTGGCCGGGGAAGAGACGCCTGCGACCTTCGATCTGGATGCGGCTCTGATCACGCAAGAGAACCTGAAGAAATCGAGCGAAGCGGTTAACGTAGCAACGCTGGCGGACATTATTCCGGGTTGGGGCACGACGGACGCTTTTGAAGAGGATTGGATGAAAGCACTCAAAGAAGCTAACGCCAAGTAGGCTGGTAGAATGCTATAATAGGACAACATACAGGCGCCCTTATCCGTTGGATGGGGGCGCTGAATCCTGTTTGGAGAGGGAGGTGCGCCTCTTGGTGGATCACAATAGAACGCGACTGGAGATGAAAGGCATCTCGATTGCCTTCCCCGGAGTACAGGCACTGACCGAAGTGGATTTCCATACGGAGAGCGGAAGATCCCATGCGCTGATCGGCGCGAACGGGGCGGGCAAGTCTACGCTGATGAAGGTGCTGTCCGGCGCTTACAGCCATTACACAGGCGAGATTCTGCTGAACGGTCAGCTTGCGAATATTCGAAGCCCGAAGGAAGCAAAGAACCATGGTATTCAGATTGTCTATCAGGAAGTGGATACGGCACTGATCCCGAATCTGTCCGTCGGTGAAAATATTATGATGGAACATACCGTGCACGGCATGCGCGGCAAACATATGATGAATTGGAAACAGCTGCACCGAGCGGCGCAGGCGGTGTTGGACCGGCTCAAGGTGAGAGTACCTACACGGAAGCTGGTGCAGGAATTGACGCTGGCGGAGAAACAGATGGTGCTGATTGCCCGGTCTGTCTCGATGGAATGCAAATTTCTCGTATTGGACGAGCCTACAGCACCGCTTAGCATCAGCGAGACGGAAGCGCTCTTCTCTCTCGTCAGGCTGCTCAAGTCGGATGGGGTCGGCATTATCTTTATTTCGCACCGGCTGCCGGAGCTGTACGAGATTTGCGACGACATTACGATTATGCGAGACGGTCGCTTGGTGACGCGCGAAGAGATTGCGAAGCTGGAGCAGCAGGAGATTGTGGAGCATATGCTGGGTGCCAAGCTCGACGGCCAATTCCCGGAGCGGGATAGCCGTGTCGGTGAGATTGCTTTTGAAGCGAAGGATATGTATGACAGCGGCAAGGTGAACGGTGTTTCTTTGACGGTACGGAAGGGCGAGATTGTGGGTTTAGCTGGCTTGGTTGGAGCCGGCAAGACGGAGTTGTGCCGGGCATTGTTCGGCGCATCGGAGACGGCGAAGGGCGACCTGTTCTTGAATGGAACGAAGCTGAAGGTGCGCAGTCCGCATCAGGCAGTCCGCAGCGGATTAGCTTTGGTGCCGGAAGAACGCCGCCGCGAGGGGATCTTTGTTGAGGAGTCGGTCGTGATGAACGTAACGGCTGCCAGCCTGTCCAAGTATGCGAATGGAGCATCCTGGGTTAGCGGCAGGCAGGAGCGGGTGGTGACGCAAGAGATTATTCAGAGTCTTGGGGTGAAGACTCCGGGCCAACAGGCGAAGGTCCGCAACCTGTCCGGCGGTAACCAGCAGAAGATTGCGATCGGCAAGTGGCTGCTGACCGATGCGGACGTCTATATTTTCGACGAGCCGACGAAAGGCGTCGATGTGGGCGCCAAACGGGATATTTACAATCTCATCGCGGAGCTTGCGAGCAAAGGCAAAAGTGTCTTGTATGCGTCCAGCGAAATCGCGGAGATTATGGGCATTACGGACCGCATCTATGTGATGTATGACGGGGAGATCCTGAAGGAGCTGGATACGGCTCACACCAACGAGGAAGAAATTATGCTGTACAGCACGGGGGGCTTAATCACACATGAACAAGGCTAATGCAATCCGGTCCAACCGAGGCACAGGCGGGGCATTCCAGTTCCTGTACAAATACGGGACGCTCATTACGATATTGCTGCTGATTGTCTTTTTTGGCGCGATGACGGACAATTTTCTAAACTCCGCCAATATAATTAACATCCTGCGCTCGATCTCAATCGTTACGATTATTGCGATAGGCCTGACGGTATCGCTGGCAGTCGGAGGATTTGACTTGTCGGTTGGCTCGACGGCTTCCGTTGCGAATGCGCTAGTCATATCACTGTTTGTATGGCATGGGCAGGGCGTTGGCGTGAGTCTGGCGATTACGATCTTTTTCTGTCTGGTCGTAGGTTTGGTTAATGCGTTCCTGGTCATTAATTTCAAGATACAGGACATGCTCATGACGCTGGCGACGATGTTTATATTCCAAGGCATCGCGCTTACGTATACGAGAGGCGCGACCATCTCGCAAAACATGATTATGCCAAACGGCGATTTTGCAACGGGTATCATTCCAAAGGCGTTTGGCAATTTGGGCAAGGTGCCGGGCATTATCATCATTATGCTTGTCGTGGTCATTCTCGTGCATATCTTTCTGACCTATACGAAGCATGGTCGGTATATGTATATGATTGGCGGCAATCCAGAGGCGGCCAAGCTGTCGGGCATTGCCGTAAGCAAGTACCGGCTGCTCGCTTACCTGATTTCCGCGTTGTTCGCGGGTATCGGCGGGATTATTCTGGCATCGCGCGTCATGACGGCAGAAGTGAACGCTGGCGGTCCCTATCTGATGGACGCGGTTGCTGCTGCCTTTATCGGTTACTCCGTGCTGGGCGCGGGCAAGCCGAATGCGTTCGGCACATTCGTTGGCGCTATTCTCATCGGCATCCTGTCGAATGGCCTCATCATGATGTCGGTCCCGTATTACGCGATGGATATCGTGAAAGGCTCCGTCCTCGCGCTCGCGCTGGCGATTACGTATTATAAACGCAATCATTAGCTGCGCTTGGTCCGCGTTGTAAATAAAAATGCCCCTCCATGCAAAGAAGCATGGAGGGGCATTTTTTGTGTAAGCCGAGAGACTCGGCTTAGAGAGTGTGTCCGGGCGCCGCGAGGCTCTGTAAGCCGAAAAACTCGGCTTAGAGCGCTCACCCGCTCGCCGCGAGGCTTTGCAAGCCGAAAAACTCGGCTTAGAGCGCTCACTCGCGCGCCGCGAGGCTCTGCAAGCCGAGAAACTCGGCTTAGAGCGCTCACCCGCTCGCCGCGAGGCTCTGCAAGCCGAAAAACTCGGCTTAGAGCGCTCACCCGCGCGTCGCGAGGCTCTGCAAGCCGAGAAACTCGGGTTAGAGCGCTCACTCGCGCGCCGCGAGGCTTTGCAAGCCGAAAAACTCGGCTTAGAGCGCTCACCCGCTCGCCGCGAGGCGCTGCAAGCCGAAAAACTCGGCTTAGAGCGCTCACCCGCGTGCCGCGAGGCTCTGCAAGCCGAAAAACTCGGCTTAGAGCGCTCCTATTCCAGCTCGGTGAAGTCTTCCCGGTGGCGCTCATAGTCGGCCAGGCTGCATTCGAGCTTCATGCGGGTGCCGCCTTCTTCGTAGCTGGTTTCCAGAACGTTGGCGCACTCGTTAAAGTATGCGACAAGACGCCCCTGATCGTACGGGATCAAAATGTCCTTCACGACGTAGTCGCTGAAGATATGATTTTTTACAACGTCTACGAGCTCGGCAACCCCTGCTCGCTCCTTCACTGACATATATACGCTGCGCTCGTTCGCCTGCGGATAAGCATGATCGGTCAGATCGCACTTGTTATAAGCGTAGACAGTGGGGATGTCTCCCGCTCCCAACGCATCAAGCGTCTCGTTCGTCACGCTAACGAGATGCTCGTAGTCATCATGGGCGTAGTCCACTACATGCACCAGCAGGTCGGCCTCCGTCACTTCCTCAAGCGTGGAACGAAACGCTTTGATCAGGTGATGGGGCAGCTGGCTCACGAATCCGACCGTATCGGTCAGCAGGAAGGACTTGTTGTCTGGCAGATCGATGCTTCTGACAGAAGTCTCGAGTGTAGCGAACAGCATATCCTTGGCAAAAACCTGCTTGGTTGTCTCGGGATCGTACGTCTCCAGCAACGCGTTCATTAAGCTGGATTTGCCCGTATTCGTATAGCCGACCAGACAGACGACCGGCACATCGTTTTTCTTCCGCTGCTTCCGCTGCTGCTGCCGCGTAGCGACGAGCTTCTCCAGCTCAGACTGCAAAACGGTAATCCGCTCCTCAATCCGGCGACGGTCAAGCTCCAGCTTCGTCTCGCCCGCGCCTCTGTTTCTTAAGCCGGCGCCACCGCCGCCGCCCTGTCTGCCCAGCGAAGCACGAAGGCCGATTAGCCGCGGCAAGGAATATTGCAGCCGCGCTACTTCAACCTGCAGCTGTGCCTCGCGCGTCTTGGCGCGTTCTGCGAATATATCCAGGATCAGCATCGTGCGATCCATTACTACGCATTCCAGCTCGGCCTCCAGATTGCGGATTTGAGAAGGGGAAAGCTCGTCATTGAAGATGGCGATCTCTGTCTCATGCCCCGCCAGCAGAGCCTTCAGCTCTTGGATTTTGCCTGTTCCAAGATAATGGGAGGGATTGACCCGCTCCGCTTTCTGAGTTAATTCATCTACGACATCAATATAACGAGCGGCGGCAAGATTGCGCAGCTCCAGCATGGAATATTCGAAGTCTGAATCCTTCTGAAGCTGGACACCGACGACGATCGCTTTTTGAACCAATTGTTCCGTTAATTCTTGCATATATTTAACCTCCTAATGATTGTACTAAGTATCAAAAAAACACAGGCAGGCAGCCTGTGTTTATTATCGCAAGAGGAGATCAGCACCCGGCAACGAGGATAAAAACCTCATTACAGGTGAAAGAATGGTCTTCTATAGCCCAGTATATAGACAACGTCCATCCCACACGACGGCATGGCTTGCTGCTGATAAGCACAGCATACCAAAGGCAGGGAAGTGTTGCTCCATATGTCTTGCTATAGATGGTTACGATGAATGTAGACAGACCAATCCTGAGTCCTCTGCGCACAGGCAGAGCTTCGGCGCTATTCAATTAGCCGCGCAAAGACCTAACTCGGATGTAATCTATCACCATGTAACCCTCCAATCCTTGGAATGAACCAAGTGTAGCATAATCGCAAATCTGGATGCAACCGGAGGACGAGACAATTCGCAGTAGAGTTTAATTATAGTCAAATCATCCGTCGTTTCATCGACTGCAAAAAATTTGTTCGTCATTGGATACATGCATGCTTTTGAGTTGCGAATAAGATGCATCAGCTAGGTTTGGAATCCGGCAAATCATGATTTGAAGCAGGATATCAAAACAGGAGATCAGAAGTATGATTAATGCTTCAAACCATTCATGCGATTAAGAAATGAAGCCATAAAGAAAGGCGACGGAGCAAGCTCTGCCGCCTTTTCTTATGGCTTTGTGTCTGTCGAGGGGGCGTCGGGATCAATCCATTGTTCGGCCCAGCTTGCAATATCTGTGAACAAAGGAGATAATGCCTGGCCTTTCTCTGTTAGCGAATATTCGATACGGACAGGCATCTCCGGATACACATCACGGCGAATCAATCCCTCAGCCTCCAGCTCTTTCAGGCGGTCTGACAGAACCTTGCCGCTCAGATTAGGCAGACTGTGATCAATATCGGAAAAACGCTGGGGACCGGACAAAAGCCGGAAAATGATGAAAGCGACCCATCGTTTGCTTAATAGTTCGACGGCTTTCTCGAATCGTGTGCAAAGCTGCTTCTGTTCCATACATGAACACCCTTTCTGTACTTCTATTATAGTATCAGCACGCAAAAGGGACAATGCAAGGGACTGAACGATGAACCTGCCGCGCAGCAGCCTCGAGAAAGGGGTAGACTTACGAATGGTATGTTGAATCGTGAATCGCCAAGGTGAATAAAAAAAGAATTGACGCATAATCATTACTATTATAAACTAAGTTACAAATAGTAAGTTAATGATATCAAGTAATGGAAGGAGGTTGTATGATGAACATCGCATTGTGGGCTGTTCAAATTTTTCTCGGACTTATGTTCCTTATGGCCGGCCTCATGAAATCGACGATTAATGAAAAGTCGAAGGAAAAGCTTCCGTGGACGAAACAATATTCAGACGGTTATGTTCGGTTCATCGGCATCTCGGAGCTATTGGGAGGATTGGGACTCATTCTGCCTGGCGCGCT
The DNA here is from genome assembly GCF_042887015.1 of Paenibacillus sp. NPDC057967. Lineage (NCBI taxonomy): Bacteria > Bacillati > Bacillota > Bacilli > Caryophanales > Paenibacillaceae > Paenibacillus > Paenibacillus sp. NPDC057967. Next base: position 260,053 of record NZ_JBHVQB010000009.1, read on the forward strand.
TGGCATAGCCGCTATCCTTACGCCAATTGCTGCGCTTGGAATTGCTATCATAATGGTGCTTGCGATTGTGTTCCATGTAAAACGCAATGAAAACCAGGCCCTTGGCATGAATATCGTATTGCTGCTATTTGCTTTGTTTATCGTGGTGGGGAGACTGTGGATCGCCCCATTCTAATGTATCATTGATGATTAGAATTACGGGCCGCCCGGTTAGACTCCAGCCTCGCTGCAGTAGCCAGGTCTGGAGCCTTTTTATAAAGAAGTGACAATCTCGTTACCCTGCATCAAAGAAGTTTTGTGCAGACGGGAGCATCCACATTAATCTGCGACTTCAGATCTGCTGCTCCAATGCAGCTTGCGGCAGACTCTTCAGTTAATCCGCTCCCCGATTACGTTCCAATTCGAAATCAAGTCCACATGCCACTCGGCTCGGGCTGAGAGGGCTTCGGCCATCAAATCGGAAATTTCCGTTGTATATTGCCTTACGATTGGCGCTTCAAGCATCATATTATAGCCGCCGCTGCCGCTCGCGCGGTAATGGTTCATTGCGACTTCCAGCTCCTGATCCATAGCCAGCGGAGCGCCGTCATACAGAAGACGCGACACCCGCTCTCCGGGAGGGCGAGAGATGTCCAGCGTATAGTGAATTCCATCCCACATATCGTAATGAAACGGCTGCGGCTTCGGGTACAAGAAGGAAGAATGCACAGCAATTGCGCCTTTCTCATCCAGCTCAAAATACCGGGCCGAATGTTCTAATGCGAGCTTTACCTGATAGCCGCTTAGCCTGCGTACCGTCAGCGTGTTGGGATAGGGGTAGTTGGCTGCGATATCGCGCATCGTCACGACAGTGCCGAAGCCGGGAGCGTGATTGTCCATTAGCGCGGTGAGTGCGACACTAGTTCCGGCAGCCTTCATCTGGACGGCATTCAGCCACTGGATGAAAGGATGCTTGCGAAGTCTCACTTCATGCGCATTCCGAATAAGCAGATCGCTTGCCATACGTCCAAGCGGCTTATCCATCCAGCGGTTAAGCTCTACGAGACTAGGCGCAAGCCATTCGGGCTGCTCGCTGGTGCCTGAGACCGTTACCGGAATGAGCTGCGTTGCTGCCTCTTGAAGACTCCAGCGACCATCACCTGAACGGGCAAGAGTAAGCCGCGCTTCTCCCAGATGGGAGCCGTATACACCGGGTTGGACAATAGCGGTGCTGCCAATGAAATGATGCTCTATGCGGCGATGCTGGTGTCCGGTTAACAGCACATCGATGCCTTTGACCTCGGTGCATAGGCGGTAGCCTTCATTTTCCCCGGTCCAAGCTTCTGTCGGCTCGCCCGTAGCGGGATCGTTCTCGAATCCGCCGTGGTAGGAGACGATCACGACATCGGCTGACTGCTGTGAGCGAAGATAAGGCACCCACTTTCTGGCGGCTTCTACCGCAGGAAGGAAAGCCAGGCCTTCAATATGAGCGGGAAGCTCCCAATGAGGAATATAAGCGGTCGTTAAGCCGAGCACCGCTGCTCGGACTCCCGCTTCGTTCGTCCATATCCGGTAAGGCGTCCCGAAGTAGGGTTCGAGAGTGTCGCTATCCACGATATTCGCACAGAGCCATGGACAAGGGGCATCAGAGGAGACGAGTCGGATCGCCTCCTTGCCGTAATTAAACTCATGATTGCCGGGTACAAAAGCATCGCAGCCTGCCGCCGCAAGCCATTCCGTCATGGGATGGCTTGCGGTCTTCTGATGCCGGATACGCTTCATAAAATAATCGGATAATGGCGAGCCTTGATACAGATCTCCATTGTCTATCCAGAGCAGCGCGCTTCCGTGCTGCCGCTTCTTGACCGAGATCAGGTCCGTGAGCGCGGACAGGCGCTTCCAGTCGGACAGCGAAGGCGACTGGTCCGGCGGACACCGGAAGCCGTGGATATCGCTGGTTGATAAAATCGTAATGGTTGATGTTATGCAGCCGGACATGTGAAGCACCTTCATTCTTTTAAGATGGGCAATGGAGATGCCTTCTTTCGGATTCGCCACGGGCATATCCGATCCTTTAGGACATGAAGCATTTACAATTATTTAAAATGGGATGGTTAGTGCGGTTGCAGGTCATTTGGAATCATGTTACATTATTAGTAACGAATTGAAAGCGGGAGCACCGTGACTTCAGAACTTAGTTCTGTTAGTCGCGGTGCTTTTTCATTTAATCGGAGGTGCTATTGATGGGTGTACAGAAAGGGAATGCGGGGCCGCGTGCTCCGATTGAGCTATTTTTGGAGAAGGCGCATCCGGCGGAGGCCAGCGCGTTAATGGGTTATTTGCAGTATGACGGGGACGGGGCGGAAGGGTATCGATACCGGAACAAGGTTACCCGCTCGCTCATTGTCGTTGACGGGAATGGATCTTTGGTCTCATGCGACAAAAACGCGCTGCATACGATCGCCATCTACAAGAGTATCTTCCCCAAGCGGAAGTACAGGCGTAAAGAACAACAGGCATAACGCAGCGCTAAGAAAAGGGGATTCATGAATGGCAGCAGTCGGAAGCAGTAGAATCGAAGTGGAATGCCAAGGGGAACAACGTTATTTTAGAAAATATTTACAGTCCGGACAGGTTTCACGCCACTTGCGCAGAATATATGCATAAGTTGGGTATCCTGTTCTTGGCGAGATTGCGAATCAAAAATAAATGGCAGCACGGAATGCCGCCTGAGACATAAGGACTAAAGTATGCGGTTGCCAGCGAAACATTGTGACTTTCGGCGCGTCTATTTATGCATAGGGCTGATGGGAGAAGGAGATGTAACAATGAAATGGATTCCCGCGGCAAAAAGCGGCAAATGGTGGGGCATTGCGGCCGGATCGACGTTAATCGTCGGCGCGGCAATATGGCTCATTCGTTTTGTGTATATGGGTCAAGTTTTTACAGGTGTACATGCTTTTAGAATGCTGCTGCTGGCAGCCGTCGTGTCCTTCGCATTCAGTGCTGCAGGCTGGTTCGGGGCGCGCTGGCTATGGGGATTTTCAAATGCCGGATTAATCGCGGGGCTTGCTGCCATGGCCTTATACGGATCGGACAAGACGGGCTGGGAGGACTTAATCAGCTTTTTGTCTTTTATGATGGTGACGCTAGGGGGCATCGCCGTTGGCATCGTAGCAGAGGTTGTTGTGGCGGTATTGCGCTATAGAAAAACACGATAGAGACAAGAGGGGCATTGTGGAGCTCCTCTTTTTTTATTGTAAGAATAGACATACAAAGCTTAAGAATACGCCTAGGATGGACGGTGAGGGTGCCGTATAGTGGAAGTGACCGGGAAGCCGAGAAGATGGAGAGGAGGCGTGAGTCAAGCGGCATACAAGCGAAAAAGAGTTGTTAGGATTGGCTCAGCATTGAAAAAAGAATAGAGGAGGAACATGATGAAAACACTTTCCTGCCCTAGACATCGAGCTATATGGATTGCTTTGCTAGCGTTCACGCTTTTATTGTCACAGCTTACGCTTTATCCGCCAACTACTTCTGCGGCCAGCAACCTGGCAGCAGGTAAAACAATGTCCGCCAGCTCCTTCGTGCCGCCATACGGTCCGGCCAATGCCAATGACGGCAACCAAGGATCGTATTGGGAAAGCGCGAATAATGCTTTCCCGCAGTGGATCGCAGTAGATCTTGAGGACTTGTCCAGCATTACTCGAGTTACGCTGAAGCTTCCGGGGAACTGGGAAGCTAGAAGCCAAACTTTATCTATTCAAGGCAGTATAAATGGTAGCGCTTACAACACAATCGTTGCATCTTCGTCTTATGCATTTAATCCCAGTACAGGGAATACGGTTAACATCGACTTGCCTTCAACCGACACACGGTTCGTACGGGTCTATTACACAGCTAATACTGGATGGTCGGCAGGCCAATTGTCGGAGCTGGAAGTCATCGGAACGCCTGTCAGCACCTCCGGCACATACGAGGCAGAAGCGGCTACGCTAACGGGCGGCGCCAAGATCAACAATAATCATGTCGGTTACACCGGCTCAGGCTTCGTAGACGGCTACTGGCAGCAAGGGGCTAGCACAGCGTTCCAGGTACAGGCAGCCTCCGCCGGGCAATATGACGTTACGTTAAGGTATGGCAACGCCTCGGGCGGCAGTAAGACAGTCAGTATATATGTGAACGGCACAAAAGTGAAGCAAACAACATTAGCTAATCAGTCCTCCTGGTCGCAGTGGGCAACGCAAAAGGAAACCGTGACGCTCACCTCCGGCACGAACACAATCGCGTATAAATATGATTCGGGAGATAGCGGCAATGTCAATTTGGATTCTATTTCAGTAGTCGCTTCGACCACACCAACACCAACGGTAACACCTACCCCGACACCAACACCAACACCAACACCAACACCAACACCAACACCAACACCAACACCAACACCAACACCAACACCTACCCCGACACCAACACCAACACCAACACCAACACCAACACCAACACCAACACCAACACCAACACCAACACCAACACCAACACCAACACCAACAGTATCACCGACGCCTACGCCAGGCCCGGGCAGCAACCTGGCTGTAGGAAAGCCGATTACAGGCACTTCCTATGTGCATACCTTTATCGCCACGAATGCGAACGACAATGATGTGAACACCTACTGGGAAGGCGCGGGCGGCTCTTATCCGAATCTGCTCACTGTCGACCTTGGCGCCAATGCGAACGTGACGTCTATCGTGTTGAAGCTGAATCCTAGCTCCGCATGGGGCGCAAGGACGCAGACACTGGAGGTGCAGGGACGCGAGCAGAGCGCATCGGGGTTCTCGACCATAGCCGCCTCGGCCAACTATTCGTTCAATCCTGCCACGGGCAATACCGTGACCATTCCAGTGTCCGCGACGGCCAAGGAGGTTCGTCTTCGCATCACCGCCAATACCGGATCGAGCGCAGGCCAGGTAGCGGAGTTCCAGGTCATCGGCTCACCGGCTCCCAATCCGGATTTGACGATTACAGGCTTGTCATGGACCCCTCAGTCACCAATAGAAACCAATGCGATTACGCTTCAAGCGACCGTTGCGAACACAGGCACACTGGCCTCGGGCGCAACAAATGTGAATTTCTATCTAGGCACGACGCTTGTTGGTACCGCTCCGGTGGGCGCACTGGCAGCGGGTGCCTCTGCGAATGTATCCCTTAATACCGGCAATCGCAATGCCGGAAGCTATACGGTATCAGCGAAGGTAGACGAAGCGAACAGTGTAATTGAGCTGAATGAAAATAACAACAGCTATACCGGCCAGTCGCCGCTTGTTGTCAGCCCGGTAGCTAGCTCAGACTTAATTGCGTCATCAGTAAGCTGGTCGCCAAGCAATCCATCGGCGGGCAATACGGTGTCGTTCACCGTCGCACTGAAAAACCAAGGCACCCTCGCATCGGCTGGCGGCGCGCATAACATTACGCTGACGATCACCGACTCCGCAACTAATGCGGTCCTGAAGACGCTGACAGGCGCGTATACAGGCGTGATCGGCAGCGGGGTTACGACTGCACCGGTTGCCATGGGAACATGGACAGCAGGCAACGGCAAATACAACGTGAATGTGCAGGTTGCGGTGGATGCCAATGAGCTTCCGGTGAAGCAGGGCAACAATAGCAGTTCGCAGCCTTTCTTTGTAGGGCGCGGGGCTAATATGCCGTACGACATGTATGAAGCGGAGGATGCGTCCATTGGCGGAGGAGCATCCATCGTCGGTCCTAACCGCATCATCGGTGATCTGGCGGGTGAAGCATCCGGCCGTAAAGCCGTTACGCTTAACACAACAGGCAGCTATGTGGAGTTTACGGCAAAAGCAAGCACGAATACGCTTGTGGCACGGTACTCCATCCCGGATTCAGCGAATGGCCAAGGACAGAATTCTACGTTGAATGTATACGTAGACGGAGTGTTTGCGAAAGCCATCCCTCTTACTTCGAAGCACACATGGCATTACGGCAATGAAGCGAATCCTTCGAACAATCCGTTAGAGGGATCGCCGCGCCATATTTATGACGAGGCCAATATCATGTTCGACACAACAATTCCGCAAGGAAGCAAGATCAGGCTGCAAAAGGATGCGGCCAACACGACGTCTTACGCCATTGACTTCATTAATCTGGAGCAAGTGTCGCCAATCGCCAATCCAGACCCGGCCAAATATGTGACGCCGTCGGGATTCACGCATCAAGCGGTGCAGAACGCGCTGGATCAGGTGCGCATGGATACGACGGGCAACCTCGTAGGCGTCTACCTGCCGCCGGGCAATTACGAGACGGCGAATAAGTTCCAGGTGTACGGCAAGCCTGTTCAAATCGTTGGAGCAGGCCCTTGGTATACGCGCTTCTATGCTCCGTCGAACCAGAACAATACGGATGTCGGCTTCCGGGCGGAGAGCTCGGCGAATGGCTCCACTTTCAAAGGCTTTGCGTATTTCGGCAATTATACGTCGCGTATTGACGGTCCGGGCAAAGTATTCGACTTTAGCAATGTCGCCAATATGACGATCGACAACATCTGGGCGGAGCACATGGTTTGCCTCTATTGGGGCGCCAATACTGACTACATGAAGATTACAAACTCGCGTATCCGCAACATGTATGCGGATGGTATCAACATGACGAACGGCAGCACGCATAACCTGGTATCCAATGTTGAGGCCAGATCGACGGGCGACGACAGCTTCGCGTTATTCTCCGCCATCGACGCAGGCGGCGCGGATATGCACAGCAACGTCTATGAGAATCTGACGGCCATATTGCCATGGCGTGCGGCAGGCGTAGCGGTATACGGCGGCTACGGCAACACATTCCGCAATATCTATATCGCTGACACGCTGACGTATTCCGGCATTACGATCAGCTCGCTGGACTTTGGCTATCCGATGAACGGCTTCGGCGCTTCGCCTACGACGAACTTCGAGAACATCTCGATCGTAAGGGCAGGCGGCCACTTCTGGAACGGCCAGACGTTCCCGGGCATCTGGGTATTCTCAGCTTCGAAGGTGTTTCAGGGCATCCGGGTCAATAATGTCGACATTATCGATCCGACCTACTCCGGCATCATGTTCCAGACGAAGTATACCGGGTCGCAGCCGGAAAATCCGGTTACGGACACGATCTTCAGCAATATTACGATTTCCGGGGCGCAGAAGAGCGGCGACGCCTTCGATGCGAAGTCGGGATACGGCATTTGGGTCAATGAGATGCCAGAGCCGGGCCAAGGTCCCGCCGTCGGTTCCGTCACGTTCAACAATCTAAAGCTGATCAACAACCATCAGGATATTAAAAATACGACATCGACCTTCAATATCATTATTAATCCGTAATTTCACTATGGGACGGCTCGGGCACGCTATTGCAGCTTGGAGCCGTCCTTTTTGACTGGGCAGAAAGGAGCGCTTCAGCTATAAAAGATTCTTGGTCAGCCTATAGCAGGCTTCAGATGAAAAGCAGCTTGGCCGGTCCAGCATAGCCATACCTGTGGCATATGACGGCTATCCGGACGAGATGGCGGAGTTAGTAACTCTTCAGCTTGGCCTCTGCTTTGGCAATAACGGAAGCGATTTGCGTCTCATAGTAATGCATATTGGTTTTGTTTATGAGAATTTGCCTGATATGCACGAGCATCCGTGACAGAGAAGATGAGGTGCCGGATGCGTCGCCGCTGCGCACCGTCTGCAGAAGCACCTTCGATTCGGCGGTGAACAGCTTTTTCGTCTGGCTGGCGGCGCTTTTGGCGGCTTTAATCCGTGATTCTGTGGCCTTGTTGGCATCCAGAATGTCTCGCACGGCTTTTGTCTTGGCGGTGGCGTCCGACTTCGCTTTCTTCACGGCAGCTTCTTTGGCGCTAATATCCTTTTTGGCTGCTTGAACGGCGATTTTGGTCACTTCGACTTTAACGTTAACGATAGAGGTCAATTCTTTGTTTTTGGCGGCTTTGGCGAGGCTGAGCTGGGATCTCTGTGTATCGTACAAATCAAACAATGGCTTGTATCTTTGCTTCGCCTTGGCGACATCTCCCTCCAGCGAGGAAATTTTGGTCTTGTCGATGTCCTTGATCCGCTTGCGGATGAGCGTATCATTCTCCTGATTTTTGTAGCGGAGCGCGCTAATTTTGGTGTCAAAGCTGATATCTTGTTTCTGGAGCGTCTGAAGCTCAGCGTAATTCTTCTTAAGCTGCGTTGCGGCGGAAGCACTGGCGTTATCCACGATCTTGTCAAATGATTTCTTAGCGGTTGCCGAAAATTCGAATGGCGCGGCAAGCGCGACGGCTGAACCGACTAGCGATAAAGCAACGACGAGATAAAGGATTCGTAGCATAAACGGGGCTTTCAAGTTGAATACCTCCTTTGGCAAATAGGAGCGAAAACGCAAAAAAGCACCTGCAAGGCTGACATGAATGTCAAACCTTGCAGGTGCTTCCTGCATTTCCGTACCTTATTTTTCCTTACTATACCGCATCAACGGAATCCGGTCAACTCTCGGCAGGGAGAGAATAATAAGAGTCCGGCGTCATGCCGAGCATCGACTTGAAAGCACGGATGAAGTGGGATTGATCGAAAAAGCCAAGCTCCGCGCTCAGCTTCGCCCAGTCATCTGCTTCTCCACGATCCAGCATCTCAGCGGCATTATGAAGCCGGTAAAGCTGAATCACCCATTTGGGGCTTACGCCGACGTATTTGTGGAATAATCGCTGGAGTTTCCTAATATGCAGGTTAAAGTGGGCGCTAAGCTGCTCGACGCGAGTTACATCGCGGTTCTGCTGAATATAGGTTACAATTTCGAGAATCGTTGCGGACAAAGGGTCTCGCCTTGGAATAGCTTCCGTCAAGAGCTTGTCGGCATGGCGAATGAGCGCTTCAGGCGGCTCTCCGCTGCGCAGGGCGGACAGAAGCTGATCTCCGTCTGTACCAAACGCATCCATCATGCTCATGGAACTGTCTGTTAACGAGGAGAGCGGCTGTCTTGCATAGGGATAGAAGCCTCCGGGATGGAACTTGACGCCGAAAGCTCTGCCCGCGCCCTCCAGATGCTTCGTATACATTCGGCTGGATACGCCGTAGACGGCGATGCCGGAATGCTCGGCAACCATGTTCACGCAAGGATTCGGGATCACATCCTGGTCATAATGGACCGATTCGTCCAGATTCCAGCTTACAATCCAATAATGCTTGACGAACGGAGCCAAATCAGGTGACGGAGGGAACCGGAGCAGCTGGAATCGCTTCTCCGCCTCGGCGGGTTTCAGGACGCCCATGCTGGCGTGTTGGAGCGGGGAAGGCATCGTCTCGATCACTCCTTAAGCGGTTTGTCGCTTTTTTACAATACGGCCTCTATTACCTCCATTATACTTGGCTTATATTCATTAAATCCAGATAGAGGAGCGTGCAGCTATGAGTCATACATTCGTCACGTATATCGGCGCGGAGCCGTCAAAAGTATGGGAAGCCTTAGTTCAGCCGGAAGGAACGCGCCGCATCTTTTTTGACTGTGTACTCCAGTCCGAATTAAAGCCGGGGAGCCCGTTCTCTTATATTGGTCCAGGAAATGACGGACCGGAGACGTTACATGTCTATGGCGAAATTATAGAAATCGAGGAAGGCAGCAAGCTGACGATGCTGGAGCATCCGGGACCATCCTATTACGAAAATCATGCGGAGTTAACCTCCCGCATTATCTACACGCTGGAGCAGGCCGGTTCTTGCACGAAGCTGACGCTGATCAATGACCAATTTTCGGACAATCATCCCAGTGAGGCAAAGGCGGCAGAGAGCTGGGCGATCATCCTCAGCAGCCTGAAAACGTATGTTGAAACGGGCAAATCACTAGATTTTGGCTGGTAATAGGGCTAGCCGCCATCTCTACTATTCTTTATACTAAGAGGAAAAAGGATAGGGGAATGGCAGCATGAGCTACAAAATCGTGTTTTTTGATATTGACGGTACGCTGGTGAACGAGGAGAAGGAAATTCCTGCTGATACAATCAAGGCCATAAGCGAGCTGAAGGAGAAAGGGATCGAGCCTGTTATCGCAACGGGCCGGGCACCGTATTTCATCAAGCCGTTAACCGAGAAGCTGGGCATTGATTCATACGTATGCATGAACGGAGCATATGTGGTGTACAAGGGACAGACACTCTACAAGCGGGAGATTACGAAGCCGTCGCTTGAGACGCTTGTTGCGCTTGCGGCGCAGCATGATCATGGCCTGGTGTTCGAGGGCGAGGTCCGCTACTGCTCCGACCGCGACAATCACCCGTTCATTACGGATTCCATACAGTCGCTGAAGATCGATCTTCCTTCTTTTGAGCCGGAGTTTTGGCGGGAGAATGGTATATTTCAGGTGTTCCTGCATTGCGAGAGCCATGAGGAGCATCTGTACGAGTCGCTGAAATCCGAATTTACACTTATCCGCTGGCATCCGCAGGCGATGGATGTACTGCCGCTCGGCGGCTCCAAGGCGCAAGGCATCGCAGCGCTTCTGGACAAGCTTGGGTATTCCGCAGAGCATGCTGCAGCTTTCGGTGACGGCCTGAATGATAAAGAGATGCTGGAGTATGTCGGCTTCGGCGTGGCGATGGGCAATTCGCATCCGGAATTGCTGCCATTTGCCAACTTCGTGACGACGCATGTGGACGAGAAAGGCATACGCAATGGACTGATCGAAGCGGGATTGTTAACGGCATAAATTGCCGGATTGCACTTGTTCCCCGTTTTTTAGGGTTCACCAAACGACGATTGCCCACGTACAATAACCTAATCATACGAACAGCTTGGGGGAAATGACGTGATCGTAATCTCGGACGGCAGCCCCGTACAGTTCCCGCCGGGGATGCTGACGGAGCTCGAGAATAAGACTTTGCGGCAGAAACAGGCTAGTCCCGTTATGTACTGGTATCCGTCTCAGGAGGCCTTGCTATTCGAACTGAAGATGAGGACGAATATCGTGGAGGCGGCGAAGGCGATGTACCGGAGCGGTGTCAGCTTCGCGACCTTCAGCAACTCCCGCGCCAACCCGAGGTACTGGATCCGTACGCCGGATGGAGGCTTCCTGCTGAGGCCGGGCGTGCCGCCTTCCGTTGGGGTGAACGATATATTCCAGCAAGGGCAATTGTACGCCTTTGAATGCGCCGGGGCCATCATTATTATGCTGTACAAAGCGGTGTTGGAGACGATAGGAGAAGCTGCGTTCAACCGGCATTTTCAGAATCTCTTTCTGCGAGACTGGCAATATGATAAGGATCTTCGCCTGACAACGAGCAACAACTTGAACGAGACGTATGCAGGAGATGTGATGTACTTCAAAAATCCCGACCATGATCCCGGTTCGCCGGAGTGGCAGGGCGAGAATGTCATCAAGCTCGATGACAATCTGTTCTTCGGTCACGGGATTGGCATCGGAACAGGGCAAGATATTGTTGCTCAATTGAACAGAGCGAGAGTTCCAGGCAGCATGGTATCGGCGTACCTGCAGGATCTGGTACTGAAGCCGGACTTTGAAGCGGTGCGCATGCTGACGATGCGTGAGGATGAGGAAACGCTCGTATAGCAGACATGAAGAAGGCTGGGCAGCGGATTAACCGCGGCTCAGCCTTCTTGCGCGAAGCTGTTTGTATTGAAAATAGATGGTGCAGCCGATGCAGTAGCCGAGCAGAGCGGCGAGCGCCGCAGCACCCATCATGCCAGCGAATACATATCCGGCGACGCTCCAGCCCAGCAGGAAGCTGAGCAGCGAGCAGGTCAGAAACAGAATACCCAGCGAGTTGTTGAAGCGCTGCAGCTCTGCTGCTTCAGTCGTACCGGATGCGGCGTATTTCGATACGAATGGCCGCGCAATTGCGATGAATAAATTAGCTTTAGGTCCGAGCAGCAAGCCGAGCAGCTGGACGATCCATAACGCGACAATCAGCCACGGCAATTGGAGGATGATGGCGATTAGCAAGGTCGCGACGATGCCAGCCTGGTTGCTGCGAACGTAGGCGAGAGGAATGTCTTTCATATTATTACCTACCTTTCCGATAGGATTTATTTAATCCTATTATAGGGCAGGGGAGGGGCAATTACAATTGAAAAAAAGGCTGGACTAGGCTTTTTGCCATACATCGGATTGATCGGGCTTGTCGCCCAGCGTCCACCAGCGCGCAGTGTAGGTTACGCCGTTATACGTGACACGGTCTCCGCCCAGATAGGCCTTGGAGCTGTTCCACTCCACGGTAACATTGCTAAGCAGCTTCCATGCAGCGGATGAATCCGGCGCATTGTTCTGCGTCCAATATTGCGCTTCATATTCCAGTCCCTTGTACTGGACCTTGTTGCCCTTTAGATAGACGGCTTTGGCATCCCATTGCGGAAGCTGGCTGTTGCCGTTTTCCCCGCCGTTATTGCCCCCGCCTTCGTTGCCGCCGCCATTCTCTTCCTTAAGCGTACGCACGGTTAGCGGTGTGGAGAGAGGGGACGCCTTGCCGTTCACGTCAATGGCCCGTACGGTGTATGTGTAGGCCTTGTCCGCTTGCAAGCCTTCATCGGTAAACGTCGTGTGCGCCGTCGATCCGCAAAGCACGCCGTCACGGTAAATGTCGTACTTCTGGATTTTCAATTCTGATGAGGAAGGCAGCCAGCTCAGTACAATCGATTTTGCCGTTTGCAGGACGGATTCCAGCTTGCCAGGGGCGCTAGGCGGCTCAGGCTGAGGCTGAGGCGTGGAACCGTCGTTGGTCAGATTGACATCAATAACCTGGTAGAACGCGTTCACGGTGTCCGCGATTTCCCATACGCCCAGAATGAGATGGTAGCCGCTGCGGTCTGTCGGCACGTTGCACTCATGGGAGACGGTGAATGGCGGCTTGGCGCCTTTGTAATCGATGTAGCAGAAAGGCTCCGGCTCAAGGTCAGCGCGCGTCAGCGGCTTGCTTGGGTCCCAGTCTTTTTTCGTAATATAGTATCTCCAGTTGTCGGAGACATGAGCGGCAGTCAGCTTCCAAGTGAACGTCTGCTTGCCGCCTGTCATATTGACTTTTTTCCAGCGGGTATTCGTTTGCTCGTAAAGCTCCTTGAAGATGCCAGCGCCGGTAATTTGCCCGTCAGCAGGTCCTGTCTGCGGGAAGCCGCCGATCGCTTCCAAGCTTTGCGGTTCATATTGAACGGCTCCGCAGTTCGTATTTTGCTTATCTTTGCAGAGCAGGGCGCGGCTGGCCGGGGTTTCCATGTAGCCATGCGCGGAAGCGCTCTCGGATAATATGATTGATAAGAGCAGGGCGAAGGCTAGAGCGCCTAGCGCCATGAGTAAGGTCGACGCGGCGTTCGAGCGTCGTGGTGCGGTCTGCAAGTTCATGATCGATTCCTCCTAAAAAATGTTTGAGTGTCGAAAGCATGGTAGAGAATGGAATACCGCCTTCGGGTCAGAGTATAGCATGTGCGTGATTTAATGGTAAATGATGCTTTATACATGGGGGAAAATGATCTGATACAGGGTTAAAAATATATGATTATTTTAGATTATTCGTAAATTAATGCTGTTTTATCGTAGTGTTTGGTGAATAATTTAATAGTATTATTGGACTATTTTTTTGCGGCAGAAGGGAGGGGGAGAACCACGGAAATGAACGTTGTCTACTCTTCAGCACAAAAAAAGGCTGTCGGCAATAAGCCGGCAGCCTCCCCTAATACGGTTGTAACGCCGCACTGAGATGATTATTCCTTCACCAAGATGTTCTTTTTAAACAGTTCTACCAGCTCAGATGCAGCATGGCTGCCTTCGGCGGTGTGCGAGATGCCGGCGAACGGTCCCGTCGGCGAGCAGTAGCCAGCCGGGATACCGAAGATCTGCTCGATCAGCAGCTTGATGCCTGGCATCGAACCGATTTCTGCGCGGCAATACGCCTCAACAACGTCGTTGGCGCGATATTGCAGCTCCCGTGCCTCGGCGTAACGACCTTCATTAATCATCTGCATCATGACCTTAAAATGATAGCAAGTAACGGCTTGCAGCGCTCCGATATTGCCGTCGGAGCCCATGTATTGCGAGCAGATGGCCAATTGATCCGCGCCGGTCAGAATGTTAAGGTCAGGGCGGTGCTTTTTGAACCGCTCCAGATAGTAGAAGTTATTGTCCGTAAACTTGATGCCGCGGAATGTCGGAACCTCTGACAATGCTTCAAGCAGCACCGGCGGGTCAATCTCCTTGCCGGCTGTTAATGTTTTGCCCATCGCCACCCAGTAAATGTAGAATGGAACGTTCGGAGCTGCAGCCGCAATACGTTTGAAATACGCGACATTATCCTCCAGCGATGCCTCTTCGGATATGCCGACAGAAGCTACTGCGTAAGCGCCATGCTCGGCGGCATGTGCGGCAAGCAGGACGGAATCGTCCAGGTTCTGGTTGTAGCCTACATGAACGAATACTGGAAGCTTACCTCTCGCTGCAGCGAGCACCGCTGCCGCCCATTGCTTTCTCTTCTCAACGCTCAAATGCTCGCCTTCGCCCGTCCAGCCGAGCATATACAAGCCGTCGGCTTGTTGTTTGACATACATATCGATTAGAGGCTGAGCCAATTCTGTCTTCACATTGCCGTCCTTGTCCATTGGCGTAATAAGCGCCGGAAGCACACCTGTTATTAGCTGTTTTGTCATTGTCATGTTCCCCTGTCTTTAATGGATTTTATATTTCTGTTAGCCTTTAACGGCGCCGCTGGTGAGCCCCGATACGAAATATTTGTTCAATGCAATGAAGACGACGAGCATTGGAATGACCGCCATGACGGTACCTGCCATCATGAGATCCCAGGACGTGACGGACTCGCCTGAGCTCTTCATCGATACGATGCCGACGACGAGCGGCTGCTTATCCGGATTGCCAAGCGTGAACACCATCGGGAGCAAATAGTCATTCCACGAGTTCATGAATGCGAGCAGTCCGACGGTAGCGATGAGCGGCTTCGTAAGCGGGAAAATAATGCTCCAGAAGATCCGGAAGAAGCTGCATCCATCTACCCGGGCCGCCTCGTCGATCTCCTTCGGAATGCCGTCGATAAAGCCCTTCGCCAAATACAGATTGGTCACGTTGATTCCAAAAATGTAAATGATAATGACGCCCCATAGGGAGTTATTGAGATTCAGTGCTTTGGCGATATTCAGCTGCGGAAATAGAAACAGGCTGCCTGCCGAGATGAACATCGAGAATGTAATAAGCGCAAGCAGCGGCTTCTTCCCTATAAACCTGCTGCGTGAAAACACATACCCGGATGTAATGGACGTGACGATTGTGCCGAATACGATAATGGCGCACATATAGATGCTGTTCCACGTATACACTTTGAAATTCGATAGATTCCATGCCCGGACGTAATTATCCCAAGACAATGTTTTTGGAAAAAAAGAGCTGGAAGCCAAAATGCTAGCCGTATTCTTCAATGAACTGACCAAGATATAAAAGATAGGGAAGATGACCAGGGCGGCGAGCAAGGTAAGAAAGATATATTTCGGGATGGCTTCTAGCAGCTGTCTCTTCTTCATCTGATGGCCCCCTTAGTAATGATTTCCCATGTTTCTGGTCAGTCTCAAATACAAGCTTACGATTACGGTAAGAATGAGTGCCGTTATAACGGCAAGTGCCGAGGAATAGCCGTATTGGCTAATAGAATCGGCTGCGCCGTAAGAGAAGAAGTACTTGAACGTGTACGACATGACGACCTCGGTAGAGCCGCCCGGCTGCCCGTTCGTCAAGACGAGGACGAGGTCGGACATTTTAATGCTGTTGACGATAAAGAGCATCATGACAACTTTCCCGGTCGATGCCAGCATAGGCAGCGTGACCTTCGTGAATCGGCTCCATTTGCCCACGCCGTCGATATCTGCGCATTCATAGATATCTTGAGGGATGTTCTGCAGTCCCATGATGAAGAAAATCATATTGATGCCGAAGCCCTTCCACACGCTGGCAATGACGATGACCAGATCGGCCAGCCATTTGTTGCCGAACCAATTGACATTGGTGTCGATCATGCCGAACGCCTTCAGCAACTGGTTGACGGAGCCGAGGAAAGGCTCGAACATCAGGAAAAACACGATGCCTACAATAGCCGTACTGACGATAGTAGGAGAGAAGAACAGCGTCCGGAAAAAGGAATTGATTTTTTTGTTGCCATTGAGAACGATCGCCAGAAAAAGGGCTAACGGAATTTCGAGTATAAATTTGGCGATGACGATAATAAACGTATTCTCTAGTGAAGCCCAGTAATGCGGATCCCGCGTAAAGGCGCGAATGTAGTTTTCGAATCCGATAAATTTGGGCGTGCTCATGCCGTCATAATCGAACCATGACCATTGAATCAGCCAGAACATCGGATAGATGGTGAATAACGCAAACCCGATGAGCATGGGCGCAAGCATGATATAGGATTGAATGGCATCTTTCCGGTACAGGCTTTGATGCTTCGTCGAGGCTTTTCTGCGTTTGAAAAATGACATGTCTGGGATGCCTCCTTTCTGTGAACAAGCGAAAGAGGATGGCTTCATCCTCTTTGCCGTTGCTGCGATTACTTTACTTTGTCGCTTTCGTATCCCAGTTCTTATCGATATAGATGGACATATCCAAACCGTCTGCGACGGCCTTCTCAAGCGCGGTGTTGTAGCGTTTGTCCAAATCCGCAAGAACGGCTGCAATGTCCGCGTTCGGAGGGCTGGCAATAATATTAATCAGCGTATTCTGATAAGGCTGGCCTTCGACCGTAATGCCTCCGTCTGGCGGCGTCAGTGTGAAGTAAGAGTTGGATGTGTCGCTGAATTCAGCATATCCCGCCTTCTTGAAGGAGGAAGGAGCTTGCGCTTGAATGTCCTCGCGCGCGATGAACTCCAGTTCATTGTTTTGAATCTCTTTCAAAATTTCGTCGTCATGGAACAATTGATAGACCTTCATGGCTTTCTCCGGCATTTTGCTTGCGCTTGGCCCTACGGACAGCACATCGGCAATTTGCGCATAGTTCTTATATTTATTGGCCGCGTCGAGAACCGGCGTATCGCTAACGCCAAGCTCAAAGCTGGTGCCGATCTCTTTCCAGAACTTATCGATGGACGTCACATCCCAGTTCACGCCGGGGAGCATTGCTATCCGTCCAGCCGCAAACTGCGCGATTAGCTCGTCGTTGCCCATTCCTTCACCGCCTGGGAAAATGCTTCCGTCTGCTTTCATTTGCAGAATTTTCTCCAAGTTAGTCTTGAAATCGGAGAAGGCGAATTTGCCTTCGTTGAAGTTGTAGCCCATATGGCCGATCGAGCTGGCGAACTGCGTAGCAAAGTACCATTTGCCCGATGCTGCCGAATCCTTTAAGTGGACGCCATAGCCATATGCGTTGCCTTTATTGTCTTCGGTAATTTTTTTGGCATAGGCGACGACATCGTCCCAAGTCTGGGGCGGCTGCTCGAAGCCGGATTTCTTCAGCAATTCCTTGTTGTAAATAAATTTGGTGGTCAGCACCTTGTAAGGGACGCTGTACGTTTTGCCGTTAATCGTCGTATAACCGTTGATCAGAATATCTTTGTACGTCTCCAGAAATTCCGGTCCGCCGGGCAAATCATCGATCGGCAGCATCCATCCCGATTTAATGAACGGCTCTTTGACGGTGCCTACGAATTTGTACAATTCAGGGGCCTGGTTGGCCGCCAGCGCAACCTTGAGCACGTCGTTGTAGTCTCCGCCGAACACTTTGTAATCGATGTGAATGCCGTCCTGCAATCCTTGCCCTTTGTTATAAGCGTCAATTGCCGCTTCCATAACCGGCTTATAGCTGGCGTCATTGGTCCATACGCGCACTGTCTCCATCTTCGTATTGCCCGAACCGTCCGGATTGGCGGAGTTGCTTGGCGAGTTGTCATTCCCGCTGCAGCCTGCCAGGATGCCCATCAGCATAACAAGACTCAAAAACGTAAGACCTGCCCTTGAACGTCGCTGGAATCGCTTACTGTTCACATTAGTTGCCTCCTCATGTCGTGTTTGAAGCGCTTTCAAGTGCAATGATAACAAGAATACTCCGGGGTTAAAATACAAAAACTTAAGGGAAAAAGTTAGATATATTACACAGTTTGCCCCTTCTCCTTGTCGTTCATGAATGAGCGTTGCTATACTGAAATTAGAATGATTCAACGACGAAAGGGGCCAAATCGGACGCCGTGCATATGAGTATTCGCAACAGGCTGGTACTGTATTTTCTCGCCTCCATACTAATTCCGTCCATTATTATTACCGTCGTCGTGTATATGAGCTCTACCGGCATTATTACGAAAAAAATGAACGACCTGATTGAGAAAAACGTCGAGTCGGCTCGGCTGATCGTTCAAACGAGACTGGCTTTTATTGATGAAATGACTACGCTCATTTCACTCAATCCGATGATTCAAGAAGTGCTCAGCGCAAGTCCGACGACTAATATGTCCGATAACATCTTGCAGATCATCAAGCTCGACCGCGCGCTCGACAGCTATTATCTATCGAATTACTACGCATCGCCCAACTCGTCCATTGTGCCGACGATTCATATGATCGACAGACCGGAATACCGCAAATACGATATTTCTACCAAAGTGCAGGACATCGAGTCTATCGAGAACGAACCGTGGTACAGGGAGATGGACAATAATAACCAGTCCGTCTACGGACAGCCGGGGGATGCGCCTGTCATCATCGCAAGACGGCTGTTCAGCTTGCAAATCGCAGATAAGTACGATGATGCGGCTGTGCTCACGATTGAATTGGAAAAATCCAGTCTGAACGGCATGCTCTCCAACTACAAGCCCTCCAACGGAAGCCGGATTTTCATTCTGAACGAACAAAATCAAATTATTATGAGCAGCGATTCGTATTCGGGTGAAGAGGAGCAGTTCATTTATTCGCTCGACCCTGCGGCAACCGGCTTGAAAAGAGTGGACATGAAGGGCGATAAAGTCATTCTTTCCTCCAAACAGCTGGACAACATTGATTGGAAGATTATCAATATGACGCGGTTAAGCGAAATTAACTCGGACCAGCTTCAGTTGACCCGAACGGTCATGTTGGTCCTGATCATCTGTATGACCACTGCGTTGCTGGCCGCATTCCTGCTGTCACGCAATATATCCAGACCGATTACGAAGCTGGTGACATCTATGCGTGCTGTGCGAGGCCAGAATTTCGATATCGACATCGCTTATCATAAGAAGGATGAATTCGGATACTTGATTCAGCAATATAAACGGATGATCGGCCAGATCAAAGAGTTGATCGATAAGCTGTACGTCAGTGATTTAAAAAAACAAAAAGCCGAGCTGCTAGCTAAAGATGCACAGCTTCGAGCCCTTCAAGCGCAAATCAACCCGCATTTTCTATATAACACGCTGGATTCGATCAACTTGTATGCGATCAAGTACAAAACGCCCGTTATCAGCGATATGATCGGCTCCTTGGCCAACTTCTACCGCTATTCGCTCAGTAAAGGACGGAATATCATTTCGCTTGAAGAGGAGCTGAACCATACGAGCAGCTACCTCGACATTCAGTCGATGCGGCTTGGACCCAAGTTGCATTATTCCATTCAAGTGCCGCGCGAGCTAAGGAAGACGAAGACGGTGAAGCTTGTCATTCAGCCGCTGGTGGAAAACTCGATTATTCATGGCTTCCATCAAAAAACAGGCGAATTTGAAATCGTTATCACGGCGAAACAAGAAGCGGATAAAGTTATCGTCTGCATCTCGGACAACGGTACCGGCACACAGGAGAAGGCGGACATGCTTAATCATCTGCTTGCTTCCGACGATACTGAGCAGCAATCCTTTGCCATTACCAATGTGCACCGGCGGCTTCAACATGCTTTCGGCGAAGACTATGGCCTTCGTTACAGGCCTAATCCGGCGGACGGAATCACCGTCGAAATTACGATTCCGGCCAGCTATAACATGGGGGATAACGATGCTAACGGTTATTTTGGCTGATGATGATTACCTGGTCAAAGAAATATTATGCGATACGATTCCTTGGAGCGAACTCGGGATGGAGGTTGTCGGCCTCGCCGAGAACGGACAAGAGGCGCTGGAGCTTTGCATGGAGCGGCAGCCGGATATTTTGGTAACGGATATCAAGATGCCCTTTTACAATGGGCTTGAGGTCGCCAATCAACTGATGGAGAGCGGTATGCGTACGAAGACGGTGCTGATTAGCGGCGTACAGGATTTCAACTATGCCAGACTCGCGCTGAACGTGCAGGCGGCCGGTTACATTTTAAAGCCGATTCAATTGAAGGAAGTTGTGGCCGTGCTCAAAAAAGTGCGTGATGCGATCGAAATGGAGTTTCAGCGAGAGCAGGTCCTGAAGCGTCTGGAGCAGCAGCTGGAAGAAAACATGGCGCTGATGCGCGACAAGTTTTTGAATCAGCTTATTATGGAGCAGATCGGGAGCGAGGAAGAGCTGCAGGAGAGGCTCGACTACTTCCGTCTGCCGTTCCAAGCGGGTCAAGATATCGTAGTGGCAGTAGCGGAGATTGACGAGTATGACTTGAAGGTGAAAAACAAAGGGATTGAACGGGTACATTTTTTTAACTTTTCGATCAAAAATTTAATCGAGCAGGTGTTAGACAATTATCAGGCAGGCATCTGCTTTACGACCGCACGGGAAAATGAATTTGTCATCATCCTGAGCGGAGACTATTGCCAAGAATTGAGAATGGCTCAAATTTTCGAGAGCATCGAGCAGCTGCTGCTCGAATTTGATGGGATTACGATTTCGATCGGGGTTGGTCATTGCGTCAGCATGGAAGCGACAAGCTTATCCTATGGCCGCGCATGCAATGCAATCGGCTACAAGTTTTATACGGGCAACGGTTCGATCATCCATATCAACGACATCGCCGATTCGAGCGCCATGGGCAAATTGAACGACATGAAAGGAAGCGTCAAGCTTGGGGAGCTGCAAAAGCTGCTGCTGGACGAGATCAAGACGGGCAATAAGCCGCGGGTCAAGCAAGCGATTGAGCAATATGGCGCGTTGCTTGCGGAGGCAACCCAGCTTTCACAGGATTATATTCGGGGGTTATTCCTGGAGCTGATTATTACGGCTTACCGTGAAATATGCGAGACCGAAGGGGAGTCCGCGGAGGTTACGGCCAATTATTCGGCCTCCATGGAGTCGATTATGCGCGACGAGACGCTTACCGATATTAAGAAACATGTAAGCGCCATGCTCCTGTGCATTGCTGACTATTACGGGGCCAAGTACAATAAAAAGCACCATGCGCTGGTAGAGCAAATTAAGAGCTACGTCAATCAGAACTACATGGACAATATTTCGCTCGCTGACATTGCAAACGAAATCTATATGTCGACCAGCTATTTGTGCGCCGTATTCAAACGGGAAACCGGAGAGACGATTAACGAATACATGATCGAAACGAAGATGAGCGCAGCGAAAAAGCTGCTTAAAAACACGAAAATGAAGGTACATGAAATCGCCGAGCAGCTGGGCTACGAGAATGCCCACTATTTCAGCTATTCGTTCAAGAAGTATGCAGGCGAGACGCCGCAGCAGTACCGGAATAAGATGCAGTCAGGGTAGGTGTATGTAGAAAGGCAGATTGCTGCAGGCGAGACGCCGCAGCTGTACAAGTGGCAGCACGGATAGGTGTATGTACAAAGAGCAGATCGCTGCATGCGAGACGCTGCAGCAGTACCGGAGCAAGCAGCAGCCTGAATAGTTACATGAAAAAAGCATGTGCGTCGACGCACATGCTTTTGTTCGTTATGGATTGGAGGATGGTACAGGAATCGTCTCAGGCTGCTCGAAGGTCATGTCCTTCTTGTCGACGGTCACTTTCTTCATCGATAGCGGCTCTAGCGGCTTGTCCTCCGCATCTCGCTTCTGATTGACGATCGTGTCCACCGCCTCCATGCCTTCAATCACTTTGCCGAATGCGGCATATTGATTGTCCAGATGCGGAGAGTCTTCCGTCATGATGAAAAACTGCGATCCGGCGGAGTCTGGAACCATCGTCCGTGCCATGGAGATGACGCCTTTCGTATGCGTCAGATTGTTGGTAAAGCCGTTAAACGTAAATTCGCCTTTAATCGTATAGCCGGGACCGCCGGTGCCGTTGCCCTGCGGGTCGCCGCCTTGAATCATAAAGCCTGGAATAACACGGTGGAAGATGACTCCGTCATAGTAGCCTTTGTCAATCAGCGAAATAAAGTTGTTGACGGTATTCGGCGCTACTTCCGGGTACAGCTCGACTTTGATAATCTCATCGTTGCTCATCTCAATCGTAACGACCGGATGCTTCTCCGGCCCAAGCAGCTCCAGCTCAGTGGCCGGCTCCTCAGAAGGCGAAGGCGATGGGGAAGGAGATGGCGACGGCGTAGCTGTCTCTGTCGGCGTTGAGCCGCCCGCGCCCGACTCCTTGTCGGCGGGTTTTCCTTGATCGACCCCGCAGCCTGACATGATCAGCGCAAATACGATGCACAGCAGCAGCGCGGCGCCAAAGCTTCTTTTTAACCTGAAACGTTGCATAAATGGGATTCCTCCTAATAAGGTTCGTTAGAACAATAAATGTCGTTGTTATTTGTATGGCGAATACCGACCTTATTCTACCATAGAGACCGCTCTGAAATCTAACCTGCCATTAGGCTCATGCAAGCTCTTGTGCAGCCCGCTTCTTCTGCCATAGACGATATGCGCCCAAGGAAATGACGAGAAAAATGCCGTATACGGCTACCGTTGTCAGGCTGCTCTTCGGGTCGCTCATCAGATTGTCGCCAACCATAGCAAAGAGGAGCATGGCCGGGATTTTGCCGATGGAAGAAGCGATGGAATAGGAGAGAAAGCCGACCCTGCTTAGTGCTGCGTACACATTGATGATGATGGATGGGATGAAAGGCAGCAGCCGGGCGAACAGAATCGCGAGAAACGCATTCCGCTCGAATAGCGTGGTTACTTTGTCGATGCTTTTGTATCGGTGAAGCGCACGTGCGCCCCATTCCTGAAAGGCGTATCGAACGAACAGAAACATCAGAATAGAAGCGGCAGCCGATCCGATCCATGTGATGGCGGCGCCCAATGATGGTCCAAGTGCAGCGCCAATCACTCCGCCGATGACAGGATAGGGGATGATGGGGAAAAGCGCCATGACGGTAGCCATCAGGGCGACCAGAAGCAGATTCTCTGTCTGCTGGAACCAGGAGAGGATTGCCTCCCCGTACAAATAAATAACAATGGCGACGGCTATGTAGCTTAGCGCCATTAAAAGCTTTTTGCGCACAAGTGTACCTCCGAATTAGTCTCCCGCCTATTATAGCATGTCTGGTATCGGAAATAACCCTGGCGAAGCGGCTTGACCTTCTCGTAACGGCAACGTTTAGAGTAGGGGAAACACGTAACAAGGGGGATGGTTTGAACAATGCCGAATCATGATGAGATTTATAGCAGGGAAGCGGAGCGGTACGATCAGTTGATTGCTTCGCAGCCCAAGTTGATGGAAATTGTGAATGAGATTAGGCCGCTTGCGGGAGTGGATGTGCTGGATATGGGGGCTGGCACGGGACGGCTGACTTTGGCGCTTGCTCCAAGCGTGAAGTCGATACTGGCTACGGATGCCTCTGCTGCGATGCTGAAGCTGACGGGGGAGCGTCTGAGGGCATCTGGGATGAAGCACTGGGGGACGGCGGTTGCTGATCACCGGCGCTTGCCGCTGGAGGACAATTGCATCGACTTGGTCGTGTCGGGCTGGAGCATCTGTTACTTATGCGCGACTGGTGTGCCAGAGTGGAGAGAGAACCTGAGGCTGGTCATGAGCGAGATCGAGAGAGTGCTGCGCCCGGGAGGGACGGCGATTATATTTGAAACGATGGGAACGGGGTACGAGACGCCTCAGCCGCCAGAGTTCCTGCTCGATTATTATCGGGCGCTTGAGGAGGAATGCGGTTTTCAGCATCGCTGGCTGCGTATGGACTACCAATTCGAATCCGTGGAGCAAGCGGTGGAGTTGACGTCGTTTTTCTTCGGGGAGGAGCTGGCTGAGCGCGTGCGGCGGGAATGTCTGACGGCCCTGCCTGAATGCGCCGGCGTATGGTGGCGGCAATTTCCGTAAGTCGGGACGCGAGTTGCTGTGGAGTGGGGCATCAGTGGGAGCCTGACCGCTCGGGATTAGTGGATAGCGGGGAATAGTGGTGGTGGCACATCTACATGTGTGAAGAAGCGGCGGGTGGAGCGAAATAGTGTTGTGTGGCACAACTAATCGTACAGAATTGGCGTATGGCGGGGAATAGTGTTGTGTGACACAACTAAACGTGCCGAATCGGCGGATGGAGCGGAATAGTGGTGCGTATCATCGCTAAGTAGATACATGTTCCTGAGTGGCGGTCGAGTGGGTAGCAAGTCGGTAGAATCGACTTAAATGTGTCTGAGCGGCGGTCGAGTGGGTAGCAAGTCGGTAGAATCGACTTAAATGTGTCTGAGCGGCGGTCGAGTGGGTAGCAAGTCGGTAGAATCGACTTAAATGTG